>NZ_AOJH01000022.1 GCF_000337355.1 Halorubrum kocurii JCM 14978 | reverse complement strand
TCTAGGGTCTCCATCCCGCGCTCGATGATGGCGCGCTCGCCCATCGACTCGGCCGAGCGGGCGCGCAGCACCGTCGAGATCGCGTCCCCCTGCGCTTCGAGGATCTGTGACTGTTTCTCCCCCTGCGCGCGGATAATGTTCGACTGCTTGTCCCCCTCCGCCTGCTCGATCGCCGAGCGGCGTTCCCCCTGCGCCTCGAGGATCATCGCGCGACGGCGGCGCTCGGCGCCGGTCTGTTGCTCCATCGCGCGCTGGACCTCTTGGGAGGGGCTCACCTCGCGGACCTCGACCGCCTCGACGCGGATCCCCCACTCGTCGGTTGGCTCGTCTAACTCCTCGTTGATGCGGTCGTTGATCTGGTCCCGGCGCGAGAGCGTGTCGTCGAGCTCCATGTCGCCGAGGACGGCGCGGAGGGTCGTCTGCGCGAGGTTCGAGACGGCGTTCTTGTAGTCGTCGACCTCTAAAAAGGCCTTCTTGGCGTCCATCACCTTGATGTAGACGACCGCGTCCGCCGTCACCGGCGAGTTGTCCCGCGTGATCGCCTCCTGCTGCGGGACGTCGAGCGTCTGCGTCCGCATGTCGAACGCGTACGTGCGGGAGACGAACGGCGGGATGAGGTGGACGCCGGGTTCGAGGAGCTTCCGGAACTCGCCGAACACCGTGAGCGCCTCCTTGTCGTAGGCGTCGACGATCTCGACCGCGCTGACGACCGTGACCGCCGCCAGCAACACCGCGAGCGCCGCGACGCCGTAGACGAGGCTCTGGCTGAGGAGGGCGAAGCCGACGAGCAGGGCGGCGCCGAGGGCCGTGTACTGCCAGACGGAGTCCGGGATGCCGCCCATCGCGTCCTCCAACTCGAAGGTATCGCCGCGCGGACCTTGGGTTCCCATGGCTAACCTTACGGGCCGACGCTGTTAACGGTTGTCACGAGCGGGGCGTCCGGTCGCCGAACGGCCGCCGATTTCGGTCTCCGAGATACCGGAAACGTCCGTGACTGCCGGGCGGCTTTAAGCGCTCGGCGCGTGCACACAACAGTAATGCCAGCCGACGACGACAGCGACCGCGAGTTCCGCACCCGAAG
>NZ_AOJH01000021.1 GCF_000337355.1 Halorubrum kocurii JCM 14978 | reverse complement strand
GATCGCCTCCCTCGAGAACGGCGTGGGCGCGGTCGCCACCGCCTCGGGGATGGCCGCGCTCGACCTGGCGACGTTCATGCTCGCGTCCGCGGGCGACAACATCGTCTCGTCGTCCGCCCTGTACGGCGGCACGTACACGTACTTCACCCACTCCGTCGAGCGGCGCGGCGTCTCGACCCGCTTCGTCGACCCGCTCGACTACGAGGGGTACGCCGAAGCCATCGACGAGGACACCGCCTACGTCCACCTCGAAACCATCGGGAACCCCGCCCTCGTCACGCCCGACATCCAGCGGATCGCCGACATCGCCCACGAGCACGGCGCCCCGCTGTTCGTCGACAACACGTTCGCGACGCCCTACCTCTGCCGCCCGCTCGATCACGGCGCGGACCTCGTCTGGGAGTCGACGACGAAGTGGCTCACCGGAAACGGCACCACCGTCGGCGGAATCTTAGTCGACGGCGGGTCGTTCCCGTGGAGCGAGCACGCCGAGAAGTACCCCGAGATCGCGCAGGACAACCCCGCGTACCACGGGATCAACTTCGCCGAGGCGTTCGGCGACGCGGCGTTCACCTTCGCGGCGACGACCCGCGGACTGCGCGACCTGGGCGACCAGCAGTCGCCGTTCGACGCGTGGAACACCCTCCAGCAGACGGAGTCGCTCCCGCTGCGGATGGACCGCCACTGCGAGAACGCCGGGATCGTCGCGGAGTACCTCGAGGGGCACGACGACGTGGCGTGGGTGAACTACCCCGGCCTAGAGAGCCACGAGACCCACGAGGAGGCGAGCGAGTACTTATCCGGCGGCTACGGCGGGATGATCACCTTCGGACTGGCGGGCGGCTACGAGGCCGCGAAGGGGACCGTCGAGAACGCCGATCTCGCCTCGCTGCTCGCGAACGTCGGCGACGCGAAGACGCTCGTCATCCACCCGGCGTCGACGACGCACCAGCAGTTGACCGAGGAGGAACAGGAGGCCGCGGGCGTCACCGCCGACATGGTGCGGCTCTCCGTCGGCATCGAGGACCCCGCCGACATCGTCGCCGACCTCGAAGCGGCGATCGAGCGCGCGTCGGCGTAGTCGGCCGCGAGGCGGCCGTTTCCCTTATAAATCGTCCGTGTCGAACTTCCAGAGCCCGGCCAGCGGCGGTGCGATCGTCCAGAAGACGAGCATCGACACCGCCGAGATCTGCCGGTTGACGGTCTCGCCCGAGAGCAACTGATCGCCGAGGAACGCGCTCGACAGCAGTTCGACGCCGGTTATCGGGTTCGCGACCTGTAGGAACACGCTGACCTGCTGTTGGGAGACCGGAAGCGGGTCGATCAGTCCGCTCGCGGCACCGAGAAGCCGCCCGGTGACGAAGCTCCACAGCACCACGAACAGGACGAAGATCGCGATCCCGCCGATCAGCGCCTGTCGCTGCGTCCGGGCCGCGGCCGAGCAGCCGACCGCGATCGCGACGAAGACGACGCCGAGCACCGCGGCGAAGACGGTGTACCCGAGGTACGAACCGGCGTTGAACGCCTCGATGTACCCGAGCTGTGAGAGCGCGAGCAACACGAGCGCCGGGAGGAGGAAGCCGGCGAACACCGCGAGCGACAGCGCGGCCCCCCGCCCGGCGACCTTGCCGAAGACCACGTCGGCGCGCGAGTGCGGCAGCGACAGGAGCAGCTTCAGCGAGCCCGACTCGCGCTCGCCGCTGACGGCGTTGTACCCGACGACGACGCCGACGAGCGGGACGAGCGTCGTCACGAGGAACGGCCCGACGACGCGGCTCAACAGGAACTCCGTGGCGAACTGCTCTCCGGGCGGCGTGAGGACATAGGCGAACACGGCGACGAGCAGCGAGAACAGCGCCACGAGGATCAGCATTCCGCGGGAACGCACGGTGTCCTGGAAGTCCTTCTCCGCGATGGCGGGGAGGCTCATCGGCTCACCTCCTCGGCGTCGGCGGCGTCGGTGTCGGTCGGATCGTCATTCGTATCGGCGTCGGCATTGGTGGAGTCGACATCGGTGGCGTCGGTAGTCTCACCGGCCTCGGTCGTCCCTCCCTCCTCTTCGCTCTCACTCGGCGCGTCGCCCTCGGTGTACGCTAAGAAGAGGTCTTCGAGCGACGCCTCGCGCGTGTGGAAGTCGGCGACGGCGACGCCGGCGTCCTCTAACGCGCCGATGACCCGCGTCTTCGCGCCGTCGGCGCAGCTCACGACGAGGGCGTCGCCGTCGCGGTCGACCCGGCTCACGCCGTCGAGGTCGCGGACCGCGTCGACGGCCGCGTCGCTCGCGCCGCCGTCGCCGCCGACCGCGATCTCCAGCGTCTCCTCGCCGCCGACGGCCTCGCGGAGCCCCTCCACGGAGTCCTCGGCGACGAGCTCGCCCGCGCGGAGGATGCCGACGCGGTCGCAGACGGCCTCGACCTGTTCGAGGATGTGCGAGGAGAAGAAGACGGTGGCGCCGCGATCGGCCTCGGCCCGGACGATCTCGCGCATCTCCTTCGCCCCCGCCGGGTCGAGCCCGGAGGATGGCTCGTCGAGGATGAGCAGCTCGGGGTCGCCCGCGAGCGCCATCGCGAGCGCGAGCCGCTGGCGCATCCCCTTCGAGTAGCCGCCGGCCTTGCGGTCGGCGTCGTCGAGGAGCCCCACCCGGTCGAGGAGGGCGTCCGGGTCGTCGTCCGCCTCCTTCGACCGGACCGCGAACTCGACGTGTTGGCGCCCCGTGAGCCGGTCGTACACCGCGAAGCCGTCCGGGAGGACGCCGGTCCGCCGGCGGATCGCGACGCCGTCGGCCGTGGCCTCCTGCCCGAGCACCCGCACCGTCCCCTCGGTCGGCCGAACCAAGTCGAGCACCATGTCGATGGTCGTCGACTTGCCGGCGCCGTTCGGCCCGAGGAAGCCGTACACCTCCCCCTCTTCGACGGTGAGATCGAGGCCGCGAACGGCCGTGACGTCGGCGAACTCCTTCGTCACGCCCCGCAGTTCGATGGCGGTCATACCGCCCCGTTGCCGCGTCGCCGGATAAAGGGTTGTGGCTTCCTACGCGCCGCCGTCGGGCGGCCACCCGACGCCGCGCTCCGCGAGGATGTCGGCGAACTCGGCCTCGTCGACGACGGGAACGCCCTCCGCGTCGGCGTCGGCGCGCTTCGACCGGCCCGGGTTCTCGCCGGCGACGAGGTAGTCGGTGTTGCCGGAGACGCTCGACGTCGCGTTCGCGCCGTGCGCCTCCACGTGCGCCTGCGCCTCGCCCCGGGTCGTCGACAGCGATCCGGTGAACACGAAGGTGAGTCCGTCGAGCGCGTCGCCGGCGTCGACGTCGACCGAGTCGGGCTCGACGCCGCGCTCGCGGAGCCCCTCGATGGCCGCCCGGTTCTCCTCGTTGTCGAGGAACGTGCGGATCGACTCGGCCACCTCCGGGCCGACGTCGTCGACCTCCCGCAGCGCCGCCTCGTCGGCGTCGAGGATCGCGTCGAGGTCGCCGAAGTGCGCCGCCAGCGCGCGGGCGGTCGTCGCGCCCACGTCGGGGATCCCGAGCCCGGCGAGGAAGTCGTCGAGCGGCGGGTTGTGGGTGGCTTCCAGCTCGGCGATCAGGTTCTCGGCGCTCGTCTCGCCCCACCCCGCCAACGAGGCGAGGTCGTCGACAGTGAGGTCGTACAGGTCCGGCAGCGACTCGACGAGGTCCGCCTCGCGGAGCTGTTCGACGCGCTCGGGGCCGAGCCCCTCGATATCGAGCGCGTCCCGCCGCGCCCAGTGTTCGATCGCCCGCTCCAGCTGCGCCGGACAGCCGAGCCCGCCGGTACAGAACGCGAGCGGCCCGTCGCGCTCGACGGGCGCGTCGCAGATCGGACAGGTCTCGGGGAACTCGTAGGTCCCCTCGGAGCGCTTCTCGACGACCTCGGGGACGTAGGGGATCACGTCGCCGGCGCGGTAGATCCGCACGCGGTCGCCGACGTTCACGCCGAGCGCCTCGATCTCGGCGGGGTTGTGGAGGGTCGCCCGCGAGACGGTGACGCCGCCGACGGCGACCGGATCCAGCTCGGCGACGGGCGTGAGCCGGCCCGTCCGGCCCACCTGCACCGTGACCCCCTCGACGGTCGTTGTCGCGGTGCGGGGCGGGAACTTGTAGGCGAACGCCCAGCGCGGCGCGCGCGCGGTCGAGCCGAGCGCCTCGCGGTGCGCGCGGTCGTCCACGGCGATCACGACGCCGTCGATCGCGTAGTTCAGGTCCTCGCGGTCGGCCATGAGCCGGTCGCGGTACTCCAGCGCGCCCTCGATGTCGGCGACGCGCTCGACGCGGTCTGCGCGCCGGAGGCCGAACGCGTCGAACGCGTCGAACTCCTCCCAGTGGGTGTCGGGACGTTCCGGGGACTCGTCTCCGCGTTCACCGTCCCCGGTCTCCCACGCCAACACGTCGAAGAAGAAGACGTCGAGGGGGCGGTCCGCGACGACCGACGGGTCGAGCTGGCGGAGGGTGCCGGCCGCGGCGTTTCGCGGGTTCGCGAACGGCTCCTCGCCGCGCTCCATCAGGTCCTCGTTGTACGCCTCGAAGGCGTCGCGGGGCATGTAGGCCTCGCCGCGGACCGCGAGCCGACCGGGCGGATCGCCGCGCAGCTTCCCGGGGACGGACCGGATCGTCCGCACCTGCTCGGTCACGTCGTCGCCTGCGGTCCCGTCGCCGCGGGTGGCGGCGCGGACGTACTCGCCGTCCTCGTACACCACCTCGACCGAGAGCCCGTCGAACTTCGGCTCACAGACGTACTCGACCGCGTCCGGGTCGAAGCCGGCCGCGGCGAGTCCCTTCCGGACGCGCTCGGCGAACTCGCGGACCGCGTCGGCCTCGGTCGCGTTGTCGATGGAGCGCATCGGCGCGACGTGTTCGACGGTCTCCAGCCCGTCGAGCGGCTCGCCGCCGACCCGGCGGGTAGGGGAGTTCTCGGTCGGCAGGTCGAACGCGTCCTCCAGTTCCTCCAGCCGGGCGAACAGCCGGTCGTACGTCTCGTCGGGGATCAGGGGGTCGGCCTGCAGGTAGTACCGGTGGTCGTGCTCGCGGACCGCCGCCCGGAGCAGCGACGCCTGTTCGGCGGCCTCCGCTTCGGAGAGCGACCCGACCGGTTCGAAGTCGGTCGGCGGCGACTCGACGTAGGGGTTCTCGTCCGGGTCCGCGTACCGGGGCGACGACCCGGAGTGCGCGCTCGTCATCGATCCGTCGTTGGGTCGGCTCGGGTTAAAAACGAGCGTTCGGGGGCGGCCGACCGCGCGGTGGGAACGTCCCACGGTCGACCGCGCGAGCGACGGCCGCGCGTCCCTACGCGACCCGCTCGCCCGCGGCGAACACCGCCTCGGGCTCCCGCCACGCCGTCACGTCCTCGGTCGGGTCGGCGTCGAGGAGGACGAGGTCCGCGCGGTGTCCCTCCTCGACGCGGCCGACGTCGTCGAGCCCGAGGAGGTCGGCGGCGTTGACGGTTGCGGCCTCCAGCGCCCGCTCCGGCGAGAGGCCGTAGTCGACCATGTACCCCAGCTCTCGCGGGATGTCCCCGAAGAAGTTGAACGGGGTGCCGGCGTCGGTCCCCATCGCGATCGGCACGCCGGCCTCGAGCGCGTGGTTCCACGCGTCGTCGAAGCGGTCGGCGGCGTCCTCGGCCTTTTCGACGGCGTCCTCGGGGATCCCGGCCTCGACGCCGTTGTCGACGATCCCGCGGAGCGCGCTCGCGGTCGGGACCCAGTAGGTGCCGCGCTCGGCCATCATCTCGGCGGCCTCCCGGTCCATGAAGGTGCCGTGCTCGACGCTCGTGATGCCGGCTTCGACCGCGTTCTTGATCCCCCGCTCGCCGTGGGCGTGAGCCGCGGTCGGCGTGTCCGTCGGCGCCGCGGCGTCGGTGAACGCCGCCAGCTCCTCGGGGGTCAGCTCCGGCGCGCCCGTCACCGCGCCCTCGGTGAGGACGCCGCCGGTGGCCATACACTTGAGCACGTCCGCGCCCGCCTTCAGCTGCTCGCGGGCCGCCTTCCGGACCTCGGCCGGGCCGTCGGCCTCGCGACCGAACCAGTTGCCGTGGCCGCCGGTCATGATCACGTTGCGGCCGCACGCGAGGACACGCGGCCCGTCGAGCGCGCCGGCGGCGACCGCCTCGCCCGCGTCGAGCGCGAGCGTCCCGCGGCTCCCCAAGTCGCGGACCGTCGTGACCCCCGCTTCGAGCGCGTCGCGGAGGTTGCCGGCCGCCCGGTAGCTCGCGGTGTAGTCGCTGTCGGAGACCGCGGTGGCGACGTCCGGCCGCCCGTCCATCATCACGTGGACGTGCGCGTCGATCAGCCCCGGCGCGACCACCGACCCGCTCGCGTCGGTCTCGGCGTCGACCGCGGCCTCGCCGCCAACCTCCGCGACCGCGTCCGGTCCGACCGCGACGATCTCGCCGTCCGCGGCCGCCACGTCCGCCTCGCGGGTCCCGTCGGCGTCGGCCACTCGTCCGCCTCGAAGCACGTGCATGCCCTCACGAGGGGGCGTTTAACCCGTAAACGCTCGGGTCGCGGTAGCCCGCCCCGGAGGGAGTTCGTGTCAGTGACCCATACGCATATCCGAGTGGCATGAGATGTCAAACCATGTCAAATGACGATCACGACCCGTCCGGCGGGCTGTACGCGCGACGCATCGGGACCCCGACGACCGACGACGAGGTGAACGGGTTCTGGCTGTTCGGGTTCGGCGTGCTGCTCGGACTGGCCGGGGTCGCGCTCTTTCTCCTCACGGAGTCGGGGACGACCGCTCGCGGGCTCGCGTACGCGCTCGCGGCGTTGGCCCCGCCGTTCGTCATGCTCGGCGCGGTGATCCGGTTCCCGCTCCGCCGAGCGGGGATGTTCTTCGGCTACCTGGGGACGACCGTCAGCGTCCTCGGCGTGGTCTGGTTCGTGAACATCTACCCGGAGGGGTGGCTCACCGCCTCCGGCGATCCGACCGTGATCGCCGTGTACGGGGCCGGGCTCGTCCTCATCGGGCTCGCGGGGACGGTCGTCCCGCTCCTCTCCGACCCGGTGCGCGAAGACTACGCGCGGCTGCGAGGTGCGGCGGCGGCCGCGGCGAGCGAGCGTGACGAGACGGGCGAAGAGCTTGAGGCGACCCGGGACCAGTTGGCGGCGACCGAGTCGGAACTGCAAGCGACCGAGTCGGAACTGCAAGCGACCGAGTCGGAACTGCAAGCGACCGAGTCGGAACTTGCGGAGGTCAGCGAGGAGCTCGCAGCGACCCGCGAGGAGCTGTCGGAAACGGCGTCGGCGCTCGACGAGGCTCAGGCGGAGACGGCGGGACTGCGCGAGAGCAAGGCCCGGTTCGAGCTGTTCGAGGACGCGGGCGGGAAGCCGCGCTGGCGGCTCCGCCACCGCAACGGCAACGTCATCGCGACCGCCGGGCAGGGGTACAGCACCCGCGGGAAGGCCCAGAAGGGACTGCACAGCGTCAGGCGGAACGCGCTCGGGGCCGGGATCCTCCGGATCGAGACCCCGGCTGCAGCGGCCGGGTCGGTCGCCGACGACGAGGGTCCCGAACCCGAGGACGCCGCGGACCCGGACGTGGCCGTCCCGAGCGAGGACGAGGCGAGCGCGGCGACCTTCGAGCTGTTCGAGGACGCCGGCGGCGAGTGGCGCTGGCGGCTCCGTCACGACAACGGGAACGTCATCTCGGACTCCGGCGAGGGGTACGCCTCCAAGTCGAACGCGAAGCGCGCGCTCGGGCGGGTCCGCGAGCACGCCGCCGCCGCGGACTACCTCCGGGTCGATCCGACCGCCTTCGAGATGTTTCGGGACGCGGCCGGCCAGTGGCGCTGGCGGCTCATCCACGAGAACGGGAACGTGCTCGCCGACTCCGGACAGGGGTACGCCTCCCGGTCGAAGGCCCGACAGGGGCTCGACAGCGTCCGGTCGAACGCCGCCGAGGCGGGCCTCGACGTCGAGGGCAAGGAGAGCGAGAGCGAGAGCGGGAGCGAGAACGCCGCCTTCGAGCTGTACGAGGACGCCGCGGGGGAGTACCGCTGGCGGCTCCGCCACCGCAACGGCAACATCGTCGCGGACTCCGGCGAGGGGTACGCCTCCGAGTCGAACGCGCGGGACGCGATCGAGCGCGTCCGCGAGTACGCCCCCGACGCCTACGCGCTGGACGTCGGAAACGCCGCCTTCGAGATCTACGAGGACGCGGGCGGGAAGTGGCGCTGGCGGCTCCGCCACCGCAACGGCAACATCGTCGCGGACTCCGGCGAGGGGTACGCCTCCCGGTCGAACGCGGTCGACGGGGTCACGAGCGTGAAGGCGAACGCCCCCGGCGCGGAGGCGGAAACGGTCGAGAGGGAGGAGTGAGGACGGCAGTCGGTCGAGCGAGGGCCGACGACGGCCCGGATCTGCTCCCGGTCGCCCCGACCTCGTCGCGAGCCGAACAGATCAACTCGAATACACTTCGGCTTCGTGAACTATTTCGGACGCAACCGTGATACGTCGAGTATGGCCGAGGAAACCCTGTACGACCGTCTCGGTGGCCACGACGGCATTCGGGCCGTGGTCGACGAGTTCTACGACAGACTGGTGGACGATGACGAACTGGGGCCGTTCTTCGCGGACGCGGATATGGAGACGCTCCGACGGACGCAAACAGACTTCCTGTGTGAGGCGGCGGGCGGTCCGGAGACCTACGACGCTGCGCCCGTCCGGGACGCCCATCTCCACGTCCCGTTCACGCCCGCGCATATCCAGCGGGCGCTCGAGCTGCTGGACGAGAGCCTCGAGTCGTTCGACGTGCCGAGTGACGACGCGGAGGCCGTCGTACAGGCGGTCGCCGACTACGAACAGGAGCTGTTGGCGAGGCCGGAGATCGGCGACGAGTGACGTGCGCGAGACCCCTCGATCGGCCGCCGCGCGCGTCGTCTCTCACACGGCGACCGGCACACCGCTTCGCGCGACCGATCAGGACGCCGCCAACAGCTTCAGCCGCAGCTCGCGCTCGTCGACCTCGTACTTGAACGCCGGGTGGCCGTCGACAAGCACGTAGGGGACGCGCTCGCCGTACTCCTCGGCCAGTGCGGGGTCCTCGTCGACGTCGACCATCTCGAGGTCGATCGCCACGTCGAGGCCCTCGGCGACCTCCTCGATGGTCTCGCGGGCGGCCTCGCACAGCGAGCAGTCCTCGCGGGTGTACACCGTTACGGGGACGGTCTCCGAGGCGTCCGTCTCGCTCATACCCGAGAGTTGGGTCGGTGGCGCCGAGTCGCTTTCGATCGGTCGGGTACGTGGAGAGTAGTCGCGTGGGCACCATTTCCGAAGCCGCAGTCGTTCGCTTATAAGTGATTGCTGACGACAGATCGACGGTTGGCATCTCCAAAGTCCCAGCCGCCGAGGCCCACCCCGCACCGCACGGCACCGCACCTCTCACCTCCTCAGCCTCGTCGGACCGGCGCAGTCAGGCCGGTCCGACTCCCTCGCGCGGCGCTCCTCGCGGCCTGTCGGCCACTCGGAGGCGCGCGACACCGCGCCGTTCTTTATAAATGAACACTCACCGCTGTCGCAGACTCCGGCTACTACCAGAAAAATTCGGGGCGTTGCGATCGCGCCGCAGTCGATCGACGAGAGTCGCGCCGCCTTTTAAGCGATCTTCTCGTACTGCTCGGAGAGCTTCTCGGCGGCCTCGTCGAGCAGGTCGGCCTCGTACTCGTCGAGGTCCCACTCGACGACCTCCTCGACGCCGTCCGAGCCGAGCTTCGCGGGGACGCCGAGCGCGGTGTCGTCGTAGCCGAACTCGCCGTCGAGCACGACGGAACAGGGGAGCACCTCGCCCGTGTCGTTCAGGATGGCCTCGACGGTGTGCGCGACGCCGGTGGCGGGCCCCCACTGCGTGGCGCCCTTGCGGCTGATCACGTCCATCGCCGACTCCTGGAGGTCCGCGAGGATCTGCTCCTTCTCGTCGGCGTCGAAGCTCGGGTCGCGGCCGTTCACGCGCACCTTCGAGAAGACGGGCGCCTGCGCGTCGCCGTGCTCGCCGAGGATCGTCGCCTCGACGTTCTTCACGGGCGCGTCGAAGCGCTCGGAGAGGACGTAGCGGAAGCGCGCCGAGTCGAGCCGCCCGCCGAACCCGACCACCTTGTGACGGTCGCGGTCGCCCGCCTCGTACAGGTGGCGGTTCAGCAGGTCCACCGGGTTCGAGGTGGTGACGGTGACGAAGTCGTCGTTGTGCTCGGCCAGCGACGACCCGATGTCCTCCATGATGGGCGCGTTGTCGCCCGCGAGGTCGATTCGCGTCTGTCCCTCCTGCCGCGGGATCCCGGCCGTGATCACGACGACGTCCGAGCCGGCGGTGTCCGCGTACTCGCCCTGCCGGACGGTCGTGTTCGAGTCGTAGGCGACGCCGTGGTTCGTGTCGGCCGCCTGTCCGATCGTCGTCTCGCGCTGGTCCGGGATGTCGACGAAGACGAGCTCGTCGACCACGTCGCGCAGCGCGAGGTTGTAGCCGGCCGCGGCACCGACGGTCCCCGCCGCACCGATGACGCTTACTTTTGTCATACCGTGTGAAGTCGCGGTCGGGCGGTGAGTAAACGTTTCGGAACCGCGTGATCGACCGTGCTGGTTCCGGCGTGCCGGGTCCCGGCGTGCCGATTCCGAGCGCGCCGCTCCCGCCGGCCCGTCGCGAAAACCCTAACTCGGGGCGCGACGCACTCCCACCCAGTGCCGACGTTCCGCTACCCGTGTCCCGGCTGTCGGACGACCAACAGCCTCCACGACGCCGACTGCGGCTTCGAGGGCGTGAGCTGGCCGACCATCGAGAAGGCGTACACGGACCTGTTGACCGTCCTCACCGCCGAGCCCGACGGGATGGCCGAGTCCACGCTGCGCGAGGCGGTCCACGGCGAGTGGAGCGGGCTCCACAAGGCCGCGCTCGGCGCCCTAGAGCGCGAGCAGCGGGTCGTCGAGGACGGCGACCGGCTCCGCCTGCTCACCGCCGCCGAGTTCAAAGAGCTGGTCTCGGAGCCCACCCGCGACCCGATGCGGACCGTCTACGAGTACGGCTCCGTCCCCGGCTGCCACGACAACGCCGTCTTCGCGATGGTCGCGTGGTACGAGATGGTCGGGCTCTCCTGGCCCGAGACGCGCGAGAACGTCGTCGAGTGGCTCCGCGAGTCCGGCGCGTGGGACCGCGGCGGCTTCGAGGAGTCGACGCCGGAGGAGCTCGTCGACGCCAAGCGCCACGTGTACGACGAGGGGTACGGCTGGAAGGAGAAGGGGCAAGCGGCGAAGCGCGTCATCGAGCGGCACCTGTGACCCCACCGCGGGGCGACGGCCCTCGCGCGCCGGTCCGCGTCCGGCCGCCTTTTTAAATATCCACGCACCGTTTCACCGTCGTGACACATCCGGAAGCGGGGTCGGCGTCGGTCGGCGTCGAGGGCGTCGGCGACGGGGAGCCCGAGCGACCGCCCGCCGTCGCCAACCCGCGACGCGCGCTCGCGGTCGTGATCGGCGTCGTGTTCATCGATCTGGTCGGCTTCGGGATCGTGATCCCAATCTTACCCTTCTACGTGCGGTCGTTCGGCGTCAGCGACGCCTTCATCGGCCTGCTCGCGGCGTCGTACTCGCTCGCGCAGTTCCTCGCGGCGCCCACGCTCGGCCGGCTCTCCGACCGGATCGGCCGCCGGCCCGTCCTGCTCGCGTCGCTCGCGGCCGCCGGCGTCGCGTGGGTCGCGTTCGGCTACGCCGGGGTAGCAGGCGGGCGCTTCGGGACCGTCGCCGCGCTCGCGACGCTGTTCGGCTCCCGGACGCTCGCCGGGGCGATGGGCGGGAACATCGCCGCCGCGCAGGCGTACGTCGCCGACATCACCCCGCGACACCGGCGGGCCGGCGCGCTGGGGCTCGTCGGCGCCGCGTTCGGGCTCGGGTTCGTCTTCGGCCCGGCGATCGGGGGCCTGCTCGCCGCCGACGCCGTGGTGGCCCGCGCCGACGCCCTGCTCCCGGCGTTCGTCCCGGCGACGGCGTACTCGCTCCCGAGCTTCGCGGCGGCGGGGATGAGCTTCCTCGCGGTCGCCGTCGGGTTCGCCTTCCTCGAGGAGCCGACCCGCACCCGCCCGACCGAGGCGGTCGGCGGCGGACGCACCACCGCGATCGGCCAGTTCCGCGAGGCGCTCGCCTCGGCGGCGCTCCGACCGCTGACGGTCGCGTACTTCGTCGTCGCCGTCGCCTTCGCGGGCGTGCAGGTGATGTTCATCCCGTACGTCGCCGACGCCTTCGGCTACGACGCGACCGCCGCGGCGTTCCTCCTCACCTACGTCGGCGTCCTCGGCGCGGTGAATCAGGGGGTCCTCGTCGGCCGGCTCTCGCGGGTGGTCTCCTCGCGCACGCTCGTCGCTGGCGGGTCGGTCGTCCTCGCGGGCGCGCTCGTCGCGATCCCCGCGACCGGGGTCGTCGACCTGGTTAGCGGGAGCGCGGCGCTCGGCGGCCCCGCGTGGCTCACGCTGCCGCTGGTCGCGCTGCTCGTCGCGCTCGCGGCGCTGTCGCTGGGGAACGCCCTCGTGAACGTCTCGCTGGCGACGCTCGTCTCGACCTCCGCCGCCGACGACGAACAGGGGGCCGCCTTCGGAGTGACGCAGGGCGCGTCGAGCCTCGGTCGGACGGTCGGCCCGCCCCTGATGGCCGTCCTCTACACCGTCGCCGTCGCGTCGCCGTTCCTGGTCGGCGCGCTCCTCCTCGTGCCCGTGGCCGTCGCGTTCGGACGGGCGGCCGAGTGATCGGGGAGACCGACGCCGCGATAGCTTTACGCCGCGGGTGTCCCTCGTCACCGACGGATGCTCTCCGACCTCGTCCCCGCGTGGCCCGCCGTCGGCTCGCTCGCCGGCGGGGCGGGAGCGCTCGCGCTCGCGTGGGCGATCCGCGACTACCGGGGGCGCCCCGGGGTCGACTGGTTCCTCGGCGTGTTCGCCGCGCAGGCGACGTGGTGTCTCTCCTACGGGGTCGGGCTGCTCGTCAGCGATCCCGCCCTCCGGCTCCTGTCGGAGGTGGCGACGTGGCTGGGCATCGTCTGGACCGGCGTGGCCTTCCTCGGCTTCGCGCTGGAGTACACGGGCCGGAGCGACGTGGTCCGCGGCCGCCTGTTCGCGTCGGTCGTCGCCTTCGGGCTCCTCTCGACGGGCCTCCTCGTCACGAACTCCGTCCACGGCCTGTTCTGGACCGGGTTCGAGAGCGACCCCGCGTTCGGCGTCGAGACCGTCTCGTACGCGTTCGGGCCGTGGGCGTACCTCGTCGTCGCCGTGGAGACCGTGCTCGTCGCCAGCGCCGTCTTCCTCCTGGTCGACACCCTGCTCAGCTACGGTCCGCTCTACCGCCGGGAGAGCGCCGCGGTCGCGTTGAGCCCGCTGCCGCCGGGGTTCGCCTTGGTCGCGTGGGCGCTCGCGCTCGGCCCTGTCCCGCAGCTCCAGCTCGCGCCGGTCATGTTCGTCCCGCACGTCCTCCTCGACGCGTACGCCTTCGGCCGCGCGGAGATGTTCGCCCGCAACCCGACGACCAGCCGTGCAGCAGAGCGCACCGCGATCGACGACCTGACCGACCCCATCGTCGCACTCGCGCTTGACCGGCGCGTCGTCCGGCTCAACCCCGCCGCCGAGGCGGTGCTGGGCGTCGACGCCGAGGCCGCTCGCGACCGCCCGCTCAACGAGTTCGTCGAGCTGCCGGTCGCCGTCGGGGAGGATTCCGAGGGCGACTCCGCCCCGGACGAGGCCGCGTCCGACGCCGACGGGTCCCGCGAGACGGTCGAGAGCGACGCCGCGGCCGGAGCCGGCCGTCGCACCTACGCGGTGTCGACCTCGCGGCTGACCGACCCGAACGGGACCCACGTCGGGTACACGGTCGTCCTCTCGGACGTCACCGAGCGCGAGCGCCGCCGCCAGCAGCTGGAGGTGCTCAACCGGATCCTCCGCCACAACCTCCGCAACGACGCCGGGGTCGTGCGCGGCTACGGCGAGATCCTCCGCGACCGCCTCGACGACCCCGAACTGGTCCGGATGGCCGACGCCGTCGAGCGTCGCGCGGGCGCGCTGGCCGCGCTCGGCGAGAAGGCCGGCACCGTCGAGCTGCTCGTCTCCGACGCCGACCCGGTCCCCGTCGCAGTCGACGACCTCGTCGCGTCCGTCGTCGCCGACGCCCGCGAGCGCGAGCCCGACGCGACCGTCGAGTCGAACGCGGAGGAGCTCGCCGACGGCGGCTGGACCACGCGCGTCAGAGGGGACGCGCTCCGGGCGATCGTCGAGAACACCGTGGCGAACGCCCTCGACCATCACGACGGCGAGGGGACCGAGCGCGAGGACGGGGAGGCGTGGGTTCGGGTGTCGCTCCGGCGGGAGGGTGAAGGGGAAGGGGGTGCGGCGAGCGACGGCACCACGGGCGACGCGAGCGGCGACGCCCGGTTCGTCCTCGTCGTCGAGGACGACGGCCCGGGCATCCCAGACCACGAGGTCGAGGCGGTCGAGTCCGGCCGAGAGACCGCGCTCGAACACGGCTCGGGGCTCGGCCTCTGGGTCGTCGAGTGGGGCGCCGCGGCGATCGGCGCCGAAGTCGACTACGCCGACCGCGACCCGCGGGGAACGCGGGTGACGGTGTCGATCCCGGTCGTGGACGAGGAGTGAAACGAATCGCAGCCAGAGAGACGGCTCGAATCGATTGTTTTCGACCGCCTCAGTCGCTCTGAATGCGAGGCGCTAGCATATACGTTGCGTGCCCGAGCCCCTCGGCGAACCCGTAGTGGAGCTTGACGGGGAACTCCTCGCCGAGCTCGATGGTGACCTCGGCGTCGCCGGGGATCGCCTTGTTCATGTCCTTGAGGTAGTCGAGGCTGAACAGCGAGTCAGCGGGGCCGGCGGTGAGCGCGATGAGGTCCTCGCGGGCGAGCCGCAGATCGACGTCGTCGGTGTCGCCCTCCGCCTCGATGAAGAACGCCTCGTCGGTCTCGTCGACGCGCAGGCGGATGTGGTCGGAGACCATGTCGGCGGCCTTGATCCCGCGGTCGATCTGGGCGCCCTCGACGACGATCTCGGAGGCCAGATCGAGGTCGGGGATGTCCGGTTCCTGGCGGATGGAGTCGGGGTCGATGAGCGCGAGGGTGTACGAGAGCCCGTCGATCTCGATGTGGAGCTTGCGGGTCTCCTCGTCGAGTTCGAGGTGGATCAGGTCGCCGGAGTTGGCCATGCCGGCGATGTCCTCTAAGCGGGCGAGGTTGACGCCGATGACGCCGCCGTCGGCCTCGTAGGACTCGAACGCGGCCGCCTCGAGGGTGAGATCGACCATGCCGACGTTGGCGGGGTCGACGGCCCGGATGGAGAGCTCCTCCTCGTTCAGGCGGATCTTACACTCGTCGACCAACACGCTCACCGAATCGAGCGCGTCCTGTAGCGTCGACGCGCCCACGATGGCCTTGAACATATACGTTCGGCTAGGGCGGTATCACCTAAAAAGGCACCCGATCGGACCGGCACGGAAACGCTCAAAGCGACCGGATCAGTCTGGCGACAACGACCGCAAGTGTGACCACGGTTCGCACCAGCCGGAGGCGTTCGAGCCGGTATTCCGTCGGTTCGCGGCCGCACTCCTCGTCGCAGTCATCGTCGCAGTCGTCGGTCTCCGAGCGATCGCGTTCGGACCGATCTCGCTCCGTCTCCTCGGGAGGGTCGACGCCGTCGCGGAGGCGATCGTCGCTCGGTCCGTCCGCGGTCTGGGGTGCGGGGATCTCGTCGGACATGGAACCACCGCGGCCGACTCGCCGGCCGCACACGACGGTACAGAGTTAATTTATAAATATTCGAGCCGAATGTAAAGTGAAACTGAAAGTCGTCGGGGTCGGGATGCGATCGGACGCCGCAAGGCTGGCTCGCAGCCGCTCAGACGAGCGGCTCGACGATATCGCGGCCCTCGGCGAGGAGGTCGTCGACCGCCTCGTCCGAGTCGGCCTCGGCGTACACCCGGAGCTTCGGCTCGGTGCCCGAGGGGCGAACGAGCAGCCACGAGCCGCTCTCCAAGAGGAGCTTGAAGCCGTCGAGGGTGACCACCTTCGCCACCCCCTGACCGGAGACCGACTCGGGGATGTGGTCCTCGAGGTCGTCGAGGACGCCCGCCTTTCTGTCGTCGGGGCAGTCGAGCGACACCTTCCCGGACGCGATCGCCCCGTGCTCGTCGAGCAGGCGGTCGACCCGGTCGTCGAACGACTCCGCGGCGTGGGTGCCCGCGGCCAGAAGCGACATCAACACGCCGTCCTTCTCCCGGACGTGACCGCGGAGGGTGAAGCCGCCGGACTCCTCGCCGCCGAACAGCGCGTCGTGCTCGCCCATCGCCTCGGCGACCCACTTGAAGCCGACCGGGGTCTCGTACACCTCCTCGCCGTGCGCCTCCGCGATCCGGTCGACGAGGAACGTCGTGGAGACGGTTCTGACGGCGGGACCGGAGTCGTCCTCCAGGAGCCGGTCGTAGCAGGCGGCGTAGAAGAGGTTCGCGTCGAGCACGCCGCGATCGGGCGTGACGACCGCGATCCGGTCGGCGTCGCCGTCGTTGGCGATCCCGAGGTCCACGTCGCTGTCGGGGTCGGTGACGCGCTCGGCGAGCTCCTCGAGGTGCTCGGCCGAGGGCTCGGGCGAGTCACCGCCGAAGGTCACGTCGCGGTCGCAGCGGAGGCGGACGACCTCGGCCCCGGCCGACTCGAGGAGCGCGTCGGTGACGCCGCGCCCGCTGCCGTGCATCGCGTCGTACGCGACCGTGAGCCCCTCCAGGTCGGCGCCCACGAGGTCGCGGGCCGCCTCGGCGTGGTCGCTCACGAGGTCGACGCGCGAGACGTCGCCGCGCTCGTCCTCGGGGAGGAGGTCGGGCTCCGCGAGCCGGTCGACCACGTCCTCCGTGACGTCCGGGAGCGCGGGCGCGCCGTCGCTCGGAATGAACTTCACGCCGTTGTACTCGGGCGGGTTGTGGGAGGCGGTGACCATGCACGCGCCGGCGAGCCCGCGGTCGACGATGGCGTACGCGATCACGGGCGTCGGGGCGTCGCGCTCCGGGAGGAGGACGTCGAACCCGTTGCCGGCGAGCACCTCGGCGAGGCTCTCGGCGAACCCCTCCGAGGTCTCCCGGGCGTCGTAGCCGACCGCGACCGGTTCGTCGTGGCCCGCCGCGTCGAGGTGGTCGGCGATGGCCTGCCCGACGATCCGCACGCGCTCGTCGGTGAAGATGTCGAGCGTCGCGCGCCAGCCGTCCGTGCCGAAGGCAATCTTGTCCATGTCGACCCCGTCGGCGGCCGGCACAATAATGCCCGGTGCCGCGCGCGAACCTTGCGGAGGGCGAGCCGAGAAGAGGGATTTATAAACTACCTGCGGTGGCGCGCGCCTCTGAGCGCTCGAAGAGCGACTTCGGTGGCGTGCGCCTGCGAGCGCCCGGGAGGGCGCGAGTAGACCGCACGAGGTCGGGATCGAGAGCGCCGCACGAGGTCGGGATCGAGAGCGCGTCCGGGCGCGTCGAGACCGGCGCGGACCCGCGGATCACCGACGACGCCCTCCGCCGGCGCACGGAGCCGCTGGGGCGCGTCCGTCGTCGCGCACGCGGGGCGGCTGCGGGAGTGAGACACCGGCGACGCGTCGCGCCCGCGAGCGGCAGGGGTTTCCGCCGCGAGACCAACCCTCCGTCGATGGGTCGCGTTCTCCCCGCCGAACTGGCCGAGCGCCTCGGGACCGACGACGAGCCGTTCCTGCTCGACATCCGGCCCGAGTCGGACTACGAGCGCGGCGCGATCGACGCGAGTCGAAACGTGCCCGTGTACGAGGATCTCCGGGGCGGGGACGAGTCTGCGCTCCGGCAGCGGCTCGACGAACTTCCCAATGATCGGGAGGTCGTCACCGTCTGCAAGATGGGTATCGTTGCCAAACGGGCGACCGGTGTTCTCGACGAGGCGGGGTACGACGCGTCGACGCTCGCGGGCGGCATGAGCGGGTGGAACGGGTACGAGCGGAACTCGCTGGCGTATCGGATCCGCTCGCTGTGGTGGCGGCTCCGCGGGTGATGCGAGACAAATCGGCTCCGCGGGTGATGCGAGACGAATCGGTTCCGCGGGTGATGTGAGACGACTCGGCTCCGGGGACGACGGGACCGCCGACCCGCCGCCCTTTTGACCGCCTCGCGTCTACGAGACGTATGACCGAACCGGGGGACGACGACCGTGTCCGCTAACCGGAAGGGCGACCGCCGCGAGCGCGAGCTCGTGAACGCTCTCGACGACGCCGGCTTCGCCGTGATGCGCGCGCCGGCCAGCGGCGCCGCGACGGAGCGGGAGCTGCCCGACGTGCTCGCGGGCGACGGCGAGACGTTCTACGCGATCGAGGCGAAGTCGAGCGCGGGCGACCCGATCTACCTCACCGGCGAGGAGGTGGAGGCGCTGCTGTTCTTCGCGCGGAACTTCGGCGCGAAGGCGCGGATCGCGGTCCGGTTCGACCGCGAGGACTGGTACTTCTTCCACCCCGGCGACCTGTACACGACCGACGCCGGATCGTATCGCGTCAAGAAGGAGACGGCGCTGGCCGACGGCACCGACTTCCCCGAGTTCGTCGGCGAGACCCAGAAGGTGACGCTCGGCGAGATCGGCGGTGGGGACGACGGGGACGGAGGGGATCCCGAGACGGAGGAGCGCCGAGAGATCCTGACGGCGGTTCGGGACGGGCACATGCCGGTCGAGGACGCGCTCGACGTGCTGTGATCCGCGGTCGGAGCGCCGTTCGACGGGGCTCGACCCCCTCGCTTATCCCTCGCGGCGGCGAACAGTGAATCCAATGAGCGAGGAGTTCGTCCTGCTTGAGCCCGACGATCAGCCCGGCGACGAGTGGGAACAGCTGGATGTCTCCGACACGGAGGCGGACCGGATCGCCCTCCGCCAGGACCGGGAGTTCGACGAGTTCCGAAAGCGGATCAAAGACACCGAGCAGTTCAAACTGCAGGAGTCGGTGTTCGACGACGCGACGCTGGCGGCCATCTACAAGCTCGTACAGGACGGCTACGTCGACGCCTTCGGCGGCCCGGTGTCGACCGGGAAGGAGGCGAGCGTCTTCGAGGCGCTCGGGGGACAGGCCGGTGAGCGGCCGGAGCCGGGGTCGGCCGCGGCCGGCGGCGGTCCCGAGGGGGTTCACTCGGAGCGCGAGGTCGCGGTGAAGGTGTACCGGATCAACTCCTCGAACTTCCGGCAGATGCGCGACTACCTCGAGGGCGACCCGCGGTTCGAGGGGATCGCGAGCGACAAGAAGGCGGTCGTGCTGGCGTGGACGCGCAAGGAGTTCGCGAACCTCGAGCGCGCGCGGAAGGCCGGCGTTCGGGTGCCGGAGCCGATCGCGGTCCAGCGGAACGTCCTCGTGATGGAGCTCGTGGGCCACGCCGAGGACCGGGCTCGGCGGCTGAACGAGGTCGACGTGGAGAACCCGGAGACCGCCTACGAGGTCGTCCGCGAGTACATGCGTCGGCTCTACCGCGCCGGGCTGATCCACGGCGACCTCTCGGAGTACAACATGATCATCCACGACGGCGAGCTGGTGATCATCGACATGGGACAGGCCGTGACGGTCCACCACCCCAACGCCGGCGAGTTCTTAGAGCGCGACTGCGAGAACGTGGCGACGTTCTTCACGCGGCAGGGGATCGACGTCGACCCCGACGACCTCCGCGCGTACGTGACGGAGCCCGAGCCGGACCCGAGCGGGGAGCCGGAATCGGAGTCGGGCGGGGAGCCGGAATCGGGCGGAGGGTCCGACGAGTAGCTTCGGTGATTTCGTCCTCAATCTCCCGAAGAACACCGTCACACGCCCACACACCCGTTTCCGGCGGAACATATTTAAAAGGCTTCGCCGGGTACCTCCTCGTATGCAACACGTGACGGTTCCGCAGGACCGTATCGGCGTCGTCATCGGCGCCGGCGGCGAGACGATGCGGGAGATCGAAGAGCGGGCGAACGTGCGGCTCGACATCGACTCGGAGTCGGGGAGCGTCGCCATCGAGGAGCGCGACGACCCGGTCGCCGCGCTGGTGGCCCCGGACATCATCAAGGCGATCGGCCGCGGCTTCAAGCCGGAGACGGCGCTGTCGATCCTCGACCACGACCTCCGGACGCTCGACCTGATCGACCTGTCGGAGCACACCCGCAACGACAACGACCTCCAGCGCAAGAAGGGCCGGATCATCGGCGAGAACGGTCGCACGCGGGAGCTGTTAGAGGAGCTGTCGGGCGCGAACGTCGTCGTCTACGGCTCGACCGTGGGCGCCGTCGGGCAGCCCGAGGAGCTCGAAGTGGTTCGCCGGGCGGTCGGGATGCTGTTGGACGGGGCTCCCCACGGCGCGGTGTACTCGTACTTGGAACGCATGTCGAACGAGCTCGACGACGACGTGAGCTTCAACGCGCCCCAATAATTGGTGTTCGGTGGCGACGTGGTCGTCGTCAGTTGTTTATAGGCGATTTCTTCCAACGGTGCGGTGAACACCTCCAAAGCCCCAGCCGCTCGGCTATACGCGAGAGGCGACAGCTCGACGACAAACACCTCCAAAGCCCCAGCCGCGAGGCGGGCGCACGCTCGCTGCGCTCCTCACTCGGTCGCTCCGCTCCCTCGTTGCGGTGCTTACGTCGCCTGCGCCCGCCTCGCGGCTGCCCCTTTGAGTCCCGCCCCGCACAGCACCTCACGCCTCCCCAGCCTCGTCGGCCGGTCTCCGCTTCGCTCCGACCGGCCGACTCCCTCGCGCGGGCGGTTCGCGCCGCGGTGCGGCGCTCACCGGCACGCGCCACCGCGGTCTGTTTATAATAATCTACGTCTAGCAATTGATCTAGAGTTCTATATAAACGCCCGTGTGAACGCACCTCATACCGATCAATACTCCCCTACCGTGTTGCGTTTTCGCACGGGCCGAGCAAAGGGTTTATATAGAATCACAATCAATCAATGGCTGTAATGTCACAGCGCCAGCGGATGGGCAATCAGCCCATGATCGTACTTTCCGAGGAGTCGCAGCGAACATCCGGAAAGGACGCTCAGAACATGAATATCACGGCCGGCAAGGCGGTCGCGGAGTCCGTCCGCACCACGCTCGGCCCGAAAGGGATGGACAAGATGCTCGTCGACTCCGGCGGGTCCGTCGTCGTCACGAACGACGGCGTCACCATCCTGAAGGAGATGGATATCGACCACCCGGCGGCCAACATGATCGTCGAGGTCTCCGAGACGCAAGAGGAGGAGGTCGGCGACGGCACCACCTCCGCGGTCGTGGTCGCCGGTGAGCTCCTCGATCAGGCCGAGGAGCTCCTCGATCAGGACATCCACGCGACCACGCTCGCGCAGGGGTACCGTCAGGCCGCCGAGAAGGCCAAGGAGATCCTTGAGGAGGAGGCCATCGAGGTCTCCGAGGACGACTACGACACGCTCGTCGAGATCGCCGAGACGGCGATGACGGGCAAGGGCGCCGAGAACTCCAAGGACCTCCTCGCCGAGCTCGTCGTCGACTCCGTCCTCGCGGTCAAGGACGACGCCGGCATCGACACGGAGAACGTCTCCGTCGAGAAGGTCGTCGGCAGCTCGATCGACAAGTCCGAGCTCGTCGAAGGCGTCATCGTCGACAAGGAGCGCGTCGACGAGAACATGCCCTTCGCGGTCGAGGACGCCGACGTCGCGCTGTTCGACGGCGCCATCGAAGTGAAGGAGACGGAGATCGACGCCGAGGTCAACGTCACGGACCCCGACCAGCTCCAGCAGTTCCTCGACCAGGAAGAGGAGCAGCTCCGCGAGATGGTCGACCACCTCGTCGACATCGGCGCCGACGTCGTCTTCGTCGGTGACGGCATCGACGACATGGCCCAGCACTACCTCGCGCAGGAGGGCATCCTCGCCGTCCGCCGCGCGAAGTCCGACGACCTCAAGCGCCTCGCCCGCGCGACCGGCGGCCGCGTCGTCTCCAACCTCGACGACATCGAGACGGACGACCTCGGCTTCGCCGGCTCCGTCGCCCAGAAGGACATCGGCGGCGACGAGCGCATCTTCGTCGAGGACGTCGAAGAGGCCAAGTCC
The DNA here is from genome assembly GCF_000337355.1 of Halorubrum kocurii JCM 14978. Classification (GTDB taxonomy): domain Archaea; phylum Halobacteriota; class Halobacteria; order Halobacteriales; family Haloferacaceae; genus Halorubrum; species Halorubrum kocurii. Next base: position 8,858 of record NZ_AOJH01000021.1, on the reverse strand, counting down.
GTCACCCTCATCCTCCGCGGCGGCACCGAACACGTCGTCGACGAGGTCGAGCGCGCCATCGAGGACTCGCTCGGCGTCGTCCGCACGACGCTGCTCGACGGGCAGGTGCTGCCCGGCGGCGGCGCCCCCGAGGCCGAGCTCGCGCTGCAGCTCCGCGACTTCGCCGACTCCGTCGGCGGCCGCGAGCAGCTCGCCGTCGAGGCGTTCGCCGACGCGCTGGAAGTCGTCCCGCGCACCCTCGCCGAGAACGCGGGTCTCGACCCCATCGACTCGCTGGTCGACCTCCGCTCCCGCCACGACGGCGGCGAGTTCGGCGCCGGTCTCGACGCCTACACGGGCGACGTGATCGACATGGAGGCCGAGGGCGTCGTGGAGCCGCTCCGCGTCAAGACCCAGGCCATCGAGTCCGCCACCGAGGCGGCCGTCATGATCCTCCGCATCGACGACGTCATCGCGGCCGGCGACCTCAAGGGCGGCGGCACCGACGACGGCGGCGACGAGGGCGGCCCCGGTGGCGCGCCCGGCGGCATGGGCGGCGGCATGGGCGGCATGGGCGGCATGGGCGGTGCGATGTAAGCACCGGTCAGTAGGACACACCACACCCCAACCGACCGCAACCGCTTCGCTGGACCACCCCGCCGACCGACCGTCGCGCGCCTCTTTCGGGCCTCGACGACACGCGATTTTTATCGACGACCGACACGACGACCGCGGAGCCGCGGGCTCGTCGCTCGACCGGTGAGCGGTCGCTCCACCGACACGACGATAACACCGGTGTAACCACCCGACACGGGTGTTCGCGAGTCGTTAAGTGTCGGCCGCGCCTCCGATCGATCCACGAGACGGGCCGCCGCGAGCGCGCGACACGCGGCGCGCTCGTCCGGTTTGATACATAATGCCACAGCAGAAAGCTGACTACGTAGACGACGCCGAGATCGACGAGACGCTGGACCGGCCCGCCGACGACGCAACCGTCGAGGAAACGGTCGCGAACCTCGAGGAGCGCGGCTTCGACGTGGTCGTCGTCGACGACGCCGACGAGGCGCTCGACGCGGTACAGTCGCAGATCCCCGCGAGGGCGTCCGTGATGAACGGCCACTCGACGACCCTCGAGGAGATCGGGTTCGACGACCTCCTCGGCGAGGGCGACCACGAGTGGGAGAGCCTCCCGGACCAGATCTGGAGCATCGACGACGACGCCGAGCGGCAGACCGCGCGGCGCGAGTCGCAGACGGCCGACTACTTCCTCGGCGGCATCAACGCGGTCGCGCGGACGGGCGAACTGGTCGCCGCCGACCTCTCGGGCAGCCGGATCGGGGCGTACCCGTTCGCCGCCGGCAACGTGGTCATCGTCACCGGCACCAACAAGATCGTCCCGACGCTCTCGGACGCGCTCGACCGGCTGGAGTCGGTCGCGTACCCGCTGGAGAACGAGCGCGCGCAGGAGGCGTACGGCGTCGAGTCGGCGATCGCCAAGCAGCTCATCTACCGCCGCGAGACCGAGGAGGGCCGGACGACGGTCGTTCTCGTGCGCGAGCAGCTCGGGTACTGAGCCTGGCACGCGCCTCGCCGGTCGACGGCGACGCGGCACGCGTTCCTCCCCGGATTTTCGACGCTCTTGAGCCGCAGCGCTGTCGCTTGTGGTGTTGGTCGCGGGGGTGGTGGGCCGGGAGGGATCCACGCGAGCGAAGCGAGCGTGGAGCCAGTCGCACCCGTCGGGTGCGACGGGATTCGAACCACGCCCAGACGTGCTCGCTCACTTCGTTCGCTGCGCGCGACTGGTCTCTTCGAATCCCTCTGGCGTTTTCACTGCTCCCGTTGGTCGCAGGAAAACGGGCCGGGAGGGATTCGAACCCCCGACCGTCCGGTTAAAAGCCGGACGCTCTCCCTAACTGAGCTACCGGCCCAGACACGAATCCGTACGGAGAGACCACGGATAAACGTTTAGAAACCGCGTGCAGCGAGGGACTCGGCCGCCGACCCGAAACGGTTTCCCGAGGGGACGCCGTCGCCGACCGCATGGACTTCGACATGCGCGCGTTCGCCGCCGAGCTCTGCCGGTTTGCCTCGACGGCCGGCGAGGAGGCGGCCGCCGCCGACTTCGTCGAGGCTGAGCTCGACGCGCTGGGGTTCGAGACGCACGCGTGGGACGCCGACCCGGCCCTCCTCGCCGGTCATCCCTCCTTCCCGGACGACCTCGACGAGTCGGACGTGGCGGGCCGGAAGAGCGTCGCCGGCGTGCTCGCGCTCGGCGGCCCAGACGGAGATCCGGGCGACGACGCCCCCGCGGTCGCCTTAAACGGCCACATCGACGTGGTCCCCGCCGAGCCCGCCGAGTGGTCGAGCGACCCGTTCGAGCCGGTGTGGGGGGAGGCGGGCGGTGAGAGAGGCGACGACACCGAAACGCCCCGCGACGACGCCGCCGAGACCCTGACCGCTCGCGGCGCCGCGGACATGAAATCGGGGGTCGCGGCGTGCGTCGGCGCGGCGCTCGACGTACGAGAGGCTGTCGCCGCCGGCGCGATCGACCTCCCGGACGCGGGGCTCCGGGTCGTCGTCGAGGCGGTCGCCGGCGAGGAGGACGGCGGGTACGGCGCCGCGACCGCGGCGCTCGCGAACCCCTACCCGTTCGAGCGCGACGCCGCGATCGTCGCGGAGCCGACGGAGCTGCGCCCCGTGGTCGCCTGCGAGGGGTCGCTGATGGCGCGGCTGGAGCTGACCGGGAGAAGCGCCCACGCCGCCACGCGCTGGCGCGGCGAGGACGTGCTCCCGCGGTTCGAGGCGGTCCGGGAGGCGTTCGCGGAGCTGGAGACGGAGCGCGGCGAGGCGGTCGACCACCCCCTGTACGGCGAGTTCCCGGTGCCGTGGCCGGTCGTCTGCGGGACGGTCGAGGCGGGCTCGTGGGCGTCGACGGTCCCGTCGACGCTGACCGCCGAGTTCCGGATCGGCGTGGCGCCCGGCGAGACCGTCGACGAGGTGGAGGCGGCGTTCCGCGCGCGGCTGGACGACGTCGTCGCGGACGACCCGTGGCTCCGCGAGCACCCGCCGACGTTCGAGCGGTTCTCGGTGCAGTTCGAGCCCGCGGAGGTCGCCGTCGACGAGCCGATCGTCGCGGCGGCGCGCGCGGGGCTCGTCGACGCCGGGCTCCCGGACGCGGAGCCGACGGGCGCGACCTACGGCGCCGACTCTCGGCATTACGTCGCGGCGGGGATCCCGACGGTGCTTTTGGGTCCCGGGAGTATCACGGAGGCGCACTACCCGGACGAGACGATCGCGTGGGCGGAGGTCGAGCGCGGGCGGGAGGCAATCGCGGCGGCGGTCGGCCGGTTCGCAGAGAGCTACGCCCCGTCGGTCTCGGCGAAGTAGTCGTCGAGCGCCTCGGCAACGAGGGCGCCCGGGTCGACGTTCCGGTTCGAGGCGCGGCGCCTGAGCTCGACGTAGGCGTCGAGCGGGAGGCGGACCCCGACGTGGCCGAGTTCGACGCCCGCCTCGCGGACCGCGGTCTCGACGTCGCTCCCGTCGTTGACGGCGGAGGCGATCGAGCGCACCTCCCGGACCGTGAGGTCGCCGTCGATGGTCGCCCACGCCAGCAGGTAGCGGTCGGTGCCGCCGAGGCGCGCGATGTGTTTCGCCGCGCTCGGGGCGATCCGTCCGCTCGCGACCTGCCTGCGGATCGCCTGCGGGAGGTCGTGGACGCGGGCCCACTTGCGGATGAACGCCACCGAGACGCCGTCGCCGGCGCGTTCGGCGGCCGCCTTGTACGAGCCGACGCCGCGGACGAGCGCGGCGCAGGCGGCCGCCCCCCGGAGCATCAGCACGTGGTCGTCGTCGCCGACGTCGCCGGCCGCGAAGCGGGCGACCGTCTCGGCCGCCTCGGCGACGCTGTCGGGATCGTCGGGGTCGAACCCGATCGCCTCGGCAGCGCGCTCGCCCGTCACCGCCGGGTCGGACCGGACGACGGGCTCGCCGACGGGGGAGCGTCTGTCCGCGGGTGACTCCTCGTTCATACCCTATCTGTTCGGGTGCGCGTACATAAGCGACCGGCACCGGGGCAGGTTTCGCTGACGACGGCGACGGGTCGACCGCCGACCCGCGAGACGGCGCGCCCCCGACGAGGGGGGATTTTTACCCGCCGGCCGAAACTCCCCGGCATGGACGAACGCGTACGCGAGCACGCCGAGGTGCTCGTCGACTGGAGCGCGCGGGTCGAGGCCGGCGACGACGTGGTCGTGAGCGTCGCCGAGGACGCCCACGAGCTGGGCGTCGCGGTCGCCGGGGCGCTCGGCGAGCGGGGCGCGAACGTGACGACGCTGTACGGGTCGGCGGAGCTCTCGCGAGCGTATTTAAAAGGCGCCGAGGCGGGAGCGGACGACGGTCGCGATGGCGACGGAGGCGACGAGGACGACGGCAACGGGAGCGACGAGGACGACGGCAACGAGAGCGACGCCGACGGCGTGCCCGACTTCGACGACGACCCGGCCGTCGAGCGCGCGCTGTTCGCGGCCGCCGACGCCTACCTCCGGATCGGCGGCGGGCGAAACACCACCGCGACCGCAGACGTGTCGAGCGAGACGCGACAGGCGTACGCGAAGGCGAGGAAAGGCGTGCGCGAGGCGCGGATGGACACCGACTGGGTGTCGACGGTCCACCCCACGCGCTCGCTCGCCCAGCAGGCCGAGATGGCCTACGAGGAGTACCGGGAGTTCGTGTACGACGCCGTCCTCCGCGACTGGGAGGCGCTCGCCGACGAGATGGCGTCGATGAAAGACGCCCTCGACGACGGGGAGACGGTCCGGATCGTCACCGAGCGCGACGACGCCCCCGACACCGACATCGAGATGTCGATCGCGGGCCGGACCGCGGTCAACTCCGCCGCCTCCGTGGCGTACGACTCCCACAACCTCCCGAGCGGCGAGGTGTTCACCGCCCCCTACGACACCGAGGGCGAGGCGTTCTTCGACGTGCCGATGACGATCGACGCGACGCGCGTCCGGGGCGTGCACCTCGTCTTCGAGGACGGCGAGGTCGTCGACTTCTCGGCGGGCGCCGGCGAGGACGCGCTCGCGAGCGTGCTCGACACCGACCCCGGAGCCCGGCGGCTCGGCGAGCTCGGGATCGGGATGAACCGCGGGATCGACCGGTTCACGGACTCGATCCTCTTCGACGAGAAGATGGGCGACACGGTCCACCTCGCCGTGGGGCGCGCCTACGACGCCTGCCTGCCCGACGGCGAGTCCGGTAACGACAGCGCGGTCCACGTCGACATGATCAGCGACGTGAGCGCCGACTCGCGGCTGGAGATCGACGGCGAGGTCGTCCAGCGCGACGGGACCTTCCGGTGGGAGGACGGGTTCGACGGCTGAGCGAGGTGGCGTCGACTACCGCTCGTCGAGCAACCGCACCGGGTGCGCGGGCCGGCGCGTGAGCAGCGCGTCGAGCTGTTCGAGACACGACGTGCCGCTGGCGACGACGGTTCGGTCCGCGGTGTCGTCCGTCGTGAACTGGTCGCCGAGCGACTCGCCGACGTCCATGCTCAGCTCGTAGTACTCGGACTTGTAGCCGAAGCTGCCGGCCATTCCGCAACACTCCACGTCCGAGGTCGTCACGTCGAACCCGGCGTCCTCGAGGACCGCCACCGTGTGGGGTTCCAGCCCGAGCGTGCGCTGCTGGCAGTGGCTGTGGTAGGCGACCTCCTCGCCGTCGCCGTCGGGGAGCGCGTCGATGCTTGCGCCGTTCTCCAACAGGCCGTAGACGTACTCCATGATCTCGTAGCTGTTCCCGTCCAGCGCCTCGTAGCTGTCCTCCTCGAGGAGCCGCTCGTACTCCCGGTTGAACATCGCGAGGTCAGACGGCTCGATGACGACGACGTCGCGGCCCGCGGCGACGGCGGGCGCGAGCGCGTCGTAGACGGCCTCGGCGTTCGACTGCGCGGTCGCCACCATCCCCTGCGAGAGCGGGGCGCGCCCGCTCTCGCCGGCGGCCGGAATGTCGACGCGAACGTCGAGCGCTTCGAGGACGCGGACGGCGGCCTTCCCGCGCTCGGTGCGCACGTAGTTCGTGTACGTGTCCGGGTAGAGCGCGACCCGCCGGCGCGCCTCGTCGGGGCCCACGCGCGGCCCGCGCTCCTCGAACCAGTCGACGAGCGATTCGCGCTCGAAGGCGGGGAGCTCGCGGCGGCTGTCGACGCCGAGGGTCCGCTCCATCACGGAGCGGGCCGGACCGGCCTGCGCGACCCAGTTCGAGAGAGGCGCGAACGCCGACCCGAGCTTCGCCAGCGTGTCGAAGTTCCCGAACAGCCGTTTCTGCGGGTCGACGCCGCCGGGCTCCTCGTCCGGCGTGAGCCCCTCGACGAGGAAGTCGAGGTCGCCGTCCTTCCCGCGGTTGATGCGGTCGCGGACGACAGTGTTGATCCACGGGATGTCGATCTTCACGGGACACTGGTTCACACACCGGCTACACCCCGTACAGAGGTCGTTGAACTCGGCGGCGCTGTCCTGTCCGTGGACGCCGGCCTCCCAGCCGGTGGCGATGCCGCCGGAGTACGTCTCGCCGCCGAAGGCGTGCCCGCCGACGTGCTGGAAGTTCGCACAGGAGTTCGCGCACGCCGAACACCGGATGCAGTACAGCGTCTCCCGGAGCTGGTCGTCCTCGCGCATCTCCATGCGGCCGTTGTCGATGAGCACGAGGTGGAAGTCACGGTCGTCTCCGGGCCCGAGTTCCCGGTCGTCGCCGGGACCGACCTCGTCGCCCCCGCCGAACGTCGGCGAGTCGCCGGGCGGCGTGAAAAGCGAGACGTAGGAGGTGATGTCCTGTCCGGTCCCCGACCGGCCGATGAGCTCCACGAACGGCTGGAGGTCCTCGACGCTCGGGACAACCTTCTCGACGCCCGCGACCGCGATGTGGGTGTCGGTGGCCTGCACGCATTTGCGGGCGTTGCCCTCGCTCGTGACGAGCGCGAGCGTCCCCGTGTCGGCCGTGACGAAGTTCGCGCCCGTCATGCCGACCTCGGCGTCGAGGATCTTCTCGCCGAGGTACTCGCGCGCGAACCGCGTCAGCTCCTCGGCGGTTTCGAGCTCCTCGTCCGGCTCGAACACCTCGTTGAACAGGGCCGCGATCTCCTCGCGGGACTTGTGGATGGCCGGGGCGACGATGTGCGAGGGCGCCTCGTCGGCGACCTGCAGGACGAACTCGGCGAGGTCGGTCTCCCAGACGTTCGCGCCGCTGGCTTCCAGGGCCTCGTTCACCTCGATCTCCTCGCTGGTCATCGACTTCGATTTCACCGCGTTCCGGCCGTCGACGACCTCCGAGATGTACCGGTTCGCGTCGGCCGCGTCGTCGGCGAGGTAGACGGTGCCGCCGTTCTCCTCGATCGCCTCGGTGACCTCGTCGATGAGCGCGGGGAGCCGCTCGATGGCGTCCTCCTTGATGCCGCGGGCCTCGTCTTTGAGGGCCTCGTAGTCGTCGAGGGCCGCGGTGGACTCGTAGCGCCCCTCGTTGAACACCCGCGTGTTCTCGTGGACGCTGTCGCCCTCGGTGTCGAGGAGGTGGCGGATGTGTTCGGCCTTCCGCCGGCGGTTGTCGGCGCTCATCTACGCGTCCTCCAGGAGAACGACGGTGACGTCCATCGGCCCGTGCGCCCCCTTCACGAGCGCGCCCATGTCCGCGGTGGCGCTCGGTCCGGTCGCGACGATGGCCTGTCCGGTGCCGCCGCGGATGTCCTCGGCGAGGCGGTCGAACGCCGCGTCCATGTCCGGGAGGACGTCGCTGGCGGCGACGACGGCGACGTGGTGATCGGCGTAGAGGCTCACCGGTTCCTCGCCGTCGGCCCCGCCCTGAATGACCACAGAACCGTAGTCGGCGATCCCGTATCCGGCGGCGGTGACCCCGGTTTCGGCGGCTTCGAGGTCCGCCACCGTCGGGTCCGTCTCCACCTCGTCCGGCAGCGAGACGTCCGCGAACGGGAGCGGAACGCCGATCGCCGGGGGGTCGAGAAGCGCGGCGAGCGCCGACTCGAACCGGTCGGCCGTCGTCCGAACGAGGTCGACGCCGATCTCGTCGAGGGACGACTCGAAGGTCGTGATTGGTTCGGCTGACATAAACGGACGTTAATGAAACAGCCTATTGGGTGTTTCCCCCATTAAATATCAACCCATATATATATAATGTATATTCATTACTGGAATCGCCACCAGTAGGCCGGTGTTCGGCGGGTGGTATCATCTAAAAAGAAAATTACATATACTTCGTTGGTAGACGACGACATACGGTCAAGAACTCCAACCATGACAAACGTGATCTCACTGGCGCTCGTCGGCGTCATTCCGATCGGCGTCGCGTTCGTCCTGCTCGCCGGACTCCGGTGGTCGGCGGCCCGCGCGATGGGGGTCGGCTGGCTGCTCGCCGCGGGTATCGGACTGACGTACTGGAGCATGGAACCCGACTGGCTACTGGCGTCGGCGGTCTACGGCGTGCTACAGGCCGTCGACATCATTCTCATCGTCTTCGGCGCCATCCTTCTGATGAACTACTTGGAAGGGAGCGGCGCCATCGCCACCATCAGGTGGTACTTCGGGCAGATCGAGGAGGACAGGCGCATTCAGGTCCTCCTCATCGGTCTCGGCTTCATGACCATCATCGAGGGCGCTGCGGGGTTCGGGACGCCGGGCGCGCTGGCCGCGCCGCTGTTCATCGGCCTCGGGTTCCCGCCGCTGGCCGCCGCGGTGTTCGGGCTCTTTTTCAACGCCCCGAACCCGCCGTTCGGCGCGGCCGGGACGCCGGTGATCGGCGGGACCGGAGCGGTCATCGAACCGGCGCTGTCGGGGTCGATGAGCGTCTCCGAGTTCCTCTCGCTGGTCTCC
>NZ_AOJH01000020.1 GCF_000337355.1 Halorubrum kocurii JCM 14978 | reverse complement strand
GTTCGTAGCACCCTCCCCATCGCGCCGTTCGCGCTCCTGCTCGGCGCCATCACCGGCGGGACGCAACTGGTGATCGCGTGGTTCATCGGCCCGGCGCTCCCCGACATCGCCGCCGGGTTCGTGGTGCTCGCGGTCGGCCTCGTACTCGCGAACAACGACATCCTCGTCCCGAGCCGCGAGTGGGACTTCCCCGACGAGTCGACGTGGACCGACACGTGGCTCGGCGGCCTCGACCTCGACGAGGTCGCCCGGGACCAGCCGAAAAAGGAGATGTCCGTGCTGTTGGCGTGGACGCCGTACCTGCTCGTCGCGCTCGCGCTCCTCGTCACGCGGTGGCCCGACCTCGCCGTCGCCGGCACCGACGTGCTCGCGTGGATCCAGAGCTTCTCCGTCAGCATCGACTCGATCCTCGGGACGGAGCTCGAGTACACGCTCCGGTACCTCTATCTCCCGGGGACGATGCCGTTCATCCCGATCGCGATTCTCACCGGTCTCATCCACAAGATGGACACCGGCGAGATGGGGGCGGCGTGGCGGCGCTCGATCGAGCAGGTCGCGCCCGCCGCGCTCACGCTCATCATCGCCGTGTCGATGACGCAGGTGATGATCCAGTCGCAGACGAACACGGCCGGCCTCCTCGGCATGATGGAGGCACTCAGCCGCGCGCTCGCGTTAGGCGCCGGCGGCCTGCTCCCCATGGTCTCCCCGTGGGTGGGCGCCATCGGCTCCTTCATGACCGGGAGCAACACCTCCTCGAACATCCTCTTCAGCGTGCTCCAGTACAACGCCGCCGAGACGGTCGAGCTCTCCCGGACGATCGTCGTCAGCCTGCAGAACGTCGGCGGCGGCCTCGGGAACATGGTCTCGGTGTTGAACGTCGCCGCCATCTGCGGCGTCGTCGGGATCACCGGGCGCGAGGGCGACCTGCTGCGGAAGGCCATCGTCCCGATGGCGCTGTTCGCGCTGTTCGCCGGCGTGTTCGGAATGCTGTTGACGTACGTGCTGGTCCCCGGCCTGTTCTGATCGCCGGGGCGGTTTTCCGATTTTTCGGCGGGGCGGACCACTTGACTGCAGATACAGCTCGACGCTCTTGCGATCAGTGCGGAAACCGCGGTGGTTAATACCGGAGTGGTACGGATCGGTGCTGGCAAGACGATATTTAAATGGCACTGAGTGACGGCGACGATCCCTTATACTTGGACAAAGCGGTCGGCGCGCGCCTGCGAGCGGCCGCCGCTGGCGGCCGCGAGTCAGCGCGTGCGAGGGAGTCGGGCGGCTGGAGCGAAGCGAAGGCCGCCCGACGAGGCTGGGGAGGCGTGAGGCGCGGTTGCTGGGCTGGGCGGGACTCAAAGGGGCAGTCGCGCTCGGCGAACCCCAGCGACTTGACATCCTCTCCGCCCTGAAGGGCGAAGATTCCCACGGCACCGTACCGCTGGTTTGGGATGGTTACGGTTTGTAGCGGCCTCGAAAGNGGGCGGGACTCAAAGGGGCAGTCGCGAGGGCGAAGCACGGCGACGGAAGCACCACAGGAACGAGCGTAGCGAGTGACGAGGAGCGCACCGAGCCGCGCGAGTCCTCGCGGCTGGGGCTTTGGCGGCGTTCGCCGTCGATCTGCGATCAACAAGGTATAAGCGAGCGGCTGGGGCTTTGGAGGCCTTCACCGCAGAAGCGTCGATCACCGATAAACAGTCGCCAGGAACATCACTCGATCGCTTATAAACAACCGTTTCACCAATTCGCGATACTCACTCCCGACGTCGCGCACAGCGGTTCCGGGAGCGATCGCACGCGCGCCGAGGCGTCTCGCCCGGTCGTGACTCACCCGATCGTGACTCACCCGATCGTGAGGCGTGAGGTGTGAGGCGTGAGGTGTGAGGCGGGTGTCGGGGACGAAAACCGACCGAGTCCGCGTCAGCGCAGCGCGTCGAGGTGGAACTCGAAGGCCGCGACGGGCACCTCGAGGTCGTGCTCGACGAGCACGGCGGGGTGGACCTCGCCGATCACGCCGACCTCGTCGCCGTCGATCACGACCGCGGCGGTCCGGCCGTCGATGAAGGAGGGGTGTTCCGTGCGGGGGGTCTCGAGCTCCGCGCCGAAGTCGTCGCACACCGCCTGCAGCCGGCCCTTCGCGACCTCGTAGGAGGCGTCGCGCCGGGCGACCGCACCGGCGACGTGGCGGCGCTCGGCGACGCTCGTGTTCTCCGCGTCGTCGCGCTCGGCCGCGAAGCCGACCTCCGCGACGTCCTGCGGGTACGCGTTGTGGGTGTTCCGCTCGAGCAGCATCAACAGCGACGGGGTCGCCCACGTGCGGAGCTGGGTGTACTCCTCGCTGTACGGCTCCGTGATCTCGACGGGGTCGCCGCCGCCGAAGGCGTCGCTTCCGGCCGCCAGGTCCATCCGGTCGTAGTTCTCGGTCCCGCTCGTCATGTGGAAGTTGAGCAGGTCCTCAAACCCGAGCCCGACGAGGCTCGTCCGGACCGCGTCCTCCAGCCGCGAGCGCTCGTGGCGGCCGCCGACCGTCCCGACGTCGGGGTAGCGCGGCTCCAGGTTGTCGAAGCCGTACGCCCGCCCCACGTCGTCGACGAGGTCGAGGGGGTGGAGCACGTCGACGCGGTACGGCGGAATCTCAACCTCGTAGGTCACGTCCTCGTCGAGGGTGTACGAGGCGTCGAGGCCGGCGCGCTCGAAGCAGTCGACGACCTCCTCGGGCTCGAAGTCGACGCCGAGCAGCGTCTCGATCCGGTCGTGGCCGACCGACTTCTCGTCGACGTCGAGGTCCGGGCGGACCAGCTCCGCGCCGTACTCGGTCGGGTGGACCGCACCGTCGGCGTAGTTCACCTCGACCGCCTCGATCGTCGCGCCGCGGGCAGAGAGCGCGTAGCAGATGATGTTGCACATCCGGTCGATCGTCCACTGGTCGGTGCCGGTGAGCTCGACGAACAGCTCGCGGGAGCCCGTCGTCACCTCGGTCCGCTTCCCGTTGATGACCGGCGGGAACGAGAAGAGGCCGAGCTCGTCGTAGATCGCGGGGTAGCGGTCGAGGCCGTCGACGAGGTCGGCGTAGGTCTGCCCGGTGGCGTGCTCTTCGAGCACCTCGGTCGGCGTCAGCTCGTCGTTCGCGTCCAGCGGGACGAACGACACCCCGTCGGGGTCGACGCCGCGGTAGGTGATCGACGGCTCCGCGCCCTCCTGCAGCGGGGCGCCCTTGACCATCGCGAGGTCGTGGATGCCGATGGCGCCCTTCGCGCGGCCGCGCCCCATCGTCGCGTGCAGCTTCTCCTGGAGCTGGATCAGCGAGTCGAGCGCGCCCTCGTCGAGGTCGAGACCCCGAATGACGGCGCCGGTGACGTACGGGCGCTCGTCGGGGACCGACTCGTCGACCTCGATGGTCCACTCGGGGTCGTTCGTCTCGGGGACGTAGACGCCGCGGTCGTCGCCGTAGTGGTAACGCAGCGAGCGCGCGACGCCCTCGACCGAGAGCCGGTCGAGCCGGTCGGGCGCGAACTCGAACTGGAGGAGCCCGTCGTCGGTCTCGCCTTCGAACTCCAGGCCGAGGCCGAACAGGTCTTCCTTGAACTCCTCGTCGCTCGTGTCCGTGCGGCCGGTGAGCCCGCGCAGCTCGTCGGTGTCGATGTCGACGACGGGCATCAGTAGCTCACCTCCGCGTCCCGCAGGAACTCGATGTCGGCCAGGGTCCCGTGGAGGTCGCGGATGTCCTCCGCGCCGGTGGTGAGCATGGCGAGCCGTTCGAGGGCGAGCCCCCACGCCATCACGTCGCAGTCGACGCCGAGCGGGCCGGTGACCTCCTCGCGGAAGACGCCGGAGTTCCCGATCTCGATCTCCTCACCCGTCTCCGGGTGTTCCCCGAACAGCTCGAAGGAGGGCTCCGTGTACGGGTTGTAGTGGGGCTTGAACCGGATGTCGGTGATCCCGAACTGCCGGTAGAACTCCTCGAAGGTGCCCATCAGGTCGCGCACCGAGAGGTCCTCGGCCATCACCCACCCCTCGATCTGGAAGAACTCGAGGAGATGCGTCGGGTCCAGCGTGTCGTTGCGGTACACCTTCTCGACGGAGAAGTACCGCTGGGGCGGCTCCAGCTCCGCGCCCGCGATGCCGGAGAGGTACCGCATCGACAGCGAGGTGGTGTGACCGCGAAGGGCGACCTCGCGGGCGAACTCCTCGGACCACGGCGAGTGGTAGCCGTCGCCGTCCTCGCCCCAGCCGTCGCGGTGGGCCGACTCGACGCGGCGAATCAGCTCGTCCGGGATCTCTTCCATCGGGTCCACGTCGAGCGCGAACCGGTCCCAGTGGGTCCGCGCCGGGTGGTCCTGCGGCATGAACAGGCAGTCGTTGATCCAGAAGTCGCTGTCGGCGTGCGGGCCCTCCATCTCGGAAAAGCCCATGCCGACCAGCACGTCCTTCACGCGGTCCGCGGTTCGACGGAGGACGTGTTTGCGACCGCCGGAGACCGCGGGCGCGTCGGCCTCGACGTTGTACTCGGAGAACTCCACGTCTCGCCACTCGCCGCTGGCGAGCAGCTCCGGGGTGACTTGCGCGACCGTCTCCGTCGCCTCCACGCCCATCATCAGCGCGTCGACGCCCTCGTCGGTGAGGGTCACCGACCGGGTCACCGACTCGCCGCGGTCGACGAGCCCGCGGGAGTCGAGCTGCTCGATAACCGCGTCGTCGACGTCGGGGGCCTCGCCGTCGGCGAGCGCGGCGAGCGCGGCAGCCTCGGGGTCGGCGTCGGGGCCGGCGTCGGAGTCGACCGTCAGCTCGCCCGCGTCGATCGACCCGTAGCCCTTGCGCGCGAAGTTCGAGAGCGCGATGTCGACCTCGGGACCGTCGAGGTCGGCCTCGCCGATGACTCGCCCCATCGAGACCGCTGACTCGTCGGCGCCGAGCGCGAGCCCGGCGCGGTAGAGCCGCGTCTCGGGGAGGTCGCCGTCGACGTACCGCCGACCCTCGTCGGTAAGGTCGAGGGTTTCGGCGGCCGTCTCGGCGACGGAGAGAAGCCCCTCGTCGCGGAGGTCGAAGGCGGCACCGGTGACCGTCTCCGGCTTGAGTCCGGTCGCCGCCGCGAGCTCGTCTATCGTCCGTTCGTCCGTCGCGCTCGCCGCCTCGAGGACCGCGAGCTGTCGTTCCGGGAGTCGCATTCGAGTTGTGTCTATAGGCGTCTGGCTGGTTGGTAACGGTTCCGGCACGTCGCCGCCGATCCGCGCGGTTTCACTGTCCGGCCGCGGGAGGGATTCCGCCGCGCGGGGATCACGGAAAAACGAACCCGAACGCGTCGCCGTCGGCTCCCGCCGCGATGCCCGCTTTGGCGCGTTCGAGTGCCATGGTACGGGGTGACGATGGACCGGGCATAGCCGTTTCGCTCGGCGCCAGAATTTCAACCGCGATAAATACGGGGAGACGTTTATATACGCGTTCGACGCCTGGACGGGTATGAGCAGCGTAATGCCGGATTCGCGGGGTCACGGATCGGTCTCAGAGACGGTCCGCGTGGAACACGGGAGCGACGGTCCGTCACCGAGCCGGGCCGTCATCGAGGCCGTCGCCGACGCCGCCAGCGTCGACCCGGTCGACCTCGCCGACGAGGCGGGGATCGTCCTCTACGATCACGTCGACTTGGACGCGCTGGACGCACTCGTTTCCGGAACCGCCGAGGCCGCCGTCGACGTCTCACTCTCCGTCGCCGACTACGACGTCAGCGTCGACGCGACGGCGGTCGTCGTCGAGCCGACCCGCTAACGGAAGCCTCCGTGTGCGGCGTCTCACGACGCCTCCGACGCTTCTCGCTCCCGCAGCGCTGCGATCCGATCGCCGAGCGGCGGCTGGACCTCGAACCACGTCGACCAGTCGCCGGTCGCCGGCTCCACCCCGCGGACCGCCGCGACGCGCTCGAACGCGTCGGCGACGCGGCCCGCGCCGACCGTGTCTGCGGCGCGGTCGTCCGCCGCGTACTGCACCCGCCGCCCGACCCAGAACGCCGCGAGGCCGACGGCGGCGAGCGACGCGAACCCCGCGTCGAACGCCACGGTCGCGGTGACGATCGCCGCCAGCACGCCGAGCACCGCCGCGATCGCCACCGCTCGGAACTCGCCGTAGTACGTCTCGACGCGGCCGGCCTCGGCCGCGAGCAGGCCGATCGCGACGTCGTCGTCGACGTCTTCGAGCACGGCTTCCGAGAGGAACAGCACGCGCCGTCCGGGCGGGCCGCGGACCGAGACCTCGACGCGGCCGACGCCCTCGCGACCGGAATCCCCTTCGGCTTCGCCGCCGGGCTCGTCCGCGCCGCGCCGTTCGATCGCGACGCGGTTCACGTCGAGCCCGGCCGTCTCGCGGAGGTAGTCGAGGCGGCCGCGCTCGCTGTCGGTCGGCTCCCGGAGGTCGCGGAACCGGTCGGCCGCGTAGAGGGGGCCGATCTCGACGGCAAGGAACGACAGGACGGCGACGCCGACGAGGAACGCGACCGTGAGCATCGTCCGCGGGTCCGTCCCGGAGCGGTAAAAAGCCGCGACTTCGCGGTCGGTCGAGGGGAGACGCGTTCAGCGGTCGTTATCGAGGGACTCGCCGAGCGAGGTCGCGGACCGCCGCCGCCGCGGCGCTGTCCGGCGCCGCGTCGACTATCGGCCGCTCCTCGGCGACCGACCGCCCGACGCGGGGGTCTGCGGGAACGACCGACGCGGGCGCGCCCAACGCGTCGGCGATCGCGTCGGTGGGCGGCGCCTCGGTGACGCGGTTGACGGCGCAGCCGACGAGCCCGGCGTCGAGCTCGCGGGCGAGCTCCCGCGTCCGGATCGCGTCGGCCAGCGCGAACGCCCGCGGCGAGACGACGAGCAGGCAGGCGTCCGCGACCGCCAGCGGCACCCCGGCGTCCGCACGTCGCCCCGCCGGACAGTCGAGGACGACGGCGCCGCGCTCCCGCTCGACCGCCGCCACTGCGGCTTCGAGCCGCCGGAGGTCGGCCGCCCGCGCGCCGGCGAGCGTCCGGCCGCAGGGGACGATATCGACCGGGCCGGCACGCAGCGTCTCGATCGGGTCCGCCTCGCCGGCGAGCACGTCGTGGAGGTCCGGACCGCGGCCGGCGGGCAGGTCGGCCATCCCGAGGTCGGCGTCGACGACGACCGCGTCGAGCGCGGCCGCGACGTTGTACGCGAGCGTCGTCTTTCCGACGCCGCCCTTGCCGCCGGCGACCGCGAGGATCACGCGAGCCGCTCCAGCGCCTCGACGGGCGCGTCGGTCGACTCCGCGCGCGACGCGAGCGCCGACGCACGGTCGCTCAGTTCGCGGAGCCGCTCCGCGTCCGCGGCGACGCGGTCGGCGAGCGCGGAGAGCTCTTCGACGCTGTCGGCCTCCGCGACCGCCGCCGTCGCCGTTTCCAGGTCGGCGTCGGTCAGCCGCTCCGCTCGGTCGATCCGTCCATCGACCGCGTCCAGCCGCGCTTCGACCGCGTCGGACCACTCGCACGGTTCGCCATCCGACGACGCGGGACCGTCCGGGTCGCTTCCGGGCCCGTCCGTCTCGGTCGCCGCGTCAGCGGCGTCCGCCCCGCCGGTGACCGCCTCCCTCGGGGGACGGTGG
>NZ_AOJH01000019.1 GCF_000337355.1 Halorubrum kocurii JCM 14978 | reverse complement strand
CCCGCCGCTCCTCGGGCGCGAGACGCAGCGTCACCCCCGCCTCGTCCCACCCGGTCTCCGGAACCCCGTCCCGCCGGGGCGGGAGCACGGGACCGTCGAGCCGGCTCTCGATCCGAACGCGTCGCGGGACGGCGTCATCGTTGCGTACGCGACACCGAACCAGCGACACGCCTCCTTCCCGCTCGACGTCCCACGCGAGATCCATACGCCGGGTGCCGCGGCATCATTTTTAAACTGCGGGCGGCGAGCGCGCGAGCGCGACGGGAGACCGCTTATTACACGGGGAATCGTCCGCCGCGTATGGACGAGCCGGCGGTGTTCGATCGCGTCGTGACCGCCCTCGACGAACGGGACTACGAGCCGCTAGTTCACGTTCCGGAGGCGCACAGCGACGCGTACGCGGACGTGCTCGACCGCTGTCGCCGCCACGAGATAACGATCCGCGGGCGGTACCCCGACGTACTCGGGTTCACCGAGTCCGACCGCGTGTTCGCGATCGAAGTGAAGGGGTCGACGAACCTCCTTCGGGGTATCGGACAGGCGCTGACCTACCAGCAGGGCGCGCACGTGTCGTACCTCGCGGGGCACGACGAGGCCGTGCGGCCGCACGCCGACCTGCTCCGCTCGAAGGGCATCGGCGTTATCGAGGTGGACGAGGGCGGCGCGGCCGCGTGGCGCTCGCCGCCGAGCGCGGAGTCGGCCGCGGGGGTCGCGGACATCGAGGGGCGGCTCTCCCTGCGGCTCCGCGGAAACGAGTTCGGCGGCGACATTACGACGCTGAGCCTCGCACAGCCGCTCAACTACCTCGCCCCGGTCGTCGCGATCGACCGTCACGGTCCCCTCGCGCGCGACGAGCTCGTCGACGCGATCGCCGACGAGTACGGGTTCGGCGCCGGCGGCGAGACCGTCGCGAGCGCGCGCACCCTCGGGCTGGTCGCGGCGGGGTCGCCCCGCGGACTGACCGAACAGGGAGAGCTGGCCGCGACGGTGCTGCGCGGCTACGGGATCGAGGACCTCGACGCCCTCCGCCTGACGAAGGAGGACGTCGCCCGGCGCACCGTCGCCGAGGTTCACCCGCCACTCGCGGTCCTCCTCCGGAACTCCTTCGTCAGGCACCCCGAGTTCGGGCTGCTGCTCGACGCGCTCCGCAAGGAGGGGCCGCGCGTGCACTTCCTCGCCCTCGTCGAGCGGCTCGTCCGCGAGTACCCGAACGTCTTTCTGAGCGCGTTCTGCACGACTCGCGGCGCGGCTCGCGCTCGAGAGCTGATCGAGCGCGGTGAGACCGCCCGGCTCTACCGGGACCGGAACGTCTGGGCGGACGTGATCCGCACCAACGTCCCCTTCAACTTCGTCCAGCAGCTGAAACACGTCGGCGTCCTCGCGCCCGAGACGCGCAGCCACAGCGGCGCGATCGCCGACTACGACCCCGACGCGAAGCCGTGGATCGTCGCGGACGCGGAGTGAGGTTCGCGGTGAGCGGGGGGCCGACACCGACGAAGCGGCCGGCGATGAAGGAAAACCGTCGCGTGTCCCCGATCCCGCACCGAAGCGCTGGATCTGGCCGGTGAAGTCGACGACTGGCGAGACGAATTCGTCGGGTACGAGCGGCCCAGTTGACCGGCGATTCCCCGGGCCCGGACGATGACCGAGGCTCGAACCGGAACGTCGACGACGCCCTCGAAGCCGCATCAGCGTCTTGTACTGAGCAGCTGGGGTACAACCGATCAACTGCTAGTGGTTTCGACGGGCCCGCGAACCGGGACTACTCGACGCCGAGCTCTCGCACGGCGTCGGCCGAGATCGTGATTCCGGCATCCGATGCAGTGACCCGCTCGTCGAGCACGTCGGCGAGCACCGCTCGGAGATCCTTGATAAAGGAACTCGGGCGGTTGACCTGAATACGGGTCGTCGATTTTTCCTTGTAGTTCAGCCCGCGGTGGCGGACGTAGATCCGAACGAACGACCGCCGGACCGGACGCGGAACGTCCCACACGACCGCCGGGACCTGGTCGAGAGTCGTTTTCACACCGGTCGGTGCCCCCATCGTGACGAGGCACCGGCCGAGGACCGTTCCATCGCAGGTGGGGACGATCTCGGTCGCGCGACCGGGGAGGTCCGCGTTCCGACGTATCGTCTCGACGCCGACGCGCTCGAAGGCGTCGCGGATCTCCGCGCTATCGACCCGCTCCCCTGCAGTCACTGCGGGGACGTAGTTCCGGGCGGTGATGCTCCCGCCCGCGAGGCCGTGCGCGAGCAGGTCGACGAGCGCGGCGGCGACCTCGCTGTCGGGGTCCGGGTCGAGCCAGCCGTGGTCGATCGCGGTGTCGATCGCTCGGACCGGGTCGGGGATTCCGTCGTTGAGCCACCCGCGGACGCGTTCGGCGGGCAGGTTGAGAGCGTTGCCCACGCGCACCCGACCGGCGTTCGGGTGCGCGGCGGCGTAGTCGAGGACGCGGCGGTAGTCGAGGACCTTCTCCCACGGATTCGGGTACACGCGATCGCTGTAGGTTCGCGCGAGAGCCTGGGGCGTGGGTTGCACGAGCGGTGCTTACAGGTCAGCTGGTTTGACCTTGCGCATCTAATTTTCGAGGCTGATACTCGTGCCAGTAACTACATAAGCAGAGCCTACCTAGCGTCTAATAACCAGCTAACCGACCGAAACGGGCGGCCGTTTCATCGGTGGACCGCTGGGTTCAAACTATGAAACCACGCAACCTATTCAATTCAGACGACCGTGCGGTGAGTCCCGTTATTGGAGTCATACTCATGGTCGCAATCACTGTGATTCTGGCCGCCGTCATCGGGACGTTCGTTCTCGGCCTGGGTGACCAACTAGGGGATACTGCGCCGCAGGCGAGCTTTGACGTTGTTGAACTAAGCGATGCCGACGGAAACATTACTTTCGCCAAAACCGGCGGTCAAACGATCGATGCTGGGGATCTTACCTTATCGATTAGCGGAGATCGCTATGAGGGAGCGTTCCTGGATGAGGACTGGCAGAGCGGAGAGGAAAAAGTAGGGAACTACACTCCCGCCAGTTACGATAGTGAAGAAACTGTCAGAATCATTCACGATCCGAGTGGCAACGCAATCTTCGAGGAAACTGTCGACTTTAGCAGCTAAAAGCCTGTAAGCTGCTATTCCTAGCATTTAATTTATCCCCAACTAGGTTTTATTTTTGTCTAGTATCGCAGTCTAAGTTCCTCCGTATTTAATTATGGATCGTTCCCAGATATAACTCGTCACGAGCGTCGCGGATGTGCTTTTCCGACTGAATCATGTCTGTTACTGAAATCGCTACACACCCGAATGTTATTCAAATTCGCGCTTGAACACCACTGTAGAGCCGTATGGAACGTGATCGCGGCATCGGTATCCTGTGTGAAAAGAGCAAGCCGGTATTCCGCGACGTAGCCGAGCGTCTTCGGAATGCAGGCTTTCATGTTCGATTCTTCCATCCCCAAACACCGCTCTCCCCAGAACAGATCGCCGACCTCTCGTTGATCGTTAACAAGAAGACACTCCCGAGTGCACTCCCGGCTCTCAGGCATGCTCGACGGACGGGGACAGTGCTGTGGAATAATTTGCAGGCGTTGATTTTGTTCAGTTCACGGCTTGTCGGTCTTCGAGCGCTTTCGGAGATGGGATTTCTCACACCTGGAGTCACCTTCGAGAAACCTGCTGGCGAATACGTCGCAAAAGGCTACTACATCTGGAACGACGAACCCGAACTCAACGGCGAGGGAGATTTCTATCAGGAACTGATTCCGACGGAACCAGTCGATTACAAGTATTATGCCGTCAACGACGGGTCACAAATACACATCGCGGGGCGGCGGGTCACCTCGAAGCTCTACGGGGAGAAACAGTTCCTCGGCCAGATAGAGATCAGGCCAGCACTTGCAGCGTCGCTCCGAGAACTTGTCGAACGATTTGACCTTCGGGGTGTCGGGGTTGATTTGGTCAAAGATGGCGACGGCCAGTATTGGGCTGTCGATGTCAACCTCGCAGCGGGATACCGAGACACTGGACTAGAGCCGGCTCTCACCGAATCGATTATTCAGAGTCTGCCAAGCGAGTGAAAAGAAGTAAATCTGATCGATGAGTGTCATAAATTAGAGGACCAGGTCGCCTCCCTACATGCCGGCATTACAGTCTCATCGCATTCACTTCCGGAAGAAGTTGTTAGCGGGATGCCATCGCGTATTGATATTCCAAACGAAGGTATAGTCACATTTGATGATATCAGAGATGAACTCCAGAATGTATACGACCGAGCTGAGCAGTATATAAATGATCAAGCAGGAACAGTAGCGGTTGATGACCTAGATCTGAAAGACTGTATGGGGGTTTTGTAAAAAATACGAATGGTGCGTTGAACAGACAGAAGCAGGCCGAAACTGGGTGATTAAAAAATAAAATTGTTGGCGGAGAGAGTCTCAATACCATCCCAGTTGATGTAGATGAATTTTTACAAGAACATGTCTGGTCGCGAAGCAACAAACGACTTCTCAGTACCGCGACTATGCCCTTTCCTGAAATGCCTGATAGATGGATACAGCGTCTCGGACTTGCCCCATGACAAACAAAAGTCATTCAGTATCCAATGCCGTTCCCTGCAGAGAATCGACAAATCGTTACTAAGACGCAAGTTGGTAGGATGTCATCTGGTGGATTTGAAGACCATTTTGATGCTATTGTTGAGAAGTTGAGACTCATTTCACGGAAGCATAGCGGTGAGAAGGGACTTGTCCACACAGCCAGTTACGATCGAGCCAATCAGTTACACAACCACTTCAAGGACAATTCACAGTGTCATAGCCGGTCGGGAGATTATCTTAGTCTACAGATATCGTATTGGCAGCAGAGTAACGATGATATGTTCTTTTCACCAGCTGCTATGGACGGAGTCGACCTTCCGAGAGATAAGTGCCGGTGGCAGGCGTTGGTAAAGGTTCCATATCCCAACCTAGCTGACCCACGAACACGTTTCCTTACTGATGAGCGCGATAGAGACGATTTATACATGGAACGTACATCACAGCAGATCCAACAGTCAGTCGGTAGGGGAGTTCGCGAGGCAGGTGATGAGTGTATCTATTACGTACTTGACGAGAGCTTTTCTGACGTGAGAAGAAATGTCGATCTCCCCGACTGGTTTGAGAAAGCAATCATATGATTGTAGTATCATCTGAGAAGTTAGCTGCATAATTGCGGGTAACTGCGATCAGTGGTGTGTCAGCACTCCTCACCGTTCAGTTGTTTCTCTTCCATTGAAACCAAGAGATAGTCATTGATGCGGCCCCAACTTTCCGGTATATGATATATACTGTTGAGAGTGAGATTCCGATACTTGCGGCACCTTTCCCATTCCCCAGCTCAACCAGAATCATCACACGAGGTGCAGTTCGTCCTATGAGAGGTATTGAATTCAGTAGTAATGATGAATCGAATGCAAAGGGAGAGAGAGTATATCGACAGAAGGAATGCATCTGGAGACCGCAAAATCCCGGTTGCAACACCTGCTGCGACTGCTAATGCAATTACAAACGCATATTTCCGCACTACTTTTCGTCCCTTTCCGATAGTTGTCTCAGGTGAGTTTGAATCCACATTACGAAAATAACGAAAGGCTGAGAAGAAATCGTCAAGCATGATTCTGATAGTTTGTCACATCATTATAAAATTTCTCCAGGAAGTGGTGTGACAACTGCCAAATTACTATATCGCCGGTAGTACCGAACCCGTAGTTCTCCCGATCTACTCGACCCCGTCGGTAATCCGTTCTCTATCGAACCCTTTTCGGTGAGATGCTACTCGACCCCAATCACTAAGACGGATGCCGTTTTGGTTCTTCGCGAATCGACAGACGGCGGCGACCACCGTCATGGAACGTGACGAAATCACCCCTCGAAATGAACCCGAAATACCGTCGACCTCGACGCTGTCCGGTGGTTTGCTATGTATCCGCACCAAGAGGCTGTGTGACGGGCGCGACGGGATTTGAACCCGCGGCATCTTGGTCCGGAACCAAGTGCTCTGTCCGCTGAGCTACGCGCCCTCACGACGGGATATCCGCGGCGAGCGTTTAACGCTTCTGACTGCGGTCGTCCGGGTCGGTCGATGGCGGGGGGTCGGTTCGGTCCGGATCGGTGCCCGCAGTCCGACGAGACCCCTCGGCGAGCGGTGGGCTCCACTCGAAGCCCCGCCCCGCGGGACTTCGGACGCCCCCGCCGTCGGTGCGAGCGTCTTCGGCCGACCGATCGGCGCCATCGGGCGTCCCGCTTCCGCTCTCGCCTCCGGAGCCGAACCGACCGACTGCCCGGCCGATCCACAGCAGGTCGAGGCGGCGCTCGACGGCGGCGGCCCAGAGGAGGAGCGCCGGCGGCAGCACCACGAGCGAGGCGAGGTACGCGAGCGAGATGCTCGCGGCGGTCAGGAGCCCGAACTGGCCGAGGATCGGGGTGATCGCGAGGACGAGCACGCCCGTCCCGAAGGCGGTGGTCGCCATCGTGCCGGTGAGCGCGCCGCCGGTGCCCCGGAGGGTGGTTTCGACCGCGGCGTCGGCGTCGCCGAGCTCGACGTACTCGTCGTGGAAGCGGTGGGCGACGTGGACCGTGTAGTCGACCCCGAGCCCGATGGTGATAGAGAGGATCGTCGCGGTGAGCGCGTTGAAGGGGATGCCGGCCAGCCGCATCGTCGCCGTGAGCGTCGCGACGGTGACGGCCACGGGGAGCAGCGTGACGAGTCCGAGGGCCGGGCTGTCGAGGAACAGCCGGAACAGGACGATCAGGAGCAGCGCCGAGAGCCCCAAGGCAGCCGACAGGGAGACGATCGCGGAGTCGAAGATCGTCTCGGAGACCGCCTGGAAGACGACGATCTGACCGGTCGCGGTGGCGTCCCCGCGGTAGCGGTCGGCCACCGAGCGAGCGTCGGCGGTGATCGCGGCGTCGGAGGCGTCGGACTCCACGTCGAACACGACGCGCGTGGACCGGTCGTCGTCCGCGAGGTACTCGCCGGTGAACCCGGCGTAGCCCGAGTCGCGCAGCTCGCCGTAGATCCGGTCGAGGTTCCGGTCCGGCGGCCCGTCGTCGAGCGCCGACTCGTCGACGAGCTGTTCGAACTCGGGGTTCTCGTCGGCGTACCCGTCGATCGCGTCGGTGACGCCGGTGGCGCTAGCGCGGCCGTCCGTCTCGACGAACGTGTCTGGGGGGTCCCGCTCGGCGCGGTCGAGGCTCCGGAGGGCGGCGTCGCTGGTCATCCGCCGCTCGACGTAGACCGTCACGGTGTCGTCCTCGCTCGTGGCGAAGTTGTCGGAGAGGAAGTTGATCGTCTCGGTCGCGGTGTACTCGCCGGGCTGCATCGGGCCGGGGAAGTAGTCGACGTAGCCGGGCTCCTCGCTCGGCGGGAGGAAGTCGTCGTCGTCGAACGTGGTGTCGACGCCGGCGCCGTACCCGGCCGCGCCGGCCGTCAGGAGGACGACGACGAGGAGGAAGACGGCGGGAGCCGGCCGGGAAATCGCGGAGAGCGACGGGAGCAGACGACCGAGCGCCGAGTCCTCGGAGCCGAGCGGACGGGAGCCGAACTCGGGGAGCGACCGCTCCGCGCGCCAGCGGTCGACGAGGAGCTTCGCCGCCGGCAGGAAGCCGACGAAGATGACGAGGGTGAAACAGATGCCGATGCCGGCGACGAGCCCGAACTCCTGGAGGGGGTCGAGCGAGCTGGTCAGGTTCGCGAGGAAGCCGATGATCGTCGTCCCCGCGATGATCGAGTACGCGACCGTCAGCTGGCCGAGCGCGTCGCGCATCGCGGGCGTCGGCGCGGTGCCCTCGGCGCGCTCCTCGCGGTAGCGGTTCACGGTGTGGATCCCGAAGTCGATCCCGATCGCTAGCAGGAGGACGGGCACGGCGATCAGCACGTCCGAGAAGGCGATGCCGGCGTAGCCCGTGAATCCGAACGTCCAGACCACGGTCATCAACAGCGCGACGCCGCCCAACACGAAGTCGAACGGGTCGCGGTAGGCGTACGCCAACAGCCCGAGGATGACCGCGAGCGCGGCCGGCACGACGATCGCGAGCGAGTCGAAGATCACCTGCGCGAACTCGCTGTCGACGATCCCACTGCCGAAGACGGTGACGTCGCCGGGCGCGCCGTCGGCGATCGCCCGCGCCTCCAACTGGATCGCTTGAGTGTCGGCCGACGCGGGGAACGAGTGGGTCACGACGCCGAGCGCGGCGGAGGCGGTCTGTGACTCCCGGTTGTAGTCGTCCGAGAGCAGCGTGTCGAAGCCGGGGTCCTCGGCGGCCGCCGCCACCGCGGCGTCGATCTCTCCCTCGCTGGCGCGCTCGACCGCGTCGCGCGCGTCGCCGGCGGTTTCGACGTCCTCGTCGAGCTCGGCCGCGACGTCCATCGCCGGGGCGGACACCTCGGTGACTCGCAGCCCGTCCCGGTCCTCGAGCCGCTCGGCCGTGGTTAACATCGCGAGCAGTCCGCGCCGGTCGAGCACGTTGCCGTCACGCTGGATCAGCTGCGTCGTCGGCTCGTCGCCGCCGAACGCGGGCTCGAACTGCTCGTTCACTCGGTCGAGCGCGTCGGCCTCCTCGATCCCCTCGGTGAACTGGTCGCTGCCCGCCTCGGACTCGAGGAGGGCCATCCCGGGCGCGAAGAGGACCGTGACGAGCAGACAGGCGACGACGACCCGCCTTGGCTGGTCGACGACGCGGTCGGTTATGCCCCGGAAGACGCGCTCTGATCGCGACATCTACCGGTCGCGGGCCCGCTCGCGGAGCCGCGAGAGCGTTCGGCTCACCCGGCCGCGCTTCCACACCGCCGCGGCGCCGAGCGCGAGGGCGCTCAGCAGGGCGACCATCCCGACTGGCGACCGGAGCACGCTGCCGTCGTCGTCGGTGACGACGTCCACGGGGAGCCGATAGGTGTCCGAGAGCTGCTCGTCGCCGTCGGCGTCGTCGTACCGGAAGTCGACCGCGGCGGAGTACGTCTTCTGTGTGGTCCCGTCGTCTGCGCTCACCTCGAAGCTGAGGGTAGTCTCCTCGCCCGGGTCCAGCGAGGTGACGAACGCCTCGTCGTCGTCCGAAGAGATCGGCTCGTCGACGAACAGCTTCGCCTGCACGTCGGAGACCGGTTCGGTGCCGGTGTTGCGGACGACGACGTCGTACCGGGCCGTCTCGCCCGGCGCGACCCCGGTCACGGGGGCGGCATCGGCGGTCGCGTTGCCGTCAGCAGTCTCGTTCCCCCCGTCGTCCCCGTCGGCGCTCGGTTCGGCCGGCGAGACGGCGAACGTCTCCTGCTCCGGTCGCACGTCGACGACGGCGTCGAACGCGTCGGAGACGACCACGTCGTCGTCGAGGCCGCGGTAGCGCACCGCGAGGTTGAGCGTCCGGTTGCCCGGGTTCGCGTCGGACCGGATCCCGGTGTCGAACGTCGCCGTCGCGGTCTCGCCGACCGCGAGGTCGCCAACGGTCACCCGCGTCTCGCGGGGGACGACGTTCTCGTCGGCCTGGACCGTGTCTTGGCCGACACCTTGGGGCGCCGGCGCCTCGTTGTCGAACGCGACGACGGCGTTCTCGACCGGACGAGGGCCGTCGTTGCGGACCTCGACCGCGAAGGAGCCGTCCTTGCCGACCTCCAGCGAGCTGTTCAGCCCGGTCACGTCGAACGCCTGCCGGGAGAGCGGCGTCACGCCGGTTCGGACCGTCCGGGCGGCCGCGTCGGCGCGCTCGGCGTCGCGGTAGTCCACGTCGAACTCCAGCGTCGAGGCCCGCGGCGTCGCGTCGGCCGCGGCGTCGAACCGGTAGGTGAACGTGCGGTTCTCGCCGGGCGTCCAGTCGTCGACGTACGTCTCGGCGGTGCCGGCCTCGGTGGTGAACGTGAGGTCGGGGTCGACCGGCGTCGCCGCCACCGACGCCTCGCGGGCGGTCTCGTTCTGGACGTTCCGCATCGTCACGTCGACCACGCCGGTGTCGCCGGCCTGCACCGCGCCGTCGACCGCGGTGACCGCGAACTGCGCGCGGTCGGTTATCTCCACGTCGACGACCACGGTCTCGGTCTCGACGCGCTCGTCGCGGAGGGTCGCGCCGTCGTCGTCCTCCGCGTTGTACACGTTCCGGTACTCCAGCCGGATCGGGACCTGGTACACGCCGGGCTCCGCGTCCTCATCGGGGACGACGGTGAAGTCGATCGGACCGGTGACGCCTCGGGGCACGTCGCCGACGGTCTGCTCGCCGGTGCGCACGTCGAAGGGGACGTCGCGGTCGGTCTCGTCGCCGGCGAGGACCCGCGCGGTGGTCTCGTGGGCGGTCACCACCTCGCTCTCGAGGTCGTCGAACCCCTCCTCGCTCACGTCCCCGCGGTTGTTCAGGCTCACCTGCAGCGTCGATTCCTCGCCGGGGACGAACGCCGTCTCGGGCGCGAACGCCTCGATGTCGGGGTCACCGCTGACCGTGTCGTTGGCGGCGACCAGCGCGGTGCCGCCCGTCAGCAGGCAACAGACCAGCGCGACGACCGCCACCGTCCGGATTCGACTCATTTCGGTTGTCGGCGGTAGGCCGCGCTGACGTAATACCCTTCGGGAACCTGTAGAAACATCGTATCAGTTTCCAGAAATTCCTTTCGGACCGACCTGTGGTCGAATACCGGTATTCGGTGTCGAAATTCGCGTCTAGTTCGAGATTCGACGATCGATACCGAAACTGGATCTCGTTTCAACACCACTCATTTATATACCTCCGGCGTAGTCGACGCATGGAGTCGCTTCGCGATCTGGGGCTGTCGAGCTACGAGGACCGCGCGTACCGGGGACTGCTCGGGTTAGGAACCGGGACCGCCGCCGACGTGGCGGCCGAGAGCGGCGTCCCGAAAGGCCGCATCTACGACGCGCTCGGCGGGTTGGAGTCGCGCGGGCTGGTCCGCGTCCAGAGCGACCGGGAGCCGAAGCGGTACGCGCCGGTCGAGCCCGCGGTCGCCGTCGACCGCCTCGTCGAGGCCAAGCGCCGGGAGTTAGAGCGCCGGATCGAGGCGTACGAGTCGGGTCGAGACGAGCTGGTCGACCGGCTGGCCGACGCGGAGCCGACCGACGACCAGTTCTGGACCGCCGCCGTCGGCGCCGACGACTCGCTCGACCTGCTGTTCGAGCGGGTCGACGCCGCGGCGGAGTCGATCGTCGT
Source organism: Halorubrum kocurii JCM 14978 (assembly GCF_000337355.1). Classification (GTDB taxonomy): domain Archaea; phylum Halobacteriota; class Halobacteria; order Halobacteriales; family Haloferacaceae; genus Halorubrum; species Halorubrum kocurii. The sequence goes on along the minus strand of NZ_AOJH01000019.1, from coordinate 4,791 downwards.
CGTCGCCACGGAGGTCTCCTCGCAGTTCGAGGTGGACCGGGAGGGGCCGGTCCTCCTCGACCGGCTGCTCTCGGCGATCCGGCGCGGCGTCGACGTCTCCGTGCTGCTGTCGCCGGCGATGTTCGAGGACGCGCTGACCGCTATCGACGAGGACCGCGCCGTGCTCGCGATGGCGCAGGGCGCGTTCACGCTCCGCGTCACCGACGACGTGTACGGGAACTTCTACCTCATCGACGGGGAGGAGGTGTGTCTGGAGGTGTCCGACCCGCTCGCGCCCGACCGCCTGTTCGGCATGCTCGACCTGCGCGACCGGGGCTTCGCGACCCGCGTGAGCGACGGGTTCACCGACGCGTGGGAGGCGGCCGACGTCGTCGAGGATATTTAAGAGTCGGAAGCGATGACTCTCCGAGTCGATGACAAGAGATCGCCCGCAGTCATCGAAATCTGTCGCCGATTATCTCTATCGATAATTCCGGGGCGCACCTTTATCGGCTCGCGTTCGAAGGGGGAACCGAACCAGCGTGACTCTCCGCCCGACCGATCGCCCGGTAGCTACCTGTCCCGACGGTCGCGACGACGACCGCCGGGAGTCGACCGACTCGTCGACCGACGGTGCCGTCCGCGACCCGACGGTTCCGGACGGACGGACCGACGCGGCCGAGGGGGCCGAGCCGCCCGCGTCGCCCGTTCCGGGCGCCGACCGGTTCGTGGCGGCCGTCGCGGTCGACGGCGAGGTGCTGTTCGCCGGCCCGTCCGTGCCCGCGGTGCTCGGGGTCGAGCGCGCGGCGCTCGACGGCGAGGACCTGTTGGAGCGCGTCCACCCGAACGACCGCGATCCCGTCGCCGACGCGCTCTCGGCGGTCGCGACCGACCGCGTCGTCACCCATCGGCTCCGCCACGCAAACGGCGGGTTCGTCTGGGTGGAGTCGGTCGTCGACGAGGAGTTGGCCCCCGAGTTCGGCGGGCGCGTCGTCACCGCGCGCCGCGTCGACGCCGACCAGACCTTCCCGGAGCGGTTCCGGGAGTTCCTGGAGTACGGCACGGATCTGGTCACCGTCGTCGACGCGGACGGCCGCGTCCGGTACGAGAGCCCGTCGGTCGAGGAGGTGCTCGGCTACGAACAGGGGTCGACCGTGGGGCGGTCGCCGCTCGGCTACGTCCATCCGGACGACCGCGAACGCGTCACCGAGCGGTTCTACCGCGCTCTCAACGACCCCGAGGCGGCGCCCACATTGGAGTACCGCTACCGCACCGCCGACGGCGACTGGGTCTGGCTGGAGTCCCGGACCCGGTCGCTGCCCGCCGACGCCGCGGTCGGGCGCCTGCTCATCAACTCCCGGGACGTGAGCGAACGGAAGGCGCGCGAGCGCCGCCTCACCGACCGCAACGAGCGGCTCGACCGCTTCGCCAGCATCGTCTCCCACGACCTCCGGAACCCGCTGTCCGTGATCCGGGCGTCGATGGAGATGGCGCGGCTGAAGGGCGACACCGAGCCCCTGGAGCGCGGCGAGCGCGCCGTCGACCGGATCGACCAGCTGGTCTCGGAGCTGTTGACCCTCGCCAGACAGGGCTCCGGGATCGACGAGCCGACCGAGTTCGCGCTCGGCGGCGTCGCCCGCGAGGCGTGGGAGACCGCCGGGAGCGCCGACGCGACCCTCGTCGTCGGCGCGGACGCGAGAGTGCGCGGCGACCGCGGTCGACTGCGGCAGGTGTTCGAGAACCTGTTCCGGAACGCGACGGAACACGGCGCGCCGGGCGAGGGGGCGGGCGAGCCCGCCGCCGGGCGCGCCGACTCCGCCTCCGTGCGAGCCGACTCCGCCTCCGTGCGCGCCGACCCCGCCGCCTCCCGGCCGACCGACGGCGGCGAGGACGCCCCGCTCACCGTCGTCGTGACCGCGACCGACGGCGGCTTCCTCGTCGCCGACGACGGACCGGGGATCGACCCGGACCACCGCGAGGACGCCTTCGACCCCGGCTTCACGACCCGCGAGGACGGGACGGGCTACGGGCTCGACATCGTCCGCGAGGTCGTCGAGTCGCACGGGTGGACCGTCGGGCTCCGGGGCGGCGACGCCGACCCGGCGTGCCCCGAGGACGTGACGGTCCCCGACGGGGCGTGCTTCGTGGTCCGCGGTCCGGGCCCCGAGGCGGCCGAGGCGGGCGAGCCGTGGATCGACGGCTGAGCCGGTCTCGCATCGGCGCCGCCAGCGTCGCGACGCGGGCGCGCCCCGGTCTCGCCTCGGCGCCGTCCCGTCGCGTTTATTCCTCCCGGTCGCCAATCCGACCCGTGACACCCGCCGACGCGACCGTCCGTCCGGTCGAGCGCGCCGACCTGCTCGCCGTGGTGCGGATCGAGCGGGCGTGCTTCTCGGACCCGTGGCCGTACGACGCCTTCGAGCGGCTGCTCGAGGAGCCGGCGTTCCTCGTCGCGGAGCGCGACGGGGCGGTCGTCGGGTACGTCGTCGCGGACGCCACCCCGAACCACGGGCGCGACATCGGCCACGTGAAGGACCTCGCGGTCCACCCCGAGGCGCGCAACCGGGGGATCGGCCGGACGCTGCTCCGGTCCGCGCTCGCGCGCCTCCGCGCCGTCGGCGTCGCCGTCGTGCGGCTCGAGGTCCGCGAGAGCAACGCGGCCGCCCGCTCGCTGTACGCGGACGAGGGGTTCGACCCGATCCGCCGTATCTCGAACTACTACCGGGACGGCGAGGACGCGCTGGTGTTGGTCGTCGACGTCGCCGAGTGGGCCGAGGGGAAGTGAGCCGACCGCTTCCCGCGCGGACTTCCGCTTTTAATAACTCTTAGTGCCCCGGGGGCCAACCCCATGGTATGAGTTCGGTTCCCGAGCGGTCGGAGATCGACGAGGCGTACAAATGGGACCTCCGAAGCGTCTACGCGGACGACGAGGAGTGGGAAGCCGCCTACGAGGCGGTCTCGGACCGGATCGAGGAGCTGGCGGCGTACGAGGGTCGCGTCGCCGACGACGCCGCGACCCTCCTCGAGCTGCTGGAGCTGCGGGAGGAGATCTTCCGCGACCTCCAGCAGGTGATGACGTACGCCCGGCTCCGCAGCGCCGAGGACACCCGGAACCAGGAGTACCAGGCGATGTCCGCGAGGGCGTCCTCGCTCGGTTCCGAGGCGTCGAGCGCGATCTCCTACCTCGAACCGGAGCTCCAGTCGCTCACCGAGGCGGAGGTGGCGTCCTTCATCGACGCCGAGCCCGGGCTCGCCGAGTACGAGCACTACCTCGACGACGTGTTGCGGATGAAAGACCACACGCGCTCGGCCGAGGTCGAGGAGGTGCTCGCGGACCTGTCGGAGGTCACCGACGCCCCGAGCGAGATCTACTCGATGCTGACGAACGCCGACATGACCTACGGCGTCGTCGAGGACCCCGACGGCGAGGAGGTCGAGATCACCCAGGCGAACTTCACGAAGCTCCAGACGAACCCGGACCGCGCGTTCCGCGAGCGCGTCCACGAGACGTTCTACGACGAGTGGGCGAGCGTCCGCAACGCGGTCGGCACGTCGCTCGAGAAGGCGGTCCGCGAGCACGCGACGAGCGCCGAGATCCGCGGGTACGACTCCGCGCGCGAGGCCGCGCTCGACGGCTCGAACGTCCCGGTCGAGGTGTACGACACCCTCGTCGACACCGTCGACGATAACCTCGGCGTGCTCCACCGCCACGCCGACCTGAAGGCCGAGGCGCTCGGCGTCGACCGGCTCGAGAGCCACGACTTCTACATGTCGCTGACGGGCGATCAGGGCCCCGACGTGGAGTACGAGCAGGCCCGCGAGTGGGTGATCGAGGCGGTCGCGCCGCTGGGCGAGGCGTACCAGGAGCGGATGGCCGAGGGGCTCGGCTCGCGGTGGGTCGACGTGTACGAGAACCGCGGGAAGCGCTCGGGCGCGTTCTCCTCCGGGACGTACGACACCCAGCCGTTCATCATGATGAACTACCAGGACGATATCGCCTCGATGTTCACCCTCGCGCACGAGCTGGGGCACTCGATGCACTCGGAGCTGGCGGGCGACGCCCAGCCGTGGCACGACGCGAGCTACGAGATCTTCGTCGCGGAGATCGCCTCCACCGTCAACGAGACCCTGCTCACCCACCACCTGCTCGACACGGTCGAGGACGACGAGCTCCGGACCCACGTCCTCGACGAGTACCTCGAGCGCTTCCGCTCCACCCTCTTCCGGCAGACGATGTTCGCGGCCTTCGAACAGCGGATCCACGAGCGCGTCGAGGCCGGCGACGCGCTCACGCCCGACGCCTTCGACGAGATCTACGCCGACCTCAAGGGCGACTACTACGCCCCCGCGGAGCTGACCGGCGGCATCGAACGCGAGTGGGAGCGGATTCCGCACTTCTACTACAACTTCTACGTGTACCAGTACGCGACCGGCATCTCCGCGGCGGCCGCGATCGTCGAGCGCGTCCTCGACGAGGGCGAAGACGCCGCCGCCGACTACCGCGAGATGCTCAAGGCCGGCGGCGCCGACTACCCGCTCGACGTCGTCGAACTAGCGGGGATCGACATGGCGTCGCCGGACCCGATCGAGTCCGCGGTCGGGATCTACGACGAGTACCTCGACGAGATCGCGGCGCTGCTGGATCTGGAGTAGTCGAGAGAAAGGGGAGTGATCGATATCGGGAGTGAGTGTTGCAGTTCGTCGGTGGCAAGAGGATATTCAAACGGAACTCAGCGACGGCGACGATCGTTTATAAATAAACAATAGCGGTCGGCGCGCGCCTGCGAGCGGCCGCCGCTGGCGGCCGCGAGTCAA
>NZ_AOJH01000018.1 GCF_000337355.1 Halorubrum kocurii JCM 14978 | reverse complement strand
CTGCCTACATCCCGAACTCCAAGCACAGAAAGGGATGCTTTCTGCGTGGAATCGAGGAATCCCGATATTGTCCAATTAGGTGGGCGGACGGGCCGCCTCGGTTACCTGTTCGTACGACGACCGCTCACTTAAACCATCCGTCGGAACGTCAAACGTGGGTAGTGTGGAGTTTGTCGGATTCATCTCCGCGCTGAAGCGCGAGGCTTTCTCCTCGAACNTCCGTCGGAACGTCAAACGTGGGTAGTGTGGAGTTTGTCGGATTCATCTCCGCGCTGAAGCGCGAGGCTTTCTCCTCGAACTTCCGTAAGCACCGCAGGGAGTGAGCGGAGCGAACGACTGAGGAGCGCAGCGAGCTGTGGGAGCCGAGCGCGGCTGGGGCTTTGCAGGTGTTCACCGCCTCGTCGATCGTTTATAAACAGCCGCTGGTGACATCACTCGATCGCTTATAAATCATCCTTTCACCAATTTGCTATACCTACTCCCGCTATCGAGCAAGACGCACCGTTCAGCGATCGGCTGTTCCCCCTCGTGCCGTATCGGAAGAAGGGTCACCGGATCCGAACCGCCATTTCCCCAACCCTCCGACGCAACCCTTACGCATCGTGACCGTCAAAACCGGGTATATGACCGAGAAACGCGACGACGACCGCCACGAGTTCTCCGCCGGGCAGGGCGTCGACGCCGGCTACGAGGAGTTCACCCTCGACCCCGAGGAGATCGACGCCGACCCGAACACGGTCGACCCCGTCGACTCCCGCGTCCTCACCGACATCATGGACAAGCGCAACGTCGAGAGCGACGCCGTCGACGTCGAGCGCCTGATCGACGTGGGGCTGTCGTACATGGGGATCAACCGCTTCGAGGAGGCGACGGAGACGTTCGAGCGCGCCGCCAGCTTCGCCGAGGAGGACTCGCTGGAGGCCCAGGAGGCGTGGGTGAACAAGGGCGCGGCCCACGCCGAGCTCGAGGAGTACGACCAGGCGACCGGCGCCTACCAGGAGGCGCTGCGGATCGACGACGACTCCGAGCACGCCGCGACCGCCGAGACCAACCTCGCGTACGCGCTCTGGGAGTCTGGCCGGGGCGAGCAGGCGCTCGAACACGCCGAGCGCGCCGTCGAGACCGACCCGCGCTTCGCGGAAGCGTGGTACAACCGGGGGTTCCTGCTGGTGGAGCGCGGGCTCGCCGAGGACGCCGTCAGCTGCTTCGACAACGCGATCCGCCTCGGCTACCGGAGCGCGGGCGTCTTAGAGGAGAAGGCCCGCGCGTTAGAGGAGGCCGGCGAGCACGAGCAGGCCGAGGAGGTCGCCGACCGCGCCGAGGAGATCCGCCGCGAGGCGGAAGAGCAGATGGTCGAAGAACAGACCGGACAGGCGCCCGGCCCCGGCGGACGGGCCGCACAGGGCGGTCGGCCCGGAGCCGGCGGAGGGCCCGGCGGTCGCGGCGGGCAGGGCGGCGCGCGCGAGGAGCCGGAGCGAGAGCTCCAGGGCGAGGGACCTGAGGGCCTTTAAATGCTCCTCCGCGAGCGCGAGACCGCCGAGGGACGGCTCGTCTCCGTCTGCGACGCCGACTGCCTCGGGGAGACGTACGACAACGGGCGCGCGACGATCACCGTCAGCGAGGAGTTCTACGGCGGCGACGAGGCGGTCGAGGCGACCGCCGAGGAGGTCGTCGCGGGGCTCCACCGCGCGCAGGTCGCGAACATCGTCGGCACGGAGGCCGTCGGGGTCGCCGTCGAGGCCGGGCTCGTCGACGAGGAGACCGTCTTGGAGTTCGAGGAGACCCGACACGCACAACTGCTCTGGCTGTGACCGACCGGCGATGACACGATGAAGCGACTGACGAGAGCCGAGCTGGCCGAGCGGGTGGGACCGCGGCCGCCGTCGGACGCCTTCTGGAGCCGCGTGATCGCGGCCGAGCGAGGGACGATCAGCGTCGGGCCCGAGGTCGTCGGCGACACCGACCGCCGCGCGAGGGAGAACCGGCGGCGACGCGGCGAGTCCGGCGACGACGGCCTCCTGTCGCCGGGCGACATGATCGACGTCGGCGAGGAGTCGTTCGTCGTCGTCGCCGTCGAGGAGACGCGGTCCGGCGGGCGACGGTACCGGATCGACCTGGTCGAGCCGCGACGGGGCGGGGAAGAAGAGTCTCGCTGCTGACCGACCGCGCTACAGGTCGGCGACGTCTTCGATCGCGTCGGTGAGCTCCTTCACGCTCTCGACGGTGTGCTCGCCCATGTGACCGATGCGGAACGTCTCCTCGGCGATGTCGCCGTACCCGTTCGAGAAGGCCATGTCGTACTCCTCGCTCACTTCCTCGATGGTCGCGGCGACGTCGATCCCCTGCGTGTTCTCGATGCAGGCGACCGTCTGCGACTCGTACCCCTCCTCGGGGAACATCGCGAAGTGCTCGTCCGCCCAGTCGTGGACGTACGCCATCATCTCGCGGTGGCGCTCGTCGCGGGCGCGGTGGCCCTCCTCGAGCATGTGTTTCATCTGCTTGCGGTACGCTAACATGATCGGAATCGCGGGCGTCGAGTGCGTCTGGCCCTTCCGGTCGTAGTAGTCGATGGCGCGGCGGAACCCGCCGTACCACGAGGAGTCGCCCTTCTCGACCTCGCGGTCGTAGGCGTCGTCGCTGACGACGCAGACCGCCAGCCCCGGCGGCATCGCGAACGCCTTCTGGGTGGACGCGAAGATCACGTCGATGTCGTGTTCGTCGATGTCGACGTAGTCGCCGCCGAGCGACGAGACGGCGTCGACGGCGAAGTAGGTGTCCGGGTACTCACCGATCACGTCGCCCAGCTCCTCGATCGGGTTGCGAACGCCGGTCGACGACTCGTTCATCACGCCCGCGACCATGTCGTACCCCTCGTCGCTGGCTTCGAGCGCCTCGCGGACGTCCTCGGGCTTGACGGCCTCGCCCCACTCGTACTCCAGCCGGGTGACGTCTTTGCCGAGCCGCTCGGCGACGTTGGCGAAGCGCTCGCTGAAGCTCCCGCAGGTCGGCACCAAGACGCGCTCGTCGACGAGGTTCAGCGTCGACGCCTCCCAGAACTCCGTCCCGGAGGCCGTGAGGATGATCACGTCGTTGTCGGTGCCGAGGAACTCCTTCGTGTCCTCGACGATGGTGGTGTACAGGTCGGTCATCCGGTCCATCCGGTGGCCGAACGGCGACTCCGTCATCGCCTCGATAACGTCGTCGCGGACCTCCGTCGGGCCGGGGATGTACAGCGTCTTGTCGTCGTAGTCGTCGCGGTATTCGCGTTTCTTCGTCACGGGATCCACCTGATGGATCGTATCGGGTCGCGCGGGGGTATGTTCCTTATGATACGTTCAAAAGGCGAGCGGTGTTCACGGGGCCAGATCGCGTCCTACCCCCAGTGCCAGAAGTGATCGCGTCCGCCCTCCTCGACGGGCTCGGTGCGCTCGCGGAGGGCGGCGACGTCGTCGGCGGTGGGCTCGTGGTCGTCGGGGAGCGCCTCCATGCACTCGAAACAGAGGAAGAACTCGGAGCCGTCGGCGAGTTCGAGGGTCATCCCCTGCGTCGATTCGAACGCGAAGTTCCACAGGTCGCCGATCCCGCCGGCGATCCTGACGGACCGCTCGCAGACGTCACACGACTCCGAGGCCATACGCGAGGTAGGGGTTCGGGGCGGTAATGCGTGTCGCCGTCGTACGCGGACCGGAACGCAGTGTCCGATTGTGAGGGAACGGCGGGGACCCACGCCAGCGCCCGAGTCGGTCGGTTATACACGGGCGACTTCGGATCGCCGGTGACCGCCTCCAAAGCTCCAGCTGATCACTTATAAACTGCTAACCACAGATTATCGGTGACCGCCTCCAAAGCCCCAGCCGCGACGACTCGGGGGCCTTGCTGCGCTCCTCGCTCGGTCGCTGTCGCTCCCTCGCTGCGGTGCTTGCTGCGGCCGCCTTCGTCCTCGCGACTGCCCCTTTGAGTCCCACCCGACCGCACCGCAACCGCAGCCTCACGCCTCCCCAGCCTCGCCGCGGCCGCCGCCGGCGGCCGCGGGCTCCCTCGCACGCGCTCCTCGCGGCCGCCGAGGGCGACCGCTCAGAGGCGCGCGCCACTGCAATCCTATTTATAAATCGTCGTCCGTCACGCGCGTCCGGTCGTCGATCACGTGCGCGTCCTGGGGGTCGAAGCCGACGACGACCTCGCCGGAGAGGGGGTCGCGCGTTCGAACGAGGAGGTCGCGCCCGCCCCAGTCGAGGGTCACGCGCGTCGTCTCGCCGAGGAACTCCGCGCTCGCGACGGTCGCCCGGACGCGGCTCTCCCCCTCGTCGATCCGCAGGTACTCGGGCCGGACGCAGAACGTGAGGCGATCGCCGACGGCGACATCGGTGTCGCCCGTGCCGCCGACCGCGACCCGCAGGGGCTCGCCGCCGACGTCGACGCCGGCGGTGCGGGCGGCCCCGTCGCTCTCGGCGGGATCGAGGTCGGTGATCCGCCCCGCGAACACGTTGTTGTCGCCGACGAACTCGGCGACGAACCGGCTCGACGGCTCGCGGTACACCGTCCGCGGGGGGGCGACCTGCTCCGGCGTCCCGCCGCGCATCACCGCGACGCGGTCGGAGATCGCCAGCGCCTCCTCCTGGTCGTGGGTGACGTAGACGGTCGTGATCCCGAGTTCGGACTGGATGCGTCGGACCTGCACCCGGAGGCGCTCGCGGAGCCGCGCGTCGAGCGCGCTCATCGGCTCGTCGAGGAGGAGCAGGTCGGGACCGGGCGCGAGCGCGCGAGCCATCGCGACGCGCTGCTGCTGCCCGCCCGAGAGGCTCTCGGGGTCGCGGTCGGCGGCGTCCGGGAGGTCGACCAGTTCGAGCAGCTCCGCGACGCGCTCGTTGCAGCGCATCCCCTCGGGCGGGTCCGCGAAGTTGAGCCCGTACCCGACGTTCTCGCCGACGGCCATGTGCGGGAACAGCGCGTAGTTCTGGAAGACGACGCCCACGTCGCGGTCCTCCGGGGGGACGCCGGCGACCGACTCGCCCGAGAAACGGACGGTCCCCGAAGAGGGCTCCTCGAACCCCGCGATCAGCCTGAGCGTCGTCGTCTTCCCGCACCCCGAGGGGCCGACGAGCGTGAAGAACTCCCCCTCGCGCACGCGGAGGCTCACGTCGTCGACGGCGGCGGTGTCGCCGTAGCGCTTGGTCACGCCGTCGAGTTCGACGGCGGGCGGAGCGTCAGTCGCGTCGTCGTCGACGCCCCCGGCCGCCCCCTCAGAGCCCACGCGTCTCACCTCCGAGCCGCTCGATGACGACGAAGCTGAGCCCGGTGACGACCAGCAGGACGACGCCCATTGCGGTCGCCGGTCCGAGCCGGCGCCCGATGAACCGTTCGATGGCGACCGGCATCGTGTACGCGTCGGCGCCCGTCGCGAGCACCACCGTCGCCGTGAACTCCCCGATCGAGATGGCGAACGCGAACGCGGCGCCCGCGACGACGCCGGGCCACACGAGCGGCAGCTCCACGTCCCGGATCACCCGCGCCCGCGACGCGCCGAGCGCCCGCGCCGACTCGATCAGCGAGCGGTCAAGCCCCTCCAGCCCGGGCGCGACCGTCCGGACGACGAAGGGGTAGCCGGCGACCGCGTGCGCGACGACGATGGCGACCGCGCCGGTCGCCGCGAACCGCCACCCCGCGATCTCAACGCCGAAGACGAGCCCGCGGAGGAGCCCGAGGCCGACGACGATCCCGGAGACGGCGAGCGGGGCCATCGCGGCCGCGTCGACCAGCTTCCGCCCGCGGTACCGCCGGGTCGTCAGCACCGCGACGACGACCCCCATCGGGAGCGCGAGCAGGGTCGCGGCGCTCGCGAACGCCAGCGAGTTGCGGATCGCGGGCCACGGGCGCACCTGGAACGCCGCCCCCGTCTGCTGGCGGTCGATCAGGAACCGGTAGTGGTCGAGCGTGAGCGCGCCGTCCCCGCCGGTGACGCTCGCGAGGACCATGGAGGCGATGGGCGCGACGAAGACGAGCCCCGCGACGACGGCGTAGGCGGCGAGCCCGAGCCGCGGGAGCACCTCGCGGACGGAGGGGGACTCGGGGAAGAGGGACTTGCGCGGGAGGGGCCGAACGCCCCGCGAGCTGACGGTGTTTCGCGCCTCGTAGCGCAGGTACGCGAGCAGCACGCCCAGCGAGATCACCAGCTCGACGATCGCCAGCGCGGCCGCCTCGGCGTAGTTCAGGTCGCGGACGAGCCGGTAGACGAACACTTCGACGGTCGCCAGCTCGAACCCGCCGAGCGCGAGCACGATGGGGAAGGTGCCGAACGTGAACACGAAGGTGAGCGCCGCGCCCGTCAACACGGCGGGGTACACCTGCGGCGCGACCACGTCGTAAAACGCCCGGAGCGGGCCCGCGCCGAGGCTCCGGGCGGTCTCGACCGCGCTCGCGTCGACCGACTCCCACGCCGCGGTCGTCACCCGGGCGACGAGCGGCGCGTTGTAGAACGCGTGGGCGATCACGATCGCCTCGAGCGTGAACAGCAGGTCGACCGGGGGGAGTCCGAGCGCGCCGAGAACCGCGTTGAGCGTACCGTTGTCACCGAACGTGGCGACGAAGCCGACCGCGACCATGATCGACGGGAGGACGAACGGGACGATCGTCAGCGACCGCAGGGTGCGCCGCCCCCGGAACTCGAATCGCGCGAGGAGGTAGGCGGCCGGGAGCCCCAGGGCGACGCTGGCGACCGTCGACAGCGCGGCCTGATACGCGGTGAATCCGACGATCCCGAGCCGGCGGTCCGGCGAGAGGAGGCCCCGCGCGACCGCGAGCGGCGGCTCGCCCGCGAACAGCCGAGCGAGCTCCCCGAAGTAGAACGGGTCGCGCAGCAGCTCGGCGAACACGGCGAGGGTGGGGACGCCGTCGACGACGACCGCCTCGATCAGGACCGTGCCGACCGGGTAGTAGAACGCGGCGACGAGCACGGCGCTCGTGACGAGCGCGAGCGCGGTCAGGAGGCGGCCGCGGAGGCCTCCCGCGACGCGGTCGCGGAGGGTGCGGGTTCGGCGGGGGTCGGCGGCGTCGCCGGCGGGGCCGCGGCTGGCGTCTGACACGCCGCCGTCAGTTCCCGGCGAACTGCCGCTCCCAGTCTTCGACCCACTCACTGACCGATCCTTGGAGCTCGTCGTACGTGAACGTCACCGGTTCGGACGGCTCCTGCGCCAGTTCGGCGTAGTCGTCGGGGAGCTCGGCCGTGTCGGTCGCCGGGAACGCGACGTTGCGCTCGGCGATCTGCCCCTGCACGTCCGGCTCCAGCATGAACGACATGAACTCGCGCGCGAGCTCCGGCTCGTCGGCGTCGGCGAAGACGGCCATCCCCTCGGGGTTGGCGTACGCCTGATCGTTCAAAAAGCGGATCTGGTGTTCCTCGAGGTCCTCGCCCTCCATGTCCGCGAACACCTGGTCGGTCGAGTAGGAGACGACCATCGGGGCCTCGCCCTCGCTCCACGCGGCGTAGGCGTCGTCCCACGAGCCGAGCACGCGCACGTCGTTGTCCTGTAACGCCGCCCAGTAGTCGAGGTAGTCGTAGTCGGGGTCGCCGTCCGCGCCCTCGACTGCGCCGTCCGGTCCGTCGCCGAACCGGTGGACCGTGTGGAGCAGGAACGACCGCCCCGTGGTCGAGGCGCCGGGGTTCTGGGCGATGAGCGCGCCCGCGTGCTCGTCGTCGAGCAGCCCCTCGAACGTCTCCGGGGCCTCGGTCGCGGTGCCGTCGTACACGAGGCTCACGTAGCCGGTGTCGAAGGGGACGGCGCGGTCGAACGGGTCGAACAGGAGCCCCTCGCGCACGTCGTCGAACCTCTCGATCTCGCCGCGCTCGGCGAACAGGTCGTCGTCGAGCGTCTCGTCGACGCGCACCAGGTCCTCGGTGGTGAGCCCGACGTAGAGGTCGGCGTCGATCGACGCGCCCGAGTCGGCGCGCTCGACGTAGTAGTTCACCTCGTTGTCCGGGGTGGCCCACTCCAGCTCGGCGTCGACGCGGGACTCGAACTCCTCTTTGAGCCACTCGCCGGGGCTCACGGACGGCGCGTCGATGAAGCTGCTGTAGGTCGCGACCGTCAGCGTGGGCGTCTCCTCGTCCTCGCCGTCCTCGCCGTCGGTCCCATCGTCTCCGTCGCTTCCGTCGGACCCGTCGTCTCCGTCGCTTCCGTCGGACCCGTCTCCGCCATCCGTCGGCTCGGCGCTACACCCCGCGAGCGCGACGGCCCCCGCCGCGCCCCCGAGCGCGAGGAAGCGCCGGCGAGTGGGGCGCCCGGAGCGGCCGGCTCGTCGGCCGGCGGTGCCGAGAGCGTCCACCTGTGGGTCGTCCGCGGAGTCCGCCGGCCGGTCGTCCGCAGAGTCCGCCGGCCGGTCGTCCGCAGAGTCCGCCTGCCGATCGTCGTGGGCGTCGCGCCGGTCCGCCTCGGTCGCGTCGTCGGTGACCATTACCGAGTTGTTACACCCAGTGGTTACATAAGCGATCCGTGTCCGCGGCGACGGTTGCGGCGGCCGAGGGGACGACCGACGGCGAAACGAGGTCCAGCGGAACGATCCGGGAACAGAACGGGAGCGCGCAGGCCGGCGCGACGCCGCGGCGCCACGCGGCGCCGCGGATTCGGCGGTATCAGTCCCGATACCGGCGCCGACACCGATTTACCGCGCCCCGGAGTTCGGATCGCTATGAGCGAGGACCCGACGGGGGAGACGAACGGGACGAGCGCGACGACGGGATCGAGCGGCGTCACGCGCCGACGCCTGCTCGCGGGGAGCGCGACCGCCGCCGCCGCGGGGCTGGCGGGCTGTCTGGGGACCCGCGAGGGGCCGGTTCCGGCGCCGACGGTGACCAGCGACCGGATCGACGACTGGCGGCTCCTCGACGAGTCGGAGAGCACGGTGTTCGAGCAGTCGTACGGGCCGGTGACGGTGACCGCGCTCGAACACACGCGGATCTACGAGTACGTCTCGGTCGCCGAGGCGCTGTCGGACGCGTTCGGCGCGAGCGGGTCGCCGGTCGTCTTCTTCGCCACCCGGATCGACGTCCGACCGGCGGTCGACACCCTCCCGGGCGGAATCGGCCGGGAGCGGCTGATGACGGAGGTGGAGTCGGCCGCGGTCGACGCGTTCCGGTCCCAGCTGCGCGCCAGCGGGATCGAGAACGTCGAGATCGTCGACGAGGGGACGAGCACCGTGAAGTCCCGTCACACCGCGACGACGTGGCAGCTGGAGGGCGAGTTCGACTTCGACGGCGAGATCCCGCTTCCCGACGGGTCGACGACGGACTTCTCCGAGGCGGTGCCGATCGCGTCCCGGTTGGGCGTCTGGCACGACGGCACCGACGTGCTCGTCGCCGGCGGCGCGCACCCGGCGGAGCGGCTCACCGAGACGATCGGCGGGGCGCTCCCGGACGGCGTCGACGCGGAGACCGCGATCGGCGGCCTCGTGGACGCCGACGCTGCCGAGGCCCTCGCGACCGATCCCGGCTCCTTCGACGAGGACATCTCGCTGCTGCTCATCTCCGTCGAGTGAGCGCGGCCGCGGTTCGCGGACTCCCCGGAGCCGACCGGACCGCGGTGCCGCCCCGCCCGCGGCGACGCCGGAACCGACCCGTTTAATCGGCGCCCGCGGCTGTACCCCGGTATGAGCCACTTCCCTTCCTTCGAGGTGATCCCCGCCGTCGACGTGCAGGACGGCGAAGTCGTCCAGCTGGTCGGCGGCGAGCGCGGCACGGGCAAGCGGTACGGTGACCCGGTCGAGGCCGCCGAGCGCTGGATCGAGGCGGGCGCCGAGACGCTCCACCTCGTCGACCTCGACGGCGCGTTCGAGGGCGAACGCGTCAACGCCGACGCTATCGAGGCAGTGGTGGAGGCGGTCGGCGCCGACGCGGCCGACGCCCCCGTCGGCCTCCAGCTCGGCGGCGGGATCCGGACCGCCGAGGGCGCGCGCGAACTCCTCGACCTGGGGCTGGACCGCGTGATCTTGGGGACCGCGGCCGTCGAGACCCCCGAGATCGTCGCCGAGATCGACGAGACGCACCCCGACAGCGTCGTGGTCAGCCTCGACGCGAAGGACGGCGAGGTCGTCGTGAGCGGGTGGACGGAGGGGACCGGTCTCGACCCCGCCGAGGCGGCCCCNTGAAGGACGGCGAGGTCGTCGTGAGCGGGTGGACGGAGGGGACCGGTCTCGACCCCGCCGAGGCGGCCGCCCGCTACGAGGAACTGGGCGCGGGCGCGGTCCTCTTCACGAACGTCGACGTGGAGGGACAGCTGGAGGGGATCGACCGCGGGGCGGTCGAGAGCGTCGTCGACGCGGTCGACATTCCCGTGATCGCCTCCGGCGGGGTGGCGACAACCGACGACGTGGCGGGTCTGAAGGCGGCCGGCGCGGCCGCGGTCGTGGTCGGGACCGCGCTGTACGAGGGGCGATTCACGCTGCGGGAGGCGCAGGCGGCCGCCGACGAGGTCTGAATCGCGACCGTCCGCCGATCACTCCTCCGGTCGCTCTCGCTGCACGACCAACACCGGGCCGAGGAAGCGCTCGGCGACCTGTTCCGACGGCATCCCGAAGACGAACGTCGTGACCGACGGGTCCGTCTCGCCCATCACGACCACGTCGTGGGCCTCGCCGTGGCCGGCGATCGCGTCGATCGAGGCGTCTGCGTCCTCGACGAGCGTCTCGATCCTGTCGGCGGCGATCCCGCGCTCGACGAGGTCCGTTTTCACCCCATTTAAGAACGACTCCCCGTCGTCGCGGGTCTCGCCCTCGTCGAGGGCGTGGTACAGGGTCACGTCGACGCCCGCGTCGGCGAACAGCCCGGTGACGAGCCGGGTGTTCCGTCCGACGCCGACCGTCCCGCGGAGCGCGACGAGCACCGACTCCACGCGCTCCGTGCTGTTCGGAACCAACACCGCGAGACACTCGTACTCGTAGATGAGCCGGTCGATCGTGGTCTCCTTGTCGTGTGTGAACACGAGTCTCGTTTCGACGTCGGCCCCGGCCGCGGCGAGCGCGTCGGCGAACTCCTCGAGCTTCGACATCGCCGTCTCACCGAACTGCTCGCGCGCCTGTTCGGTCGCCGTCTGGTCGGGGATGACGTGATACCCGAGCAGCACGACGTGCGCGTTCGCGAGCAGCTCCGGGGTGCCGTTCGGGAGCGACTCGCCCTCCAGCACCTCCAGGGGGACCAGCACTGCCGGCCGGTCGGTCTCGGTCGGCTCTCCCGCCTCCGGCTGTTCGCCGCTCGCCACTTTGTCGCGCTCCACTTGCTCGTCGATCGCCCCTTTGTCGTCGCTCGGTGCCTGTTTGCCGCCGTCGTCCGTGGGTGTGTCGGTCATCAAAAGTCTCCTTTGAGTTCGACATCGGTCGCGTAGTAGCGGTACCAACCGTAGGCCGCGATCATGATGGCGGCGCCGACGCCGATCGACGCCGGCTGCATGAACGCGATCAGCGCGAAGCTCGCGAGCCCGCCGACGCCGGCGACCGCGAACCCGGCCGGACAGCGGAACGCCGGGTCGTACCACGGCGGCCGCTCCCGGCGGAGCTGGATCAGCGCGACGCAGATCAGCCCGTACATCACGAGGTGGAGGAACGAGGCGACCTCCGCGAGCAGCGCCACCTGCCCCGTCGCGGCGAGCACGACGATCGGACCGCCGGCGAGGCCGAGAGCGACGTGCGGGGTGCCGTACGAGAGGTTGAGCCGGCTCGCGGTCTCGGGGATGATCCCGTCGCGGCTCACCGCGTACACCGCGCGGGAGGCGCTGAGTATCGAGGCGTTCGCGCTGGAGAACGTCGCCAACAGCCCCGCGACGACGATGGCCAGCGCGCCCGGGAGCCCGACGAACGACCGGGCGACCTCGACCATCGCCGTCTCGCCGAACTCGCCGAGGCGGACGCTGCCGAAGGCGCTCGTCGCGACGAAGATCGTGACGACGTAGAAGACGCCGACGAGAATCACCGAGCCGACCATCGCCAGCGGCAGGTTCCGGCTCGGCTCCGTGATGTCCCCCGCGACGGTCGCGACCTGCGCGAATCCGAGGTAGGAGGTGAAGACGAGCGCCGCCGTCTGGAGCACCGGCAGCGCCCCGCCGGGCGGGAAGAAGCGCTCCGGCGTGGTCTCGGCGCCGAACACGCCGAGCGCGTCGAGCGAGCCGTAGCTCAAGAAGAGCGTGAGGATGACTAAGAGGAGGATCACGATCCCGTTCTGGAGCGCCGCGGTGTTCTCGGTCCCGAAGAGGCTGAGAACCGTGAGCCCGACGCCGAACGCGACCCCGAGGGGAACCGCGGGGTCGATCGGGAGCGCGATCCCCGCTTCGAGGAACACCTGCCCGGCGTAGCTGCCGAGCCCGACGAGGTAGAATGCGGCGGCGAACACGAGCCCGAGCCAGAGCCCGAGCCCGACGATCGCGCCGGCGGCGCTGCCGAGTCCGCGCGAGATGAAGAAGTACCCGCCGCCGCTGCGCGGCATCGCCGTGGCGAGCTCCGACGCCGGCAGCGCGACGAGCAGGGCGATCACCGCCCCGATCGCGAACGAGAGCGACGCCGCCGGGCCGGCGTTCTCGGCCGCCAGCCCTGGGAACACGAAGATCCCCGCGCCGATCATCGTCCCGACGCCGATCGCGAGGCCGCCGACGAGCCCGATCGTCCGCTCGAGCTCCCCTTCGCCGGTGTCGGCGTCGACGACGTCGGCGACGGGGTCCGGGACCTCGACGCCGGCCGGCGAGGGGCCGGAACCGTCGGTCGATCCGGACTGGTCTGAGGGGTCGGACGCGGCGGACGGGCCGGACCCCTCGGGGGGCGCTGAGTCGTCCATACCGTGCCGAAATGACTCTCTGACGTGACAAATATCCACCGCCGACCGGGGGAGATCGCCCGCCACACCCGCAACCGACTTACGAATCCCCCGCGACGGGCCGGTATGAGCGACCACGAGCGCGCGGCCGCCGTCTCGCGGGAGACCAGCGAGACGACGATCGACCTCACCCTCGCGATCGACGGCGACGGCGACAGCGAGGTCGACACCGGGATCGGCTTCTTCGACCACATGCTGTCGTCGTTCGCCAAGCACGGCCTCTTCGATCTCACCGTCAGCTGCGACGGCGACCTCGAGATCGACGACCACCACACGGTCGAGGACGTGGCGATCTGCCTCGGCGAGGCGTTCGACGAGGCGCTCGGCGACAAGCGCGGCATCCGCCGGTACGCCGACCGACGGGTCCCCCTCGACGAGGCGGTCGCGAGCGTCGTCGTCGACGTGGCGGGCCGACCGTACTACGAGTTCTCCGGCGAGTTCTCCCAGGAGTCGGTCGGCGAGTTCACGAGCGTGATGGCCGACCACTTCGCGCTGTCGTTGGCGCACAACGCCGGTCTGACGCTCCACGCCGCGGTCGAGACGGGCGACAACGCCCACCACGAGGTGGAGGCCCTGTTCAAGGCGCTCGCGCGGGCGCTCGACGACGCGACCCGGCTCGACGGGCGCCGCAGCGACACGCCGAGCACGAAGGGAGAGCTGTAGGCGGGGAGACGGCCACCGAGCCGCCCACAACGCCGTTCCAACGGTTTAAATCGGGTCGGGACCCACCCTCCACCAATGCAACCGAGTTCGCTCTCCGGGCTCCCCGCGGGCGTCGGCGAGGCGCTCGAAGCGGAGGGCGTCGCGGAGCTGTACCCCCCGCAGGAGGCCGCCGTCGAGGCCGGCGTCGCCGACGGCGAAAGCCTCGTCGCCGCGGTCCCCACCGCGTCCGGCAAGACGCTGATCGCCGAGCTCGCCATGCTCTCCGCGGTCGAGCGCGGCGGCAAGGCCTTATATATCGTCCCGCTGCGCGCGCTCGCCAGCGAGAAGAAGACCGAGTTCGAGCGCTGGGAGGAGTTCGGCGTCACCGTCGGCGTCTCCACCGGCAACTACGACTCCGACGGCGAGTGGCTCGCCACCCGCGATATCATCGTCGCCACCTCCGAGAAGGTCGACTCGCTGATCCGCAACGGTGCCCCGTGGATCGACGACCTCACCTGCGTCGTGAGCGACGAGGTCCACCTGGTCGACGACCCGAACCGCGGCCCCACGCTCGAAGTGACCCTCGCGAAGCTCCGGAAGGTGAATCCCGGCCTCCAGACGGTCGCGCTCTCGGCGACCGTCGGCAACGCCGACGTGATCGCCGAGTGGCTCGACGCCGAGCTGGTCGAGTCGGACTGGCGTCCCATCGACCTCCGGATGGGTGTCCACTTCGGCAACGCCGTCGACTTCGTCGACGGGAGCAAGCGCGAGGTGCCCGTCGAGCGCGGCGAGGACCAGACCGCCCGGCTCGTCGCCGACGCGCTCGACACCGAGGAGGACGGCCAGGGCGGCTCCTCGCTCGTCTTCGTCAACTCCCGGCGCAACGCCGAGTCGTCGGCTCGGAAGCTCACCGACGTGACCGGGTCCCGGCTCACCGACGACGAGCGCGATACGCTCCGCGAGCTCGCCGACGAGATCCGGTCCGGCTCCGACACCGACACCGCCTCGGACCTCGCGGACGCGGTCGAACAGGGGTCGGCGTTCCACCACGCGGGGCTTCGAAGCGAGGACCGCGCCCGCGTCGAGGACGCGTTCCGCGACCGCCTCATCAAGTGCATCTCCGCGACGCCCACGCTCGCCGCCGGGGTCAACACCCCCGCCCGGCGGGTGATCGTCCGCGACTGGCGCCGCTACGACGGGGAGTTCGGCGGCATGAAGCCGCTCGACGTGCTGGAAGTCCACCAGATGTGCGGGCGCGCCGGACGACCCGGCCTCGACCCGTACGGCGAGGCGGTCCTGCTCGCGAACGACGCCGACACCAAAGAGGAGCTGTTCGAGCGGTACCTCTGGGCCGACCCCGAGCCGGTGCGCTCGAAGCTCGCGGCCGAGCCCGCGCTCCGGACCCACGTGCTCGCCACCGTCGCCTCCGGCTTCGCCTCCACGCGCGACGGGCTCCTCTCCTTCCTCGACAACACCCTCTACGCGACCCAGACCGACGACGAGGGGCGGCTCGCGGCGGTCACCGACACCGTCCTCGACTACCTCGCCGTCAACGACTTCATCGAGCGCGACCGCGACGGCGGGAGCGAGAGCCTGACCGCGACCGGCATCGGCCACACCGTCTCGCGGCTCTACCTCGACCCGATGAGCGCCGCGGAGATGATCGACGGGCTCCGGTCGGTCGCTCGCGACGCTGCCGGCACGGGCGCGGCCGCCGGGGAAGCGACCGGGGAGTTCGTCAGGACCGGCGACGACGACGGCGACGAGCCCGGATTCGGGACGTACACGCGGCCCGGGGAGGAGGACTCGGTCGAGCAAGAGGGGACCGACAAAGAGCCGACGGATCCCCCCGAGGTCACCCCGCTCGGGCTCTACCACCTCGTCAGCCGCACCCCCGACATGTACGAGCTCTACCTGAAGTCGGGGGACCGCGAGACGTACACCGAGCTCTGCTACGAGCGCGAGACGGAGTTCCTCGGCGACGTGCCCTCCGAGTACGAGGACGTGCGCTTCGAGGACTGGCTCGCGTCGCTGAAGACGGCCCGCCTGTTGGAGGACTGGGCGAACGAGGTCGACGAGGACCGCATCACGGAGCGGTACGGCGTCGGCCCGGGCGACATCCGCGGAAAGGTCGACACCGCCGAGTGGCTGCTGCGAGCGGCCGAGACCCTCGCGCGCGACGTGGAGGGGGTCGACGGCGACGTCGTCGTCGCGGTCCGCGAAGCCCGGAAGCGCATCGAGTACGGCGTCCGCGAGGAGCTGCTCGACCTGGCGGGCGTCCGCAACGTCGGCCGGAAGCGCGCCCGCCGGCTGTACGAGGCTGGCGTCGAGACTCGCGCCGACCTGCGCGAGGCCGACAAGGCGGTCGTGCTCGGCGCGCTCCGCGGCCGGGAGCGCACGGCCGAACGCATCCTCGAGCACGCGGGGCGCGAGGACCCCTCGATGGACGACGTGCGGCCGGACAAGTCGGCCTCCGCGGCCGCCACCGCCGGATCGGCGAGCGACGAGGACGGCGACGGGCAGGCGAGCCTGGGTGATTTCCGATGAGCGACGCCGGCGCCGGGGCGGGCGACGGGCCCGCCGACCCGCCGATCCCGCCACACCGACTGGTCGCGGGGACCGCCGCCATCGACGACCTCGACGCGTTCCTCTCTGCCCTCGACGGGATCGCGGCGGAGACGGGCGCGGTCGTGCAGGCGTTCGACGCGGACCTGATCGTCTCGGCCGCGCACCTCCGCGAGGCGACCCGCCTCGCCGCCCGCGCGATCGCCCGCGACGACGCCGTTGCCCGCGACCCGGGCGTCGAAGTCATGCTGTACGCGGCCGGCAGCCGTCAGATCGACCGCGCGTTCGCGCTCGGCGTCGAAGAGGGACGGCAGCGGACGGTCGTCCTCGTCGCGGACTTCGGTGCGGTTCCGGGCGCGGAACGGCCGGACGCGGACCTCGATACGGCCGCCGCGTCGGTCGCGGACCTGCTCGCGTCGGGGACGGATCCCGGAGGAAACCGGGAGTTCGACCCGTCCTTCGACGCGGAGCGCGTGCGAGAGTTCTACGGCATCGGCGACCGCGAGGTGGCCGCGACGGCCGGGAACCTCGCCGACATCGTCCGCGAACGGGTCGCGCTCCTCGACGTCGAAAAGTAGATCGAACCCCTTTGCTTCGATTGGAAAACGCAGTACGTGACGGGGTTTTCGTTCCAGTCGAAACGCGAACGGGAGGGCGTCGACAGGCCGCGGGTCGCGAGTCCCAGAGAATCGAAGCGCGGGTTCGGCGGAGGGCGGGTCGTGGCTCCAACGAAGACCGGCCGGCACGGACCGAATCGAACCGCGAGAATAGTCCATCCTGGATTCGAACCAGGGTCGTTGCCCCCAGAAGGCAACAGGATTGGCCACTACCCCAATGGACTGTGTGCACTCTCTGATTGCCAACGGGTCTTTGTAAGCGTTGCGCGTCGAGTCCCCTCTGCCACGCGTTCACAGGCGTTCGGGAGCGGGGCGGGAGGTGCGAGGCGGTCTGCTAGGAGCCGGCGCGCGAGACCGATCGACGAACGTGCGTATATCGATGCGTTTTAGCGGGTCGAATAACCACGAACCTGTATGTACGTCGGACGATTCGTCGTCGTCGCTCCCGGTATCGGCGCCTATCGCGTCTCCTCGCGCTCGTTCCCGAACCGCCGCGTGACCGATCGGGGCGGGACGCTCACGGTCGGCCCGACGCCCGACGCCCCGGAGACGGACAACCCGTACGTCTCGTACAACTGCGCGCGCGCGGTCCGGACGCCCGCCGACGAGCCGCTCGCCGTCGTCGGTAACGGTTCGCACGTCGACCCGATCGCGGAGAAGCTCGACCTCGGGTACCCCGCCCGCGACGCGCTGGCGACGCCCCTGCTCGCGCTCGACTTCGAGAAGGACGACTACGACACGCCCCGGATCGCCGGCGTCGTCGGCGCCGAGACCGCGACGATCGGAGTCGTCCGCCGGGACGGCCTCGTCGTCGAGGCGGTCGACGAGCCGACGATCGTCGCCACCTACGAGACCGACAGCCCCGAGCCGTACGCCCTCGCGGCAGCGGACGCCGAGACCCCGGACGCCGCGGCGGCCGCGACGGAGGTCCTCGACGCGGACTTCGAACACCCCGTGTGCGCCGCGGGCGCGACCGTCGGGGACGACGGCGCGACGCTGGCGTTCGATAACGACGCGGACTGAGCGAGTTTCCAGGGGGTGCCGCTTTTCCGGCTCCCGACGCCTTTTGCGGCCGGCGGGCGACACGCGGACATGGAGCGCGTCACTGCGGCCGACTACCACGACATCGCGAAGCCCGCGGACCCGCGGCTCTCCCCCGACGGCGACCGCGTCGCCTTCCTCCGCCGGGAGCCGGTCGACGACGAGACCACCGAGTCGACGGTGTACCTCGCCGACCGCGACGGCGGCGACCCGCACCGACTCACGCTCGCCGAGGGGACCGACGCGGAGCCGCGCTGGAGCCCCTCCGGGGACCGGATCGCGTTCACCGCCACGCGGGGGGCCGACGACGACCGCCAGCAGCTCTGGGTGCTCCCGCTCGCGGGCGGCGAGGCCCGGCGGCTCACCGACGCCGTCGGCGGCGTCTCCGAGATCGCGTGGTCGCCGGACGGGGAGCGGCTCGCCTTCGTGCAGTCGGTGACGGCCGACGACCGCGAGGCCGACAGAGACCTGTCGGTCCCCGAGGAGTACGAGCCGGAGGACCACCCCGACCCGCGCGTCGTCGACCGAACCGTCTACCGGACCGGACAGCGCTACGTCGACGGCCGGCGGTCGCACGTCTACGTCGTGGACGCCGACGCGGCGGTCGACGGTGCGACGGGGAGCGACCCGGCCGCCGGAGTCGAGCGCGTCACCGACGGCGACGCCGACTTCGTGGCGCCGGAGTGGGGGGACGCGGAGACGCTCTACTTCACTGAGGAGGTCGGCGACGACCCCGACGACTCGGTCGAGATCGCGATCCGCGCGCACGACTTCGCGACCGGCGAGACCGAGGCGGTCCACGAGACGACCGGCTGGGGCGCCGCGCTCGCGGCGACCGGCGACGACCGAGTCGCGTTCACTCACGCGGAGGCGGAGCGGGTCTCCATGCAGCAGACGGACCTGCGCGTGCTCGACCGCGAGAGCGGCGCGGTGACCGACCTCACGGCGGCACTCGACCGGGGTGTCGGTCGCGCGATCGCCCCACAGTGGGGCCCCGACGACGCGACGCTGTACTTCGCGACTCCCGACGAGGGGAAGACGGCGCTGTGGCACGTCCCCGGCGACGGAAGCGCGGCGCCCGAGCGGCTCTGTCGGCCCGGGACGGTGGCGGGTGGGACCGTCGGCGGTGACGCGGGCGCCGGCCCGGGCGAGGTGACCGTCGCGTTCGCCGCCAGCGAGTGGGACCACCCGGGCGACGCCTTCGTCTACGACGCCGGGGACGACGAGACGTCGCGACTGACCGATCTGAACGCGGAGTACCTCGCAGAGCGCGAGATCGCGGAGCCCGAGGAGATACGGGTCGAGTCGGACGGGACGGAGATACAGGGGTGGGTGTTGGCGCCGCCGGGGTTCGATCCGGACGGTGACGCTGGAAACCAGTTCCCCCTCGCGGTCGAGATCCACGGCGGTCCCCACGCGATGTGGTCAACGGCGGGGACGATGTGGCACGAGTTCCAGACGCTCGCGGCCCGCGGGTACGTCGTCTTCTGGTCGAACCCGCGCGGCTCGACCGGCTACGGCGAGGAGTTCATGCAGGCGATCGAGCGCGACTGGGGCGCGGTCACCCTTGCGGACGTGATGGCCGGCGTGGAGACGGTCTCGGAGCGTCCGTACGTCGACGAGGCGAACGCCTTCGTCACCGGCGGCTCCTTCGGCGGGTTCATGACCGCGTGGACGGTGGGGCAGACCGACTACTTCCGCGCGGCCGTCTCACAGCGCGGCGTGTACGATCTCACCGGGTTCTACGGCTCGACCGACGCCGCGTACAAGCTCGTCGAGGGCGACTTCGACGCCGTCCCCGCCGACGAGCCGGCGTGGCTGTGGGAGCAGTCGCCGACCGGCCACGCCGACGCGGTCGACACCCCGACGCTGCTGATCCACGCCGAGGACGACACCCGAACGCCGATCTGCACCGCGGAGCTATACCACCGGCTCCTCCGGAAAAACGGCGTCGACACGCGGTTCGTGCGCTACCCCCGCGAGGGCCACGAGCTCTCGCGGTCCGGCGAGCCGGCTCACGTCGTCGACCGCATCGAGCGGATCGCCCGCTGGTTCGACGGCTACTCCGAGCACCACGACGAGCCACGCGCGCTCGACCGCCCCGACGAGGCGGGGTTGAGCGCCGGCGAAGGGGAGAGAGAAGCGGACGGAGCGGGCGAGGAGTGAACGACCCCGGGCTACTCGCCGTCGTCCGGGTCGAACCCGTCGATCGCGGCGTGGACGCCCTCGACCCACTCGTCTAAGGCGTCGTGAAGGCGCTCCTTCGCCTCCGGGACCGGAATCGCGGTGTACTGGTAGACGTACCCGCCCGAGTCGAGCAGCCGGCGGCGGCGCTCGACGAGCCCCTTCTCGCGCAGCGTCGACAGCGAGCGGTTCACGTTCGACCGGTCCCGGTCGAGGGTCTCGGCCAGTTCGGCGACAGTGCTCCCCGGGTGATCGAGCAGCGTCAGGTACGTGCGGCTCTCGTGGTCCCGGACGCCGAACACGCAGGAGAGCACGTGCTCGAAGGAGGGAGACACGTCGCCGACGAGGTCCTCGATCTCGGGGTCGCTCATGGACGCCGTTCGGCGGCGTTCGGGTTAAAAGTCGTCATCGCAGCCGGCGGGGGGCGCGGGGCGAGCGGGGCGGCGCGGGGAGTGGAGTGAGCGGTGTGGGGTGAGCGGTGCGAGCGAGGGGCGTGGAGTGAGCGGTGTGGGGTGAGCGGTGCGAGCGAGGGGCCTCGGGCGAGCGGGGAGGACGGCGTTCAGCGGTCGGGGTCTGCGTACCCCATTCGGTCGATACAGCCGCGCATCTCGGTCTCGTCCGTGTGGCGGTGGAGGTTCGTGGGCGTGTCGCAGTGGTACGTCTCGCCGTCGTAGCGGAGCACGACCTCGTGGCGCCCGCCGGCGACCTCGACGTCGACGAGGATCCGGCGGCCGTCGTTGAGCGCGTCGATGATCTCGTCGAGCGAGAGCTCGCCGGCCTCGACCCGGAGTACCTCGGCCATACGCCTCCTTCGCGTGTCGTCGAATTAAAACCGTGCGTCCCGCCGGGCTCACGTCATCGTCGAGTCCGGGCCGCCCTCCTTCTCCGGCGGCTCGACCCCCTCGGCGGCGGCGACGTCGTCGGTGCGCTTCTCGGTCTCGACGTGCCAGCGGTCGATCTCGGACTCGTACTCGGCGAGGATGTCGCTCACCTCGTCTTTCAGCTCGTCGTCGTTGACGTTCACTTCGAAGACGAACGTCTCGCCGTCCTCCCCGCGACCGACCTCCTGGATGTTGGCGCTGACGAGTTCGTTGTCGAAGTAGTACGGCGCCATCTGGGTCATCACCTTCCGGTAGACGGTGTCCTCCACCTTCCGGAGCGCCTTGCGGCTCGCCGAGTCGGCGGCGCGCGCGACGTGGCCGATCGACTCGCCCCACCGCTCCACCGCGCTCTCGGTGTCGTTCTCCTCGACCTTCTCGTAGGACTCGGTGAGCTTCTCACCGGCCGTTTGGAGGTCGTCGCCGGGCGACTTCCCGGCCTGTTCGCCTTCGCCCTCACCGACGGAGGCCTGCTCGGCGGTCTTCGCCGACACGTCCTCGTCGATGCGCTCGTGGGACTTCGGGCGCCAGTCGTCGAACTCGTGGAACGGGTCGTCGGCGGCGCCCGTCTCTCGGAGCGCCAAGGCGATCCGCTCGCCGTGCTCGACAACGTCGCCCCAGTCCCCGCGCGTTTTGAAGCCGGAGATACTCTCTTCCATCGTTTGCCCCCGCTATGACACGAACGCGTATAAGTTTCCCCGACCGCGTGAGCCGCTACTTCCCGTACGAGAGCCGGCGGCCGAGCGCGTCGATCCGATCTTTCAGGTCGCTGAGGAGCCCCGCCGGCGACACCCGCCGGATCGACGACTCGTCGACCTCGATCCGATCGCCCGCGAACGGGTCGCGCTCGGCGCGCTCTTCCGGACTCTTGCCGTCGTTCACCGCGCCCACGACGGTCGACATCGAACACCGTCCGCACGCTTCCGCTTTGGTCTCCTCGTCGGACATCTGTATCCCTACCGAACGATCGTGCTTGATAGTGTTAAAACCCGGCGTTAGCGCCGCTACGGTGTTTTTCCGTCGTTCGCGGGTCACAGAACCGACGGACGCCGGCCCGATGAACTTTTCAATCGCTCCGTGGAACGGGTTAACATGGGATACCGCGTCGTCGACACGGACTCGGTGGAGCCGACCTCCGACCGCCCCTGCGAGTGTCGGAAGCTCTCCGGTCCGGGCGGGCTCGACACCGTGGCGATCAATCGGTTCCGCGCCGGGCCGGGCGAGCAGCTCCCGCTCGCGTACCACTACCACGAGACCCAGCGGGAGGCGTTCTACGTACTCGACGGGACCCTCGCGGTCGAGACCCCCGACGAGACCTACGAAGTGCCCGCGGACGACCTGTTCGTCGTCGACCCCGAGAGCCCCCAGCGGGCGTACAATCCCGCGGAGGCGGACGGCGCGGTGACCGTGCTCGCGATCGGCGCGCCGCCGGCCGACGGCGACGCGGTCGCCTACGACCCGGACGATGAGTGAGCGAGCCGGCCCGGAGGCCGACGACGAGGCCGGCGCCGACGCCGCGACCCCGGCGGGAGCGGACGACCGCCGCGACCCCGAGGAGCTGCCGGCCGAGATCCGCGAGGCGGTCCCCGACTACGACGACGAGTACCTCGACCGCGTCTCCGACCGGCTGATGTACAGCTACGACCTCGACCGCGACGTCGTCGTCGACGGCGAGCGCTTCGATCTCACCGCCGAGATGCGGGTGCGGAACCAGAAGCAGTTCCTCCATCCCGCCCTGAGCTACGCGGACCACGACCTGATGGAGTACGTCTTCGCTCGGCGCGTCTCGACGCCGGGCGTGGGCGAGCTGGAGCGGCTGGTCGAATTCGCCCACGGCGTCGCCGACGAGCGCGTCGAGGGGGACGAACAGCACTACGGCACCGACATCACGGTCGTCCTCGCCGCCGACCGGATCCCGGAGGCCGTCGCCGAGTTCGTCGACGGGTTCCGCGACCGCACGCTGCTGAAGTTCGGCTACTACGGCCACTACGAGGTGAACCTGGTCGTCGTCGCGCCCGACGGTGAGCGGCTCGTCGCCAGCGAGGCCGCGAGCAGCGCCGAGGCGTTCCGGCTGTGGGAGCCGGTCGAGAGGCCGGACGACGGGATCCTCTCCAGGTTCGCGAAGCGGTTTTGGCGGTGAGCGTCGGCGCGTCACCGAAGGAATGACCGGCGAGGGCGCGGAGGCGGGGGTGGTCGTCTACGTCAGTCGTCGCTCGGTTCCGCGACGGAGCGGTCGCCGCCGCGGACGCTCGTGATGTTGTCGTAGCCGATGCGCACGAGCGACAGCGCGAGGTAGACGAGCACAGCCGCGAGCACGATGCGGACGATCATCGAGATCTGGCCGCCGATCCCGGTGACGCCGCCCTGAACAAGGTTGACGAAGAACCACTGATACCCCGCCAGGAACGCCAGGGCGATCACGGTGATGACGACCATGATGGCCATCGGCACGCCCGTGCTAACGAGCTGTTTCGTCTCGTCCCAGTTGGCGAGCCAGACCGTCCCGGTGAGCAGCGCGAGCGCAGCGAGCAGCTGATTCGCGCTCCCGAACAGCGCCCACAGGGTCGCCCACTCGCCGGAGATGACCAGCGCGTACGCGATCAGCCCCTGAACGACCGGATTCGTGTATCGACCGCGGGCAAACGAACCGATGCCGCCGCCGAAGCCGGTCTCGCTCTGGGTCCCCTTCGTGCCGACGATTTCCTCCATCATGTAGCGGCCGAGCCGCGCGGCCGTGTCCGTGGAGGTGAGCAGGAAGCTCACGAGAACAAGCGCCATGAAGGGGGCGCCGTACGCGGCGGGAATGTTGAGGCTCGTGAGGATGATCCCGCCGCCGGTCGCGAAGTTCGGCAGCGCACCGCCGATACCGCCGGCCGCAGCGTCGGATGCGAACCCGGCGATGGCGAGCGCGGACAGCGCCGTCGCGGCGAGCAGGCCCTCACCGAGCATGCCGCCGTAGCCGATGAGCCGAGCGTCGCTTTCCTTGTTCAGCTGTTTGGCCGTCGTCCCCGAGGAGACCAGCGAGTGGAAGCCGCTGATGGTCCCGCAGGCGATCGTCACGAACAGCATGGGGAACAGCGGGTACGGCGCCCGGCTGTCGACCCCCATGAACCCCTGGAACGGCTGGATACTGCTGTCGACGACGAGCGGCTGCGAGGCGGTCCCGAAGATCGTACCCACGATGATCGCCACCAGCGCACCGCCGACGCCCGCGTACAGCAGGAACGACGAGAGGTAGTCGCGCGGCTGCAACAACGTCCAGACCGGGAGCGCGCTGGCGATCACCGCGTATATCAGGATGACGGGTACCCAGGCGGCCGTGTTGCCGCCGAGCGCGCCCGCACCGGGCACCCACGAGCCCGTGCTCCCCTCGAAGAGGACGAACGTGCCCGCGGTGTGAGAGGCCTCGCCCGCCAGCGAGAAGAACGCGAACGGGTACTGGATGCCGACCCAGACGCCCGCGAACACGCCGGCGACGAACAGGACGGTCCCGGGGATGAACGGCCCGTCGAGCTGGTAGAGGTAGACGCCGAACACGACCGCGAGCGCGATGTACACGAGGCTCGCGGTCGCCGCCGAGGGGAACGCGTTCAGCACGATCCCGACGACCAATGCGAACACGGCGACGACGAGGATGATCGTGAGGAACGCGAACCACAGCAACAGGTTCTTGCCGCGTTCGCCGACGTACTGGCCGACGATGTACCCGATCGACCGCCCCTCGTGGCGGATCGAACTCGACAGCGAGATGAAGTCGTGGACCGCGCCCATCAGCGGGTTTCCGATGGCGACCCACAGCAGCGCCGGGACCCATCCCCAGATGGCCCCCGCGGTGATCGGGCCGACGATCGGCGCCCCGCCCGCGATGCTCGAGAAGTGATGCCCCAGTAGTACCGGCTTCTTCGACGGTACGTACTCCTGTCCGTCCTCGTACTTGTGCGCCGGCGTCTCCCGCTCGTCGTCGAGGTCGACGAACTGCGAGAGGTACCGCGAGTACCCCATATACCCCACGGTGAACGTGCCGAGCACAGCAACGACGATCCAAATTACACTTGTCATAGGTTCCCTGCCTCGTGGGAACGATTCACTATCGATCACTTAAACATTATCTTCAATAGTGATATATGCGAGGGAACGCCCCGTATGAACGCGGTTTTGCGCGGTCGGGGAGGGTTTATTTCCAGTATTTGAATATAAAATACAGCTCGACAAATAGCAGGTGGTATCGCGCGCGGTCGCGGTCCGCCCGCGCTGAGGCCTCACGTGGTCTCGATCTTAGTTAAAACGTCGGGGAGTCATCGGTCGGCGGACACGGGGTCGTCGTCGCCTCGAGCGGAGCCGTTTCCGGCGGGCTCGTCGCTTCGACCGCTCTCATCGCCGATCGTCTCGACGTCGAGCGCGGCCGCGACCTCCGAGAGCACGTCGCCGCGGACCTCCCGCGTCCGCGACTCGATCTCGGCGACCAGCGGCGGCTCGAACTGCTCGCGGACCTGATCGAGCCGCTCGCGCTCGATCGCGATCTTCTCGCGGAGGTAGCTGGCCCCGCGGCCCTCCTCGTCGTCGTCCGGCGGCGGGGTGAGCTTGTTCGCGACGAGCCCGCGGACGCGCAGGTCGCGCTCGGTGAACCCCTCGATCGCCCGCCCGGTCTCGTTGACCGACAGCTGGTCGGGGTTCAACACGAGGAAGAAGGCGGCGTCGGACCGCATCGTGTCGCCGGCGAACTCGAAGAACTCCTTGCGGCGCTGGAGGCGTTCCAAGACGGGGTCGCCCTCCATCAGGCGCCGCGGCTCCATGTCGCCGATCGCGGCCTTCTCGAAGAGGTCGATCGACTGCTTGCGCTTGTACAGCAGGCGGTCGATCCAGTCGCCGAGGAACCCCGGGAGCCCGAGCAGCCGCAGCGTCGACCCGGTCGGCGCGGTGTCAAAGACGATGCGGTCGTACGAGTCGCGCTCCTCGCGCATCACACTCACGAAGGCGTCGAAGAGGGCGGCCTCGTACGCGCCCGGCGTCCCGTGTGACATCTCCAACTGCCGGTTGATCTCGGAGACCATCGCCGCCGACACCTGCTCGGAGAGCCCCTCGCGGATCTCCTGGAGGTGCCGCTGCATCTCGTCTTCGGGGTCGATCTCCATCGCGTCGAGCCCGTCGACGCCGTCGACCGGCTCCGGGTCGTCGCCGAACCGCTGGTCGAACACGTCGGACACCGAATGCGCGGGGTCAGTCGAGACGACGAGCGTGCGTAACCCCGCGTCCGCACAGCGGTGCGCGTACGCGCACGAGACGGTGGTTTTCCCGACGCCGCCCTTCCCGCCGAAAAAGACGAACTGCTCCATCAGAAGTGGTACTGCTGGCCCTTTCGTTCGATGAGGCTCTCGCGGTCCCACAGCCGCCGCTCCCACGCCTCAAACTCGTCTTCGAGGTACGGGAGCAGCTCGGCGGTGTAGTACGAGACCGGCGAGGGGATCCCGAACGCGTCGGGGAAACACGCGAGCATGAACTCGTCTTCCGCGTCCTCCGCCTCTTTCTCGATCTTCTCGTAGGCGGGATGGGTTATCATGCCGTGGTACAGGCCGCGAAGCCACTCCTCGAGAGTCGCTCGAAACGCCGCGATCCGGTCTGCGACCGTCATGATCCATCGTGATACCCGGGCCCGGTAAAAGCTGTCGCGGGCCCGCAGGCCGTCGCGTCGATCAGGCCGAGTTGCGGTCGGCGGCGAGTTCGGCTTGGCTCTCGTCCGCGTCGTCGCCCTCGTCGAGCTCCGGCTGATCGCCGTTGTCGGGGGTCGGCGTGTGGACGCTGTCACCGAGCGCGCCCAAGACGAGGTACAGCATCGCGATGACCATGAGGAGGGTCACGACCGTCGCGACGATCCCCACTGCGGACACGTACTGGAACATGATGCGCGGTCGGCGGGCGCGACGTATCAACGTATCGGCTTTCGACGGGCGGGCCCTGCGCGGTCTTCCGGGGCCGTACCGCCGCCGAGGTGGAGGGCGCCGCCGAGGTGGAGGGCGCCGCCGAGTTGAAGGGCGCCGCCGACGGATCGCTCCCATGGACGATCGGATCCCGGTGACCGTGCTCTCGGGAAGCCTCGGCGCCGGCAAGACGACCCTGTTGAACCACCTGCTGCGGAACGCCGGCGACCGCGACGTCGCGGTGCTCGTCAACGACATGGGGGACGTCAACGTCGACGCCGAGCTGATCGCCGAGGAGTCCGAGGTCGACGTGGAGGGCGTCACGGAGCTGTCGAACGGCTGCATCTGCTGTGAGCTGCAGGACGACCTCGAAAGCGCCGTGGTCCGGCTCGCGAACGAGCGCTCCTTCGACGCCCTAGTCGTCGAGTCGTCGGGCATCTCCGAGCCCGCACCCGTCGCGCGCCTGTTCACGACCGAGTCCCGCGCAGCGGCCCGCTATCGCGTCGACGCGCTGGTGACCGTGATCGACACGCGGCGGTTCCTCGACGCCTTCGCCGGGGACGAGGCGCCCGAGCGTCGCGTCGCCGCGGACGACGACGGGGAGGCCCGCCCGCTCTCGGACCTCCTGGTCGAGCAGGTCGAGGTCTCCAACCTCGTGGTCTGCAACAAGGCCGACCTCTGCACCGACGCGGAGATCGACGAAGCCGTCGAGCTCGTGGGCGCGCTCCAGCCGGACGCGGAGACGGTCGTCACCGAGTTCTCCGCGGTCGATCCCGACCGCATTCTCGACGTCGGGCTGTTCGACGAGCGGGAGCTCGGCGACCTCCCCGGCTGGAAGCGCGCGCTGGCGGAGGCCGATTCGGGCGACGGCGACCACGCCCACGGCGAGGACGGCCACGCCCACGGCGATCACGCTCACCGCCACCCCGACGAGGTGTACGGCGTCACTTCGTTCACCTACCGCCGCCGGCGACCGTTCCACCCGGAGCGGCTCGCCGCGCTCCTCCGCGACCTCCCGGACGACGTGGTTCGCTCCAAGGGCACGCTGTGGGTCGCCGGCACGGACCAGCGCCAGCGGATCGGGCAGGCCGGGCGGTCGGTGCGAGTCGCGGCGCTCGGGCCGTGGATCGCGAGCCTCCCCGCGGTCGAGCGCGACATGCTGCGCTCGAACCGCCCGGACCTCGACTGGGACGACGAGCACGGCGACCGCCGGACCGAACTCGTCGTCATCGGCACGGGGATCGACGAGGCGGCGATCCGCGAGCGGCTCGACGACGTGCTCGTCACGGACGCGGAGTGGGCGGCGTTCGGGGAGGAGCCCGACGGAGCGAGCGCGGCGACCGAGACGGGCGAGGAGTTCCCGTTCCCAACAGAACAAGGCGAGGAGCTGGCGCTGCGCGAGCCCTGAGTCGAGAGGCTCACCGTCGGAGCGCAGGCGTCGACCTCAGCAGGCGCAGCCCGAACCGCTCGCGCGCTCGAACTGCATCGACTCGCCGCAGTCGGGACACGCGGGCGTGCCGTCGCCGTCGCGGTCCAGTCCTTCCGCGTCGACCTCGACGTCTCGGACCCGGACGCCGCAGTCGTCACACC
Organism: Halorubrum kocurii JCM 14978; assembly: GCF_000337355.1. Lineage (GTDB taxonomy): Archaea > Halobacteriota > Halobacteria > Halobacteriales > Haloferacaceae > Halorubrum > Halorubrum kocurii. The sequence continues at coordinate 10,923 of NZ_AOJH01000018.1, read as the reverse complement.
AGTACGAGCCCTCGGAGCCGTCGTCGCCGGCGTTCCCGGGCGCGCGCTGCGTCGATCCCTCCAGGGCGTCGGCTATTGTGCCAAGGAGACCCATGATCGGTCGTTCGGAGTGCGCCAATTGAGTCTCCCGGTGGTGTGTGACCACGACGCACAGCCGCGGCGTCGCTCGGTCGTCGAGGGAGGAGATCAGAGCAGCGGCACGGTGAGCGCGACGATGAGGACGCCGAGGCCCGCGCCCGCGTACAGCAGCCGCTCGACCCGCGGTCCCGGCGGGAGCGGGCCGGCGTCGAGCGGCGGGGCGCAGCGAACGAGCTGCTGGTAGGCGAGCGCGGTCGCGACCGCGAACGCCAGCGTCGACAGCGCGAGCGACGTCGGGAGCGTGAGACCGTACGAGAGGCCGTAGATCGGACCGAACGAGAGCGCGAAGGTGAATGCCAGCCCGGCGGTGACGAGGAAGGGGACGGGATCGACCCGGTCACCGTGTCGGTTGTGAACACGCAACTCGACTCTCATGGGGGCCGTACGAGCCGCACGGACAAGAGCTAAGTGGCGGTCTCCCGCGGGAATTTCTATGAGCGAGGAGCCGAAGGGGATCCGCGAGGGGGTTGAGGAGTCGAAGGGCGACCCCCGGCTGGTCCTCCTGTTGAACGCGGTCCTGTCCGGGTGGTTCGCGTGGGTCGTCGTCTGGGGACTCGACCGGCTCGGGGCGGCCGCGCTCACAGCGGTAAACGTGGCGACGCTCGCGGTGGTCATCTTCGGGGTGACGTACGTCGCGGTGCTACGGTGAGTCGGTCGCGCCGCCGACCGAGCACCCCCACGAACCGGCGCGTTTCGCCATCTTTTAACTCGAACGCGGCGCTTCTCCCGACAATGACGATCGAAGACCGGGACGATGCACACCTCATCACGCACGCGCTGGCGAAGGATACCCTCTCGCGGCTCCGCGACGTCGAGACCGAGCAGGTCGCGTTCCGGAAGGGGCTCGTGAAGCTCGGCCGGATCTGCGGCTACGAGATCATCGACGGGGCGATGGAGACCGAGTACGTCCCGGTCGAGACGCCCCTAGAGGCGACGACCGGCGAGCGCGTGAAGGGGCTCGACGACGTGGTCATCATCAACGTGCTCCGGGCGGCCACCCCGTTCGTCGAGGGGCTCCTCAAGGCGTTCCCGCGCGCGAAACAGGGCGTCATCTCCGCCGGCCGCGACGAGGAGGCCGGGATGACCGACGACGGCGAGTTCCCGATCACCATCGACTACGTGAAGCTCCCCGAGATCCGGCCCAAGGACACCGTGATCGTCGCGGACCCGATGCTCGCCACCGGCTCGACGATGTGCGCCGTCCTCGACCACGTCCTCGACGAGGCCGACGAGTTCGAGGACCTGTTCGTCCTCTCGGCGGTCTCCGCGCCCGAGGGGCTCGTGCGCGTGAGCGAGTCCGTCCCCCAGGCCGACCTGCTAACGGTCGCCATCGACGATCGCCTCGACGACGACGGGTTCATCCTCCCCGGGCTCGGCGACGCGGGCGACCGCGCGTTCCGGACGGTGTGAGGCGCTCGCCGCGACGACCGCCGACGTACTTTTAAGAGCCGCCCGCGCGACCGATACGGTATGAGCGACGCGCCGACGACCGAGCCCTGCGACGGCTGCGGCGACCCCACCACGGACGCGCTCGCGCGCGTCGTCCGGCTGAGCGTCGACCGAGCGAACATCGACACCCAGCGGCTCTGCCCCGACTGCTTCGCCGACTGGATCCAGCGCTATCAGGACCGGCTGGGGTCGGGGCCGAGCGACGCCGACGGCGACACCTCGGAGATCATCGTCGACTGAGGGGCGGGGACCCGGCCGCGCTTCTCGGCCGCACGGCAACGTCCGTCCCGGCCGCGCTTCTCGGCCGCACGGCAACGTCCGTCCCGACCGCCCGTCTTAAGCCGCGGCGGAACGCACCCTGACGTAATGGATCTCGCCATCGACGCCCCGACGCCGGCGGCGCCCGACTGCGCCGACGACGGGACGTGGCTCGCCTGCATCGAGTGCGACGAGACGTTCGCCCCCTTTGAAGACGTCCGGTACACCTGCGACGAGTGCGACGGCCTGCTCGAAGTCCGGTACGACGACCCGCCGACGTTCGACGAGTTCGGCGCGGGCGCTCCCTCGGACGGCCCCGACCGCGGCGTCTGGCGGTACCGCGAGGCGCTCCCCTTCGACCTCGGCGTCACCCTCCCCGAGGGCGGCACCCCGCTCCACAGCGTCCCGCGGATCGAGGAGGCGGTGGGCGTCGACGCGCTCCGGATCAAACACGAGGGGATGAACCCCACCGGCTCGTTCAAGGACCGCGGGATGACCGTCGGCGTCCGGGTCGCCAAGGAGCTCGGCGTCGGCGCGCTCGCGTGCGCCTCCACCGGTAACACCTCGGCCGCGCTCGCCGCCTACGGCGGACGCGGCGACATGCAGACGCTCGTGCTCCTCCCGCAGGGGAAGGTCGCCGCCGGGAAGGTCGCGCAGGCGAGCCTCCACGGCGCTCGCATCCTGGAGGTCGACGGGAACTTCGACGCCTGCCTCGACATCGTGCAGGACCTGGCCGCCCGCGGCGAGGCGTACCTGCTCAACTCGCTGAACCCGTTCCGCCTGGAGGGCCAGAAGACGATCGGCTTCGAGATCGTAGAGGAGTTCTACGCCGACTACGGCGTCTTCCCGGACCGGATCGTCCTCCCCGTCGGCAACGCGGGTAACACCTCGGCCCTTTATAAGGGGTTCCGCGAGCTCGTTCAGGCGGGCGCGATGGACGTCGACGAGGTCCCGAAACTGACCGGCGTGCAGGCCGAGGGTGCCGCGCCGATGGTCGAGGCGATAGAGGAGGGGAACGACGAGATCCGCCGGTGGGAGGAGGTCGAGACGCGCGCGACCGCGATCCGCATCGGCAACCCGGTCAACGCGCCGAAGGCGATCCCCGGGATCCGCAACACCGGCGGCACCGCCGTCGCCGTCAGCGACGACGAGATCACGGCCGCGCAGCGCCACCTCGCCAGCGAGGGCGTCGGCGTCGAGCCCGCCTCCGCGGCGAGCCTCGCCGGCCTGAAGAAGCTCCGACGCTCCGGCGTCGTCGACGACGACGAGCGGGTCGTCTGTCTCACGACGGGGCACCTCCTGAAGGACCCCGAGGCCGCCTACGAGGTCGGCAGCGATCCCGAGCCCGTTCCGAACGACGCGGACGCGGTGCTGGACCACGTGCGCGGGTAGAACACCGCGAAACAGGTCGTCTGCGTTTAAAAACTGAACCGAACCGCTACTCCGCCTTCCGCTCGTCGGCGTCGTCCAGCGTGATCTCGGTGACCTCGACGATCCGGTCGTCGCCGAGCAGGGACTCGATCGCGGCGTCCGGTACAGCCTGGTCGAGGTTGTAGACGGTGAGCGCCTCGCCGCCCTGCGTCTCGCGGGCGTTGTACATCCCGGCGATATTCACATCGTGGTCGCCGAGCACGGTGCCGATGAGGCCGATGACGCCGGGCTCGTCCGTGTTGCGCGCGACGAGCATGTGTCCGTACGGGACCGCGTCGACGCGGAACCCGTCGATCCGGACGATGCGTGGGTCCTCGCCCGCGAAAAGGGTGCCCTCGACCGCGATCGAGTCCTCGCCGTTGTGGACGGTGACGCGCACGAGGCTCTGGAAGTCGTCGGTCTGCCGGGTCTTCGACTCGGTCACCTCGATGCCGCGCTCGTCGGCGAGCCGGGGCGCGTTCACCGAGTTCACCTGCCACTCCAGCGGCTCGAAGACGCCCTTCAGCGCGCTCGCGGTGACGAGCTCCACGTCCTCCTCGGCGATGTCGCCCTCGTAGGTCGCTTCCACTTCCGTGATCCGGCCGTCGAGCAGCTGCGCGGCGACTTTGCCGGCGGTCTCCGCCACGGCGATGTACGGCTTGATCCGCGGGAACGCGGTCTCGTCGACGGAGGGCGCGTTGAGCGCCGTCAGCACGGGCTCGTCGTCGAACGCCGAGAGCACCGCCTCCGCGGTGTCGACCGCGACGTTCTCCTGTGCGGCCTCCGTCGACGCACCGAGGTGCGGCGTCAGGACGATCTCCTCGACGTCGAGCAGCGGCGAGTCCTGCGAGAGCGGCTCCTCGGCGAAGGAGTCGAGCGCGGCGCCCGCGAGGACGCCGTCGTCGACCGCCTGCGCGAGCGCGTCCTCGTCGACGATGCCGCCGCGGGCGCAGTTGATCAGGTAGCCGCCCTCCAACTGGGCCAGCTCGTCCTCGCCGATCATCCCCTCGGTCTCGGGGAGGAGCGGGGTGTGGATCGTCGCGAAGTCGCCGCGCGCGAGCGCCTCGTGGAGGTCCTCGACGAGCTCGGCGCCGAGTCGGTCGGCGCGCTCCTCGGAGATGTACGGGTCGTAGACGACCAGGTCCATGCCGAGCGAGTCGAGGCGCTTCGCGACCTCCTGGCCGACGCGGCCGAGCCCGACGATGGTGAGCGTCTTGTTGTTCACTTCGGTGCCGAGGAACTCGCCTTTCGCCCACTCGCCGCCGACGAGGCGGGCGTGGGCCTGCGGGATGGAGCGCGCGACGGCGAACGTCATCGCGACCGTGTGCTCGGCGGCGGCCCGGACGTTCCCCTCGGGCGCGTTGGCGACGATGACGCCGTGGTCGGTGGCGGCCTCGATGTCGATGTTGTCGACCCCGATGCCGGCCCGCCCGACGATGACGAGCTCGGAGGCGGCCTCGAAGACCGCCTCGTTCACGTCGGTGCCGGAGCGGACGATCAGCGCGTTGGCGTCGCTCACGGCGTCGAGGAGGGCGTCGCCCTCGCTCTCGTAGTCAGTTACGACCTCGTGGCCGGCGTCTCGGAGTCGGTCCAACCCCGCGTCCGCGATGGGGTCGGTCACGAGTACCTTCATGGGCGTTTTCACCGGCGGCGCGAGGTTAACCCTTTCCTCATCGCTCCGTTTTGCCGGGCAGTGTGATCCACAATAGTGGGTATCAAACCCCTTCGTTTCGGGTGGAAACACCTCGTTCGTGGGTACCGATAGCGGTCCGGCTGTCGTCGGTCTCGGGGACCTCCTCGCAGCTCGGCCGCCGACTCACCGACCGCCGCCTGCCCGTCCGACAGCTGCCTGCCCGTCCGACCGCCGGCTCCCTAGCCCGGCCCGCGCCGCCCGGCGGTACTGCCTTTTATATAGGGCCGCACGTGCACACATGGACGTCACGATCGCGCTCATCGGCGTGGCCGCCATCCTCGTACTGACGGGGATTAGCGCCTTCTTCTCCAGCTCGGAGCTGGCCGTCTTCTCGGTCCCGACCCACCGGGTCGACTCGCTGCTCGCCGCCGACGTGCCCGGCGCGCGGGCGCTCTCGGCGCTTCGGGAGGACTCGCACCGCTTCCTCGTCACCGCCCTCGTGAGCAACAACGTCGCCAACATCGCGGCCGCCTCGGTCGCGACCGCCGTGTTCGTCCGGTTCGGGTTCTCCGGGGGGCAGGCCGCGACCGGGTCGACGCTCGTCACGAGCGTGTTCGTCATCGTGTTCGGGGAGATCGCGCCGAAGTCCTACGCGGTGGCGAACGCCGAGACCCACGCGCTCCGGGTCTCGCGGCCGGTCGTCGCGATCCAGCGCGTCATCCGCCCGGTGCTGTACGTCTTCGAGGCGCTCTCCGGCGTCGTCAACCGGTTCACGGGCGGCGAGTCCGACATCGAGTCGTACCTCACCCGAGAGGAGATCGAGACGCTCGTGCTCTCGGGACAGGCCGCCGGGGCGATCGACCCCGAGGAGGGAGCGATGATCCGCGGCGTCCTCGACCTGGAGTCGACCCGCGTCTCCGCGGTGATGGTCCCCCGCACCGACATGGTGGCGCTCCCGGACACCGCGACCCCGGCCGACGCCCTCTCGACCGCCGGGCGGGAGGGCGTCACCCGCATGCCCGTCTACGGCGAGAACCGCGACGACGTGGTCGGGACCGTCGACGTGCGCGACGCCATCGGCGCCGGCGAGCGCGGCGAGCGGCTGGCGAGCGTCCTCCGCGAGCCGACGTTCGTCCCGGAGACCCAGCCCGTCGACGAGCTGTTCGCCGAGCTGCGCTCGAGCGGGGAGCGGCTGGCGGTCGTCGTCGACGAGTTCGGCGCGGTCGTCGGGATCGTCACGCTGGCGGACGTCGTCGAGGAGATCGTCGGCGAGCTGGTGGGGCGGTGGGAGACCGACCACGTCGACGTGGTGGCGTCCGACGCCGCCGTCGTCCGCGGGTGGACCACCGTCGCGCACGTCAACGAGACGCTCGGGTTGGACCTCCCGGTCGACGGGGGCGTCGAGACCGTCGCGGGCCTGATCACCCAGCGGACGGGGCGGATCGCGGCCGAGGGCGACCGCGTCGCGTTCGGCGACGTGACGCTCACCGTCACCGGCGCGACCGCGACGCGGGTGACCCGGGTTCGGGTCGAGCATCCGGGGATCGGCGCTGATCGGGACCATGCTCCGGGGGACGATACCGACGGCGCCAGCTGAACCAGTTTCCTATAGCACAACATACATATTCGCCCGGCGGAATCTGACGGTATACGTTCTCAGCTATGATGGCTCGATGGGGGTGCGACCGGTGTGGGTTCGTCGCGTGGACGTCGGACCGGACGTCGATGCGAGAGGTCACCGGCGCCCACCTGTTGGCGCACCACTCCGAGGCCGTCACCCGGTCTGACTTCCGAACGACGTGGGACTGCCCGTACTGCGCGACGGCGAAGACGGCCTACGACACCGACGGCGCGGTCGCAGAGTTCAAGACGCACCTCCACGAGCACGTCGCCGACCTGATCGAGGAGGGCGCCCACGTCGGCGACCGCGTCTCGTGGGACGGGACAGTTCAGGTCGCGGCGCCCGTCAATAGCGCGGATGCCGACGCGCTCCGCGCCCACTTCCACGCGGGCGGCGACCTGGTGATCGCGGTCACGGCGAACCCGGAGCGAACCGTCCGGCTGCTTCACGAGGAGCTGGACGCGTGGCCGCGCCGGACCGTCGTCGTCAGCACCGAGGCGTACCCGTTCGAGACGGCCCCCGACCTCGACTTCTCCGAGATTCCCATCGAGGTCGTTGAACTTGACCCCCGGCTCGGGCCGGACGAGGTCGGCGAGACCGTGTCACGGATCATCGACGCCAACCGCGTCGCGGGCGACGCGATTTCGCTGGAAGTGAGCGTGTTTCACGAGATCGTGCGGTCGTTCGACCTCCGAACCGCCTGCGACTTCGTCAGGATGCTTTCGGCCCGACTGGACGGCGAGGGGGGCGTCCTCCAGCTGTACGTCGACGCCGACGCGGACCCGAACGTCTCGACGGTCCTGAACTTCCTCGACGACGAGATCGATCTGAAGATCGCAGCGGAGGACGGCCGGTTCGTACGCCGAGGATGACGGCGTCGCGACGCCGACCGACGACGCGACCGCCTACTCCGCGTGCTTCTCGGTGTAGTCCGCCGGCCGCCTCACGTAGACATACTCGATCGAGCGGTCCGCGGCCGACGCCGCCGTCTCCCGCTTGAGCCGCCGGAGGACGGACCGGGCACGCTCCCGGGCGTCCGAGTCGCCGTCGGGGTCGCCGGCGAGCGCCCGGACCTCCCGCTCGAGATCGGGCGCATCGAGCCGCGGCAGGTAGGCGGCCGCGATGTCGGCGACGGACGGGTCGTCGTGCCCGAGTGCGTCGAGCAGCCACGCGACTGCGGGCCGGTCGAGGGCGTCGGCGCGCTCGAGGAGTTCACCGCAGAGCCACATCGCGTGGCGCTGGGTCGCCGCGGTGACGCGGTCAGGGCGGTCGGTCATCGCGACCTCGTAGAGCAGCCGCGCGATCCCCCCGTCGTCGCTCCAAAGCGGTCGGTCGGTGAGCAGCCGCTCGCAGACGTCTCGGCCCCGGACCGCATCACCCTCGGCCGCGAGTCGCGCCAGCGAGGCCGCCGCGGCGCGCCGTACTGGGAGCGAGGGGTCCCCTACCGCGTCGATCAGGATACTGACCGACTCCGGGCGGTCCAGTTCGTAGAGCCGCTCGGCGACGGTTTTCCGGAGGCGGTCGCCACCGTCGCCGGCCGCGGTCGCCAGCAGACCCGTCGCCTCGGGCGTGGCGATCGACACCAGCGCGTCGACGGCGGCGCGCCGAACGAGCGGGTTTGGCGCCCGCAACAGCGGCCGAACCGGGTCGATCACCTCGCCGCCGCGAGTCGCGTACGAGCGCACCGCCCGGGCACGCACCCGGTCGTCGTCGTCCTCGAACGCCTCGCGAAGCCGGTTCGTTACGGTCGAGACGTCCGTCGTGTCGGGGGAGTCCGCTGCGGACGAGGCGCCACGCGTCTCCGAAGCGACACCCGCACCCAACCCGGTGGCGCCGACCATTCGGTAGGCTGCGTGGCCGCTCGTCAACCATCGGACGAACACGGCGTCGGGGCCGACGTCGCCGCCGTCGCGGCGCCGAACCGCGGCCGCGACCCGCGAGACGAGTTCCTCGATGTACCGGTCGCCGTGGAAGTACAGCGCGTCGATCGCCGCCGCGCGGACCGTCGCGTCCTCGTCGGTGAACACGACGCGGAACAGTCGGTCGGCGATCCGGCGCTCGTCACCCGCCATTGAACTCGACGGGTTTCCGAGCGCCTCGACAGCCTCCAGCCGTGTCGCCGCGTCGTTGCCCTCGTCGAGCATGGCGAACGCCTGCGGGCGCTCATCGCCGGTCCGGTCCGATCGCGAGTCGTCAGCCATCTGTCGAGTCGTCGGAATCCGGCGCGATTAAACATACCCCCGCGAGTATCAGGGGCGAGAATCTCGCACTCACGTTCGTTAGGGAAGGCACTACAACCCGAACGACGCGACGGTCTCGTACGCCGGCCCGTCGCTCGTCAACGTCGACGAGACGAGGTGGACCGCGTCGACTTCGAACCGGCCGATCGCGGGGTCGCGCTCGCGGACGGCCTCCTGAACGAGCTCCTTCCCGCGGGCGTCGTTCATCCGGGCGAGCGTGACGTGCGGCGTGAACTCGTGCTCCTCGGGGTCGACGCCGAGCGCGGTCGTCTCGGCTTCGAGGGCCTCGTGGAGCGCGGTCAACTCGGCGCTCCCCCCGTCGATTCCGGCCCAGACGACCGAGATGTAATCGAGGCTCGGAAAGACGCCGTATCCACTGATTGCGCACTCGAAGGGGTCGACGTCGACCGCAGCGACCGCTCGCTCGCCGGCCGCGAGCACGTCATCGAGGGCGGGGGCGTCGCTTTCGCCGTCGTCGGTGGCCGATTCGTCGATTTCGCCCAGAAACTTCAGCGTCACGTGCGCCTGTTCGGGGTCGACGAATCGGAGGCCCTCGGCGCCCTCGAACGTCTCCTGTGCCTCTGCGATACGGGGGGCGAGGTCGTCCGGGAGGTCGACGGCGAAGAACGCGCGCATGACGAATGGGAATGTGGTGGAGAGTGGGTATAAATCGGTGATGCTGTGAAGGGTATCCGCGAAGTGCCGGTCGCTCGGTTAGAAGCGGTCGACTGGAGATCGACGGTGAACACCTCCAGCGCCCCAGCCTCGTCAGTCGTCCTCCGCGTTGCTTCGGACGACTGACTCCAGCGAGGGACTTTCGGTCCTCTGGCAGCCGGCGCGTAGCGCCGGCGACAGCGAGGCGCGACGCGCCTCTGGCAGTCGGGCGAAGCCCGACGACCTCGCACGNGTTGACTCGCGGCCGCCACGGGCGGCCGCTCGCAGGCCCGCGCCGACCGCCTCGTTTATTTATAAACGTTCCCGGAGCGTGTCGGCGGTCGCGTCGCCGACGCCGTCGACGTCGGTGAGGTCGTCGCGGGAGGCCTCGCGCACGCTCTCGACGGAGCCGAATCGCCGCAGGAGCCGGCGGCGGGTCTGGGGGCCGACGCCGGGCACGTCGTCGAGGACCGTCTTGACCTCGTCGCGGACGGTCTGGTGGTAGGAGACGGCGAAGCGGTGCGCCTCGTCGCGGACGCGCTGGAGCAGGTGAAGTTCGGGGGCGTCGTCGGGCCACCGGCGGGTGCCGCTCGGGGTGACGACGAGCTCCTCGGCCTTCGCGAGCGCGACGACGGGGGCGTCCCAGCCGGTCTCCGCGAGCGCGTCGCGGGCGGCCCCGAGCTGGCCCTCGCCGCCGTCGATCAGGAGGAGGTCGGGGTCGGGACGGTCGTCCTCGCCGGCGACCGCGCGCTCGGCGCGCCACCGGACCAGCTCGCGCATGTTCGCGTAGTCGTCGTTGCGGTCGGTGAGCTTCTTCCGGCGGTAATCGCTCGTCTCCGCGCTCCCGTCAACGAAACACACGTCGGAGCCGACGACGGCGGTCCCCTGCGCGTGACTCACGTCGAACCCCTCGATCCGGGCGGGGCGGTCGATCCCGAGCCGCTCGCCGAGCGCGCCGACGGGGTCCTCGCGGCCGCCGCGCTTGCGGGCGTTCTTCAGCGCGAGTTCGACGAGTTTGGCTTCGCGGCCCGCGCCGGGGACGCGGACCGAAACCCCCTCCGCCTCCAGCCAGTCGACCACGTCCGGGTCGGAGGGGCGCTCGGCCAAGAGGACGGCGTCCGGGAACTCCCGCTCGGCGTAGTACTGCGCGAGGAACGCAGACAGCACCGCGGCGGGGGTGTTGGCGTCCTCACCAGCGGCGTCCCCCTCTCTCTCGTCCCCCGCCGCCGCGTCCAACCGGTGGCGGCTCCGGTCGACCAGTTGGCCGCGCTCGCTGTGGAGCCGGGCGACGCGGGCGGTGTCGCCCTCGACGGCGGCCGCGAGCACGTCGACGGTCCGGTCGTCCGCGCGGTCGCTCACGGCTTCGCCGCCCTCGCCGTGGAACGCCTCGACCGCCTCGAGTCGGTCTCGGAGGTTCGCAGCGCGCTCGAACTCCGCGCTCTCGGCGGCAGCCTCCATCCGCCGTCGCAGCGGGTCAGCGAGGACGCCGGTCTCGCCCTCGAAGAACCGGCGGGCGGCCG
>NZ_AOJH01000017.1 GCF_000337355.1 Halorubrum kocurii JCM 14978 | reverse complement strand
CTCGCGCCATCAGAGATGTGTATAAGAGACAGCTTCACGACAGTGTCCACGCGTCGCTTGTCCGTGAAGGGGCCGTAGGCGACCGCGCCCTCCTCGGGGTCGCGGGTCACCTCGATCCGCGGGACGGGGTGGTCCGTGATCGCGACCAGCGGGTACGACTTGTCGTCTTTCAGCCGGACGTTGTAGCGCGGCCGGAGCCGCTTTATCAGGTTCGCCTCCAGCAGGAGCGCCTGCGTCTCCGTGTCGGTTACGGCGAACTCGATCCGGTCGGCGCGCCCGACCATCCCCCGGATCCGCCCCGAGCGCGGGTCGGCGTAGGACCGAACCCGATCCCGGAGGTCGACCGCCTTGCCGACGTACAGCGTCGCCTCCCCCGCCCGGAACTGGTAGACGCCGGGCTCGGTCGGGAGGTCCGCGGCCCGCTCGCGCACGGCGTCGGCGTTCATCGAGGCGTCGTAGCCGCCGAACGCGTTTGAACGCTGCGGGCGCGGATGCGGCCGGCGGGGGTGGTCGGGTGAATGCTGCGGCCGGCGGGGGTGGTCGGGTGAATGCTGCGGCCGGCGGGGGTGGTCGGGTAAGTGCTGCGGCCGGCGGTCGGGTGAGGCCAGAGCCCGATCCCGTCGTCTGACAGGGGGAAAATTATCAGACGTGAATAATGGGGGGAACGGTTTATCCCGGTGCTTGGGGGACCGTCACGTAGTTATGACGGGACTTCGAGGGCTGCTCCGACGCGCGTTCGGTCGGGACCGGGACTCGCGGTCAGTCCCAGACGGCGGGATCGTCGTGGAGGATTCCGCCGGCGACGTCTCGGACGCGAGCGAGAGCGGGGAGTACAACAGTGGGGACGACGGGAGCAACCGGGCCGAGACGGTCGCCGCCGCCGGTCTCGAGCAGGTGTTCGACTCGACCGGCGTCCCGACGTTCATCCTCAACCGCGAGGGGACGGTCGCGGAGTGGAACGAGTCCATCGCGTCGCTTACCGGGAGCGACCGCGGAGACGCGATCGGTCACGACCACGCCTCGGAGCTGTTCTACCCCGATGGCCGGCGGGCGGACACCCTCGCGGACAAGGTGCTCGACGCGCCGGAGACCGCGGACGACGTGTACGGCGTCGAGCGCTGCGACTCCGCGCAGACCCGCTACCGCGACACCAGCACGATGGTCGACCGCCACGGCGAGGAGAAGCACATCGAGTTCACCGCGACGCCGCTGTACGAGGGCGACGAGCTCGTCGGCGTGACGGAGGTCGTCATCGACCGAACGGAGAACATCAACCAGCGGACCGCGACCGAGACGCTGGTCGCCGAGGTGCGCGAGACGGCGGAGGAGATCGGCCGGGGGAACCTCGAAGCCCGCGCGGTCCGCCGCGAGGAGTGCGAGATCCTAAACGAGGAGCTGTTGAGCGTCATCGACGTGGTCAACCAGATGTCGGAGAACCTCCAGGACCTCTCCGAGAGCGTTCACGAGCAGGCCCGCCAGATCGACCGGACCGTCCAAGAGGCGAGCGGGGCGGCCGCCGACATCGCCGAGAACGTCGACGAGCAGAACGAGCTGTTAGAGGAGAGCGTCTCCGAGATGCAGTCGTTCTCGGCCGGGATGGAGGAGGTCGCCGCCACCGCGGACCAGGTCGACTCCGCCGCGGTGGCCGCCAGCGAGGCCGCCGACGAGGGGCTCGACGCGAGCGAGGACGCCCGCGAGGCGACCGAGGACGTCGTGGAGATCGGCGACGAGCTCGTCGAGAGCGTCGGCGCGCTCTCGGAGCGCATGGACGACATCGAGGAGGTCATCGAGGTCATCTCCGACGTGGCCGAGCAGACGAACCTGCTCGCGCTGAACGCCAACATCGAGGCTGCCCGGGCCGGCGAGGGAGGCGACGGCTTCGCGGTCGTCGCCGAGGAGGTGAAGAAGCTCGCCGACGAGACCCGCGGCTACACCGAGGAGATCACGGAGAGCCTCGCGGAGCTGCAGGCGCAGTCCGACGAGACGAGCACCGCCGTCGAGCGCTCGCACGACCGCATCGAGGACGCCGGCACCGAGATCGAGACGGTGCTCGACTCCCTCGAGGAGATCGCCGACGCGGTCGACGAGGCCGCCGCGGGCGTCGCCGAAGTCGCTCGGACCACCGACGATCAGGCCGCGACCGTCGAGGAGCTCACCTCGTCGCTGGAGGCGGTTCGGGAGCGCTCCGACCGCACCGAGGAGGCGACCGACCGCATCGTCGACGCCACTGACGACCAGGAGGTGGCCGTCGACGAGCTCATCGCCCGCGTCGAGCGGCTCGACGCGAACCGCTGAGGCGGCGTTTTCGAGGCGTTAGCGGTCGGAGCGTTCTCCCCGCTGCCGAACGTTTAACCTCGCCGAGACCCTGTTTCTCGTATGTCCGTTACGCCGCCTGGACCCATCGGCGACCCCGTCTTCGGCAACGGCCGCCAGTTCGCTGACGACCCGTTCACCTTCATGCGCGCCTGCGCCGACAGCTACGGGGACGTGATCAGATTCGACCTCGGTCCGCGCGAGACCTACCTCCTGACGAACCCCGCAGACGTGGAGCGCGTCCTCGTCGCCGACGCCGACCGCTACCGGAAGCCGCAGTTCGGCGACGACGCCATGGACACTCTGCTCGGGGACGGCCTCCTCATGAGCGAGGGCGACACGTGGCAGCGCCAGCGGAAGCTGGCGAACCCCTCCTTCCACAACCGCCGCATCGCGGCGCTCGACGGGACGATGGTCGACCACACCCGGTCGCAGCTCGCGGACTGGGACGACGGCGAGGTCGTCGATATCCAGCTGGAGGTCGCCCGCCTCACCGTCAAGATCATCGTCTCGGCGATGTTCGGCGCCGACATCACCGACGAGGAGGTGAAGACGGTCCAGGAGAAGCTGGAGCCGCTCGGCGCCCGGTTCGAGCCCGACCCGCGCCGCTTCCTGATCCCCAACTGGGTGCCGACCCGCGAGAACCGCGAGTTCGACGCCGCCATTGACACCCTCGAGTCCGTGATCGACGGCATCGTCGACCGGCGACGCGGGACCGAGCGCGACCCGAGCGTCGACCCCGCCGGGCCCGACGGCGTCGCGGTGCGCGGCCCCGCCGGCGACGGCGACGGCGACCTGCCGATGGACCTGCTCTCGGTCCTGCTGCGCGCCCGCGACCGGGGCGAGCAGACGGACGAGAACCTCCGCGACGAGCTGGTGACGATGCTCCTCGCCGGGCACGACACGACCGCGCTCACGCTGACGTACACGTTCTACCTCCTCTCGAACCACCCCGAGGCGCGGGAGCGCGTAGCCAGCGAGGCCGAGGCGGCGGTCGCGGGCGGCGCCCCGACCGCCGCCGACGCCCGCGAGATGAAATTCACCGAGCGCGTCCTCAACGAGGCGATGCGGCTGTACCCCCCCGTCTACACCCTCTTCCGCGAGCCGAAACTCGACGTGAAACTGGGGGGGTACCGGATCCCGGAGGGGTCCGCGCTCATGCTGTCACAGTGGGTGGTCCACCGCTCGCCGCGCTGGTACGACAACCCGGAGGCGTTCGACCCGAGCCGGTGGGCGCCCGAGCGCCGGAGCCAGCGCCCCCGGTTCGCCTACTTCCCGTTCGGCGGCGGCCCGCGCCATTGCATCGGGAAGGCGTTCTCGCTGCTGGAGGCCAAGCTCATCCTCGCGGAGGTCTGCTCGCGGTACGACCTCGACTACGAGGGGCCCGACCTCTCGCTGCGCGGCTCGCTGACGATGCACCCCAACCACCCGGTCCCGATGCGGATTCGCGAGCGCTGAAGGATGCGCGACGACGAGACGGGGTACTGCCGCCGCTGCGGCGAGCCCCTCTCGCGGGGCGTCATCGCGAGCCGACAGCGCGCCTGCTGTCTCAACGCGACTCCGATCGCCGGGGTTTGCCCGACGCACGGCCCCCTCGGCCCCCACCACGCGGTCGACGAGCCGAGCGAGAGCGACGATGCGAGCGACGAGAACGACGAGCCGAGCGAGAGCGACGGCGCGAGCGACGAGAACGACGAGCCGAGCGAGAATGGTGGTGACGGCCGCCGGGAGTGACCGCCGACGGCGACGTGCTAGTTATAAATCGATACTCGCGGCGACCTCGCGGAACTCGGGGTCGTACAGGTCGAGCGCGTGGACCCGCCACCGGATCGGATCGAACTCGGCGGCCACGAGGTCGCCGACGACTCCCGGTTCCGGATTGCCGCCGCGCGCCACGGTGACGTGGGGCACGTAGTCGTCGCCCTCGATCCCCTCGACCGCGCCGTAGGCGGCGCAGAGCCGGCGGTGGAGCCGGACGAGCGCGTCGCTCTCGACGGTCAGGTACAGCACCGGCCCCGACCCCGACGCTGGCGCGTCGAAGGTGTCGAATCCGGTGACCGCGACCGGAACGGGGTCGGTCCCCGCGAGCAGCGGGCGGAGGTCGTCGCGCAGGGCGGCGAGGGCGTCGGGTCTGGGCGGCGACGGCCCGGGAGCGGGAGCGCCGGTCGACGCGTCCGCGGCGGCGACGCGCTCGGGCACGTCCTCGACGCCGAACCGCTTGCAGACGAGCGTGCGGCGGTCGCGCACGCGATCGAACCCCGATGGTTTCGAGTGGAGATCCGACGCCAGTCGTTCGACGGCCGGCGCGAGCGGGACGTTCAGGCTGAACACGCCTCAGATCCGGTCGGTGAGCCGTAACGCGATCAGCACGACGATCACGACCGCGATCAGCGTCGGCACGGCGTCGAGGAGCGCGAACGTGAGGTCCAGCACCGCCCCGAAGATCTCCAGGAGAAGCCACGCGATCGCGAGGACGAGAATCACCTTCAGGAGGTCGTCGACGTCGACGTCGGCGCGGTTCGCGTCTGTTCGGTCCATGGCAAGGGCGAGTGCGCGCACCGGGAAAAAGACCACCGGGACACGGCCGCTCGGGGCGGCCGCTGCGCGCGGAGCGCGTTGCGCGATCAGGTGCTTCAAAACCCCGCCGCGCCCAACGGGAGCCATGAGCCTCATCGCGTTCGACTTCGACGGCACGCTCTCAGACTCCGAGATGACGGTCCTGCTCGCCGAGCGCGCGGGCGTCGCCGACGAGGTCGCCGAGATCACGGAGCGAGCGATGAACGACGAACTCAGCTACGCCGAGAGCCTCTACAGCCGCGCGGAGCTGCTCGGCGGGCTCGACGAGGACGCGGTGGCGGCCGCCTTCGACGAGGTTTCCCTCCGGCCGGGCGCCGGCGAGCTGATCGAGCGCCTGCAGGCCGAGGGCCACCACGTGGCCGTGCTCACGGGGGGGTTCGAGCGCGGCGTCGAGCGCGCGCTCGCGAAGCAGGGCGTCGAGGCCGACACGATCGTCGCCAACCGCCTCCCGATGGCGGGCGGAAAGCTCACCGGGGCGGCGGAGGGGCCCCTCATCGAGGGGACGAAAGACGACGCGCTGGGCGACCTCGCCGCCGACCTCGGGATCCCGATGAGCGAGACGGTCGCGGTCGGGGACGGCGCGAACGACCTGCCGATGCTGGAGGTGGCCGGGCTCGCGGTCGGGTTCGTCCCCAAGGACGCCGTCCGACCGGTGTGCGACGCTGTCGTCGCCTCGATGTTCCGGCTCGGGAAGGTGTTCGAGGGGTACGACGTGCTCCCTGCGGAGTAGGAAGGGGCGGGCGAGCGCGACCCCGTCGCCGGCCCGACGCAGCCACACTGTTTGGACGGGCGCTTAATAAGGGGCGGAGCGAAGTTGAGATCATGAACGGCGTTAGCGGGGTGACCAGATGCTTCCGACGCTGACGTATCTCCAATTCCACCTCGTCTTCAGCCTCCCCGTGGTCGCGGCGTTGTGGTACCTCGCGCCGCGGTACGACCGGCTTCGGCGTCGCCGCGCGACGGCCGGGATCGCCATCCTCGTCGCCATCGCGTACCTGTACACGACGCCGTGGATCAGCTACATGATCCGACAGGGGACGTGGTGGTACGCGGACGGGGCGGTGCTGGTCCGGGCGCTATCGATTCCGCTCGGCGAATACCTCTTCTTCGCCATCCAGACGGTCGTCACCGGGTTCGCGCTCCATCTGATCGGGTTCGACCCGACGTTCCGGGAGGGTGACTTCGACAGAGCGCCGCGGATCGCCGGCGTCGTCGCGGGGCTCGCGATGGTCGTCGTCGGACTCCGGCTGGTGACGCTCGATCCGTCGTACCTCTACCTCGGCGGGCTGATCGCGTGGGTCGGGCCCGTCGTCGCGCTCCAGTGGGCGGTCGGCGGCGGCTACCTCGTTCGGACGCCGCGAGTCTGGGTCGCCGCGACGCTGGTCCCGGCCGCGTACTTCTGGATCGCGGACCGGATCGCGATCGAGATGGGGACGTGGCAGCTCTCGACCGAACTCACGACGGGGGTGGCGGTCCTCGGGCTCCCGATCGAAGAGATGCTCTTCTTCGCCTCGGCCGGCGTGATGACCGTGAACGGGCTGGTGCTGTTCGAGTGGGTGCTCGACTGGAACGACCGGCGCGGGCGGCCGACCGGGGCGGCGGCCGACGCGTTCGAACCGGACGCGACGCCCGACCGGGACCCGGAACCCGAGTCGGCCGACCCCCTCGATGACTGAGACGGCGACGCGCTCGGCGGCGCGCCGGGAGACGCCGGCGGCCGAGGGCGACGACCGCGCTCGATCGGCGGTCGACCGGTGGTTCGCGCTGTACCCCGCGATCGCGCTCGCGGCGCTGCTCCCGGTGGGCGCCGTGACCCCCCTGTTTCCGGTCGAACTCGGCGTCGCGACGTTCGCCCTCGGGACGCTCGTCGTCGGGATGGCCCACGGCGCGGTCGACCACCTCGTCCCGCTGCGGGCGGCGACGGACGTCTCGCTTCGCCGGTCGATCGCGGTCGTCTCGGTCGTCTACGCGCTCCTCGGCGGGGCGGTCGTCGCGGCGTTCTTCCTCGCGCCGGTCGCGGCGTTCGTCGGGTTCATCGCGCTCACGTGGCTCCACTGGGGGCAGGGCGACGTGGCGGCGCTCGTCGTCGCCGGCGTCGATCACCTGCCGACCGCGGCCGAGCGCTGGCTGAGCCTCGTCGTCCGCGGCGGGCTCCCGATGGGCGTCCCGCTGCTCTCCCATCCGGCGGAGTACCGGCTCGTGGCCGAGTGGATCGTCGGGCTGTTCGTCGTCGACGGGGCGGCCGCGGCCGCCGCGGTCGACCCCCTGTTCGTCCCGGAAACACGGGCGGCCGTCGGCGGGCTCATGCTCGCCGCGACGGCGCTGGCGGTCGGGTCGGGGTACCGCCGGGTCCGGGCCGGCGCCTCTCGGCGGGGCTGGCTCCGCGACGTCGGCGAGGTCGGGGCGCTGTGGGCGTGGTTCCTGCTCGCGGCGCCGGTGTTCGCGATCGGGGTGTACTTCGCGCTCTGGCACGCCCTCCGGCACGTCGGGCGGCTCGTCCTCGTCGACGACCGGGCCGCGAGCGCGATCGGCGACGGCGACGTGCCGGGCGCCCTCGCGCGGTTCGGACGCGACGCCGCGCCCCTCACGCTCGGCGGGTTCCTCGTCGTCGGCGCGGTCGGGCTCTCGGTCCCCGCCGGCGTGGCCGCGCCCGGCGACTTACTCGCCGTGTCGCTCGTCGCCATCGCGGCCATGACGCTCCCTCACGTCGTCGTCGTCGCGTGGCTCGACCGGCGGCAGGGGGTCTGGCGACCGGGAGCCGGGCGGTAGGAACCTGCCGGGTCCGACACCGCACCCCTCTTGTCCGCGGGAGGCGTACTCGGCGACGGATGGACGAGATCGCGATCCGCGACCCGCGGCCGGGCGACGCCGACGAACTGGAGGCGCTCATCACCGCGCACTTCAGCGAGGGGAGCTCCTACGGCGTCGACCTCGGGCTGGACGATCCGACGTACCACGTGCTGGTCGCGGTGGAAGCTGACGGCGACGACGTGGACGCCGGATCCAACGACGGCGACCGCGGAGACGCCGGATCCGACGACGGCGCGATCCTCGGCGTCATGGCGCTCCGCGAGTTCGACGACCCGGCCGCGGTGGCCGAGGAGATGTACTTCTTCGACGACCCGGACCTGATCCCCGCCGCGGAGCGGTACGGTCACCTCGAAATGGGATACGTTCGAGACGGGGCCACGGGACGGGGAATCGGGAGCCGACTGCTCGACCGGCTCCACGATGTCGGCTCGGGGCGTGGGATCGACCTGTTCCTCGCGGACTCGTGGTATCACGGCGGCGAGGACTCCCCGGAGAAGCTGTTCGACCGCCACGGCTACGAGGCGATCCACCGCGAGCCGCTCGACCGGTCCGCGGCGGAGTGCCCGAAGTGCGAGACCGAGTGCACCTGCGAGGGGGCGCTCACGGTGCGGCGCGTCGAGCGGGGGGCGTCGTGAATCACGACCGCGTCCACGCTCGGGAGCCGTCGCACCACGTCGACCGGTGGTCGGTCGGCGTGATCGAGTCGATCGACGAGCGCGACGGCCACTGCGTCGTAACGGTTCGGCCGGTCGCGTCGGCGGAGGAGAGTGGGGAGAGCCGCGAGGGGAGCGGACCCGAGAGCGACGGCGAGCCCGTCGAACTCGTGATCACGCTCGCCGTCAGGGACCTGTTCGTGGGGCGGCTCCCCATCGCCGAGGGGGAGTCGCCGGTCGGCGAGCGCGCGTGGTATCGGAAGCGGGGCGGGTAGTTTAACCGGGGCGGGTGAGTTCGAGCGGTGCCGTCGTCACTCCAGCTGGTGGTAGTCCAGCTCGTGGCCCTCGTCGAGCGCGGCCTGTACGGCCTCGCTCGGCTCGTCGACCGGTTCGGTCCGGAGGGTCATCCCGCCGACGTCGGCCGCGTCGAGGTAGACGTTCCGCCGCCAGTCGGGGTTGACGTCGGGGTAGTCGGTGCGGTAGTGGGCGCCGCGGGACTCCTCGCGTTCGAGCGCGCCCCGGAGCACCGCCTCGGCGGCGACGAGGGTGAACCCCACGTCCACGGCGAGCTCGAACGACTCGCTGGTGACCGGGCCGACGCGCATGTCGGCGGCCCGCTCGCGGACGGCCTGGAGCCGATCGAGCCCCTCCCGGAGCGACGGCTCGTCGCGGAGGATCCCGGCGTGGTCCCACATCAGCTCGCGCAGGTCGGCGAGCACCGCGTCCACGTCCTCGTCGCCGTCGTTGTTCGCCATCGCGCGCAGGTCCCGGAAGTGCGGTCCGACGAGCCCCTCGCGGAGGGCGTCCGGAATCTCGCCCGGGCCGTCGACGCGGTCGGCGACCCGCTCACCGGCGACGACGCCGTACGCGACGGTCTCGGCCAGCGAGTTGCCGCCGAGCCGGTTTGCGCCGTGGACTCCCGCCATCGTCTCGCCGACGGCGAAGAGGCCGTCCACGTCGGTTTCCCCGTGGTCGTCGACCGCGACGCCGCCCATCCCGTAGTGAGAGGTGGGCGCCACCTCGACGGGCTCTTCGGCCATGTCCACGCCGAGGTCGTGGAACCGCTCGTACATCCGTGGAAGCCGCTCCCGGATGAAGTCGGCGTCGCGGTGGGAGATGTCGAGGTAAACGCCGCCGTTCTCGGTGCCGCGTCCCTCGGCGACCTCCTGTGCGATCGCCCGGGCGACCACGTCGCGGGCGTCGAGTTCCATCTGGTCGGGGGAGTACCGTTCCATGAAGCGCTCGCCACCGGGAGAGCCCTCCTCTCCCGAGCCCCCACTCGCTCCGCTCGCGGGGGCCTCGGCGTTGAACAGGCGTCCGCCCTCGCCGCGGACCGCCTCGGTCACGAGGCGGCCGCTCCACGGCTCCC
Organism: Halorubrum kocurii JCM 14978; assembly: GCF_000337355.1. Lineage (GTDB taxonomy): Archaea > Halobacteriota > Halobacteria > Halobacteriales > Haloferacaceae > Halorubrum > Halorubrum kocurii. Next base: position 3,568 of record NZ_AOJH01000017.1, on the reverse strand, counting down.
ACTCGGGGTCGCTCTCGTCGACGGCCATCCCGGTCGGGTGGAACTGCATGAACTCCATGTCCATCAGCGACGCGCCGGCGTCGTACGCCAGCGCCGCCCCGTCGCCGTTGTTCTCGTCGTCGCGGGAGGTGTGTCGGTTGTAGATCGCCGCGTGACCGCCGGCGGCGAGGACAACGGTGCCGGCGTTGAACAGGACGAACTCGCCAGTGTCCATGTCGAACCCGACGGCGCCGTAGACCGCGTCGCCGTCGGCGACGAGCTTCGTGATCATCACGTTCTCGCGGTACGGAACGGAGAGCTCCTGAGCCCGGTCGACGAGCGCGTTCAGCATCGACTCGCCGGTGTGGTCGCCGGCGAACGCGGTTCGGCGGAACGACTGGGCGCCGAAGAACCGCTGGTCGATTTCGCCGTCCTCGGTGCGGGAGTACGCCATCCCCCACTCGTCGAGCTCGCGGAGGCGCTCGGGCATCTGCTCGGTCACGGTCTCGACCTTCGCCGGGTCGTTGAGGAAGTGGCCCTCGTTGAGGGTGTCGGCGGCGTGGATCGCCGGCGTGTCCTCGGGGTCGCGGGTGCCGAGCGCGCCGTTGATCCCGCCGCGGGCCCACGTCGTGTGCGCGTCGCCGTGGCCCCGCTTTCCGAGGACCAAGACGTCGTCGACGCCGCGCTCGGCGAGCTCGATCGCCGTCCGCGCGCCCGCCGCGCCGGCGCCGATGACGAGGACGGCGACGTCAACGCGGTCGTACTCGACCGATTCCTCGGGGTCTGTTTGGCGTCGTTCGTTCACGTTCACGGTACGGTCTCCGGCGGTATAAATTACGCGCGCGTGTGCGCGTGAGCGCGAATAGAGACCGAAAGAAGGGGGGAGTCGAAGCACGTCTGCGGACGGTCACGATCGGAACACGTCTGCGGACGGTCACTCCCACCCCGGCGTTTCGGGCGCGCCCGCGTCGTCCTCCAGTTCGCGGACGAGCCGGTCGCGGGCGTCCGGGTCGAGCGCGACCGGATCGCCGTCGCCCGCGGCGCGCTCGGTCCACTCCCGGATCGCGCGCCCGGCCCACGAGTCGGCCGCTCGGGCGCGGGTTCGTGCCGCGGCCATCCGATCGCGGTCGACGGAGAGCGATCCGGGGCTAGAGCCGACCGCGGCCCCGATGAACCGGGCGCGGTCGTCGGGGGTGAGCCGCTCGGCGCGGAGGCGGTCGACCACGCCGTCGAGGTCGTCCGGGTCTGGGTACGCGAAGACGGTCGCGCCGACGGCGTGGGGACCGAACGGGAGCGGGGGAGTGTCGTCGGGGACCGCGTCGTCGAGGAGGCGGTCGCCGCCGCCGGCGGCCTCGACGCGCTCGCACTCGGTGTCGGCGTCCAGTTCGAGGTTGTGTGCGGGGTACGTCGAGCACGTCCGGGGGTAGCGCTCGTCGCCGTGGATCCGGCACTGGAGCGTGGTCGGGTCGAGGAACACGCAGGCGTCGAGCCAGCGGTGCTCGTCGGTGCCGATCGGGGCGACCGGTTTGGGGGGTTTCCGCAGGCCGACCGCGAAGACCGGGCGGTCGCCCGCGGCGGCGACCTCGGCGCCGTCGATCCGGACCGCGCTGTCGGCCTCGGCGGGCTCGAACAGCCGGGGAACAAGCGCGTCGCCGAGACCGTCGTCGAGGAACCCCGCGATCTCGTCGCGCGTGAGCGGCACGAGGTCGTAGGCGTCGTCGAGCGGCGGGCGGTCCCCGGTTCGGTCGGAGCCGGCCGCCTCCGGCGCGAGCGGTCGCCAGTCGACGCAGCAGCCGGCGCAGCCCTCACAGCGGAGTTCCATCGTGATCACCCGTGTGAACGGTTCGCACGGTTAAAAGGGATCGGCGAACGTGAGCAGGTTTTATAAGCGAACGTGCGGTCGGCGCGCGCCTCCGAGTGGCCGACAGGCCACTCGGAGCGCGCGCGAGGGAGTCGGCCACTCGGAGCGAAGCGGAGAGTGGCCGACGAGGCTGGGGAGGCGTGAGGCTGTGCGGTGCGGGTGGGTGGGACTCAAAGGGGCAGTCGGCGAGGCGGGCGCAGGCGAAGTAAGGACCACAGGAGCGAGCGAAGCGAGTGACGGGGGCCGCAGCGAGCGTGCGCCCGCCTCGCGGCTGGGGCTTTGTAGGTGTTCACCGCGTCGACGACGACGATTATTTATAACTAATCAATCAAATCAGGGCGCGACGCCGACGGTCAACAGCGTCCCCCAGGTCCGGTACCGGTCGAGCATCGCCTCGCGGGAGTCCCAGTCGTCGGTCGGGAACGCCTCGGCGTCAGGGATCTCGATCTCGCGGTCGGGGATCGCGTCCTGCTCGGCGACGTACAGGCCCGCCTCGCGGAACGCCTCGCGGTACTCCTCGCGGCTCCACAGCGTCATGTCGACCGAGATGTTGTCCTGCCACGCGTGCGTTTGCTCGCTCTCCGCGAAGTAGTTGACCGCGCAGTAGAACGTGCCGCCTGGCTTCAGCACCCGCCGGACCTCTTCGAGGGTGTGGTGCGGGTCGGCCGCGTAGTAGAACGCCTCCATCGAGAAGACGTGGTCGAGCGAGTCGTCGGCGAAGGGGAGCGCATCGAAGTCGCCGACGAGGAAGCCGACCGCGCCGTCGTCGGTGTAGCTCCGGGCGTTGCGCGCCATCCCCGGCGCGCCGTCGAGGCCGTACGCCCGACCGATCCCCCGTTCGCGGAGCGCGCGGAGCGCGTACCCGGAGCCGGTGCCCAGATCGAGGACGGCGTCGCCCGCCTCGACCGGCATCCGCGCGAGGACGTCCTTGGCGGTGTGCCAGTGTCGGTCCTCCATGCCGCGGTCCTTTCCCGCCGCCGCCCACTCGTCGAACTCCTCGCGAACGCTCATACGCGGGCGAACGAGCGGGCGGGTGAAAACCGGTTCGGAGGACCGGCGGGTCAAACCGGTTCGGAGGGTTGTAGTACCGGTCGGAGAGACGGCCGAGCCGTCCGCCCGCAGCCACGCGCCGTTAAAAAGCGTCGCTGTTTTATCGGGTGCCGTCCCTTCGGGGAGTATGAAACGCCCGCAGAGCCTCCGTCGACCCAAGTTCCGGATCGCGGACTCCGCACAGCAGGCGGTCGGCGGCTTCCTCCTCGCGGGGCCGTTCGTCGTCACCGGGGAGGTGTGGGACTTGGCCGCGGGTATGAACGCGGTCCAGGGGTGGCTGACCGCCGGGCTCGTCGCGCTGATCGGGTACGCCGCGCTCTACCGGGCCGACACCGGCCGCGACCCCGATGTCGAGAAGGAGATCGCGGGGATCCCCGCCCGGTTCGTCTCGCTGATGATCGTCGCGTTCGGCTCCGTGACCGTCCTCGCGGTGCTGTTCGACGCGCCGGACACCTTCCTCATCCAGCAGGGCGTGACGGGGAGCGCCCTGTGGGTGACCACGGGCAAGGCGATCTCCGTCAGCGCGGTGTTCAGCGTCGTCGGCGCCGCGACGGCCGACAGCGTGTTCTGACCGCGGCGACTCACGCGACGACGAACGTGCCGAGCGCGACCTCACGCGACGACGAACGTGCCGAGCGCGACCTCACGCGACGACGAACGTGCCGAGCGCGACCTCAC
>NZ_AOJH01000016.1 GCF_000337355.1 Halorubrum kocurii JCM 14978 | reverse complement strand
CCCCATCCGATAGGAGACCTCCACGGCGGCGACGCTCGTCACGACGACGAGGACGGCGAGGAGCATCCCCGAGACCAGCGAGACGAGGAGCACCCGCCCGAGCCCGAGCGTACCGCCGAGCGCGACGCCGATGAGCCACGCGGCGACGCCGACGATCCCGAAGACGGTCCCGGCCAGCGCGAACACGGCGCCGGCGTTGGCCCGGAGGTCCGGGTTCGACGGATCGAGCTCGTAGGTCCCGAGGTAGAGCTGCGTGGTGAGCCGGGAGCAGGTGATCGAGGCGAGATTCCCGGCCGTTCCGATCTGGACCGGGACCAACACGAGGAGTGCCGGGTTGCTGACGAGCACGGCCTCGTACGTTTCGAGCACCGATCCGGAGACGAGCTGGAGCACCGACAGCGCGGCCAGCAGCGGGATCATCGTCCTGACGATCCGACGGATCGACCACTCGTCGACGTACTCGGCGTCGCCGTCGGATCGGGCGCCGCCCCGCTCGCCGCTGGAGCCGCTCGGACTCACAGTACCGCCCCCACGACGAAGATCCCGACGAGGAGGAAGAGGATCCCGAACACGTCACCGAGCGTCGTCACGACGGGGCCGATCACGTTGTCGGGGTCGAGCCCGCGCCGGTAGCCGACGAAGATGACGGCGATGAGCACCGAGATCATGAGCACCGCCGAGAGGAAGCCGGCGACGACCATGATCCCGACCAGTTCGAGGAGGTTCCCGGCGCCGCCGAACAGCCGGAGCCAGAGGAACGTGATCACGGCGATGAACACGGAGACCGTCATCCCGTTGATGAAGGAGGCGAGGATCGCGTTCGCGAGGCGACGGTCCAACCGGAAGCGGGGCTCGATGAGTCCCTGGTGGAGCCCGGTCGAGAGCCGCGCGCCGAGCGAGCCGTAGACGCCGCCGCGAGTGGCGAGGAACGCCGGCAGCAACAGGAGCAGGCCCGGGACCTCCGAGATACCGGCCCGCATCGTCTCCGATCCGAGGATCGTCCCGGAGAACAGCCCTGCGACGAGGCTGACGAGGATCACCGGGAGCGCCTGCCGGTAGACGTCGCGAGCGGTGTCGTGTCCGGGCATCGAGCGTGTCAACGACGCCGACGGTGAAAAAACCGGACGGGAGCGGGTCAGCGGGGAGGCGAGCGGCGACCGACCGCCGTGGCCCGCCTTGGTGAAAACGAGCGGTAACCGACCGCCGTGGCCCGCATCGTTAAGTCGGTCCGGCGGGTGTTCGATCGCATGGACTACTCGCTCGCCATCGAGAACGGGCCGGAAACGATCCCGGGCGGAACCGGGCTCCTCCTCGTTCACCCGAGCATCGGCGAGACCGACCGGATCGACACCGACTTCCTGAAGACCGACACCGACGCCTTCCTCGTCGTCTCCACGCGAACGACCGCGCGCGAGGTCGAGCAGAAGCTCGAGTACTACGACGTCGACGAGACGAAGGCGACCATCCTCGACACGCTCTCCGTGGAACGCGGCTACTCGCGACGCACGTCCGACGACGTGTACTACGTCTCCGCGCCGGACGACCTCGACGGCGTCGTCGACCGGGTGGAGCGGTTCCTCACCGAACACGAGGGGAAGCGACGCGTCTCCGTGGACTCTCTCACGGAGATGGCGTACTACGCCGACGACGAGGCAGTGTACGAGGCGGCCGCAGATATCCTCGATCTTCTCGACGAGCACGACGCGGTCGGCATCTTCCACCTCTCCGAGGAGGTGCACGAGGTCGCGACGCTCGACCGGTTCCGGGACCTGTTCGAGGGCGTCATCGAGCTCGACGGGGACGGGAACGTGTCCGTCGACGTAGCGTAACGTCGATCGGTCGCGCTACTCCGTGGCGTCGACCATCGACGCCACCGTCTTCTCCGCCCACGTCACCGCGTATGGAGCGCCGCGGTCGCGGTACGCCGCGGTGTCGAGCGCCGCGAACGGCGCGGGCAGGTCGAGCCCGTGACGGACCGCCGAGCAGGCGTACTCGGTCGCGCCCGCGAACTCCGTCTCGCCCCGGGCGACCTCGCCGGCGAGGTCGCCGAGGCGCCCTTCGAGGCGGTCGCCGGCGTCGAGCCACGCGTCGAACAGTCGGGGGCGAGTCCCGTCCCACGACGCGAAGGCGTCGCGGGTGTACAGCCCGACCCACGCGTCGAACAGTGCGGTCGCGATCTGAAAGACGTCGCTGGGACCCATTCCGGTCGTCGACGCGCCCGTGTCGGGGTCGGGACGCCGGATCGCGGCGTCGAGGTCGCGATAGCGCTCGCCGAAGAACGGGAGGAAGCTATCGGGGAGGCGGGAGTCGGGCACCCCGTCAGGCAACGAGCCCGGCGCCGGATCGACGCCGATCTGGACCAGCCGGTCAGCGATCAGGAACGCGAGGAAGTGGTCGGGCGTCCCCTCCGCTCGCCGCTTGACGAGCACGGACTGCGGGTCGGTCTGCGTCGTGCGGACGACGGTCCCGTCCCCGGGAAGCCCAACGGTAAACGTCTGGCCGGCGTACTTGCGGAGCAGGTCGGGGACCTCGTCGGGGAGCCACTCGACCGGAAAGGACGCGGGCGAGAGCCCGTCGACGAACAGCCCGAGGTCCTCCGCGGCGGCCGGGGGGAGCGTCTCGAAGTCCGCGTCGACGTCGAGTACCGGCGAGTTCGACGCGTGTGCCTCACGAACCGCGTCGAGGTCGTCGTCGAGCGGACGGGTCGCGAACATCAGGCGAAGACGTACGAGAGGATGATGAGGACCGACAGGGCGGCCGAAACGCCGATCGTGCCAACGACGATCTTGGTGGATTTGCTCATGAAACATCCTGCGTCCGCCGGTTGTTTAAAGCTATATTCTTCGGCGAAGCGGCGCGCCGACGTCGGGACGTTAGCGCCGTCTGTCGACGCCGCTTTTATGTCTGAACGCCGGATAGCCGTAGTATGCGAATCCGTGACGCGCTTGAGTCGGACGTCGAAGCCCTGGCGACGGCGACCGATCGGCCGCGAGGGGTCGTGAACGACATGATCCACGACCGATCGGTCCGCGTGGCGGTGGCGGGGGACGGAGAGGGCGACGGCGATGGCGACAACGCCGTAGTCACGGGGTTCGTCGCGTTCGACGTGCGGGGAGAGACCGTGCACGTGACCGACTTCGACGGCGACGAGGCGGTGATCCGACGGCTGTTCGAGGAGCCGCGTCGGTTCGCGCGACGGGAGGGAATGAGCGTCGAAGCGGTGGTCCCGAACGACGAGCGGGCCGGGGCGATCCTGGAGGACGCCGGGTTCGAGCGGTCCGGGCCGGGGCCGCGGTTCGAGGGACGCCGGACGACGCGTTACGTGATCGATTCGGCCGATTTGGACCGGTAGGGCAGTGAAACGCGGAGAGCAAAAGTCGGACTGCGTCGGTTCGTCGAGCCGGGGAATCAGTCGGACGCGCCCGTTCGGTGAGCCGGGGAATCAGTCGAACCGGTCCTGAACGATTTCGAGCGCCTCCTCGCGGTCGTCCCAGTCGACGAACACCGCGACGGAGGTCGCGCTGGTGATCAGGTCGATGATGTTGATCCCGTCCTCGGCGAGGGGCGCGATGATCTCTTGGATGACGCCGGACTGGTTCGGGAGTTCGCCGCCCGTCACTCGGATGACGGCAATCGGGTCGGCAACGGTCACCGAGGAGAGCGCCTCGTCGTCCACGACCGCCTCATGGAGCAGCGCCTCGGCCGTCTCTGCGAGGTCGACGTCGACGTAAAAGGTGACCGAGTCCATCCCGGACGCGACCGCGTCGATGTTGATAGCTTCCTCGCGGAGCGCGTTCGCGAGCTGCGAGAGGATCCCCGAGCGGTTCCGGATCGCGCGTCCGGCGATGGTGAGACAGGCGAGCGGCTCCTCGCGCATGTCGATCAGGCTCTCGAACTCGCCCTCGATGCGGGTGCCGCCCCTGAGCAGGTCGCCGTGCTGGTAGTGGACCACCCGGACGGCGAGGTCCTCGTCCTTGTACGAGAGCGCGGACGGCGCCACCACCTCCGCGCCGCGGAACGAGAGGTTCCGAAGCTCGTCGACGGTGATCCGCCCGACGTTGCGCGCCCCCTCGACCACCCGCGGGTCGCCGGTCATCACGCCCTCCACGTCCGTGACGATCACGACCTCGTCGGCGTCCATGTAGTTGCCGAGCATGACGGCAGTGGTGTCGGACCCGCCGCGTCCGAGCGTCGTGACGTTCCCGTCGTGGTCCTCCGCGAGGAAGCCGGTGATGATGGGGACAACGCCGTCCATCTCGGCGGCGATCGTCCGCGCGCGCTTCTTTGTCTCCTCGACGTCGACCTCGCCGAGCTCGTTCGTGATGACGGGCCAGTCCGGGTGACCGGGTTCGAGGAAGACGGCTTCGACGTCCCGGACGGAGAGCGCGGCCTTCAGCATGCGGACGCTGGTGCGCTCGCCCATCGAGACGATCTCGGCGCGGTCGGCGTCGTCCGTCTCGAAGGTGATGTCGTTGAGGAGGTCGTCGGTCGTCGACCCCATCGCGCTCGCGACGACCGCGATCTCGTGGCCCGCCGCGACCGCGCTTGCAACAGAGTCCGCCGCGCGCTCGATCCGGTCGCCGCTGCCGAGGCTCGTGCCGCCGAACTTGGCGACTACGCGCATACGGCCACCCCGCTATCGACCGGTCGAGTCGGTCGATTCGGTCGACCCGGAGGAGAAAGCGAACGAGACGCCGCACTGAGAGTGGTATCGGTAGACATGCGCACCCGTAGCGGAGGAAGCCGCATAACTGTGTCTTCTTCGACAAGGGTCGCCAGAAGGTCCCGATCGATCGCAAAGCGAGAAGATGCTCGGGATATTTCGATCGGCTGATAGTTGTACGAGTAGGTAAGAAGCACGGCTACCCGTCAGAGAGGCGAGAACGCAGCTACTCGTCGGAGATGCCCCACGCGTCGGGCATCTCGATGACGTACCGGCCGTCTTCCTGGAGCGAGATGATGTACTCCTGCCGGTCGTACAGCTCCATCAGGTTCAGTTCGTACTTTCCTGGGCTCACGATCCGGATGCTCTCGAACTGCTCGTTGAGCTCGTCTCGGAGGTCGTCGATATCCGGGCGCGGGCCCTCCGGATCCGCCGGCGTGTCGGGTCCGGATTCGGTGGCGGAGGAACCGCTCTCGACGTCTCGGCTCGCGCGATCGAGTTCGTCGGGCGACACCACGTCGGAGCGGGCACTCGCTTGCGCGACGTCTTCTTCGGTCCGCTCCCGGACGTGTTCCGAGTCCGACTGTTGGGTGTCCGCGGTCTCCGATTCCGAAGCTTGTGAATCCACCGACGGAGGATCGGAGCTCTGACTCTCGGTGGGTTGCGGGGAAGAGGCGGAATCGTCAGCGGCGGAGGCGCCGTCGTCGTCGCTGGCGGACGGGTGGCTGCCGGCAGCGGACGGTTTCCGGTCATCTGCGGACGGTTTCCGGTCGTCAGCGGACGGTTTCCGGTCGTCAGCGGACGGTTCACGGCCGGCGTCCGACGGCATGTCTCCGGGTGACGACGGTTGCTCGTCGGTCGTCTCACCGGCCGGTTTGAACTGGAACTTGTTCCCGCCGCAGTCCGGGCACCCGGAGAGCATCTCCTTGGAGCCGTCGGGGAACGTCCGACCGCAGGTGGTACACTGGTGTGGCATTTACTTGCGGGAGACGAGCGTGCTGATGAGGTTCTCGTCTTTATGTAGGGTCTCGATCTGATTGGCTGGACCGATGACGGTGAGTTTCTGCGTCGACTTCCGGCCCATCAGCTTGTCGAGGAAACTCTGATCGCCCGCCTTCGCCTTCGGATACGTTTCTATCTCGATACCGGTGAAGTCGTCCGGACTGATCTCGGTCATCGTCACCTCGATGAGCTTCGACTCCTCGTCCGGGGAGAGCCCCTCTTCGAGAATGACGATGTTGCCGTCCCGGACCCCGTCGAGGATGAGCCGGATCTTCTCCATCCCGGTGAGTCCGTCCATCCGAGCCCCGCTTATCATGTCGATCCGGACCCCGTCGTCGGAGTCGTCGGAGGGGGCGTCGTCGTCGACGTCTGGGGTTGGGCCCGGCATTAGCCGAAGTACTCCGCGATCTTCGTGTACACTTCGTCCATGTTCTCGCCTTCCAGCGCGGACAGCGGGATCGTCTCGTGTTGCGGGAAGGCGTTCGCGATCTGCTGGACGTCCGATCCGGGGAGGTCCGTCTTGTTCGCGAGGATGAGCGCGGGGAGGTCCTGCGACTCGATGATCCCGATGAGCATCGTGTTCACCTGCGTGAACGGGTCGGTCGTGGAGTCGAGCACGTAGATGACGCCGTCGACGTCCTCGCGGAGCCAGTGCATCGCCTCCGCGACGCCCTCGGTCGCTTCGCGCGAGCGACGAACAGCGTCGTCTTTGTCCATGTCGTGGTCGAGGAACTCCTTGTAGTCGACCTTCGTCGTCACGCCGGGCGTGTCGACGATGTCGATGGTGACCTTCCGCCCGTTGCGTTCGATCTCCACGTTCTCCTTCCGGCGCGCCCGCCGAGTTTCGTGTGGAATGTGGCTCTCCGGCCCGACGGCGTCACCCGTCCAGTCGCGTGCGATCCGATTCGCGAGGGTCGTTTTTCCGGCGTTCGGCGGTCCGTAGATCCCGATTCGCTTGGGTTCGTCGGCCGCGAACAGCCCGTCTGTGACCCGTGATATGCTGTCTTTCAGATTCGTGAGCAGTCCCATCCTGACCTCCAGTCCTGTGTTCTCTCCCAGACACCCTATGCGGTGTGGTACCGGCCGATGCCGCGTTATCCAGCGTGTGTTCGGGGAATTAAGGTAGAATCCACGCCCCTCTCACTTAAGAACTGCGTCAGACACGGCCGATCCGGTGGTATTCGGGTCATGCAGTCGTTGAAACGCGTGATATCGGCCGAATGTTTATTAAGCCTTATTTATATAATTTTAAATAACGGAGAGGGTCTGGACACAGTGACTAACCAGAGACGGAGCAGCCGAGCCTGATCGAAGTCTCGTGATCGAAGTCTCTTGAGTCGGGAACGGTCTCTTGTCTAAGGGGACGCGTTTTGATTCAAGCTGGCGGACCGTTCTCGGTTCTCTTCGTCGTTCTGTTCTATCGCTCCCCCCCACCCCTTTGTTTCGACTGGAGACAGGTGTCGGTGTGGGGGTGGCGAACGATCGGGGTGGAGCAGAAGCCATCTGTGGTTTATATTAACTATAGGTAAGGATGGAATAATATCTAAGAGAGTACCGAGGGTATTGTTTTTATGGTATTATAATAAAACTACCGGTGTTACATACCGCTATCTTACCCCCTCCCCCTTCGAATTCGAGTTCCACACGAAACAAAGGGGTGGGGGGGTCAAGAGAGAACGACGAGCCAATCGAGACGATCGGGAGAGCGGCAATCGGACGTAACCGAACGGATCTAAAATGAACCCGGTGTCCTCCGTGGTATCCAGGGCCAGCTCCGGACCGGTGCGCAGATTGCGTGGCTCTCACCGAGTGCGCGTCCGGAGGCGACACCTCCGTTTCCCGTCCGTCGGTTATCAGTTCCTTACTGACGTATGTCCGCTTGACATCTGGAACCTACTCAACTCAATTCCCGGAAACCAACTCCTAACCGGCCGGCTCGACACCGACCCGTCGAGTTCGTCTCCATCCGCGTATCCCGCCGTTGGTTCGATCGCTTGGACCCTGTCGTCGATCACAACGGACCCGCGATCTCACCCGACCCCGGTCTGTTTCGGGTCCAGAGAGCAACACTTTTGTTCCCCCTCTTCATCTGGTTCGACTGCATCAACTGGACGTATTCGACCACGATCGCGGTCGAATGTCGGTGTTTCAGGTCGGGACACGACGACTGTCGTTGTCGCGTGGGCGGGTTCCACCTGAAACAGGGGGGTTTCAATGGACGAAAGAGAGAACACACCGCAGACCGGTGAATCGGGAGACGAGAGCGGGACCGCCGGGGATCGGTCGGGGACTACCGACGTGGACGAGGCCGACGATCCCGACAATCTCGGCGCTGACCTCGACGATCCGCCTTCGAGCGGAACGCCGTCGCGCTCCGATCGGTCGGCACCCGGAACCGATGAGTCCGATTCGACGACCGATAACCCGACGAGCGGTGACCCGACCGATAACCCGACGAGCGGTGACCCGACCGATAACCCGACGAGCGGTGACCCGACCGATAACCCGACGAGCGGAGATTCGTCGCTGCCAGATCCGACGAGCATCGACGACGTGTCGACTGACATCGACGTCGGAAGCGGGGGACGGGACCGCTCCTCTACCGACGTCGACTTCGACGGCGTCGTCCTCGACGACGACGACGAGAACCAGGGCCTGTTCGACGACCTGCTCTCCGGCGAACCGATATTCGAGAACAAAGAGGTCCTCCGTCCGTCGTACACTCCCCACGAGCTTCCCCACCGCAACGACCAGATCAACCGGATGGCGACGATCCTCGTTTCCGCGCTGCGCGGGGAAACGCCGTCCAACATCCTCATCTACGGGAAGACGGGAACGGGGAAGACGGCCTCCGCGAAGTTCGTCTCCCAAGAGCTGGAGTCCACCTCCCAGAAGTACGACGTACCCTGCGAGGTCGAGTACATCAACTGCGAGGTGACCGACACGCAGTACCGCGTCCTCGCACAGCTCGCGAACACGTTCATCGAGCAGAATCAGGCCGTCATCGCGGACCGGCTCGATCGGTGTCGCGAACTCCGCTCGACCGCCGTCGACGACCCGTCCGCTCTGGCCGACACCGAGTTCGCCGCGGTCGAGGAGCTCGACGCGCGGATCGAGGAGCTCGAAGCCGACGCCGACGAGATGGAGGAGGTCCCGATGACCGGCTGGCCGACCGACCGCGTCTACTCGACGTTCTTCGAGGCGGTCGACTACCACGAGCGCGTGGTCGTGATCATGCTCGACGAGATCGACAAGCTCGTCGAGAAGAGCGGCGACGACACGCTGTATAACCTCTCGCGGATGAACTCCGAACTCAACCGCTCGCGCATCTCTATCATGGGGATCTCGAACGACCTGAAGTTCACCGACTTCCTCGACCCCCGCGTCAAGTCCAGCCTCGGCGAGGAGGAGATCGTCTTCCCGCCGTACGACGCGAACCAGCTCCGCGACATCCTCCAGCACCGCGCCGACATCGCGTTCAAACAGGACGCGCTCACCGACGACGTGATCCCCCTCTGTGCGGCCTTCGCCGCCCAGGAACACGGGGACGCCCGCCGCGCGCTCGATCTGCTCCGGACTGCGGGGGAACTCGCCGAGCGCTCGCAGGCCGAGATCGTCGCCGAGAAGCACGTCCGGCAGGCGCAGGACAAGATCGAACTCGATCGCGTCGTCGAGGTCGTTCGCACCCTTCCGACCCAAAGTAAGATCGTGCTGTTCGCGGTCATCCTCCTCGAGAAGAACGGCGTCCACAACATCAACACCGGCGAGGTGTTCAACATCTACAAGCGGCTCTGCGAGGAGATCGACGCCGACGTGCTCACCCAGCGCCGCGTCACAGACCTCATCAGCGAACTCGATATGCTTGGGATCGTCAACGCGGTCGTCGTCTCGAAGGGCCGCTACGGACGCACGAAGGAGATGGGCCTGTCGGTCCCCGTCGAGGAGACCGAGGCCGTCCTCCTGTCGGACTCCCGCCTCGGCGACATCGAGAACGCGCAGCCGTTCGTTCAGGCCCGGTTCGACAACTGACGGGTCTGTCGAAGGGTCCGCCCTGACTCCGACTCCCCGGTTTCTCCCTATCTCCGACTCCCCGGTTCCTCCGATTCCTCGTCGACGTGTCGCTTTCTCAGCCGGCCGCTCTCGCGGGCGCGTCTCCACTCGAAACGGTGGGCTTCGTGTCGGCAGCGTCAGCCATCGTGACGGGCGTCCTCTCACCGGTACCGCTGTCGAGAGTGCTCCATCCCGTCCCGACCGCAACCCCCGTCGCCAACACGTCTCCCGGTTCCGCCTGTCCGGTCGCGATGAGCCGGACGTAGCCGAGATACGGGACGCGGACCCGCGCCACCCCGGTCACCCAGTCCGCCCTGACCGGGGCGGCGAGGCCGCTCGCCTGATCGTACTCGGCGTTGTTGTCCCCGAGCGTGATGAACCCGTCGTGCGGTGCGGGACAGTGGGTGAGCTCGCCGCAGCCGGCCGCGTTGTGGTACCGATCGTCGGCGCGGTCGTACCAGTTCTCGCCCTCCTCCACGTGAAACATCGCCCGGTGGATGATCGGCGACGCGGTCCGGCCGGGCGGCCGGTAGATCACCACCGAGCCGTACGATCCGAACGTCCGGTAGTCGGCGGCTTCGCCGGCTTCGTGGGTTACGACGCCGATGTCGTTGTCCGCGGCGTCGGGGGCGAGGCGCCCCGGCTCTGTGACAAAGACGAGGTCGCCGACCTCCATGTTCGGCTCCATGCTCCCGGACTCAACCGCGACCATCGGCGGCCACACGCCGCTGACGCCGAACAGTATCAGGCCGATCACGAGCACGATGGCGACGCTGGAGAGCATCTCCCGGATCCACATCAAGATACCGTCCCTGTCGTGGCGGAACCGGTACAGGAATCCAGTACCGGAGGCGTCCGGGCCCCGATCCGTTTCGGCTCCGGGTCGGTCCGCGTCGGTTCGATCACGTTCCGTTCCGCTCGGACTGTCAGCGCGTCGGTCGCCGATGGGGCGGTCGTCGGAGGCCCGGTCGCTGGAGTGCGGGCCGCCGACGGGGCGGTCGGGTTCACCCGACGCCTCGGCGACGCCGGGAGACCCCGTTTCAGACTCCGTGTCGTCGGCTACCTCGCCACTCCACCCGTCACTCTCCTCGGTGATCGACCCGTCGTCGCGGTCCGCCCCGTCTCCGGGGGCGTCCCCAGCCAAACCGTCGGAGTCCGTATCCGCACTGTCGACATCCTCCCCGTCGGGGTCGCCGCTCCCGGCATCGATATCCGCCGATCCGGTCTCCCGGTCGGATTCGTCGTCTCCGTCCGACCGATCCCCTTCGTCCATTACGTTCGGCTTGACGGGTTTCGCTCATAAGCTTCCGGGTCCCGACCGCCGTCGGTTCCGGGGGATCGGAGGGCTCCGGAACCGTTTTGAGCCGCCCTCTCGTTTCGAACGTCGTGCCGCTGGAGTCGAACGCCCGTATCGTCAAGGAGCTCGCCAGACACGGATACAACGCGGAACGCGAAGCCGTCACCCTCCTCGTGAGCGCGCCCGACTCCGCCGCCGCCGTCGAATCGGTCGTCGACCGAGCCCCGGACGACGCCCTGCGAATCACGTCCGACCACGTCCGCGCCGTCACGAACGATCGGTCCGCTTCCGAGTCCGGTCGGTCAGCTTCCGAGTCCACACCGGGAACCTCAGACACCGACGCAACCGCCCGAGCCGACGAACGGACCCACGAATCCACTCCAACCCACACCGGCGACGAGTCGCCTTCTGGGACCGTAAAAGACCGATCTCCAGTCGAAACAGAGGGGTCTTCCTCGGGCCTCGACCGCAGTCCCGACCGCAGCGCCGACAGCAGCGCCGACAGCAACGCCGACCGCAACGCCGACCGCAACGGCGACACCCCCCCGCACCACGACCCCGATCTGCGAGAGTTGGAGATCGGCAACGACATGACCGGTCGGAGCACCGGCACGGGCGAGTACGGCGACTTCGTCCGAACGTTCCGAGACCGCTACGAGCGGCTCTCCAAGGTGCTCCGCGGTCGGGTCAACCACCGTCCCGCCGAGGCGATCGCGGAGATGCCGGGCGGGAGCGACGCCGCGATAATCGGGCTCGTCAACGACGTCCGGTCCACGAAATCCGGCCACTGGCTGGTCGAACTGGAGGACACGACCGGGACGTTTCCCGCCCTGATCATGAAGGACAAGGGGCTCGCCGACCTCGTCGACGAGATCCTGATGGACGAGTGTCTCGCCGTCGAGGGCACGCTCGCCGACGACTCCGGTATCCTCTTCGCGGACTCGCTCCACTTCCCCGACGTCCCCCGGACCCACCGGACCGGCGGCGCCGACCGCCACGTGCAGGCCGCACTGATCTCCGACGTCCACGTCGGCAGCGACGAGTTCATGGCGGACGCGTGGCGCAGCTTCACCGACTGGCTCCACACGCCCGAGGCCGAGCCGGTGGAGTACCTGCTGCTCGCCGGCGACATGGTCGAGGGCGTCGGCGTCTACCCCGGTCAGGACGAGGAGCTGGAGATCGTCGACATCTACGACCAGTACGAGGCGTTCGCGGAGCACCTCAAGGAGGTGCCGGCCGACACCGAGATCGTGATGATCCCGGGTAACCACGACGCGGTCCGGCTCGCCGAGCCCCAGCCCGGGTTCAACGACGAGATCCGCTCCATCATGGACGTCCACGACGCGCAGATCGTCTCGAACCCCGCCACCGTCTCCGTGGAGGGCGTCGACGTGCTGATGTACCACGGCGTCTCCCTCGACGAGGTGATCGCGGAGCTCCCGGAGGAGAAGGCGAGCTACGACGAGCCCCACAAGGCGATGTACCAGCTCCTGAAAAAGCGCCACGTCGCGCCGCAGTTCGGCGGCCACACCCGCGTCGCGCCGGAGGAGCGCGACTACCTCGTCATCGAGGACGTACCCGACGTGTTCCACACCGGCCACGTCCACAAGCTCGGGTGGGGGAAGTACCACAACGTCCTCGCCGTCAACTCGGGTTGCTGGCAGGCCCAGACGGACTTCCAGAAGTCCGTCAACATCGACCCTGACGCCGGCTACGCGCCTATCCTCGATCTGGACACCCTCGACATGACGGTCCGGAAGTTCTCGTGAATCTGGACACCCTCGACATGACGGTCCGGAAGTCCTCGTGACCGAGGGCAGTCCGCGCGGCTGATCGATTCCGTCGCCCTACCGATCGATCTCGACGCGACCGCTGGTCGCGCTGTTGAGCCGCTCCACGAGTTCCTCCACCTCGGCCACGGGGACCCGAAGCGCGAACCGCACGCGCTCGTCGTAGTCGGCCTCGAACTCGACGCCCGCCGATTCGATCACGCTCCTGACGGTCCCCGAGTCGTCGTACGCGGTCTCCACGACCAGCCGTCGGTGCGGTCGCTCCTCGATCACGCCCGCCTCGTCGACCCCGTCCTTCACCGCCCGCGAGTAGGCGCGCGCGAGCCCGCCGACGCCGAGGTTCGTCCCGCCGTAGTAGCGGGTCACCACCGCGACGACGTTCCGGATCTCGCGCTGCTGGAGCACGTTGAGCGCCGGCTTCCCGGCCGAGCCGGTCGGCTCCCCGTCGTCCGAGGAGTACTCCCGGAGCATGACCTCGCCGCCCGGCGTCCGTTCGGAGGCCTCGCCCGCGGGAACCCGGTACGCCGGCACGTTGTGGGTCGCGTCGTCGTACTCGGCCCGGACGCGCTCGACGAACGCCTCGGCCGCCGCAACCGTATCGGCCGGCGCGACGTGCCCGAGGAACTCCGACCCCTGGACCTCGAACGTCGCCGTCGCGGACTCCCCGACCGTCAGGTACGTCTCGCTCATGCGCGCGCCTCCTCGTCGTCCGCGGCGCCGCCGTCGCTCGCGGCGTCCTCCCGCCGATCGAGCACGACGCTCGTCGGCGGCGCGAGCCGGTACAGCGCGAGGAACGCGATGATTCCGACGATTTCCGCGCCCTTCCCGACGATCGCGAGCGGGTCGCTCGCGAGCGCCGCCGCGGTCCCGCCGCCGTGCCACCCCGCGTAGCCGACGAGGAACGCGGCGAGCGTGCCGGCGCCGAGCGCGTACAGCCGCCGGTACTCGTCCGCACGCAGCGTCGCGACCGCGACCGCGACGGTGAACGCCCCGCCGAGGAGGAACACGTACGGGCGCGCGTCGGCCGGCTCGGCGAGCCGCGGCCACGCCCACAGGAAGTGGACGGTCGCGCTCAGCGCCGCGGTCTGTGCGGCCACCGCCCGCAGGAGGCGTTTCCGCGGCGCGTCGCGTCCGGCGTACCTCCGGTCCGAACCGCTCTCACGGCTCGTCGGGTCGCTCCCACGGCTCATCGGGTCACTCCCACGGGTGGTCGCCCGGTACGTCGGGCCACAGGGGGTACCAGTACGACTCGTCGTCTTCGAGCCCGAGCTCCCCGTCGAGGACGGACTGGAGCTTGAACTCGACCTGCTGGTTCCGGTCGCTCGTCCCCTTCGGCGAGAAGGGGTAGTACGCGCCGCGGCGGAACGAGTAGATCCAGTAGGCGTCGGTGCCGTCGCGTTCGAAGCCGAAGACGGCCGCGAGCAGGCGGGAGCCGAACCCCTCCTCGATGAACTGGTCGGCCGCGAAGTGAATGCTCGTCACGAGGTCTTCCGGGTCGTCGTCCTCCAGTACGAACCACTGGTAGCCGTGGTCGTCCTCGTGTCGGTGGAATCCGGTCCCGGTGTCGATCTCGCCGGCCTCCAGGATGGCCTCGACCGTCTCGACGGCGTCGTCGAACCGGGTGCTGTCGACCCCGGAGAAGCACAGCGCGGCCTCCCCGCAGTGGTCGTAGCCGAGGTCGGCCTCCATCGTCATGTACGCCGTCGACATCCCGAAGAGGTCCTCGGGGTCGGCCTCGCGGGTCGCGTCCGTCTCGGCGCTCGTCCCGAGCACGGCGCGGATCGTGTCGAAGATGCCCATCTATGGAGGCGGCTAGGCGACGCGGGGTTTAGGGGTTTGCGTCGGGGGCGCCGCGGCCCTCGTCGCGACGGTCGCGTCGCCCGCGTCGTCGACGCTACTCTCCGGACTCCTCCTCGACGCGATCGAGGTACGTCAACACGCCGCGCGAGTTCAGGTTCGCGTCGGCCCTGGCCCGCTCCGGGTTCCAGAACTCCACGTCCCGGCTCGCTTCCTCGAAGTGCTCGACGACGGCCTCGTCGTCCGCGAGCGCCTCACGCTTCTCCCGGACGGCCTCGACCCACTCGACGTACGCCCGCTTCGCCTCGCCGATCAGCGACGGCTCGTACTCGCGCGGCCCGAAGTGACCGAAACAGACGTACTCGGGGTCGATCTCCTCGATGGCCGAGAGGTCCCTGAGACACTGGTCGAGGTCGAACTGCGGCGGCGGCGTGGTGGGACGGACCGTGTCGACCTCCGGGACGTAGATCCCCGCGGCGTCGGCCGTGAAGACGACGTCCGCGTCCGGCTCGTGGTAGAACGCGTGGTGCGGGGCGTGCCCGGGCGCCTCGTGGACGATCAGCTCTCGGTCGCCGAGGTCGATGCGGTCGCCGTCGGCGAGCCCCGCGATGCGGTCCTCGGGAACGGGGACGGGGTCGTCGTAGTACTGCCACTGGTCCCGTACGGCGGATTTCGTGCCGGCGACGAGCGCGTCCGGATCGACGAGGTGTCTGACGCCCTTCTCGGGGACGCGGACCTCGGCGTTCGGGTAGCGCTCGGCGAGGTGGCCCGCGCCGCCCGCGTGGTCGAGGTGGGCGTGCGTGGGGAGGATCCACGCCAGCCCCTCGCGGTCGATCCCGATCTCGTCGAGCGTCTCGAACAGCCGCTCGCGGTTCGCTCCCGTGCCGGTGTCGATCACGATCGGTCGATCGGCGTCGTACACGTACACCGCCCCGTACTCGTCGGTCCCGAACATCCCGGTGTCGTGGACGTACAGGTCCGGGACCCCGCGGACCGCCTCGAACTCGCCTGCGTGCATGTCGACACGACTGCCGCGCGATGCCTTTTATCGATCGGTCGCGGCGAACCGGCGTCGAGGGTGACGGGCCGCGGCGTCGTGGCGGACCCTTATGGTCGCTCCGCCCGAGAGACGAGTATGCGCGCGCTCGTCACCGGAGCCACGGGATTCGTCGGGAGCCGACTCGTCCCGGCGCTCCTCGACAAGGGTCACGAGGTGGTCGCTCTCGTCCGCGACGCCGATGCGTACGATCCGCCCGCGGGCGTTCACGTCGTGGAGGGCGACCTCCTCGAACCTGACACTCTCCCGCCCGCGTTCGAAGTCGACGGTGAGCCCGTCGACGCCGCCTACTACCTCGTCCACTCGATGGACGGCGGTCCGGGCTACGAGGAGCGGGACCGGAACTGCGCCCAGAACTTCGTCGAGACCGCGTCGGACGCGGGAGTCGATCGGGTCATCTACCTCGGCGGGCTCGGCGAGGACCGGGACGACCTCTCCGAACACCTCAAGTCCCGCCGCGAGGTCGAGCGGATCCTCGGGACGGGCGACCCGGCGCTCACGACGCTGCGGGCGGCGATCATCGTGGGTGCCGGCAGCGCGAGCTTCGAGGTGATCCACGGGCTCGCGAGCCGGCTCCCAGTGATGACCACGCCGAAGTGGGTCGACACGCTCTGTCAGCCGATAGCGATCGACGACGTGGTCGGTTATCTCCTCGGCGCGTTCGAGGAGCCCGCCACTGCCGACGACACCTTCGAGATCGGCGGCCCGGACGTGTTAACGTACGGAGAGATCCTCCGGCAGACGCGCCGACAGCTCGGCCACGCCCTGTGGATAATCCGGGTCCCCGTGTTGAGCCCGGAGCTGTCGGCGAAGTGGCTCCGGCTGGTCACCGACGTGAACCCCTACCTCGCCCGGTCGCTCGTCGAGGGGCTCCGCAACACCGTGATCGTCGAGGACGACCGGATCCGGGACCTCGTGCCGATCGATCAGACGCCGTTCGAAGTCGCGGTCGCGCGGGCGATCGACGAGATGAACCGGCCGGAGGGGGCTCGGTCGGAGGCGACCCGGTCGTGAGCCGCAACTACGGTGAGACGTGGGTGTACGAGAGCCTGGTCGGCGGGATCCCCGGACTCGGCCTCTCCCGGACGCTCGCGGTCGCGATCCAGTTCGTCCTGTTCGAAGTCGGCGTGGTGGCGCTCGGCTGGTACTACGGGCTGTGGGACGCGGTCCTCGCCGGGACCGTCGCCGTCGCGGTGGCGGCCGTCGGCAGCGTCGAGATGCATCGGCTGGGGGCGATCAACCGTCGGCTCCCGACGCCGGCGTCGCACAAGCGGCTGCTGTTCGGGTCGAGCATCGAGATCGTCCTCGGCGTGCTCGCGTTCATCGCCCTGGTCACGTACATGATCGCGTGGGACGGCGCCCTGATCGAGCGGCTGTTCGGTTCGGACCCGCCGATTCCGGTCGTCTACCTCACGCTGTTGATCCTCTGGGACCTCACCTACCGGATCGGCACCTCGTGGTGGAGCGCGGTCGTCGCGCTGTGGCGCGCGGTCCACGTGGACCTCCCGCCGGCGGCGACCTCGCGCGTCAGGCGACTCGACGCGGAGAACATCGGCTTCTCGGTGATCCAACTGGCGCTCGTCCCCTTCCTGCTCGACGAGCCCCTGTTGCTCGGAGCGGTCGTCGGACACGTCCTCGCGGTCGCGGTCGTCTGTTCCGCGGCGATCGCGCTGTCTTGAGGCCGGCACCGGCGCGGCTCAGCGACGGTTATCGGTCCGACTCGCGGAAGTGACCGAACGAAGAGGAAGTCGCGAACCGCCGAGTCACTCGCCCTGTAGCTCCTGGAACTTGTCGAGGAGTGCCTCCGTGGAGTCGCCGGAGTCGTACGTGAGCGATCCGGAGTACTCCGGCCGCTCGGCGTCGAAATCGGCGTCGACTTCGCTGGTCTTCTTCTCGCGACGCTCGTGTTCAGCCTCGTCATAGGCACCCATTGACATGGTACACTCTCACTTTGAAACTGTCAGTAATATATGTGTCGGTGAACTATCGCATTTTCGAAATTTCTACCCCGGACCGAACGGCGAGACCGATCGAAGAGCAGGGTCGAAGGCGGTCCAGGTGGTGGGTTCCGACCACCGGAACCGATTAACCCCGGCGCGTGGAAGCACCGCCGTGGCACAACCGATCCGATTCAGGCGCGCGCCCGGCCGCTGGAGCGCGGACCGCGTGCGCTCGCAGCTCGAACGCCCCCTCGACGGCAACCTCGGGGCGACCGCGGGCGACCCGTGGTTCGCTCCGCCACCCGGCTACGAGGCCCGGCGGTTCGACATGGACGACGGCTCCTTCGCGCTGTTCTGCTGGACGGACGGCGACGACGACCCTCCGGACGGGGCGGACGGCGGGCCGGTCGGGTACTGGGTCGGCAACACGGAGACGCCGAGCGAGCTCTGGCGGACGGACAAGTACGGGTTCGACGAGGTCCCTTACCCGGTGGCCCGGTGGGTCCAGCGGGAACTGCTCGCGGGGCTCCACGACGACGAGCCGTGGCTCGCGGCGTACCCGCACGTCTCGTGGTTCTTCCTCCCGGTGTTCTGCTCGAAGGACGGTGCGGCGACGACCAGGGCGTTCTTCCGCGACCACGCGGCCGGGTTCCCCGACGCGACCCGCGAAGAGGGCACGGAGTTCGTCGAGGAGACGCTCCGCCCGGGGACGCTCGACGACTACCGCGAGACGATGGCCGGGAAGCTCGGGACCTCGGCGTCGCTCGATCTGGTCCGGATGAGCGCCGCGATCGCGGAGTTCACGGCGGCCCGGATCCTGACCGAGGCCGGCTACGAGGTGACGCCCGAGATCGAGGTGACGACCGGTCACTCGCTCGACTACCGCGCGACGGATCCGGACACCGGGGCCGCCTCGCTGGTCGAGGTGACGCGTCCGCAACCCGTCTCCGGGCGCTCCGCGAACGATCCCGTCGCCGCGGTCCGCGACACGGCGGAGACGAAGACGAGCGGCCAGCTGGAGGCACACGGCGGCGGCGTCACTCTCTTCGTGGACTGCAGCTCCTTCCCCGCCGACGACTGGGCGGCGGTCCGCGAGGCCCGGCCGGAGGTCAGACACCGGCCCGCCGTCGTCCTCCGCGCGCGCCCGAGCGGACGCGTCGAAGGGTACCGAAAGGGGTCGGTGCCGCTCGACCTGTCGAGTGCGATCGAGTGGGTCTGACCGGTCGCCGAGAGGTCGCTACGGATCCCCCTCAGTCGCGTCGTCGCCGGACTCGACCCGACGGACGCGTCGCTCCCAGGTCGGACGCTCGGTAAAGTAGGGTCGTTTCGACCGCCCGCTCAGAACGAGACCGGCGACGGTCCGTCGTCGGCGTTGGTCGTCGGGTCGCGGTCCGAGTAGAACCGCCGACCGACCCCGCGGTGACAGACGCCCGCGCGGAGCGTGGTGAACACGTCGTCCGCGTCGTCGAACGTCTGGTCGCCGAACCGCTCCAGCACGTCTCCGAGACGCTCGGAGCCGTCGGCGAGCTCTACGGTCGCGTTCCCGTGGGCCGCGATCAGTTCCTCCGAGGTCGTCGGATATTGGTGCCGTTCGAGTCGGTCGTCGACGCCGTTCAAGCGCATCAACTATTGGAAGCCGCCGATGGTTCTTAATGATTGTCCATGCACAACCTTAGTCCGAAGAGTCTCTTTATATTTCCTTATATGAGGTCTGTTCACACCTCGAGATCGTCGCCGCTTAGTACGAGGGTCGCCGAGTTCGGCGCATGAACGCGGACCGGATCGTCGCCGACCTCCACGCGCACACCACCGTCTCGGACGGCACGCTGACCGCCGCCGAACTCGTCGCTGTCGCCCGCGATACCGGTCTCGATTGGGTCGCCGTCACCGACCACGACCGCGTACACCCCGACATCAGCGCGCCGGTCGTTGAGCGCGACGGGGTTCGGGTCGTCCGCGGGATCGAACTCCGCGTCGACGCCGGCTCCGAGCGGCTCGATCTCCTCGGTTACGCGGTCGACCACACCGACGCGCTCGACGCCGAGATCGAGCGGCTCCAGACGGACCGCGAGCGACGAGGGGCCGCGATCCTCGGGGCGGTCGAGGACCGGCTCGACATCGACCTCGGTGTCGAGCCTCGTCCCGGGCTCGGGCGCCCGCACATCGCTCGCGCGATCGACGACTCGGCGGCCCCGTACGACTACGCCGACGCCTTCGACGAGCTGATCGGGAACGACGGCCCCTGCTACGTCGCGCGCGACGTCACGGGACTGGAACGCGGCGTCGAACTGCTCCGGGACGCCTGCGCGGTCGTCGGACTCGCACACCCCTTCCGGTACGACGACGTCGACGCGGCTCTCGACGTCGCCCGCGATCTGGACGCGGTGGAGCGCTTCTACCCCTACGGCCGCGCGGTCGACGACGCGCGGATCGAGCGGGTCGCCGCCGAGAGCGACCTCCTCCTGACGGGCGGGACCGACGCTCACGAGCGGACGCTCGGCGAGGCGGGACTCACGGCTGAGGCGTTCGCTCCGGTCCGCGAGCGGCTCCCGGATGCCGCCGACGCGACCTAACGAGTTCGGGATTCTCGACTGTCCCGATCGACGAACAGGGTTAAGCCCGACGCCGACAGAGTGTCGCGTATGCGGTGTCACTACTGCGAACGGGAGGCCACCTACGAGGCCGAGCAGAGCGGCGTGGTCGTCGGGCTCTGCGAGGAGCACTTCAAGGCGCGCGTCGAGGAGCTCGCGGAGTCCGACGAGCTCGCCTCGCTTCGCGACAAGATCGACATCGAATCGTCCGAGTAGCCGTCGGCCCGAGGACCCAGTAGTTCTTCCCGCCCCTCTTCCTCACCCGGTTCGCCGCGGACGGATCATAAAAGGCCGCCCGGAGCCAACGCTCCGGTATGCACCCAACGGACCGGCCGCGGCGCCTCCGCACCGACGGCGTCCGCCCGCTCGTCAGCGAGACCTCGCTGTCGGCCTCGGACCTCGTCGCGCCCGTCTTCGTCGACGCGACGACCGACGAGCGCGTGCCGATCGAGACGATGCCCGGCCACGAGCGCGTCCCCGTCGATGAGGCGGTCGCCCGCGTCGAGGAAGTCCGCGAGACGGGTGTCGAGGCGGTCATCGTCTTCGGGATCCCCGAGTCGAAGGACCCCGAGGGAACCAGCGCGTACGCGGAGGACGGGGTCGTCCAGCGAGCGATCCGGCGGATCACCGCCGAGACCGATGCCTACGTGATCA
>NZ_AOJH01000015.1 GCF_000337355.1 Halorubrum kocurii JCM 14978 | reverse complement strand
CTCACCGTGAAGAACGACGAGACGCTGGAGCTCCTCGCGGAGACCGCCGTCTCGCAGGCGGACGCGGGCGCGGACATGGTCGCCCCCTCGGCGATGACGGACGGGCAGGTGCGGGCGATCCGCGAGGCGCTTGACGACGCGGGCCACGAGGCGGTGGCGCTGATGAGCTACGCCGTCAAGTACGAGTCCGCCTTCTACGGCCCGTTCCGCGACGCGGCCGACGGCGCGCCCGCGTTCGGCGACCGACGCCACTACCAGATGGATCCCGCGAACCGCCGCGAGGCGCTCCGAGAGGCGCGGATCGACGCCGAGGAGGGCGCGGACGTGCTGATGGTGAAGCCCGGGCTCCCGTACCTCGACATCGTCGGTGACCTCCGGCGGGAGTTCGATCACCCGATCGCCGCGTACAACGTCTCCGGCGAGTACGCGATGCTGCACGCGGCCGCGGAGAAGGGGTGGCTCGACCTGGAAGAGACCGCCCACGAGTCGCTGCTGTCGCTCAAGCGCGCGGGCGCGGACCTGATCATCACGTACTTCGCCGAGGATCTGGCCGAGCGTTTATAACCCGCAGCGGGTGAGAACTGACGCTCTCAACATCTGTCCACCTCGGTGCGCGCCTGTGAACGGCCGCCGTGGCGGCCGTGAGGAGCGCGTGCGAGGGAGTCGGCCACTCTCCGCGTCGCGGAGAGTGGCCGACGAGGCTGGGGTGAGGTGCGGTTGCTGTGCAGTCGGGGGGGACTCAAAGGGGCAGTCGCCGGCGCGAAGCGGCCCGCTGCCGCGAGTTGTCGCGGCTGGGGCTTTGGAGGTGTTTGGTGCAGCCGATCTGCCAACCGCTATTTATAAACAAAAACTCGGATCGGTCACACCACCTGTTCGCCGTCATCGTCGTACACCTCGATGGCGTCGACCGGGCAGACCCGCGCCGCGAACTTCGCGTCGAACTCCTCGCCGTCGGGCACCTCGACCACGAACACGTCTTCGTCCTCTTCCTCGCTCCCTCGTAGGTCGGCCTTCCCGTCGTTCAGGTTCTTCTCGAAGGCGTCCCACTCGGCGACGCACTGGTACATCCCGACGCAGGTGTCGCGGTCGAACTTCACGCGCATACCCTCCGTTCGACGAGGCGGTACAAAGCGCTGACGACGGCTTACGGTGGATCACTGAATCGTGTGACTGACCGATCGCGGGTCGATGCCTCTGCGGCGGACTCCTCCAAAGCCCCGGCCGTGAAGACGGCTGCCCCTTTGATCCCCGTCCCGCACCGCAACCACCGGAAGACGGTCACACGGTTTCACCGCGTGAGCAATCGAGACCTTCGGTCTCGCCCTGTTCCTGCTCGCTCACTGCGTTCGCTGCGCGGGCTGCGACGTCCGTGCTCCTGCTCGTTCCCGTCGGTCGCTCACGGGAACGCAGCCTCACACCTCCCCAGCCTCGTCAGCCACTCTCCGCGACGCGGAGAGTGGCCGACTCCCTCGCGCGACGCTCCTCGCGGCNCCCCAGCCTCGTCAGCCACTCTCCGCGACGCGGAGAGTGGCCGACTCCCTCGCGCGACGCTCCTCGCGGCCGCCTCCGGCGGCCACTCGGAGGCGCACGCCAACCGCAATCATCGAGATCGAACTCTCCCGCTCGTCGCTCCGCCCACCGCGACCGTCCTTTTTAAGCGTCGCAGGCACCCATCGCCACGTATGACCACGGTCTGGCTCGTCGATCGGCAGTTCGACTCGAAGGGGCTCGTGCGGCTCACCTACGCCACGGAGGACGGCGAGCGGATGCACACGAAGGAACTCGCCGAACAGCGGCTCGTCACGGGCGACGGCGTCACCGCCGGCCGCGAGGTCGAGGAGTCCGCGCTCGGGGAGAGCCCGGCCGACGAGGTCGAGCGGTTCGCGTCGGAGGCCTCGAAGATGGCTGCGGAACACGACCTCGACGACGTCGTGTGAGTCCCGAGGCGGACGACGCGGCGTAGCGCGCGCCCCCACAACCGAGGCCGTTAAGGGGGAACCGGCGGAACGTGAGCGTGAAATGCCCAGTGGTGAGTACGACCCCGACACCGTCGAGCCGCGGTGGCAGCGGCGATGGGTCGACGAGGAGACGTACGCCTACCCCGACGACGACCCGGTCGACCCGAACACGGTCTTCTCTATCGACACGCCCCCGCCAACGGTATCGGGGAGCCTCCACATGGGCCACCTGTACGGATTTACCCTTCAGGACTTCGTCGCGCGCTTCGAGCGCATGAACGGCGGGGAGACGTTCTTCCCGTTCGGCTACGACGACAACGGGATCGCCTCCGAGCGGCTGACCGAGGACGAACTCGACATCCGCCATCAGGACTTCGAGCGCCGGGAGTTCCAGGCGAAGTGCCGCGAGGTCTGCGCGCAGTACGAGGAGCAGTTCACCGAGAACGTCCAGTCGCTCGGCGTCTCCGTCGACTGGGACCACACCTACCAGACGATCGAGCCGCGCGTCCAGCGCGTCTCCCAGCTTTCGTTCGTCGACCTGTACGATCAGGGCCGCGAGTACCGCGAGAAGGCGCCCGCGATCTGGTGTCCCGAGTGCGAGACCGCTATCTCGCAGGTCGAGACCGAAGACGACGAGCAGGCGAGTCACTTCAACGACATCGCCTTCTCCGTCGCCGGGAGCGACGACGACGACATCGCCGACGAGTTCGTCATCTCGACGACCCGCCCCGAACTCCTCCCGGCCTGCGTCGCCGTCTTCGTCCACCCCGACGACGACGAGAATCAGGGTCTCGTCGGCGAGTCAGCCGAGGTCCCGCTGTTCGGCCACGAGGTGCCGATCATCGCGGACGAGCGCGTCGATATGGAGACGGGCTCCGGCGTCGTGATGTGCTGTACGTTCGGCGACCAGAACGACATCGAGTGGTACCAGGTCCACGACCTGGACCTCCGGGTCGCCATCGACGAGTCCGGTCACATGACCGACGTCGCCGAGGAGTATGAGGGGATGCACTCCTCGGAAGCCGGCGAGGCCATCGTCGACAACCTCGACGAGGCGGGCGCGCTGCTCGACCGCCGCGACATCAGCCACACCGTCAACGTCCACGAGCGGTGCGGCACGAGCGTTGAGTTCCTCGTCACCAAACAGTGGTACATCGAGATGCTCGACAAGACCGACGAGTACCTCGAAATCGGCCGGGAGATGGAATGGTCCCCGGAGAAGATGTTCAGCCGGTACGAGCACTGGGTCGAAGGGCTCCAGTGGGACTGGCTCATCTCCCGCCAGCGCTCTTCCGGCATCCCGTTTCCCGTGTGGTACTGCAAGGACTGCGGCGAGGTCGTCGTCGCCGAGAAGGCCGACCTGCCCGTCGATCCGCTCTCTGACGACCCGCCCGTCGACGCGTGCCCCGCGTGCGGGCACGACGAGTTCGAACCGGAAGACGACGTGCTCGACACGTGGGCGACGTCCAGCCTCACTCCCCTCATTAACGCCGGCTGGGACTGGGACGAGGACGCCGGGGAGTTCACGATGGAACACCCAGAGCTGTATCGGTTCGACCTCCGCCCGCAGGGCCACGACATCATCAGCTTCTGGCTGTTCCACACGCTGGTGAAGTGCTACGAGCACACCGGCGAGGTCCCGTTCGAGGAGACGATGATCAACGGCCACGTCCTCGACGAGAACCGGGAGAAGATGTCCAAGTCCGTCGGCAATGTCGTCGAGCCCGAGGCGGTGTTAGCGGAGTTCCCGGTCGACGCCACGCGCTACTGGGCCGCCGGCACCGCCGTTGGCGACGACTTCCCGTTCAAGGAGAAAGACCTCCGCGCGGGCGAGAAGCTGATCCGCAAGCTGTGGAACGCCTCCAAGCTCGTGGAGTCGCTGGCGCCGGAGTCGTATCCCGACGAGCCCGATGACGGGGAGCTCCGGGAGCTCGATCGGTGGCTGCTCGCCGAGCTCGATGACGAGGTCGAGCGGCTCACCGAACTCTTCGAGGACCGCGCGTTCTCGAAGGCCCGCGATGAGCTCCGGAGCTTCTTCTGGAACACGTTCTGTGACGACTACCTCGAGATCGCCAAGCAGCGGGACGACGACGCCGCGGCGTACACGCTTCGGACCGCTCACCGGCGGTTTCTGAAGCTGTTCGCCCCCCTGCTCGCGCACGTCACCGAGGAGCTGTGGCACGACATGTACGCGGACGCCGCGAGCGATCCGGCGACCGACGCCGCTGCCGCCGACGGCGCCCGCGACTCTGTCCACCTCGCCGACTGGCCCGAGCCGATCGGGATCGACGCCAACCAGGACGCGGGTGCGGCCGCCACCGCCGTCGTCGGGACGCTGCGGAAGTACAAAAGCGAGAACCAGCTCCCGCTCAACGCCGAGCTGGACGCGGTCGAGGTGTACGCCGATGTCCACGGTTTCGAGGACGACATCACCGGCGTGATGCACGTCGCCGACCTCACCGTCCACCCCGACGATGACGCGCCGGTCCAGACGGTGGTCACCGGGATCGACCTCGACTACGCGACGGTCGGTCCGAAGTACGGCGATCAGGTCGGAGACATCGAGGCGGCGCTCGCGCAGGGGGAGTACGAGATTGACGGCGACGAGCTCCACGTGGCGGGCGTCACGCTCGTCGACGAGGAATTCGCCGTCGAAGAGGAGCGGCAGTACCAGGGCGACGGCGAGCTGTTAGAGGCCGACGACGTGGTCGTCATCGTCCGCGACGAGGGGTAATAGACCGTTCCTGGCACAGCTCCGACTACAGGTCCACGCCGACGGCGGCTTCGACCGAGTCGAATCCGTCCCGATCGAGCAAGTCGAGGACTCCCTCGTTGATCTCGCGTGCGAGGCTGGGCCCCTCGTAGACGAGTCCCGTGTACAACTGTACGACTGACGCGCCCGCTCGTATCTTTTCGTACGCGCCCTTTGCGTCCGAGACCCCGCCGACACCGACCACCGGAACGTCGGTGCGTTCGGCGACAAATCGGATCCGTTCCGTGGCTATCGATTCGATCGGTTTCCCGGAGAGCCCACCGCGCTCGGCCCGCTGAGGACTTTTCAGCGAATTCGGACGGGACGTCGTCGTGTTGGTCGCGATGACGCCGTCGAGGCCCAGATCGTCCACGACCCCGAGCGCATCCTCGACGGCCGGTTCTGGGAGGTCCGGTGAGAGCTTCACGAGGAGGGGATCGGCCCCCGCGTCCGCGAGCGTACCGAGTATCTTCTCTAACGCCGCACGGTTCTGGAGCTCACGAAGGCCCGGTGTGTTCGGACTCGAGACGTTGACGACGAAGTAGTCGCCGGCTCCCGCGACGCGCTCGTAGGTGTACAGGTAGTCGTCTGGGGCCTCGGCAAGCGGCGTCGACTTCGACTTCCCGATGTTGATCCCGACCGGTATTTCCGGGAGTTGCTCTCGCTTGAGCCGTTCGCCAACGATGTCGGCGCCCTCGTTGTTGAACCCCATTCGGTTTATCAGCGCCTCGTCTTCGCGCAGCCGGAACAGTCTCGGTCGCGGGTTCCCCGGCTGTCGCTCGGCCGTAACGCCGCCCACCTCGACGTGGCCGAACCCCAGTGCGGCGAGCGCCCGCGGGACCTCCGCGTTCTTGTCGAAGCCCGCCGCGACGCCTACGGGATTCGGAAACTCGTTTCCGAACGCCTCGACACGTAGACGGGGGTCGTTCACGGCGAGCCGATCGCGGAGGACGTCGGTCACCGGCGTCGTTTGTACCGCCCGTAACAGCCGGTGTGTCAGGCCGTGTGCGGTCTCAGGCGGGAGCCCGAACAGCACCGGTTTCAGCAGATCGTACGCGCCCATCGTTTCGGTCTCGTCACGGACGGCAATCAATCCGCCGACCGCCGTCGAAAGAACAGTTCGCGCGCAACTCGTCTCCCCGGCGTCTCGATCCGCTCTTGGAAACGTGGTTCGGCGGAGGTTTCGAACCGGCTCAGAAGTCGTGCTCGAGGTCTTCGGGGCTGGAGTCGGCCTTTTGGATGATTATCTTCCCGTCTCGGACTCGAACGAAAACCTCGTCGCCGATCTCCATCCCGGCGACGGCGAGCTCGTCTTCGTGGAGATTCACGTGGACGTTGTGGTACTCCCCCTCGTCGTCCTTGGCGCCACTGGGGCTGAGCTTCTTTTTACGGACCATCGCGGTTGTACTGGTCGCACTTCGCCATAGCAGACACATAAGTGTTGTTTACCCGAACAGGCCTCCCCGCGACGCCCGTTCCGTCCGCGTCGTTCGCCCAACGTTGCGATCGATCGGCGTCGGATCTCGGGCCACGGAGTTGCTTCGCTATCCCCGATCGTTTCTCGAACCGCTCCAGTGACCAGTCGAAACCGCTAGCCCGTGCGGAGTCAGTATATAAATGTTTTGCAGTCCAGCTTTCATTTCCCCGATATATTTATTACAGACTGTGTGTTGGGTTCGCATGGAGCATAAACCATGGTACGTGAAGACGGTAAGCGAAACTTCGCCCTTCGAGAGGAAGACGGATCGGAACCGAGTGAGTTCTCCGGAAACATGCCCCGTCAGGCCGCGCTCAAAGCCGCTCGAACGCTTGAGCCCGCGCCTTCAGAAGAGGAGGCGGAGCGAGTCACGCTCCGGCTCCGTGAGAAGGGCACACAAAAGGTCCACGAGTACGAGGGTTGGGCCTGGAAAGACAGTGCCCCCGAGGTCGACGAGGCCGACGACGACTTCTGGCTCAACGACCTCGACGACATCACGAAGGCGAACGTCTCGAAACAGGGGATCGAGTACATCGACGACGAGTAGCCTTCGAGTGCCGACCGCGTTTTTTGCTGTGCCAGACCGCGTAGCTATCCGTCCGTTCACACTTCCCCGTCATGAAACCGCATGACGTGGCGCCGGTAGTTCGACGAGGTTAAATACAACCCGGCCATCGTGACTAATGCGAAGAACGCACCTGCGAACTCGGGCCGTTCAACTCGGCCCGGTTTCGCTGGGTCTGAAACGCTTCGATGGGTTTATGTCCCCTCGAAGGGAATAATCAGATCCGCGAAGATGAGGATTTCGCCCCCTGCGCTCCGGCGTAAGAGGAAATCTGATGTGAGCCGTGGTAGTTCGGTGTCATCCAGGTCGCTGGCTGTACC
>NZ_AOJH01000014.1 GCF_000337355.1 Halorubrum kocurii JCM 14978 | reverse complement strand
GCGATGGTGATGTGGTTGTCGGAGGCGCCGCGGCCCTTCAGGATCGTCGACGGGTACAGCATCGTCGCCTTCGACCCCATCGACCCCGAGATCCACTCCATGCGCCCGCCCTTCTCGGCGATGGCGCGTTTGGTGTTCAGGTTGTACGTGTTCTTCGACCAGTTCTGCACGGTCGAGTACTGGACGTGGGCGTCCTCGTCGACGAACACTTCCACGCCGCCGCAGTGGAGGTTGAACTTCGAGTACTTCGGGGCGGAACAGCCCTCGATGTAGTGGACTTCCGAGCCCTCCTCGGCGATGATGAGCGTGTGCTCGAACTGGCCCATCCCCTCGGAGTTCAT
>NZ_AOJH01000013.1 GCF_000337355.1 Halorubrum kocurii JCM 14978 | reverse complement strand
GGATGGGCCAGTTCGAGCACACGCTCATCATCGCCGAGGAGGGCTCGGAAGTCCACTACATCGAGGGCTGCTCCGCGCCGAAGTACTCGGCGTTCAACCTCCACTCGGGCGGCGTCGAAGTGTTCGTCGGCGAGGACGCCCACGTCCAGTACTCGACCGTGCAGAACTGGTCGAAGAACACGTACAACCTGAACACCAAACGCGCGATCGCCGAGAAGGGCGGACGCATGGAGTGGATTTCGGGGTCGATGGGGTCGAAGGCGACGATGCTGTACCCGTCGACGATCCTGAAGGGCCGCGGCGCCTCCGACAACCACATCAC
>NZ_AOJH01000012.1 GCF_000337355.1 Halorubrum kocurii JCM 14978 | reverse complement strand
TGTGAAAACAGCAGATCCCCAGACGGCGTAATCATTTTGTCGCTAGACGTGGTTTGCCCGGGTAGCAGCGTTTCCATAGGTGAAATCCTCAGGAACTGATAGGTACTGGTTGCTGAATGTAGAGGATGCAGTCAGCAATGGAACTGCGTTATTTTCTCCATCAAAATCCAGAACCAACCGGTAGAACGTGCCTGCTTACTAATCACGTTTCACCCATCGCTGAGTATGTTGCCAGAGCAATCACCAATGCTCCACCCCCAATAGCAATACTGACAGTCTCCGCTCGAGGGGCTCCGAAACCAAGCAACACGACACCTAGTACCCCCAGTATCCCAGTTACAGCTAATTTCTGTTGTGGGGAGACCTCGGTTGCGGTGGCGCGGGCCATGAGTACAGCTATTGGATAAAATCAAAAAAAGTTGTGTCCACTCAGAACCCTGTATTGAACGAATCAATCCAGAAGATGTCATCTTCTGGGTATCTTACAGGGCCTAAGCGCTGAACTAGCAGATCCGTCTGGGAGTACAGTCCAATATTTTCGGCGGATTAGTTGAGCGGCGAATCAGCACTGCCGGTCGATCCACTGACACCACTTCTCGAAGTCTTCCGCTCCGGACTGGTCTGCGATGTTACGTAGTGTTCCAGTTCGGATCCGATCGTGTTGCGGGACGGAGACGACACGGACATCGTCGTCGTTCGTCGGGTGCTCGTACCGCAGTTTGACGTGGCTACCGGTCCGGTCAACAATGACGAAGCGGTTTTTCGTGAGTGCCTTGACGACGTCGCGCCCAGAGAAATCGCGTGACGCCATCCAATTTACTGCATGAAGTCGGGGAGGCCATCGTGCTCATCACGAGCCTGCGCTACCTCATCCGGGTCGATACCGAGCTCCTCGAGTACTTTCTCCTCTTCCTCCCGGGTATCGATCGACTCGCCGATATCTCCCTTGTGGAGCGCGACTGCCTCGTCGAGATTGTCGAGGGCGTCTTGCCTCGTCTCACCTTGGCTCGCAACACCTGTCTCCTCGTCACGGGCGACCCACCAGCCGCCGTCCGCCTGAGTGAGCGTGATCGTTCGCCCACTCTGGACGTCGTCGTTCGTACTCGTTTCGGTGCTCATTATCACCATGTTACCTGAGCGGCGTCATAAGCATTCGGCCGCTAATCGAACATACCGTGTAAAATCGACTCAACAACCGAGACATGTGCGTACCCTGTAGTTGATGACAATCAGTCGGCCACGTTCGCAGGGACCATCTGAATCCTCGTCCCGCCTCTTCCTTAAATTAACACCGCGCGTACCCGAGGGCGAGACTATATCTGGGAGTCAATCACCCATACAATAGGATGCTTACGGCCAAAGTCTGTGTTGAGTTTCAACGAGACTAGACCGAGAAGTTACAACAACACAAAGTGTTTGGAGTGTTTCTCGCGTCCACGTTCCAGAATCGCAATTATATTGGGCTTATGACGCTCGAGACGGACGATTTCGACGAAACCATCGAGATCATCGAAGACCATAGCGACATCGAAGCGGTTGAACTGATCGAGCGATTCTCCGCCGACGAGTCGTCACGAA
This sequence comes from Halorubrum kocurii JCM 14978, assembly GCF_000337355.1. Classification (GTDB taxonomy): domain Archaea; phylum Halobacteriota; class Halobacteria; order Halobacteriales; family Haloferacaceae; genus Halorubrum; species Halorubrum kocurii. The sequence goes on along the minus strand of NZ_AOJH01000012.1, from coordinate 79,825 downwards.
CGGCGGGGACGTTGTTCCTGCGAGGAACGCTGTCACAGTTTTCGCCGCTACAGACGCTGATGTATGAAGGGTACCTCCCGATCGGATCGACGAAGTTGGAAGACGGGTGCGAGTGCTTCGACCTTCTCTTAAACAATCAAAAAGACCTCTCCGACGTAACGGATGTCTTGAGCGAATCCGGTCCGGTTCATCTTGAGCGCGTCTCACAGGATTTCAAACGAGAGATCACTCCGTCGACGACCGAGTGGCACGAACTGCTTTCGTCGATTCCAGACCGGCAGCGGGAGCTCCTGACGCTCGCCTTAGAACACGGATATTTTGAGATCCCCCGACAGGTCACGCTCGAAGAGTTAGCCGAACAGATGGATATCACGAAAACCACGGCTTCGAATCACCTGCGAAAAGCCGAACAACAAGTGATGGCGTTCTTAATCGAATACATTAATCTCGCGGCTGAGAGCTGATCCTTTTCGCGTGGTCCACAGCTCGAAGTTCAAAGGTCGCATTGCTCCCGCGCGAAAGTCGCGGACTTCCTACACCAGCTTCCGTATCTCGCACGCCGCTACCAACAGATCGTGGAGAGACCAGTGTTTGACATGAGTGCGTGAGTCCCCTGTACTGACCACACCCCAGTCAGAATATATCACTTCCTGAGGTTCAACAGAGCCAACAAACCCAAATATGTTGTTGGCATCAGAGTTGGTCATAACAGCTAACAACAATCACACACATCTACCGATATGCCAACCGAATCGGTCAACGGAGCCGAAATGTACTATGAGTCGACTGGAGATGGAGTTCCGATTGTCTTCCTCCACGGCGTGCTGATGAGTAGCCGATTCTTCAGCGAGCAGCAGCCACTCAGCGAAGAGTATCAGCTGATCACGCTCGATTTTAGAGGACACGGTCGCTCCGAAAAGACCGAAACTGGACATACGCTGCCACAGTATGCCCGTGACTTGGAAGCGTTCCTCGACGCGCAGGACCTTTCAGATGTCGTCGTTGTCGGCTGGTCGATGGGATCGCTTGTGGCGTGGGAATACGTTCGGCAGTTTGGGACAGACCGATTCCGAGGCTTCGTGAGTGTCGAACAACAGCCACTCGATCTTGAGCAAGAGGGCTACGATCACGGTGTGTTCGGATTTGACGAACTTCGTGGACTCATGGAGCTCGCACAAACCAACCCGCACGAACTGGCGTTGTCATTCATTGAGCAGATGCTTGTGGATGAACCGGACTCGGTCGAACAGACGCTCTTCGATGAGATCACACGAGTGCCACCGTCGATCACGAGCGCGATTCTCTTCGACCAATCAGTACGCGACTACCGGGAGGCGGTAGCAGACGTTGATGTTCCCACCCTTGTGTGCCTTGGTGAAGACGAAACGATGCTAGAGAATGGTGGGATCGAATACGTTGCCGATAATACGCCCGACGCCGAGGTTGAGTGGTTCCCTAATAGTGGTCACTGCCCGTTCCTCGAGGAGCCTGAGCAATTCAATCACGTCATTTCGTCTTTCATCGCGGAACGCTGCCGCTAGTGGGTGTAGCTACGCAGACCAGCGGCGCACCCTCGGTGTCGTGGTCACATTGGTGGATTCCTCCCACGGCTGAAGCCGTGGGCCTCCTCCTCGTTCGGCTGTGACACCGGAGACTCTCATCTACTCTTCAGAGAGAGCCCCCCGACACCCAACAGACGAAGCCACAGAGGGGTCGCCGTTGAAGTAGCCTCAAGACGAAGCGGAGTCATGACGGACGATTCGTTTGCTACCGACGAGGCCGGGGTACCGACCGTCTCGTGTACTCGTTGTGACCGAGAGTGGACGCTGGACAACGAACTTGACAATCTCGATCCGGGCAGCCACGCGATCGAACAGTTCGCGCTTGACCATGAGCGTCACACCGGTCACTACCCGGACGATGTGACCCCGTGGATCGTTCGGTGCCGGCGCTGCCCGGACGGCGAACAGTTTCTCGCAGAGCGACCCGCCCGTCGCTGGGCAGAGACTCACGCGAGACACACGCGTCACGCCGTACGTATCGAAGCACCGACGGGGGCCGACGATGTCGTATCGGGTGAAAACGACGAGAATCACTCGTAGGGGTACTCTTCCGTCCACTACGTCTCCCGAGGTCATACTCGCAAAAAACGGCGTAGAGATCGAGCGAGCTGTCGACGAGCCCTGCGTTGAGCTGCAAACTCGTCCGTGACCCCGTTCTCGACAATCGCGACACGAAGACCGCGAACCCATTTTCGACGACACACTGCGACCGACACGTAACGTATACGTCTACGAGCCTGACTGGTAGGTAGATGCGGTGGGATCCACGAACCGCACTTCGGCGGCTCTCCAGGCTGATGACCTCAATGACGCTCACAGAAACACAGATACACGAGTACGACCGCCGTGCGATGGACAGCAACGAAACTGCGACGGCCACATTCGGGATTGGGTGTTTTTGGGGACCAGAGGCCCAGTTCGGGGCGATTGACGGCGTTGTACGCGCCCGTGTCGGCTACGCTGGGGGAACAAAACGCGGTCCGGAATACCACTCCTTGGGTGACCACACCGAAGTGTTCCAGGTCGAGTTCGATCCGGACAGCATCACGTATCGAGATCTGCTGGAACTGGTCTTTGAGTCGCACAATCCGCAGCAGCAAACCAGAAAGACACAGTATCAGAATGTCGTCTTCGCTGCGACAGCGGCCCAACAAGCAGCCCTCAATGAGTTTCTCACTGCCCAGGGGCTTACTGCTGATGGGATTGGAACGCGGGTTGAGCAGCTCTCTCGATTCTACCTTGCTGAAGACTATCATCAAAAGTACAAGCTCCGTTCGGTCTCCTCGTATATGGACGCGTTTGAGGCGGCCGGATACGACGACGACGACCTGCGCGAATCGCCGATCGCCGCCAAGCTGAACGGGTACGCCGCCGGATACGATGTCGCTGTTGCCGAGGAGTTATCGACCTAGTCGCGAGATGGTGTCGATCAACTCGGCTTATACTCGGAGAGCGGGCTTCCAGCTTGAGAACGAACGCCGGTGTTGAAAACGAACCCCAAGATTTGATCTAGAATCGTCTGTGGCCTCACTATCTGAATTGGTTTATAAATAGTATGAATAAAACGCGTCAAATACCAGCTAATTCTGCCAACGGTTCGCCAACTGATTCTGGAACATGTCACCCGCTAAATTCACCGAACTGGCCTGGCGTCGCCATGGGTAATCTTGTACTCAATTCTCGAAAATCAAACAAGAGGGCAATACCCGATGGCTGTCACCTTGGCGTCACGACGCGCCGCGAGGTTCGACGCAGCGCCCGCCACTTCGCGGCGACGAACCCCGCGAGGATGAACGCGAACCCGGCGACGGTTGCGGGCGTCACATCCTGCCCGAGCACGAGCCAGCCCGCCAGCGCCGCGAATACGGGAATCACGTACTCGATGAAGCTCATCTCGATGGGGCCGAGGTCGTCCAGTAAGGTGAAGTACAGCAGGAAGCCGCCGACGCCGGCGACCGCGGAGAGGTACGCGATGGCGCCGAGCGCGGACGGCGTCCACGTGGCGGCCGCGAACGACTGCCCGGGGAGCACGAGCACGGCGGTGTGAAGGACGACCGCGCCGACGGCCATCATCCACGCCTGCGTGGAGAGGAAGGGCATCGACGGCGATCGGCTGTGCGTGACGACCGCGGCAACGGCGAACGCGAGCGCGGACGCGAGCACGAGCATGACCCCGAGAACGCTGTCCGCGAGGTTCGCGGGGTCGGGATCGGCGATGATGACGACGCCAACGAACCCGAGCGCGACGCCGAGTGCAGTTGCGGAGGTGAACTCCTCGTCGGTGGAGACGAGCCGCGTGAGCGCGGGCGTTACCACGGGGACGAGCCCCAACAGAACGGCGGCGACACCGCCCGTGACGTACCGCTGGCCGGCGAAGAGGAACGCGTGGTGGGCGCCGATGATGAGCGCGCCGCCGACGAGCACGTAGACGTAGTCGTCACGAGTCCGGGGGCGGACGTCCGCACCGGAGGCGAAAACGGCGGCGAACAGCAGCGCGGCAGCGACGTCGAAGCGTACGGCTGCGAACGGTACCGCGGGGAGATCTCCGAGGCCGACGTCCGTCGCCATGAACGCCGTCCCCCAGACTGCACACAGCAGCAAGAAGCGGCCAGCCGTCCGGTAGCGACTCATTCACGAGGAAGTCGCCGCCAACGACGAAAGATGCGTCGAACCGTCCCGGCAATCCGAGCATTCGGATACGCTTGGCGACGGCGTCGACTGCTCGGTGTGATGCAGCTACACGGATCGCAACGTCTGCTCGGACGCCATCAGCAGACTCTACATCCGCGAGGAGCACTTTGACCTCCCGCCTAGGATACGGGCTAGCGGAGGAACGCCAACACCACATCCAGCCACGAAACAGTGTCTCAGAAGAACCAGTACCGGACCAGCTCACTGGTGGAATGTATCAGGGAGGATATCGAGGTGGAGCACCGATCAAAGGGGGTACTCATCCGCGATCCGGTCGTCAGACTACGTGTGGAGTGGCGTCTCTAACGCCTCATCGATCGACACCTCACCGGCTGCGAGTTCAAACGTCTCATCAGACGTACTCTCAGCCTCGAGCGTCGCGATCAGTGTCCGGGCGACATCTTCTCGCGGGATCTGAATCAGGTCTCTATCGAGATCAGTACCAGTTTTGATTTGTTCGGTACCATCCTCGTTTGTCAGCGGTCCAGGCCGAACGATAGTGTACGTCAGGCCGCTTTGTTGGAGATACTCGTCGGCCTCACCCTTTGCGCGGAGATACTCTCGCAACGCCTCAGGGCTATTCTCGGGCTGATCGGCGTTTATCGAACTGAGCATCACAAACCGTTCTACCCCCGCAGATACCGCCTCGTCAATGAGGTTAATCGCACCGTCGCGGTCAACACCCCACACGTCTTCACCACCCGATCCCGCAGCGAAAATGATCGCGTCAATCCCCTCAACGGCGTGAGAAACGTCACCGCTGAGATCCGCTACAACCGGCTCAGCACCCAATTCCCCGATATCTGGTGCTTGCGACTCCACGCGCACCATCCCCTGAACGCTGTGATCGCTCTCAGCGAGGAGACGGGTCACGTGTTGGCCGACTTGTCCATGCGAACCAGCGACGAGGACGTTCATACACTTTATGTTCGGTTCGTATCAACAAGAAGGTGGCGTCAACCGACAGGACGACTATCCCGAGTACGATTCGGTGACAGACACTTCCTCGACGGGAAGGAACCGTCTCGCGTCGCCGATGAACGCTCGGAGTCGCCGATCGCGTTCTTGCGATGGATCGGTCGCGGTGATCGAGATGGAAAGCTGGTCGTCGGACACCACCGCCTCGGCGTCGAGTCCGTGGAGTGCACGGAGCCCCTCAACGCGGTCGCGACCTGTGACCCGCCCGCCGACCGACAGGTCGTACTCCAGCGTCACGCCCGCGAGCGAGTGATTATAATCGAGGTGTGCGGTCTCATCGTTGACCGACTCGATCACGCACTCGCGGCCGGCGACGGAGACGGTTCGACCGGCCTCGCGTCGGTCAGCCGGGACGAGCGAGGTCGGTACCGTTTCGCGCTTGTTCGGGTCGCGCTCGCCGAATGCGTCGTCTGGGTCCACAGTGACCGTCGTCGACCCGCTAATCCCGATCGAGCGTATCGTCTCCTCGATGGGTTCGAACACGTGTTCCTCTCCGAGTACGATGACGATCGGTCCGTCGGCGTCGAGGCCATCGATGTCGGCGTCCGCGGCGACGGCGGGATCCGTGGTGTCCACGACGTGCCCACTTTCGACGGCGCGGGCCGTGTATTCGATCCGGACGAAATCCCCGTCTGTGAGTGCGTCCGCGTGGTCCGTACTCGTCATTCTGGGGCGATGTTCATCGGCTTGAAACTCATTTCGTCTTTGACCTCGCTTTCGCCGAGGCGTCTGATGCGCCCCTTCCCGTACTTGTAGCCGGGGTTGGGGTTGGCGGGATCGAGGTACGCCGGATTGACGTCGTTGTTGACCTGGTCCGGGTACAGCCAGTAGGTGTACGCCAATCCCTCCGAGACGGCCTGTCCCTGAGCCGCGTCGTCTTCATCCACGACGTAGGCGACCGCAGTGAAGCTGCCCTCGGTGTTCTCGCCGTGGATGTTGAGGACGTCGTCGTTGACGATCTCGACGAGATCGCCGGCTTCGATCTCCCGGTCGGCCGCGTCGTTGGGGTGAAGCTGGAGGATGTTCTGTGGGAAGCGTTTCTGGACGTACTCCAGTCGCTGGTGAGTGTACATGTTCTGCCAGAGATGCTGGAGCCGGCCGTTCGTCACCCATATCTCGTCCTCGCCGGGACTGAGCTGTTCGTAGACGTCGCCGATCGTCGTCCCGTCGTCGGGGTCGACGACCCGATCCCAGTCGACGCGCTGGAAGATTGCTTCGCCTGTGCTCGTGTGGAACCGGTGATCCATGACCTCGCGTTCGCCGTCCGGAGCGTGGATCCGGGGCGTCCCCTGTACCTCACCGTTCTCCTCGTAGATCGGTTGCTGGACGCCCTCCTCGACGGTCTCCATATACTCCGCCGGCGTCATGTCGTTCGCTTCGGCGGCGGGCGCGATCCCTTCGAGGGAGTGATCGCCACCGGCGCCCGGATACTCTTCGGCGATCAGGTTGAAGATCTCCCGGGAACTCTCCCAGTCCATGTCGTCGGCACCGAGACGCTGCCCCATCATCGAGAAGATCTCCCAGTCCTCCTTCGCGCCGGAGGGGCCCTCCATGAAGCCCTGATACTGCCGGAAGCGGCGTTCGCCGTTCCAGCGGTGGTAATCGCCGCCCTCACCGGATTCGACTGCCTTCGCCGGCAGGAGGATGTCGGCGTATTGGGTCGTCGTGTTTGGGTACAGCTCCTGATGAGTAACGACCATGCCGCCGTTCTCGATGCGCTCGCGGAACGCCCGTTCGATCTCGTCGATATCGGCGGTCTGTGGTTGCGCACCGCTTGTCCGCTCCCGGATCGAATTCCGGAGGTCTTGGGTCGCGTACGAGTGGCGAGCCGGATCGTTTCCGATGACGTGCCAGTGTTTGATCTCGCCGTCCCTGACGCGTTCGACCGTGTTCGGTGGGACCGTTACACCCTCGACTTTCTCGCCGTCAAAAGTTTGTGTCGAACGCTCGGCGATGGCGTCGCCTTCGGCTCCGTTCGTCCAGAAGCCCTCCTGGTGGCCACCAGCGCGGGTGATACCGGTACCGGGCCGACCGACGCTGCCGGTGATGAGCGTCAGGTTCGCCATCGCACCGGTGTTTTCGTGGGACCACCCCCAGATGAGGCCCTTCTCCAGCATGAACAGCGTGTTCGTCTCATCGGCGTCGGGCTGGGCGATGAGTTCGGCGGCCTCACGGATGTCCTCGGCCGGGACTCCGGTCGTCTCGGCCGCGTTTTCAGGGGCGTATCGGGAATCATCTAGGAGATCGTAGTATTCCTCGGGCGTCAGGCCGAACTCCTCTTGGTACCACCCTTCCTCGTCGATCGTCTCGCGGTTGTCCATCACCCACTCCTCGATGAACCCCTCGTCGTGCCAGCCCTGATCGACGATGTGGCGGGCAATAGCGTTCAAGAGGATTGGGTCCGTCGCCTCGTTGACCTGGAGGTGGATGCCGCCGTTGTTCTCTGCGTAGTTCGCGGTGAATTTCTTACGGGGATCGATGAAGACGATATCGGCGTCACCCTCCTCGTTTATCCATTTACTGAAGATGACGTCTTGATTCTCCTTGGGGTCAGCCCCCGCCAGCACGATCGTGTCGGCTTCAGCTGCGTCCTCGTAGGCGTAGGACCACTGTGCGAGGCCGGCGTTAACGAGGCCGGGGACTTCCGTAGTGAGCGCCGGGCGGTTGTGGCCGCCCCAGTTGGGAGAGCCGATAACGTCGTGACAGAGTTTCGTCCCGGCGAAGGTGTTCTCGATGAACTGGTAGAAGTACAGTTTCTGTCCGTAGCCGTTCGGGTTCTCACCGTTCTCGGTGGCAATTTCAGTAGCGCGGGCCCACGCCTCGATAGCCGTGTCCCAGTCGACAGTAACGAGGTCGCCGCCGATCCGGATCTGCGGCTGTTTCAAGCGGTCGTCGTAGTCCTCGTTATTCGGGGAGTACAACGATTGGGCCTGCGTGCCCCCACGAACGGAGTGGGAACCTCCCTCGTTGACCGGATACTCGGTGTCCGGTTTGAACAGGACGTGGTACTCTTGGCCGTTCTCTTGGATGATCTCGTGCATATTCGGCGATGGCCACTCGCCGTAGCCCGCGGGATAGTCGATCCCGAGAGCGTTCTCGTCGGCTGACGGACCGCCCTCCTCGCCGACCGGCCACTTGTAGACCTCGTACCCGCAGCCGACGATGCAGTACCGGCACGAGCGTGTGCTACGCTCCGCGCCCGTAGGAGGGATGGGTACCTCGCTGGTGTTCGGGTTGTCTGCTGCCATAATTACTCCTCCGTGGCGGCTTCGATCGGGGTACCGTCCCGCAGGTTGTTTCGGTATCCATAGACGAGTCCGTCGATCCCCGTCGCGTAGATGTCGCCGTCTTCGATCTCGAGACGAACTTGGGGGAGATCGGTCGTCGCGGCCCCACTGACGACCATCCCGCCTTTCGAGAGATCGAACGTCGTGTAATGACACGAACACGGACCGGCCATCTCTTGCTCGGGGGTAACCAGTCCCTCGACGCTACAGCCCATATGTGTACAAAGGCCGTTGTATGCGACGATGTCTCCGTCTGAGCCAACGCCACCCCATGCCGCTCCTTCGATCCGGGTGAGAAAGTTACGCGTCCCCTCGAGGGGATACTCAAACGTCTCTACGGTACCGTCCCCGAGGTCACCGACGCTCCCCACCAACATTCGGGGGTACCGATCGAGCCGGTTGACGCGTTCGGTGGGGGACTCAGCTGGTGATTCCTCCTCAGCCGTAGGAGCTTGGAACCCACATCCCGCGATTGATGCCGCTCCCGCCGTTCCGACAGCGCCGAGTAACCGTCGACGGGTGACAGAACTATCATTATCTTTCATGCTATGCTCTCGATTCAGTATATGGTCACTTGTATCTTTCTCTTATTGAGATCACTGTGTGATATATAAAACAGCATATTGGCGCCGAAGTACTGCGTATTATCGGTTCTAAGCTGTCCAGACTTGGTACCGGTACAATTTTTCACTTGAACAGTACTCAAAATAGAGGCTAGTATTGGAGGTCAGTATCGCAATACAGCCGAGGACATATCCCTGATAGAGACGTGGTCAGAGTTCATTACGGTTTTTCAACATTAGATCCGACGCAATGGTTCGTATGCCGAGTGCGCCGACATTGTCGATACTGTCGCGCTGACGTTTGCCCTCTTCGCTCAGGGATCCATCAATTAATATCTCGTTTTCACGATTTATCTGGTCCTTTTAAATCGCTATCCACCGCGACATATGATTTAGTATCTATTCATATTTAAAAGGTCTTTCTGTCCTCTGTAGCGAGATCGAAGCGACCTACTCAGTACTATTTGTAACTAACAGCGGATTAGTACCGACTAGACACCATACAACCATTGAATAAACAGTTTATAACATATCTACTCGTTTGTTGGTGGTCCACTGAGAGTACTACGTCGGAAGAAATTATCTGAACATCATGTCGATTCGATTGAGCTCTCGAGACAGTTGAACACCTGACCAAATGAGTTAAGTCATATCGGGATATATCGATTCATATGTCGATGCTCGACCGACTGTTCGGTGGCGAGTCGAACAAAGACGAGAGCTGCTGTGATATGCAGATCGAGGAGGTAGACCTGGATGAAAACGACGTGGAGGCACAAGACGAACGGGTCGACCGCACGGAGGACTGATCGGTGATGTCGAACGAACGGAACGCGGCGAGTAACTCGAGCTCTGAATCCGCAAGCGGGACGCTCCGACGGATGGAGGAGGGCACCTGCTGTGACGGACCGTTCCCGGCGACTCGACGAGCAGACGACGCAGTTATCCAAGCGGAGTTGTCGTCGTTTAAAGCGTTAGCCAACGAGAAGCGACTCGCGGTCGTTCATGCGCTGCGGGAGGGAGAACTCTGTGCCTGCGAGTTAGAGACCGTCCTGGATGCTCCCCAGTCGACAGTCGCGTCGCACCTGCGGAAACTTCGCGACGCTGGTATCGTTAACACGCGCAAGGAGGGGAAGTGGACGTACTATCGGATCGCAGATACGGCGAGCCTCCAGCTACTCGATCTGGCTGCGGCGTTGGGTGAAAACCGATGATTCCGGTGGGAACTGAAGCGGCGCTGCTCGACTCGTGGGATTACTTCCTCCATCTCGCGATGGTCCTCACACCGCTGTTTATCGGTGCCTCGTTCCTCGTCGGGCTCGCACAGGAGTACCTCCCGCCGGAGCGCGTCGAAGAGATGCTGCGGGCACGCGATCACGGGAGCGGTAATGTTCTCGCGGCAGGGCTCGGCGCGGTAACACCGTTCTGCTCGTGTTCGACCGTCCCTGTGTTAGCCGGCCTGTTAGGTGCCGGTGCACCGACGGGCATGGCCTTCTCGTTCCTTCTCGCGTCACCGATCGTCAACTGGATCGCCGTGTTCCTGCTGTTCGGGCTGTTCGGAACCGGCGTGACCGTCGCATACGTGACAACTGCGCTGCTCGCGGCGATCGTCGCGGGACTCATCATTGGCACGCTCGATCTTGACGGCTACATCAAAGACGTCCGGATCACCGCGGGCGGCCGCGAAATCGCGACTGATGGCGGTACATCCGCTTCGGCTACAGCTGATGCCGGCGGCTGTAGCGAGTGTGGCGCGACGGCGACGAACCGAACCCACAAAGAGCGCGTGACTGCAGCCGGCGAGGGCGCGCTCTCCTTCTTCCGGGACACGCTGCCGTATATCGCCGTCGGGATCGCGATCGGCGCGCTGATCCACGGCGCCGTGCCCGCGGAGTTCCTCCAGCGGATTGCCGGTCCGGGGAACCCGCTCGCGACGCCGATCGCCGCGCTCGCCGGCGCACCGATCTACGTGAGCATCAGCGGGATGCTGCCGATCGCGCATTCGCTCACCGAGGCGGGGATCCCGATCGGAACGGTGATCGCGTTCGTCATCGGCGGAGCAGGGATCAGTATCCCGAACCTGATCCTCCTGAACAAGCTGTTCGAACGCCGACTGCTCGCGATATATGCCACGACAGTCGTGACAATCGGGATCACGGTCGGCGTCCTGTTCAACACCGTCTTCGCCGGCCTCCTCTGAGCTGGGACCCCTCTTACAGCGACCGAGAGCCGTCGAGTGCGACGAGGACGGCATTCGCACGCGGCGTGGCGCGATACATCCGCCACTTCCCTTCTTTCCGACGCGTCGGATTCCTCCCACGGCTAAAGCCGTGGGGTCCTCTTCGTTCCTCTGAGAACGATATCTCAGACGGTCGACGACGATATGACTCCATCATGACCAAACTCCCCCTTGTACGAAGAAGCGATGTGTTTTTTTTTACCGGCGTCTGCGGTCCCGACGATCAAATAGGCGAGGGGTTCGCGCGGTCCACCGGAGGTGGATGCTGTTGAATACTTCCGATCAGGGCGCCGGCGACGGCGCGCTCACCGGAACCCGGAAACGTCACTCCGCAGACGGAGTCTCTGACAGGAGTTCGTCGAACAACGTGACGACGCGGTCCTCGATCTCGTCGCGGATCCCTCGAACCTCCTCGAGCGGACGTTCGTGTGGGTCGTCGAGCCCCCAATCGCGGTTCTCGCCGTTCCACGTCGCCGGGCACACGTCTGATGCCGAACAGCCCATTGTCACGACCAGATCTACCGCCTGTAACTCTTCGGGCGTCACTTCTCGCGGCGTTCGGTCGCTGAGATCGATGTCTCGGTCACGCATCGCCTCGACAACGACATCGTGAACGTGGTCGGCTGGCTGTGTCCCGCCGGTAACTATCTCGATCTGATCACTCGCTTCACGACGGTCGCGCTCGCGCTGTGCGAACGCTGCCGCCATCTGGCTCCGCCCTGCGTTTTGGACACAAACGAACGCAATTCGGTGGTCCGGGTGACCGCTGTGGTGGCTCACGACTCGGTATGCGGGAGGAGTCACTAAAATCGTTACTTGGGACTGATACTGAGTGCTATAGAGGAGTATGGTGAGATAGTGAGCAGATTGGGGACGTATTCGCGCTGACTTCGACTCGTAGGGAGACTCCTGTCGAGCCGTACGCGCCGTCGCTTCTCGACGAACTCAGTCGGTCGCCGCCGAATCCGGCAGTCGCTTAGGCGGTAGCAGTAAGCAGACAGCGTTTCCACCGGAGTCCCGCGATTCGAACGACACCTCGCCGCCGAGCGACTCGACGCACCACTTCATGACGAACAGGCCGATTCCGGAGCCGTGGGACGTGCTCGTGGTGACGGTCGGCGAAAACAGCGCGGCGATCTCTTCGGGCGGGATCGGCGAATTCGCGTCTTCGACGCGGATCTCTGTACGACCAGTGTTGGGCGACGGGCCGACCGTTATCTCGACGACCGGCGCCTCGTCATCGCTGTGGACGATCGCGTTCTCGACGGCGTGTGCGAGCGCGTACTCGAGCGCGTCGTTGACGTCGATCCACATCTGTTTCCGTTCGGTGACCCGGATGTCCGCGTCGGGGTGTTCGGCGCCCATCCGATTCGCGACGTCCTGCACGGCGCTCGCGGCGGAAACCCGGACGACGCTCGTCTGCGAGTCGGTCACCGCGTGTTCGATCTGTTTCACTGACGTCGCGATGTTCCCGAGCTTTTTGCCTCTGGACCGAATGGTCGAGATGACTTCTTCGGGCGGTTCGCTCTCGGGGCCGTTCATCGCTTGCTCCGCGCACCCGATGATGATCGCGGCCTCGTTCCGGAGGTTGTGCCGGAGGATGCGCCAGAACAGTTCCGCCCGGTGATGGGTGTCGTAGTGACGCGTGATGTCCCGCACTTCAGCGCGGACGCAGCGGTCCGCAGTCGGACGCCGTCGCGAAACGAACACCTGGATCCAGATGAGTTCGCCGTCCGCCCGTTTAGCCCGCCACATGAACTGCTGCGGGCTTCCGTCGACGGCCGCGGAGAGTCGGTCGTGAAACTCAGATTCGGTGTGCGGGTAGGTGTTCGCCGTGTATTCGGTCACGGAGCGCTCGCGCAGTTGGTTCGAAGTGTAACCGAGGATTTCCTCTAGTCGCGCGTTCGCGTCGAGAACGGCTCCGGAGACGGCGTCGTAGATCGCCACACCGGTGTGGAGCGTATCGAGCACCGGTGACAGCGTCTTGCATTCCCGAGAGGACATACAGCCGCAGATTTCACTGAGGTACGGTTTTCGTTGCTATGAGTGATATATATTCCTCCGTACGAAACCGACGGCCGAACAGGTGTTCTCTGGTCGAGGGATACCCAAATATTCAATTGATATATGATATTTTGCTCGCCAATCTCCCGGATTCCAATCCGGGGACGCGCCATAGTCGGGCTTTTTTTTTAATACAGAGATAGTAGTTTACATATCGGTGAGGATTCATTTTCCGGGAGCGAGAGCGGCTATTACTGACCGATCACGAAGAGTATATATCCCACTGGTCGGCTTCTGACGCGTCCGTTCGCCTCATATAAGCGTTCAAGCGGTGGTCACCGAATAGCCCGAATGAGCAACAGATGACCACGGACACCAACGGGAGGCCGACGAACGACGAGACGACCGGACGGAGATCGGCGGGGCCCGCATACACCGGTCTGTTACATCAGGTCGATAGGCGGTCGTCGGGTCCTGACCGGGTCACAGTGTTCCCGGCTGAGGCGACCGACGACGAGCGGCTGTCGACGTGGGTGACGGTGAACGTCGACTCCGTGGTTAACCCCGAATGCTTCCGATAACCGCCCGGACACACCGGGACCGCGTCTGGCTCTCCGGTCGAGGGGAGCGACGCTGGCTGTCCGGGTCGGTTCCGGTTCCTCGCCCGACGCCGACTCGGACGTTTCGATCGACGCTAATTCGGACGTCTCCGCCGGTAACGGACGCAGCCGAGGTGGTCTTTCGGTGGGCTTGAAACGACGAGAACTCCTCGAAACCACGTTGGACCGAGTCGCGCTCGGGGCCGGCGTTTCTTCGGTCGTCGAACTGTCCGATCTGTGGTCTGCGATGCGGTCGCTTTCTGCGGGCGAGCCGACTCGGCCGACACCCGTCGACGCGGAAGGTGCGGTCTCTCGAGAACGGACCGCGGACGGCTACGCGATGACGTACGAGTGGACGGACCGGCCCGGGCGGGAGTGGCGTCTTGAGTTTCCGCTCGAGCGGTCCGCGTACAGAGAGGCGGCCGCCGAGCCGCACGGATACCTGAGCGGCTTCGAAGCGGCAAAGGCGAGCACTCACGCCGAACAGCTCACAGAGTCGCTCGCCGACGCGAGCGCGACGGGTGAGCGTGCTCGGCGGTCGCTTCCTGAGTCGGTCCGTCTTGAAGGGGCGATCGGACTCGTACACTCGCTCGAATACGTGACGGACGCGGAATCGACCGGAGCGCCGGACTACATCCGAACCGTCGAGGAGACGCTCGTCGACGGCTGCGGTGACTGTGAGGACCTCACGTATCTGCTGGTCGGGATGCTTTCGCAGCCGGGGTTCGACTACCGGACCGCGATGGTGATCCTCCCCGGTCACATGCTCGCGGGCGTTCACAGCGACGACCTGCCGGCGGCGTACGCCGACGCGCCGACGCTCCCGGGAGGGACGTACGTCGGGATCGAGTGCGCCACGTCTCGCCCGATCGGCGACTTCAAAGACGAGCCCGTGCTAGCGGTGTACGGCGACGGCGTCGAATACATCGACCAGTCGGCGATCGCTGACACGGGCGAGGAGTTCTTCCAAGACCCGACGCAGTTTCAGACGATCGCCGACGCGTCGGCGAGGCGCCCGCACTGACCGGGACAACTGCAGTCAACAACCTCACCCTATTTCGCTCAGTCTACCGATTTCGCTCGGGGAGGCAAGGGCTTGTTCGTCGAACAGCGATCATATCGGGCCGGTGGGACTGAGGCGCGGCAGATATATTGGACCCCCAACTATTATATATTAATATAGATGACTATTAATCGGGCTTCTTGTAGTTAGCGTACCATCGATCGGTCATGGACTTGGCTGTGCTCCTCAAGTGTCCAGTTTGTAACGCTGTTCGCGCACTCGACGGGCGACGAAGCGAGTACTCGAAACAGGATCTGTACGCTCGCGTGAAGACCCATCTACGTGGGCACGACCTCAACGAGCCCAAAATGGCGATTCGAAAGTACGGGATCGTTTCTGACGCCACTGAGATTGTCATTCCCTCGGAAAATTATCAGCAGCTCCCGATCGAGGAGTGGACGGAACGCGACGACACATGGCTCCCGGACGGTTCCCTGTCCGGTGGCGAAGGGTCTCTGTCAGCACCCGAATCGTCAGTCGAGATCTCGTCCCGCTAGTTCGATGTCGAGGAGTAACCGACCACAAACAGGTGAACCCGGAACATGAGTGGTACTCCCTCATTTGCAAGGCGCCGTTTCTGCTGACTCAGAGATGAGAGGACGCTTCCAATTTTGCAGATTCAGGAGTCGGCCCACGGTATCGACGCTCTCCACGCGGGTGATGCTGTGAGCGAGAGAGACCTCACCGACCCGGAGTACTACCTCAACAGGGAACTCTCCGAACTGGCGTTTCAGGAGCGAGTTCTCCGAGAGGGAATGGATGATCGGAATCTGCCGCTCGAACGGCTCCGATTTCTCGCGTTTTTCACGAAGAACACTGACGAGTTCTTCATGAAGCGTGTCGGCGGACTCAAACAGCAGATCGATGCCGGTGTGACGAGGACGACGCCGGACGGACGGACACCGAAAGAGCAGTGGGTCGAAGTACTCGACACCGCACGCCCGCTCTTCGCGCAGCAGTCGGCATACTGGCAATCCGTTCTCAAACCGACGCTTGCTGACGAAGGGATCGAGATCTGTACTCCAGAGGAGCTGTCCGGAGAAGATCAAGAGCAGCTACGGACGCACTTCGAGGAGTCTATTCTGCCGACGTTGACGCCGCTTGCGTTCGATCCCGCTCACCCGTTCCCGTTCATTTCCAACCTCTCGCTTTCGCTCGCCGTTCTCTCGTCGAACGGGAGCGACGAGCCGACGTTCACCCGGATCAAAATTCCCCCGAATCAACCTCGCTTCATCAGTGTGTCCGGCGAGGCCGACAGATACGTTCTCATCGAAGACCTCATCGAACGTAATCTCGATCTGTTACTCCCGGATCTCGACATCCGTGACGTCTCGAAATTCAAGGTGACTCGGAACGCCGAGGTGCGACGCAATGAGGAAGTCGCTGAAGACCTCGTCGATATGGTCGAGGAGGTTATCGAACAGCGACGCTTCGCGACGGTGGTTCGGCTAGAGGTCGACGCCGATATGCCCGACGGGTCGCTGGCGATTCTCAAAGATCAACTCGGGGTCGACGACCGAGAAGTGTTCCACCGCGAGGGACCGATCGACTTCGAGGACTTCTTCGAGCTCATCGACATCGATCGTCCCGACCTCAAGCCGCCGGCGTGGTCACCCAAGCCCCATCCGCGACTGGGCCCAGTAACGAGTGATACCGGAGACGAAATGAGAGGCATCTTCGATGAAATTAAAAATGGAGATATCCTCGCGCATCACCCGTATCACTCGTTCGAGGGGACGGTTCAGCGGTTCCTCAACGCGGCGGCGACTGACCCCAACGTGCTCGCTGTGAAAGCGGCCATCTATCGAACAGCGAGCGACTCGAAGGTCATTCAGAGCCTCATCAACGCCGCCGACAACGGCAAGCAGGTCGCGGTGATGGTCGAACTCAAGGCCCGATTCGACGAGAAGAACAACCTCGAGTGGGTTCGGCAACTCGAAGAGGAGGGCATCCACGTTGCGTACGGGACTGTAGGGTTGAAGACGCACACGAAGACGGCGCTCGTCGTGCGCCAAGAGGACGATGGCGTTCAGCTCTACTCGCACGTCGGTACCGGAAACTACCATTCCGGGACCGCGAAGGGGTATTCGGACTTGGGGTTGTTGACAGCGGATCGAGACATTGGGTTCGATCTCACGAAGGTGTTCAACTTCTTTACCGGACCGACGCTCGACGATCGCTTCCGGAAGCTCTTGATCGCACCCGTCACGATGCGTGAGCGATTCACGGAGATGGTCAGACGAGAGGCCGACCACGCTCGCGCCGGTCGGCGGGCACGGATCGTGGTCAAAATAAACGGGCTCGAAGACCCGTCGATGGTCGAAGAACTCTATCGCGCTTCGACGGCCGGCGTCGAAATCGATCTGATCGTTCGAGACATCTGCCGGCTCCGTCCCGGTATCGAAGGACTGAGCGAGAATATCACCGTCCACTCGATCGTTGGCCGATTCCTCGAACACGCTCGGATATTCTACTTCGAAAACGGAGGCAGTCCCGAGTGGTACATCGGGTCCGCCGACTGGATGACCCGGAACCTCGACTACCGAGTCGAAGCGGTCACGCCGGTCGAAGACACGCGACTGCGCGAACAGCTCCGGTTCATCTTGGAGGCGTCGCTAACGGACAATCGCCGTCGGTGGGTGATGCGGAGCGACGGAACATACGAGCCAGTCTCCTCCGGTGACGAACCGGTGCGGGACATCCAAGAGATACTGATGTCAGCTACGGAAGCGGCGCTCGACCGCGGATACGGTCCGGGGATGGTCGTCGATACGGATCTGATCGAGGAAGCGCTTCTCGTCGAAGATGTCACGGAGGCTGAGGCGGACGCTCGGTCCGAGGCGTCCGACGAGGCCCCTGCCAACCCTGACGAAAAGCAGGCCCACTCGGATGGAGGAGATGTGTCCGTGTTCGACGCATATCCTGATCGCTGGTACCATCCCGACAGCGAGACGTACGACTGGGCCGTTCGGACGGCCGATGGCGAGCGACGATACTTCAAAACACGAGAGGGAGCACGGGATCGTCTTCAGACCGAGTACGAGTAATTCAGCTCAGAGTGGCGTTTAGCACGGTGTCGATTTTTACCGCTAACAGCTTTTCGCGTATCGGGAGGGAGGTCCAAATGGAGCCACTCAGGCCGGATCGACAATTTTCGAGTTGGCGCGTTCTTGATGCGTCTTCGCCTCTACGGTGCGGAATTCGTCGTTCCGGTAGTCGTACGCGGTGAGCGTTCCGCCGTAGACGCAGCCGGTATCGAGACCGACGGCGTGTTCGCGCTCTACCGGGTGGTCATGAACGGTGTGACCGAAGAAGACACGATAGGGTCCGTCGTAGTCGTCGTACCAAAACGGTCCGTCGTACCCGTCGCCGTGCGGGGACCGCATCGTCAACAGCTCTTCGACGGTGTGGTCTGCGAGCGACCGTTGAGGATCGATGCCACCGTGCACGACGAGCACGTTGTCGAAGGAGATCGCGACCGGAAGCGATTCGAAGTACTCGCGGTCGCCGTCGCGGAGCCAGTCCGGATCCTTATCGCCGCGCACGATCTTCTGCTCGTTGTTTCCGCGGACGCTGACGAGACGCGGATCCTCACGGACAAGATCGATAACACCAGGACTGTCTGGTCCCTTTCGTACGAGATCACCGACGAACACGACAAGATCGTCGTCCGCTAAGTCGAGTTCCGTAAGAAGCCGTTCGAGAATTTTTCGGCTTCCATGGACGTCTCCGACAATGTAGATCCCCCCGTAGCTGTCGGTTTCAAACCGTTCGTGTCGTGTCGCAACGTCGTTACCAAACTGAAGTTTCGGGTTCATGTGGGTAGGTCCAGAGCCGAAGCAGTTTACCTGAGAACCGGGCTCAGATGGAGATATTCTGCTCCCGAATTAATCAGTTTGTATTAGTAGACTATACTGCTATGTAGTTCTCGGTGGCGAAGTATACTCCTCGATGCTGGGTTGTCTTGGTTCAGGAGCGATACGCCTTGTTGACTTGGTTTTCAGACGTTTCCGGAAACGATCCGTTTCCACAGTCAGAATCGGGAGACAGCGAGACTCTCAAAGAAGAGATTCATCGGCGTGCGAGGGCTTTCCGGAACTGACCCAGTCACACTTTTATCACTCAGCCAAAGAATAGCTAGCCATCGACAGATGATCCGTGATGCTCGCGTCCTCCGCGCCGGGTTCGTTCCTCGAGAAGTCGAGCATCGCGACGCCGAGGTCAACCACCTCTCGAGCGTTCTCGAACCGATCACGAACGGCGAGCCGGCCGACACGGCCATCGTCACCGGCCCGAGCGGCGTCGGCAAAACCTGTGTCTCGAAGTTCGTTACCGAACGGCTCCGCGAGGAAGTGCTCGACGTCGAGGCCACCTACGTCAACTGCTGGCGCAACTACAGCCGCTTTCGGACGCTGTACCAGATCCTCGACGACATCGGTGCGACGATAGATATCCATCGCCAGTCGACACCCCACGACGAGCTTATCGACCGTCTCCAACAGTACGACGGTCCTCGAACCGTCGTCATCCTCGACGAGGTCGACCAACTCGAAGACCCGAGCCTCATCTACGACCTCCACAGTATGGAGCAGTTCGCGGTGATCTGTATCGCGAACAAGGAAGAAGAGCTGTTCAGCCGCGTCGACGACCGCCTGGTGAGTCGGCTGCGCTCCAGCGAGCACGTCCGGATGGACAAGTACCACAACGAACAACTGTACGATATTCTGAGTGCTCGAACGAAGTGGGGCCTTGAAGAGGGCGTTATCACCGACAACCAGCTCTACCAGATCGCTGATGCCGCCGCTGGCGATGCTCGGCTTGCGATCGGGATGCTTCGCAGCGCAGCCAGCACGGCTGCCCGCGAAAATCACGAGGCGATCACTAACAATATCCTCCTCGATGCGGCCGAAGACGCTCGAGCACAGATTAAACAGAAGAGCCTCGATTCGCTCACGCCGCACCAGCGGGTCGTCTACGATATTGTTCGCGACCACGGTCCGCTCGGACCAAGCGATATCCACGACCGCTATACAGAGGCAGTTGACGATCCGCGGACGAAGCGCACCGTCCGGACCTACCTTTCGAAGATGGCACAGTACAACCTCCTCGAAGCAGAAGGCACGAGTCGAGACCGCGAATACTCACTCGTTGATTCAGCAGCTGCGTCGCCGATGGAGTGAAGCTATCATCTGGTCACTTCGATACGGTGGAGAGACAACACCCGTTTTGTTCGATGCGAGGTCTTGGATGGCGGCCAGTGCCACGCCGTCGGCGTCGACTGTGGCGATGTGCTCGTCGTCGTCGCCCAGTTCGAACGCGGCGTAGAACTCCTCGGCCATCGGGCCCATGTGCGTGGCCCCGCCGTTGTGTTTGTACCGCCACGTGCTGAGTTCGAGGTCTGTGACCACGTCGAGGACGGCCGCGGTGTCGACTGGCACGAATCCCTCTTTGCTCGCTCGGGTACCCGTCTAATTCTCCGTAAATCACTCCAGTTCGGCTACGGAGCTACATCCAGTTCTGACTGTGCTGAACAGGGATATACGGCTTTGTTGAAATCCTCAGCAAGTAATATATTCTGACCCAGTCTCGGTCAGTACAGGTGTCCTGCTTACTGGTAATTTCGATTTGAGACGCGGCAAGCGTGCCGCCGCAGTGAAAGCTAGGCTGATTGGAGATAGTCCGGCAACCGCTGTTCGTAGCCGGCAGAGCCGGCGCGTTGGAGCAGGTCAGAGACGATGTCCGACTTTGCTTTGGTGTAGTCTCCGGGATCGTCGGCATGATTCTTGACAGCCTCGCGCTTGACTTCCTCGTACTCCCGACGTGCGTCGGGGTGCTCGCAGAGGTACTCGCGGAAGAGGATCTGGTTTCGAATCTTTGCTTCGTCCTCTTTGGTGTGCATCTTGTGGAAGACAGCGTGGTCGTCGGCCCAATTGATGATCAGAATCGAGGTGTCCGCCTCGTCGAATCGTTCGAACTCGTCGTGTTCCTCTACGATTCGTTCTGCAGTCTCGTTCATCTGTTCGAACGAGTCGAAGGCGACTACGACGTCCAGTGCGGGTTTGCCGGGCACGTTCGGAATCGCAGTACTCCCAACGTGGTGGACGCCGAGGAGTCCCTCACCGGCAGCATCTTGTAGTCGCTCTTTTTCGCGTTCGAATTTCTCTGTCCAGACCGGGTCTTCAAGCAGTGTGATGTCATCGCTGGGATCCATCGCTGGAAGAGAGTGTAACCACTACCTGAGGGAAAAACTTACCAATTGAATTGAATTTACTCTTCACTTACCGATTCTCAGCCCTGCTATTTAAATATTCTCTCCCCCAGATGTCAGAACCATGTTTGGACTTCCGAGTTCCACCAGCTCACGAAGTGCGCAGCTCGCATCTACTGGCTGTTTCAGGTGAGAATCTGTCTGAAGAATGGGATTTCAACAGAGCCGGCTGAATCAACCGTAAGATCGCGCTTGCGTATCTAACAGTAGTCGATGAATCGAGGATTCCAAACGCAAACGGCTATCGGCTGTGGATGATGTAATCAATTGTCGGATTCATCCCCGCGCTAAACAGTAGTTGCCGAATCAAATCTTACTCCGTACTAACCAAGCCGTTGAGTTTGCGCATTTCACGATCGTAGCAGGTTTCTCTGTGACAGATCCAGTGAGAGAGCGAAGGAACGCCGCGCTAGCGGCGTTCCCGGGCGATGCCTCTCCGCGATAAGGCGTACTCACCGGTTATCCCGGTCCGATCCGAGGTGGACTCAGCCGTAGTCTGTCGAGAGAACGAATCTACGGAAGATCCGTGTTGAGATCAGCGGTGTCTCTGGAACTGTTTCAGCTGAAGCTAAAACGTTAGCTAACACCCAGAGATTGTACAACGAGACCGCGAACAGAAAGTAGAACAGTCGCACCGAGAACGTCGGCGATGACGTTCTCGGGAGGAAATCGCCGAGCTGGCGTATGACGTTTCGATCCCCCAGCGGCGGCGGAACGCCGCCGCGTATGCTCTCGTTGTCGAAGAATCTACGTTTAAGCTCGTCACGAACCAGACGTGCTCGTCCTCGCTTGTGCGGTGCGGAACCGCGAAGACTGTGACATCTACCGACGCCGTTGGTTTGCGCTTTCGCTGCATCGTGTACTCGTCAGCAACCGTCTCAGCGCCGGCGCTGAGACGGTCTTTCATTCCACTACTCGGCCGCGCACGCACGATGTAATCGACATCCTGCTGTTCTAACTCTGTAACGACGTGGACTTGGTAGAATCCACGGTCGAGGTAGACGTGTCGAATGGAGACGTACTGCTTGGCTGTTTCGAGCAAGGAGCGAACGGCTTCGCGCTTGGCGCGAAAGCCGTTCGCATCCATCGGGACCACCGCCAGCGTAAATCGCGTGCGAGGAGCGACGATACACAGTGTTGCGAAGCAAAACGCTTTGTTCGTTCCGAGATCTGGATACGTGGTTAGGACGTGGTCTGTGTTGGCAGACCCGTAGAAGCGCCACTCGTGGAGATCGATGGCAACATCGACGAACGCAGGAAGTCGGCGCTGAGACCGGAGGACTTCGAACACTCGATCTCGGACGCCATCGAACTGGTCGGTGACGGCGTCTGGTGAGAGATTACGCAAGTGATACAGCAGCGATTTAGCCAGCGAATTTCGCGCCGTAGCGGTGATATCGACGTGCTCGTCTCGGTCAAGTTGGAGCGTTTTTCCACCCGTATTTGCGAACTCCTGATCAAAAGCGATCCGAGAGAGGATTTCTTGGAAATCCTCTCTCGTGTACTTCTCACACGGTTTCACGCCGAATTCGAGCTCTGGAAACAGCACCGTCGACGCGGCACGACAGACCTGTTTCGCCTCAGCTGTCCGGATCATCTGTTGACCAACACAGCCCAGCGTGAAGAGCCTCAGTCAGGTTCGGCAACTACTGTAAAGCACGGGGCTTTCTCCTCACACTTCCGTAATTGAACATCAGATCTCAGGCGAACTTTCCAATATTCGGTCTATGCTACCTACATCGAACAGGGACCACGAATCATCCACCTCCTGATCGAGTCCCTCCACAAATCCACTCCTCGAAAACAACGCGAATCGTTCAGTCCGCGACTCCGGTCCCCACTGTACGTGTTCGGTTTTCGCCCGGAGGTCTTCGACGAGCCCCCGGCCAACCGGCTCAGAAGTCCACTTACACTCGGCAAAGAGAATTCTATCGTCAGCTGGCGAAAGTCCGACGATGTCGATCTCGTTCTCACCGTACCACCATCGACCGATCTCCGAGTACCGCTCGAACTCTTCGCGTCGAATTCCTTCCCAGATCGCCTCCTGACAGATGTCTTCGAACGTCTCGCTGACGTGATTCGGGAAGTCAGGTTCGATCGTGCTCTCGTATACGATCCCCGGTGCTTCCTCGATACTCGATCGGTTCGGCTCAACGTAGCGAAACCAGAACCGAAGGAACTCATCCGCGACGTAGTACTTGGAGCGCTTCGACTTTTTCGCTGATGCAGTCACGGGAATTTCCCGCTCGATGAGCCGTAGTTTTTGGAGCTTACGAAGGTATTTCGAGAGTGGTCCCGAATCGATCCCGGTCGCTCCGGATATTTCGTTCGGTGTCGTGTGACCGAGGGCAATGGACTCCAAGATGCTCATGTAGCGTGCTGGACTTCGGAGCTCCGTCCGTAGCAGAAACTCTGGCTCGTTGTAGAGTACCGCTGACGGCGAGAGGATCTGCGATCGAATGTTGTCCGCGAGTGAGGAATCGAAATAGTCGAACAGCGTGAGATACATCGGCGTTCCCCCCGTGACTGCGTAGGATCGGATGGCGCCCTCGATATCGTACAGGATGACCTCACGTGCCTGCTGGAACGAGAACGGCTGGACGTCGAATTGCCCGGTTCTACGACCATAGAGAGGGCTCTCGTGACCAAGTACTTCTGACTCCATCGTACTGATGCTCGATCCACAGAGAATGAGCATCGAGTCCGTTTCCTGTAGATGTTCGTCCACGAACGACTGAAGGTAGGACGGAAGTGAATCGTTCTCTTCGACGAGATATGGGAACTCGTCAATGGCGACGATAAGATCCTCGTCTGCGATCTTTTCTCCAAGGTACTCAAGCGCCTCATCCCATCCGTCAATTCTTGGTACGCGATCGCCGAAGTAATCCGCTACTTGCTCAACGAACTTCTCCTGTTGTCGTTCCTCAGCCTCTTGAGCGGAGAGAAAATAGATATGAGGTTGATCTCGGCAGAACTTTTTCAGGAGTTCGGTCTTTCCGATCCTCCGCCTTCCATAGATCACGTAGAAATCGTGCCCCGGTGACTCGAATGCTGTGTTGAGAGCCTCCAGTTCATCGTTCCTGTTGTAGAAGGTCATTCTCCACCTAATGATTACTTGGATAATGGCTTATTCGTTTCGGGCGGTTCTTCGGAACGTGGTCTGACGGGGCAACAGGCAGTTCATTTCATTCTCTAAATAATCATTACTCAGATAATGAAATTTTGATCGGAATTATAGTACGTTGTTCTTCGAGCCTTGCGAAAGCCCGTATTCACCGCTGAAGATGCCGTTTTCGTCCAACAACAGCGGCGATCAGCAACGCCACGGTTACAGCAGCTATCCTTAGTGGAATTCCTTGTGCGACTGTCTCGGGGTGTGCCGCGACGAAATCGAGCGAATAGACCGCATTCATGGGACCGAGGTACCACATTGAAAGGAAGATCACCTCGAATACTCGTGACGTCCCAAGCCAAATGCCACTCGCCAGCGCCAGTGCGGGAATAAAACAGGCCCCAACGAGGATTGCGCCGATCGTTGTAAAATTGCCAGCGATGGCGAGTGCCGCGAGTACACCCGACGCAGCGACGAGCGCAACGATGACACCACCGAAATAAACAGCAGCAAGCTGTCCCAGTGGGTACGGTGTCGTAAATACCAGTTCAGTCGTCCGGAACCGTTGCTCTCGGACACCGAGTCCTGCCCATACCGAGAGGCCAAGCAGCCACGCCACTGGAAGGACGACACCACGAGCGGCGCCAGGTGAGGCAGCGAATCCAGCACCGATACATCCGAGGATTCCAAGGTACCACCACCAGCGCTGTCCCCGGAGTGCCATCCGTATTTCAGCGAAGAGCAAGCGCCGGTTAGGCAGCCACCCTGGATCCGCTGTGGCTGGCCGGTGATCAACTTCAGCTGGTCGTGTCGCACTCTCAGTGTCCGTCTTGGGAGGGTTTGTGGCAGTTTCTTCGGTATCTTGAGCCCCGTCACGACGAGCGAACACATCTTGTACCCGTTCAAGGATACTGATTGTCGGATTAAACCGGTCGAATGTCACAACGGCGAGGATCAATCCAAGCCCTGCGACCGCAACCGTCGGGCCACGGCTGAGGAGTTCAGCGCCACCCCACTCAACGCCAGTCCACGTGAACGTCGTTACAGTACCAGGATCTCCTGTAAAGGCGAAGGACCGATTCTCAAATACTGTCGGATCAGCCCCTGCCGCCTGTAGCATACTATTCCGGACGACCGCCAGTCCAGTCGGGCCGAATGTCGTCCCGGACCCAAGTGTCGCTAAGGTGAACACAGCCACCGCACCGAAAAAATAGAGCACAGATCCAAGTGTTCCTTGAAGCGACCGGATTGTCTCTGTCAGCACCGCAACCGCGGCGACGAGCATCATCGCCGGCAGTGTCAGAAACACAAATGGGGAGACGAGCGCCCAGAAATGGAACTCACCTGTTCCGTGAAGTAGATAGCCTGCGACTGTCGCCAACACGAGGAGGACGGTCACTAGCGTCAACAATAAAAAGTAGCCAAGCCACCGACCAACGAGATACGTACTGTTGTTGAGAGGGGATGTGGCGACAAGTTCCCCAACGCCTGTTTCTCGTTCCCGGGTCACCGCTCCTCGAACCAAGGTGAACCCGAATACAAACAGCAGGAAGGTCCCCATCGTCGCAACCATTCCGCCGAACCACGCCGCGTTTTGAACACCGGTATATTCACCAGCAACGACCAGTTGCGTGGTCTCTGACGTGAGCGATTGGGCAAACCACGCGATGAGTAGTGGAATGACGAGATACTTTGGTGACCGCAGTCGTTGGCGGAGATCAGCTACGGCGACGTGAACAGCACTCCGGCCAGCACTCACAGCGCATCACCCGGTTCGTCTTCCTCGGTCCCCTCAAGGAGATCAAGGTAGGCCTCTTCGAGAGTCGGGGATACTGGTGTTGCGTCTCTTGATGGACTGTCTGTTACGATGCGTGCGTGAACACCGTCCGTTCGTCTGGTCGTTGTGCTTGTGAGATACTCCGATTTGAGCGAGTGAAGCTCGTCTTGGGAAATCACGAGCTCCCAGACGCGGTCGGTGACGTCCTCAAGGAGTTTTTCGGGCGTTGTATGAGCGCGTAGCCGCCCCTCTGAGAGGATGGCTACCTCGTTGGCTGTCGCTTCGACGTCCGAGACGATATGCGTCGAGAGAATAACGACTCGGTCCTCGCCGAGTGATGAGAGGATATTTCGAAACCGGACACGTTCTGCGGGATCTAAGCCAACGGTTGGCTCATCCACGACAAGGAGGTCAGGGTCGGTCAACAGGGCTTGAGCGATACCCACGCGCTGGCGCATCCCGCCGGAGAACCCACCGAGTCGGCGGTTACGAGCATCGCGAAGGTTGGTGAGTTCGAGTAGATCTTCGATCCGGTCGCGGGCTTCTTTTCGCTTGAGGCCGCGGATTGCCGCGAGGTACTCAAGAAACTCCGTGGCAGTGAGATCCGGATACACTCCGAAGTCCTGCGGCAGATACCCGACGTTTTTGCGAACGGTATTTGGATCGTCAACGATGTCCGTCTCGTCGAAGGTTATTGTGCCTTCGGTGGGCGTGAGATACGTCGTGATAAGCCGCATGAGGGTTGATTTGCCAGCGCCGTTTGGACCAAGCAACCCGAGGACGCCTGGGCTGAGATCCAACGAAACGTCACGGACGCCCCAGATATCGCCATACTGTTTGCCGACGTTCTGGAGGCGGAGCTGGGGGGCGTTCTCATCTGTGTTACTGGCCAGTTCTGTAGCGTTCGCTGTAGATGGAGGAGCTTTCTGGGGGACCATCGCCTCAATGCTGTTATTCTCTCGTAATTAGATTTTTGAAGTGTACACGAGTCGGCTATTCAGCATAATTCGAGGTGGAGCCTCCGACCTCAAGGAGCGAGAGCAGCGAGCGAGTAGGTCGGAGAGGAAACCGACAACGCACGACGCAACCGCACGACGGTAGCTACCTGACTCCCCAACGCACAAGTACCGTTAGATAGTAGTCTGAAACATGGAGGTGCGTCGAACTGCGCCGGTCAAACTCGTCGTTCCCGATGAGCGGTACGACGACCTCCACGAATCCGCGCGACAGTTCTTTCACTGTG
The DNA here is from genome assembly GCF_000337355.1 of Halorubrum kocurii JCM 14978. Lineage (GTDB taxonomy): Archaea > Halobacteriota > Halobacteria > Halobacteriales > Haloferacaceae > Halorubrum > Halorubrum kocurii. The sequence goes on along the minus strand of NZ_AOJH01000012.1, from coordinate 52,439 downwards.
CGAATCGTGCCGCTGAATTCTGTTGGGACGACGACTCCTACGCCAACTGCGTTACGGCGAACTCGACGGCACGGGACGCGCTCTACGAACAACTGCGAGAGGAAACTGATCTTACTGCGAACCTCGTTCAAGAGGCGATCCGTCGTGCCGTCCAAGCGACGAAAGGATGCGTCGAACGGTGGAAACAGGGCAAGCGGGTGAGCCAGCCAGAGTTCACCTCGTGGAGCATGGTCTACGACAAGCGAAGCGCGACGTTCTACCGCGACCGTGTGTCTCTCTCGACCGTCAACGGGCGCGTCGAGTGCGACTTTGAACTTCCGGCGGACAGCCCGACGCCCTACGAACAGTACGTTCTCTCGGAGGACTACGAGTTCCGGGCGAGCACACTGCAATACGACAAGGCGACTAACGAGTTCTACTTCCATATCACGACGCGAAAGTGCGATACCGACGAATCCGAGGTTTCGGAAGATACCGAGCACCAAACAGTTCTTGGTATCGACCTCGGCGTCAACAGCCTCGCAGTAGCTTNCGATACCGACGAATCCGAGGTTTCGGAAGATACCGAGCACCAAACAGTTCTTGGTATCGACCTCGGCGTCAACAGCCTCGCAGTAGCTTCGACCGGCACGTTCTGGCAGGGAGACGACTACGATCACTGGTGCCGCGAGTTCGAGAAGCGACGTGGTGAGATGCAACAGCGCGGGACGCAAGCCGGGCACAACGCCCTGATTCGCCTCGGAAAGCGCGAAGAAGCGTGGCGGAAACAGTACATCCACACCGTTGCCAACGAAATCGTCTCGGAAGCTGTCGATCACGATTGCGGTGTTATTGTGCTTGAGGACTTGACCGATATCCGAGAGCAACTTCCACAGGCGAAGTGGCACCACATCTGGGCGTTCCGACGCCTGTACGAGTACGTCGAGTACAAAGCGCCCGAACAGGGCGTCTCCGTGAAGCAAGTTGAGCCGAACCACACGTCCCAACGCTGTTCTCGAACGGACTGTGGGTTCACGCACGAATCGAACCGTGACGGCNCGTGAAGCAAGTTGAGCCGAACCACACGTCCCAACGCTGTTCTCGAACGGACTGTGGGTTCACGCACGAATCGAACCGTGACGGCGAACGCTTCTATTGCCAGAAGTGTGGCTACGAGGTCAACGCAGACTACAATGCAGCGAAGAATATTGGGCTACGCTATGCCCGAAAGCGACAACACAGACTCCGTTCCTCGCCCAAGTCGGGGAGCGGAGACGCACCAGTAGACGTGCGTGTAAATGGTGGGACGTTCACGAGAGCAGAGCTCTCGTGAGCCAACCAGAACGCTCTGCGTTCTGGTGACGTTGAACGGCGAGAGTCACCAGCCCCTTGCTGGCGACTGATTGCTGGGAGTCCACATCAAAGCCCTACCCTCAACGAGCGAACCCCGTATGGGGTGAGCGAAGTAGGGTAGGGTAGTTTACTTGGATCGCCTATCCTGTGGAGGATGCGCGTCGAGCGAGCCACGCACTCACGACGGACGCCGGTGTCTGGCTTGTCGACCCGGTCGACGTCGAGGGGCTTGACGAGCACCTCCGCGAGGTGGGAGACGTGGTCGGTGTCGCCGTCCTCCAAGATAGACACACACGCGACGCTACGGCGGTGGCGCGTCGACACGATGTCGCTGTTTCCGTTCCGGAGGAGATGTCGCTCACACGCGAGAAACTCGACGTGGACGCAGAAGCTACGGGGTCGGTACTTTCTGGGTCGGAGTACGAGGTTCACGAACTCCGGCTGGACGACGAGTGGGAAGAGGCCGTTTTGTGGAACGCCGAACGCAAGACATTACTCGTCCCTGAGACACTCGGGACACTCTCGTCATTCCGAGATGACGGCGACGCACTCGGGATTCACCCGGCGGTTGAGGAGTCACCACAGGAGCTCGCCGAGTGGGATCCTGATCATATCCTCGTCGGCCACGGCACGAGCATTCACGAGGCGGCAAGTACGGAACTCACGGCTGCTCTCGGGCTTGACTGACGGGAAGGATACCGCCCGACTTGATTGGCGTACTTTATTACACTCAACGGCACTACGATCTGTGACGCAGTACCGTCGTGGTGACATGCCTGGAACCCCTGGTTAATTGACCCTCAAGGACCTGTTCGAAATACTTTGAGTATTGAAATTTTCTCTGTACACAACAAGACCTAAGCCAGTCTACTCACATCAGACAGTAGAGATATTGATGGCAGGCTTAGTTTCGTGTCCAGTTTCTGGCTGCGAGTTCGAAGACACACTAAGTCAGGTCATCCACCATGTCAGTGGTGAGAGTGACTCGGAGCACTCGTGGCCTGCTCTTGGATACCAGCACTCCTACGAGTTCCGTACAGCGATGATTGATGAGCGCGCTGAAACAGTCGATACTGACGACTCGACAGATCAACCAACAGAGCTGACGGACCTTCCTGGCGTCGGTTCCACGCGTGCGACAGCACTCTCGGAGGCTGGCTATGAGCGTGTCGACGAGATCGTCGCAGCGTCGCTCGTTACCCTGACACGCTCAACGGAGCTTGGAGAACGGACCTGCCGTTGTATTTGGGCGGTAGCGAATGAAGCGTATGAGAGCGAGGGAACGCTACTAGCAAACCTCGCAGACGGGCTGGATGTGCCCCGCAATGAGGTTGCTTCAGCGTATGGTGACCTCGCACCTGTCGGGGTGCCACCAGAGGAAGCCGTCGGATCGCTTATTGAGTGGTTCACGCCATCGCCGCTTGCTGAAGCGCTTCAAGACGGTGGCTACTCGATCAGGTACTACCACATGCTGGGTAAGGAAGGCTTCGAGACGCCAGCTGCTGTCACCGACGCATCTGTTGACGCGCTCACTGCGGCCCAGTATGTTGGTGATCGCGTGGCGCCATCCCTCCGTGCGGCTGTTGAAGACTGGACTGAGTCGGATGAAACGGCGACTCAGGGACAAGATCTCGCGACTGAAGAGACTGGCGAGACCCAGACTACTGACTCTGATGACGGGACTGAAGAGGACTCGGAACAATTTGACGAGCCTACCAGCCATACAGATCTTGAAACACCGGCAACTGATTCTACTGGGCATTCGGTTGAAGAGCCAACCGCTCAGCAAGCACAGCCAGACGACACGGATCGAGTGCCGAAAGCCCGAGCACAGGAACTGCTGGAACGAAGTATCGGTCCTGACGCGGAGTTTCGATCACAACAGTGGGAGGCGATCGATCGGCTCGTCAATGACAACGATCGGCTGTTGTTAGTCCAGCGGACGGGGTGGGGCAAGAGTACGGTTTACTTCACGGCTACCAAGCTTCGCCGAGAGCAAGGTGCTGGTCCAACACTCATCGTGAGCCCGCTGTTGTCGTTGATGCACAACCAAGTCCAAGACGCGGAAAATCAGTTGGGGCTCTCTGCGTGGACAATCAACTCCAACAACACCGACGACTGGGACGAGGCAAAGACTGCGGTCGTTGAGGGGGAGTGTGATGTCCTCCTCATCTCACCAGAGCGACTCGCAAATTCGCAGTTCCAACAGGAGATCCTCTTGGAAATGGACGAGGAGTTCGGGCTGCTTGTCGTCGACGAGGCCCACTGTATCTCTGATTGGGGCCATGATTTTCGGCCTGACTACCGTCGGATCCGTCGCATTCTCAACGAGTTGCCGGCACATATTCCGGTGGCGGCAACGACGGCCACCGCCAACGACCGCGTCGTCGATGATATCACGACGCAGGTGCCGGACCTCGATGCGATTCGCGGGGAGTTGGTTCGCGACTCACTTCGGATCCAGACCATTGAGATGGATTCGAAGGCTGAGCGTCTCGCTTGGCTTGCTGAAAATCTTGGTTCCTTCGATGGCTCGGGCATCATCTACTGTCTGACGACTGATGAAGTCGAACTCGTGGCTGAGTGGCTCCAGCAATTCGGTCACGATGTGGAGCCATACTATGGCCGCCTCGACGGCGACCGCCGACGAGAGCTTGAATCCCAGTTGATGGCAAATGACGTCGACGCGCTTGTCGCAACGAACGCACTCGGGATGGGATTCAACAAGCCCGATTTAGGGTGGGTGATCCACTTCCAACGGCCACCGAACCTCATCCGATACTATCAGGAGATCGGGCGGGCTGGGCGGGCGCTCGATGAAGCAGAGGCAATCATGCTGAGCGGCGAGAGTGATGATGAGGTGGCTGAGTACTTCATCGAACAGGCCTTCCCCGAACCGGAGGCCTTCCAGGCGCTGCTTAAGACAATCGAGACCAGCGACACTCAACTCCACAAATACGAACTGCTCAAACACGTCAACGTCGGCTGGGGTGCTGTAGATACCTGTCTCAACATCTTGCGAGTCGAGAATGCCATTTTTAAAGGCGAGAACGGCTACGAGCGGACAGCCAAAGACTGGTCCTATGATCACGAACGTATTGAGTCAGTCACGCAGCATCGATGGGATGAGCTGGATCGAATCCAAAGGTTTGCGACGACCGATACGTGTCTCACGCGGTTCATCGACGATGAGTTAGACGGGTCACTTGAGGAGGACTGCGGACACTGTGCCAACTGTGTTGGTGAATTTGTTCCATCGGCTGTCGAGAAGCGAGAGTTGATCGATGTGGCGGTTGACCACTACAAGGGCACCTCAACGAATGAGATCTCCTCGCGATACTACTTGCCGAAGCAGGATGGTGGCCGCTCCGTGATCGATGATGACCGCAACATGGAGGATGGCCGTGTGTTGGCAACGTTGGATGATCCTGGCTGGGGAGCGCGTGTCAGTGAGCAACGAGATACTGGCCAGTATAGTGCGGAGCTTGTCTCGGCTGCCGTTGAACTGTTCGACGAGTGGGGGCCGTCGCCTGCGCCGGCGTGGGTGACGTCGATTCCGCTGTGGGACGAGACTGGTCAAGTCACAGCGCTTGCCGAGCAGATCGCAGCGACCCTAGAGCTCCCGTATATCGAGGCGCTAGAGCAAACTGATGCGGTACAACCCCGCGAGGAGTTGGCCAACTCGTATCAGAAGCGATGGAACGTCGAAGACACGATGACAGCTACTGATGGTGTTCGGGCCGGTCCGGTGTTGATTGTCAACGATCTTGTCGACTCACGCTGGGCATTTACTGAAGCGGCGTTTGTGCTTCGTGACGCCGGGAGTGGGCCAGTGTATCCGTTTGCCTTGGCAGAGGCCTGAGGGCCGTGTCAGGTGAGCACTATAGCAGTTATCAGGATTTTGCTTTGTTGAATCTGATGACGAAAGATGGACGGCCATCGTTTGTTCATTTCATCCGCGGCCATGGTGGCGAGAGAAGTCGTCGCGAAGGGGCAAACGACTGAAGAGCGTTCACTGCCTCATGCTCACCTGTGTATCGAGCTGGTCACTACGGGACGTCGCTCGTTGCGTACGCCCCTGTTGGGTTTGTACTCACTGCACTCGGTGTTGTCGAGCTTGCCGTCGGCGGCGCAGCCGTCGCTGTTGCCGGTGCCATGATTCCAGATTGGGACCAGCGGGTGCCGTTCATCTCACATCGTGGTCCGACACACACCGTGTGGTTCGCCCTCCTCGTCGGAGCTGTGTACGCTGCTATCGGGGCGGCTCTCGGCTCGTCTGTCGGTGTGGCTGGAGTTGCCCTGTTCAGCTTGGTCGGTGCGCCGTTGGCGTCGCGACGATCGTCGGGCACCTCCTTGACGATGTCCTCACGCCAATGGGGGTCCGGCCTTTCAAGCCGATGTCTTCCGCGTCGTACTCGCTCGACATCGTGAAGGCAGCGAATCCGATCGCGAACTACGCGCTCTTGGTCGTCGGCGTCGCTGTCGTCGTGGCCGCAGTTGGGGCTGGTGGCGCCGTCGCTGGTGTGCTCGGTGTGTGATAGGACCTGAAGTTACCGGAGAATGCCAGTCTTAACCAACAAACCGGGGGATACGTTGGATGTGTTGGTTAAGAATCTACGCCGGATGTGTCGGTCGGGCCGCCGATGGAGAACGGTGGCGGTTTGGTGTTTTGTGTTGGACTTCCACTCAACGCTAACGATGTTAGCTACAGTCCCAACACATGAGAGATGGCCATGGAACCGTTTTTCCAGTGTTTCAGATATTACTATCGACGCACCGTCTGAGACGACCCTCTCAACCCATTATTTTCGATCTTCTAACCTTTATGAGTCCGACCTGCGTATCCACACGTGGTGTGTTCACATGAAACTCGCATTGGTCGGGGTCGGACAGGCGGGTGGGAAGGTGGTCGACGAGTTCCTAGCCTATGACGCACGGACAGGCGCAGATATCGTTCGTGGAGCGATCGCTGTCAACACGGCGAAAGCCGATCTCCAGGGAATCGACCACCTCTCGAAAGACCGTCGGATCCTGATCGGGCAATCGCGAGTGAAGGGCCACGGTGTGGGCGCAGATAACGAACTCGGCGCAGAGGTGGCCGAAGAAGACATCGACGAGGTTCAGGGCGCACTCGACTCGGTGCCAGTCCACGAGATCGATGCGTTCCTCGTCGTTGCGGGACTTGGTGGCGGGACGAGGTCGGGAGGAGCACCCGTGATCGCCAAGAACCTCAGGCGGATCTACACCGAACCCGTGTACGGACTCGGTATTCTGCCTGGCAGCAACGAGGGTGGGATCTACACGCTGAACGCCGCTCGGTCGCTCAAGACGTTCGTCGGTGAGGTGGACAACCTCATGCTGTTCGACAACGACGCGTGGCGCAGTTCGGGTGAATCCGTTGAGGAAGGGTTCGATGCGATCAACGAGGAGCTGGTCCAGCGGTTTGGCGTTCTCTTCAGTGCGGGCGAGATAACCGAAGGAAGCGACATCGCCGAGAGTGTGGTCGACTCCTCGGAGATCATTAACACGCTCAAAGGCGGCGGGATATCCTCGCTAGGCTATGCCGACGTCGAGGTGGACGAACCAGAGCGGAAGGGGTTGCTCTCGCGACTCCGTGGCGATTCGAATGCTGGGATCGACAGTACAGAGGCGACCAACCGGATCACGAGTCTTGTCCGGAAGGGGCTGTGTTGAATCGCCATACAGCAGCGAGGTAGGCCGCTAAATCAAAGGAGTTGAAGCGGGAGAATGCGGTTGTCTATGACGCAAATCTCCCGCTTCATCGGGGAAGTTGTCCCGGTTGCTCAAAGAGTTACTGGCGATGGAGGCGAATCCGCCGCCCCGGAAGGTGGCGGCGGATTCGCCGACTATGCACTCGTTTCCCTTCACTGTCTGCGGATTTACCTCNGCGATGGAGGCGAATCCGCCGCCCCGGAAGGTGGCGGCGGATTCGCCGACTATGCACTCGTTTCCCTTCACTGTCTGCGGATTTACCTCTATTCATCGTACCGCATGACGATCGACTTACTCAAAGAGATGCCACAAATAACTGGGGAGATCGGCCTCAACGCGGCCGATCTCCCCGCGCCGTCCACGTTGTGTAAGGCGTTCGACCGGATCAGTATGAGCGTCTGTCGAGTGCTGCTGCGCCAGTCGGCGCAGCTGCACGATCTCTCTGAACACGCCGCGATCGACGCCACGTTCTACGACCGCTCACCAGCCAGCCGCCACTACTGCCAGCGAATCAGCTACCGCGTTCAAAAACTCAAAGTCACGAAGCTCGTCGATACAGCGTCTCAAGCCGTCCTTGACGTTCACTGCTCAACGAATCGAGACGGAAGCGACGCAGACCTTGCTGAGCAGATCGCCCGCCGGAACGCGGGCGATCTGCGGTCTCTCGCGGCCGATAAAGGCTATGACAAGCAATCGCTTCGTGAAGGATTACGTGAGCTCGGGATCAGACCGCTGATCAAACACCGTATCTTCGCTCCGTACGACCACGCACACAACGCCAGAATTGACGATAACAGCTACAATCAGCGCTCTATGACCGAAACCGTGAACTCGGCTGTGAAGCGCTCGCTCGGCTTCGCCGTGCGAGCGCAGACATGGTTCCGTGAGTTCCGCGAAATCGCGCTGATGTGTGTCGTCTATAACATCAAGCGCTTCGTCAAACAGTGAATCTCTACGCCTTACAGCGATTCAACACAGCCCCGGAAGGCGACTCTCGGTCGGCTCACCTTACCCTGTGAGGTGAAGGGCACGGAGCGAGCGCTGCTTGTGGTTGCCGGCCCACCAGAGTATCTCAACCGGAAAGGAATCGAGCACGGTCGCAAGTGGCTCGAAGAACAGACCGGCTCGATGGAGGTCCGAGGTGGTGACTATCCGCGGCGTGGAGAAGGGACGGTCGCAGCGCTCGTACTGCTCGGCGGCGTGACGAACGTCCCACGAGTGAAAGAGCTCCAACAGGTCGCAATCGAAGCACAACAGAATCTCGGGGAGATCACTGACGAGAGTGAGGTCCGTTTCTCGGAGTTGATGGATAGCGATGGGGAACTGGAGTCACTGTTTTGAGATTGTGGTCGTCTATTCGCGATATCTGCCTTCGAGATCGTCGAGTGCTCGCCGGAACTGCTCGCTGTTGATTGCTGACTCTGTTGCTGCTCGGGTTTCCAAAACACCTGCATACGTCTCGAAATCCTCGGGACTGGGATCAGTCGCCAAGACACAGTCGAGATATCCATCGAGAGCTGTCTGGAGCGTCTGTGCGTAGTGGTCGTAGGAACCGTCGATCTTGGTGAAGTTTTCATCGACTTCTTCGAATATCGCTTGATAGACGGTCGCAGCGGCGAGGTATCGATCACGCTCACGGTACTGTTCAGCAACCTCGAAGAACCGGGAGAAGTCGATCGCTTCGAACACGACCGGATCGGCGTGTTGCTCGAACAAGCCTCCGATCTCCTCGCGGTACTCATCGACCGATTTCTGCTCGTCACCGAACTGGGCAAGAAACTGTTCGCGGACCGTGCTGTGTGTGGCGAGTGTATCGAGAACGAACGCACGCAACTCCTCGACGGGTACGTCCGCCAGAACGGCTTCGATACACTCGCTCTCGTCCTCTGGTGGGTTGTCTGCGATAGTGAGTAGCACCGCGACGACGTGTTTGCAGTCGCCTTGGCCGTCGTATGGACATGTACACTGAGTCTCGAGGCTTCGGCCACCGAATTTGACAGTCACGTCGTACGGGTTCGACCCAAGGACAACCGCCGTCACGAGATCGTCGAACCGATCAAGTTGTTGTATCCGTCCCTCTCTGCGATAGGTTTGCCCCCGCTCAAACACGGGATCGGTACATCGGTCTTGGATGGTCTCTTTATCTACGTTCATTCGAATTTCCGAAAGCCGATCGTGGCAACGAGCGTGTCGGCTGTCTCTTCGTCGATGACGCCCTCACGATCAAGTGCTCGAATCGCGCCTTTGGATGTTGTTCCATCGAATCCGAACTCCTGCGAGGCGATGTGTTGAGCGAGATCAGCGGACGCCTGAATCGCGTTTTCGAACCTTTCGGTCGTCGGCGTTTCGCGCGTTGTACGGAGCGACTGGTACGACCCCTGCGGCCAGCAGGTGGTCGTGCCAGTCAAGCGTATCGTAGGCGCTGTGACCGATCATCCAGATCGGCTTGGCGACGGCGATCGCGTCACGTGTGACGCGCATCGCTGTCTCCTCTGTCGCTTGTTTACTCTCTGTGAACTCCGCCGCGGTCGGGATCTTCTGTCTGGTCGAGACGATCGTACATCCGTAGCCGTAATAGCAGTACTGTCCGATTTATCGCTATGTTTGAGTTCTATCGCATGTTTGTCAGTTCTGGTGAAACATAACCGAATTGTATAATAAACCTGGGTAAGACGCGTTCCCTAATGGCGTTTGAGCGCACAGATTCCTGCGGTGACGAGTTGCCACCCACATTCGACGGCGTCGAGCCGGGTTTTGATCCACTCTCTTCGGTATCCCTGTCGCCCACCTATGATGTTGACCGATGGGACGCAAAAAACCAAACCGTGGAGCTTGGCGGTGAAATCGAATACGACGAAGAGACCGAGAAATACCTCTGGGCTCTGCGGCATTTTGAGTTACGAATAGCCCCTGCGTGTGACGAGATTGCTGATTAGGACGCGTTAGATCAGCGCACACAACGGATGTACCGTGCCGGTATCTTGAAGGAGTTCGTTGGTGGGTACCGTGAACTCGAGGCCATCCTCGAACAGGGGGGTCCGGTTGCGCGTGAAGCCGGCTTCACCCCCCGCGATGGGACAAGCTATTCGACACTTTCAGGGGCTATCAGCGATTTCGACGCCGAATTTCTCTCTACGGCTGCACGCTACAGTCACAACGCAGCGCTCTATGCGTTGACCACTCGGGGGCGCTCCTTCGATCGGGCTCCTGTATACCCCTCGAAGCCACGCGCCTATTACTTGGAAAACGATGAAGAGTGGACAGTTAGCATGGATGAAAAGCTGGATCAGGCAAGTCAAATCCTCGCTAAATATATTGCTCTGGTTGCCCCTTGTCTCCGGTTCGATCGTGATCGCTTTGCCCCCAACTACCAGTACTCGATTGGGGATGTCTACCGGTTGTTCGCGCATCTAGCTATCGAGCAATGTGCCGCAAAAAACGGAGCCGAACTGCTTGATTGGCTCTCTCCGTATAACACCCCCTCGGCATCAACGCTGTCAGAGTACATCCCACGTCCAGGTACGCCCGGGGGGTACGAAGTAGAGGACCTCGAACGAAAATTTATCGACGCGACGTGTCGCCTACTTAAACGGGACACACTGGCGTTATCCTCGCCGATCCACCTAGCTTTTGACCTCACAACTGTTGGCTGGTATGGAAAAGAAAACAGATGGGTAACTGGATCCATCAAAAAAGATAATACTACAGAATTTTGGCACTATGCTGTTTTGTCGACCGTTTCACCGGGTCAAAACTATATTTTAGGTGTCACTCCTATCAAAGATCGAAGCGAAAAAGCCGAGGCCCTCGATCGGATGGTACGTTACCTTCGTGAAACCGATTCGTTTGAGTTCGGACGCATCTACATGGACAGCCAGTTGTCCCAAGCAGATATCGTCACGAAGTGCCGAGAACACGACTTACGCTGGATGATACAGGCTCCAGAGAATAAGGCGTACTCCAATATGGCGAAACGTGCCGTTCCTGGAGAGCCAGACAAAGTCACGGGCCTCACATTCACCGCGTTTAATGCGGAGTCGCAGACGTTTAACGCACTTATCGCTCCAATCCCCGAAGAGGAAGTTGGGCAAGAGCAAACCACACCGAACACGAAACTCACCCGCGGCCCCGATCGTACCTCATGGGAGGATGCCTCCGGGAAGAGTGGCTCAAAAGCTGCTGACTCCGAGACAGACTCGACAATGATACTCGATGGATATGCGAATCGCATGCCTCCGGCCGAGACAACACCTGATACAGATACTGATGCGGAAAATGGCGACAGTGACACACATACGGTCTGGATTACAGATCTTGACGTCGACGAACGGGACATCGAGGGTCTAAGCTATCAGTATCGAAACCGATGGAAGATTGAGACGGCCATTCGCCAGCTCAAGCATACCTTTCAGGGGCAGTGTCGCTCGTCGAACCGACTGGCTCGAACAGTCTACTTCGGTGCTGCGCAGTTGTTTTATAATTTCTGGGTTGCGCTTAATCACGAACTCCCGTATCACCTCGGTGACCCGGCTGGGTTCAGGCTTACTGGTCTGGAAACGCTACACGCATTCCGCAAAGCCGATTTTTCACAGGGGACGACAGGAAACAACTTAATAATCTGATAGTATTCTAATATTGTTCCAAACTGGCCACTACTGCTATGGCGCGCTCGACAGCCCAGATTGTCGGTCACCGGAACCACTGAGATCGCCAAATTCCCGATGGTGTCATAGAACAGCTCATACACCTCGTTGACTAACTCGTGGATCGCTCAGTACAGGGGATATATCGATTGATCAGAGCGTTCTTTCTAGATCGAGGAGGCCTATAGGTATGAGTAATAGACAATCTGAAATTAGCCTATTTTGAGATAGGCTATTCGGAAGTATTATTCTTCATCCAGACGGAGAGGATGTATGGACCACTTCGTGGATCGGGATGATGAACTCTCTCGGCTACGCGGATGCTACGAATCCGACGACGCCGAGATGGTCGTGGTTTTCGGTCGGCGACGTCTCGGGAAGACACAACTCGTCCAGCACTCGCTCTCCGACCGTGACGACGCAGTCGTCTATCAGGCCACGGAGACCACTTCCCAAATACAACTTGACGAGTTCGTCGATGTCGCCTCCGAATCGTTCCCGGGGATCACACAAATCAAACAGAACTGGGAACCGCTGCTCGGATATCTGGGAGATCAGGACGCAATTGTGGTTCTCGACGAGTTCCCCTATCTCATCGACGCCGACGAGAGCCTTCCCTCGGTCATTCAGCGACTGTGGGACCAGCGGCTCCAGAACACGTCGGGGACGCTCGTGCTGGTCGGATCATCGATCAGCATGATGGAGGAAGCGACGCTTCTCGGAAACAGTCCACTGTACGGACGATTCACGGAACGACTCGACCTTCGGCCCCTCGATTTCGCTGCCGCACAGGAGTTCGTTCCGGACGAGTATTCACCCGAAGAACGGATTTTCGCGTGGGGGATCTTCGGTGGCGTTCCGTACTATCTCGATGGCGTCAATCTCGGACAGAACCTCGGAACAGTTCTCACCGAGGAAGTGCTCTCCCAGAAGGGATATCTCCATAACGAACCAGAGTACGTGCTCCGCACCGAACTCACGGACCCGAATCGATACTTTGCGATCCTTACCGCCATCGCTGCTGGAAAGACAACGTCGAACGAGATTGCTCAAGCGATAGGAATCGATGGGAAGCAGATATCGACGTACACACAGAAGTTAGAGCGTCTGCGTCTCATCGAGCGGGAGGTTCCGATCACTGAAGAGAAGGCGAAGTCACGCCGGGGACGCTATCGAATCCTCGATCCCCTGTTCCGGTTCTGGTTCCGTTTCGTCTACGGCAAGGAAGATCGATACGAACGGCTCGGGGAGAATGCCTACGACGCGGTCATTGAGCCGGAACTTCCGGATTTTGTGAGTCACGAATTCGAGAGACTTTGTCAAGACGCACTCCCTGGCCTCTACCCCGACGAAACGTTCCTGGATCTCGGGCGATGGTGGTACAAGGAACACGAGGTTGACGTCGTCGGATTCACCACGGACGGGACGATGGTCGTGGGGGAATGTAAGTTCACGAACGCACCGCTTGACTACGGAGCTCTCGCCTCGCTTGAAGACCATGCCGCCGAGATACGCTGGACGCCGGGCGGCGATGAGCGGGTCACTGAGTACGCCTTATTCACCCGGAATGGTGTGACACAGTCTGTTCAGGAAGCTGTGTCCGAACGCGATAACATACAACTGTTTGAGCTCGGAGATATTATCGAACACGCGTAGGGGTGCCATCAAACACGAAGAAGGAGAGGGGTTCGATAGCTGATGATTGGAATCGAGCGAGTCATAGAACCGCCTAGTCGATTCGATATAAGCAACGTAAGATCGCCTAGAACGCCTGGTTACGTTCTTGAACTGTTCTTTGTGATTTGGTGGAAAATATCCTTTCTGTGCCACCCCACTCTACGACGATGTTGCTAGCGTGAGCCGTTGAAGTCGTACTCGGCATCCGCGGCCGGGACGTACGCATCGTTGCCGTCGCGATCTGGCACGTAACACGGGCTGTTGCTACTGGCATAGAATACGGGCGCTTCGACATCGCGGGTGGACTGCCGCATGAGGATGGGTGGCAGCGGCCTTCTGAACTCACGCACGGAGGGTTCTCGCCGCGTACGAAGCGTTCCCCGCGGCGGCCGGTGTTCAGTAAGCGGGGGCAGTGAGTCTGCAGAGAGATCCTCAAGCGTGAGGATCCGGACATCAAGCATCTGAGCAAGCGCCCACGCCCGGTTCGTGACGCCCCACGCAACAATGAGGACAGGCATCGCCCGCGCGAGCAGCGCTCGGTGAGAGATGTCGGCGACTGCTTGCCGCTCGACGAGTTTCGTGTGCCAGTCTTTACACTCGGCGACGAGGTAATCAGCCGGGTCGTTCTGGAGCGTTTCTCTGCGGGCGACGACGTCCGTCTCGAGCCCGAATAGGTACTCGTTCCGCATTGTCCGGTAGCCCCACCGCTCGAAGGCTTCAGCGGTCTCGCGTTCAAGCCAGCGGCCGCTCGTCGGGTCGTGCTCGAGGCTATCGTCGATTGGCTTGTCGCGGTCGCCGAGCGCGTCGAGTTCATCAGAGAGCTCATCGAAGAAATCACTCATCAGTTGAAACCCCCGTGGCAGCGGCAGCGCGCACGGCCGTATGTTCAAGCGCTGTTGCGATCGCACGGGCTTCCGTTGGAGTGAGTTCGGCGAAGGTGACACCCCAGTTCCCGCCGACACTAAGCATGAGTTGTGATGGGTCGTCATCACAGAGCGCCACCTGAATCTTTGCCTCTTCCTGGGTTAGCGGACGGTCACGGATGACGTCAGTTTCAAGATCGATTGCTGGGCGGCTCATTGGGATGTACCGTCTGTCGGGAGCAGACTCGGTAGGTTGCGAGGCGACGCGGCCTTCGGCGGATGCGGTATCGTCATGGTTGATTTTATGTTGTTGATTGCGAACGAATTGTCTGGTTGGTGACCGTCGTTCTGGTAGTTGAACGGATTGTGGCTCACGTGGTCGACCCATACTATCGTCGGGGGTGCTGCCGGGTACTTGTCAGTCAAAATTGATTCTATGTCCTTGACGAGAGTCACAAGCCCCCGCGTTGAACTGGTATACATGGGTTCGTGCGTATCCACGGACCCCATGGCCAACTATTGGCGCAGATTGGCCAGCGTCTTTTTGCGCACAGCGCGTTGTCATCAACGGCCGACTGGGTCCGTGAGTATAGCGTGAGAGCTCTAATATATTAAGTATTAGCCTATATGGGCTATTTATTGGCTCAAATGGGCTATTCAGGGAACACAACCAGCGTAACTAACAAAGGTCCCATTAGATGTAGCGAAAATGCGGCCTACTCCGGGGTGGATGACGATGACTGATCTAGTCATCTTGGAGTTTCTCAACGACTACGATCTAGAACTTGCCCCGAAGCCTCTTTATCGGAATTTAAATCGGCACGGCCACAACATCGGGTACTCTACAGTACGGGGACGGTTGCCAGAATTAGCTGATAAAGGACTCTTAGTGAAGGACAACGACGGATATTACCAACTATCTGATCTCGGCCGAGAGTATCTCGGAGGCGAGGTCGACGCCGACGAGTTAGAAGATGCGTAACAGTCGATTTCGATAATTGTTCACTGGTCGTGGATTTTGTCGCCTCTACCCTCATCATCTGGTAGTTGTGCCTTGTCAACGTCGACGATGGTCGCCCTTTCAGGCGGTACGATATCGAGTTTAGCAGCGCCGCGCTCGATCTCTAGGGGCGTCGTCCCCTCAGCATCGGCGAGCAGTTCGGTGAACTCCTCGTCCGAGATCATGTCGGCGTCGGAGGATTCACGGCTCATACCACGTTTTACCCAGTGTGAAGAATAAACGTAGCGTCGACCTCGGGTAGGTCAGTCTTCCCGCTCCCACCATTCATCGATTTCTTGCGCGCTGATGTCCACAGTTGCGGTGATCCCGCATGAGCAGTGAATGCCGACGGTGCCGGGGTGTATCGTGATTGGGCCCTTCTCTTGTCCACAGCCCGGGCAGTTGACGCGGAAGATATCGCCCATACACACTGATCCATGTGGCCCGGGAAAGCCGCTCTGCTCAGTCTTAACCAACGACCGGTGGTAGAACTGCCGGGTGTTGGTTAAGGCTGAAACCACAGGACCTGGAGGTGATGGAGTCAGTATTCAAGACATTTTGGCTAATCTGTTTCAGATAGACCTCCTGCGAACGTGACTGACATCAACTACAGGGTACGCATACGTCTCGGTTGTTGAGTCGATTCTGTGCCGAATGCCGCTCAACGGCCGAATGGTTATCACGCCGCTCAGGTAACATGGTGATAATGAGCACCGAAACGAGTACGAACGACGACGTCCGGAGTGGGCGAACGATTACGCTCACCCAGGCGGACGACGGCTGGTGGGTCGCCCGTGACGAGGCGACTGGTGTCGCAAGCCAGGGTGAGACACGGCAAGATGCCCTCGACAATCTTGACGAGGCAGTCGCACTTCACAAGGGAGAAACTGGTGACTCGGTCGACAATTGGGAGGAGGAAAAAGAAGTGCTTGAGGAACTTGGTATCGATCCTGATGAAGTCCAGCAGGCTCGCGACGAGCACGATGGCCTCCCCGAGTTCATGCAGTAAGTCGGAGGGGAGCGCCTGATTTTTCTGGACGCGATGCTGTCAAAGCACTCTCGAAGAATCGTTTTGCTATCGTTGATCGGACCGGCAGCCACGTCAAGCTTCGATACGAGCACCCGACAAACGACGACGATGTCCGTGTCGTCTCCGTCCCGCAACACGATCGGATCCGAACTGGAACACTACGTAACATCTCAGACCAGTCCGGAGGGGAAGACTTCGAGAAGTGGTGTCAGTGGATCGACCGGCAGTGCTGATAGGTTACTCAATTTAGACCACCACTAGCTCGGATATCGTTGTGTGGGTCCACTGCTCGGGATAGTCTTTCTTATCCCGGAATCTGACCATACCCTCACCGGAAACCCAGTATCCACCACGCTTACACCTGCGAGAAGCCGTTCTTGTCGTCCTGAATCAGGGGGTCAGACCGCCGAAGATACACTTCGATAGTGGAGTGTTTGCGGGAGACACCTCATTTCGTCTGTTTGTATAGTGTATGTCGCAATACGGAATCGCTATTTTTCGCTCTCCACAGTTTCGGAGGATAAGCCAGTCTTGGGTTGAATAACTATCTATTCGTGGTCATCATCACCACTCAAGCACCGATTTTGAATCCTACTGGTCGAACTACCGAGAAATCGTAAGAAATTGTATGGATTTTAGCGCTCCTGAATAGGGTTGCCACTCCCGAACGGCAGACTCAGCGAGAGCTCAGCCGATTAGTCGTGCGGGATCAACGCCGAGGCAACGAGTTCAACACATTCACCCGCAGTCAACACTGGTGCGTAGTCCATCTCACCTTCCACACCCGCTTTCAGCAGGAAGTCGGTGAGCCGCCAGATATTGTACAAGAGGACCGCGAACACGAAGTAGAATAGGCGAACACGGTAATCTTTCGAGGAGGTCTTCGCGAGAAAGTCGCCCTTGATCGATTTGTACTCACTCTCGATCTGCCACCGGCGGCTGTAGCGCTGACAGAACGTCTCGGCTTCCTCGGGACCGACTCGAAGATTCGTCGCGAAGACAGCCGTTCCCTCCCCACTCGTCGAGGGCACGTACAGGAGCCGCATTGGATGCGATCCAGATTCCACATGGACAGAAGCCGACTCAACAGCCACCTCTTGGTCGTCTTCCTCCATTTGTTTGAGTATATCCCGTTCAGAGCTGGAGATCCGCTTGGGAATGAGGTAATTCACATCGAGGTTTGAGAGCGTCTGGAACACTTGTATCGAATCGAACTCTCGGTCACAGAGTACTGTCTCGATCGGAACGTGTCTTTTCGCTCGTCGAACGAGTCGCCGAACAGTACGATGGATCTGATTCGACGGGTTGTCGTCCCATCCAGAACTTTCTCGAACCGGTTCCACGGCAAGAACGAGCGGGATATTCTGTCCGATGATCGAGAGCGTTGCGAACTTGAAGGCCCGACTGTCTCTATCCTTCGTACCGCTGACCATCGACATCCCTTCGACATCCCCGTAATAGGGGATAGTCGTGATGTCGATCGCAGCTGTCACCGGCCGACGGAACGATGCTTCGGATTTGATAACCGAAAGCAGCCGATCGGCCACTCTATCGAATCCATCGATCAGTTCCCCTGGCGCAAACTGTTTGATCGTTCTAAGATACGTATCGCCGTGTGGACTGCTGTCCGAGCCGTGTCGATACTGAAACCGAGCCGCTCCTTGCGGCGTCCCGCAGTTGACCATTCCCATGAACGTCTGCAATTCGAAGAACTGCGTGTCTTCGTAGGTCGTGTTCGCAGCGCGACCGGAATCAAACTCATCGAAGCCGTGATAACGAGTGAGTCGAGTCGTCCGGTAGATTTGCTTGTCGGAGAATTCACACCCAGCCGTCTCATCATCAGTGGAGGGGTCCACTTCGTCGACGATCTCTGCTTTCGGCCGGACAGCGGGAGCTGAAAACTCGCGGTCGTGAGATTGTTTAATGACGAAGTGCGAAGCAATCTGGACGAACTCCCGAACGCCGTCGTCGAAGCGTTTCCGCCACGTTCGGGACAACACGGATTCATCGGGGATGTGTTCCAAATCGAGTGGCTCGGCGAGTTCTTGATACCGAGCCAGCGCTTGATAGCTCTCACCTGTGGCCTCTCGGTAGATGAGGAGCCGAACCATCCCGAGAAAGGAGTGTGGAGCAGGATGCCACTCTGGATAGCTATCGTTGAGGTATTCTGTCTGGATTGAACTATCTGCAACGCTCAATAGCAGGGAGTCACCTTCTCGCAACTGTTCAGTGATTTCGATTCCTGTGTTGTAGGCGTCGGTCATCCGGCAGGCACGGTCAGAAAGCGGGTCCAGTGACTCCGCCATTAATTCTCGATAAGATTGGTTCGACAAAAGTGGCCGCGGAAACGTCTGTTCTGTGGCGCTACCCGCGGATTTAGATACTGCTCGTCTACACGACGATCTCGGACTACTAGAAAAGCGAATGTTATTATTGCTATCACTATTATCAATAATAGCCAATTCGACATAGAGCATTAATACTTTCATCTCGGAACTTCTGGTATGAGCTATCGGAAGGTGAATTGCGAGGACGTCGAACAGGTTTCAGATGCGAAGCATTTCCTGAGTGAACCGCTCGGCTGTCGACAGGTCGGCGTAACCTTCTCCCGATGTCCACCAGAATGGAACAGCGAACCACACGACCACGTCGATGACGAGCACGAGGAAGTCTACGTGTTGGTCAGTGGGACTGCCGAAGTTCGAGTTGATCAAGAATCGGTTCCTGTTGAAGAAGGAGATGCTGTCTGGATTGCGCCCGAGGCAACGAGGCAGATCAGGAACGGTGAGGGGGTAAGTGCCTTCGTGCTGATTAGCGCTCCCAAATTCGATTCCTCCGAAAGTTCAGATGATGCTTGGAACCTCACTGGATTCCACGGATGATCCTCTGTCACCCGACTGCGTCGTCGGCTCTTGCGGTCTCCACCTGCTGAAAGGATTCATTCTTCGGTTGTAGATATATCGAATATCTAGTACGTCACCTGACTCGTCAGACTCGTATCGCTCGACGTCGACGGTCGTCCCACGGACGTTTCCGGTTGTCGGCATCGTCCCGGAGAGTCCAGCGACGAGTTCCGACTTCCCGACATTCTCCTTGCCGACGACCACGACAGATTCCTTCCCGTCGTTCTCGGTCGATGGGACGTTGTCAGGGAAGTTCCGTGCGTCAGTCATATTTTTTGAACCCCATCTTCGGAGCCAGCTCCCGAAACGATTGTCGGCAGAGCCAGATGTCGTACTTACCGACGAGACCTTGTTCGCGTCCCGTCATGCGGCAGACGTGTCGGTCGTCTCTCGAATCGTTCAGCTGATCGATCCCACTATCTTTCTGCGGAGTATCTCGTGTCATGATTAGCAGTCGCACATGTCGGATTCGCAGTAGGACAAGTCCTCGAGGAACATGTTCTTGTCAGGATACTCTTCGAGCGCAAATGCGGGCGAGGTGTTAGTGGTGACGGCGTTGAGGTCGCGGCAGCCGAAGCTGTTGCTAGGAAACGATGGCGTGATGAGGCGCATTTCTTCTGGCCACTGTAGGAACGCCGCCCCGACTTCGCCTCGCTCGAGGATGGCGTAGGAGCCGAGACCCAGATCCGCGAGGACGGCCCCAAGACCGACGCCTGCGGCACCTGCCCCGACAATCGCTACGTCGAGCGACTCGTGTTTACGGGCTTCTTCGGATGTCAATGTTAACAACATAGGGTAGTAGATAGCTAATTATAAATAATATACGCTCTAGTCTTAATAACAGATGAGTCGAGAGACGATTCCCGTCACCGTGCTGAGCGGCAACCTCGGCGCGGGCAAGACGACCGTGCTGAACAACCTCCTGAACACGCGAACGGACCTAGACGTCGCGGTCCTCGTCAACGACATGGGCGAGGTGAACGTCGACGCCGAGCGCGTCGCCGAACACTCGGACATCTCGGAGGACGACGAGGACCTGATCGAACTGTCGAACGGCTGTATCTGCTGTGAGCTACGCGGCGACCTGCTGGACGCGCTCGCGAAGCTCGCACAAGCCCGCGAGTTCGACTACTTGGTAATCGAATCGACGGGCGTCGCCGAACCGTTGCCGGTCGCCCAGACGCTCACCATGGGATTCGACCAGGGAGACCTCGACCCCACGGAGTTCTACGAGGAGACCGGCATCGAAGTGATGGACTACTACGAACTCGACACGACCGTCACTGTGGTCGACGCCCACCTGTTCTGGACAACGTTCGATTCGAAGGAATCGCTGATGGACGGCGACACCGAGAAAGACCTCGGAAGCCTCTTGATCGAACAGATCGAGTTCTGTGATGTCCTGCTGTTGAACAAGTGCGACCTCGTCGACGAGGAGACGCTCGGCGAGATCGAAGAGATGATCGAAGTGCTGCAACCGCGCGCGAAGATCATCCGAACCGAACACGGCGCGGTCGATCCCGGCGAGATCCTCGATACAGGACGGTTCGACTTCGAAGCGGCGAGCCAGTCCGCGGGGTGGCTACGGGAACTCCAGCAGCCGCACGAGTCCGCCGAAGAGGAACACGGCGTCACGTCGTTCGTCTACACGTCGCGCCGTCCGTTCCACCCCGAGCGGTTCGCCGATCTGCTCGACTCGTTCCCCGCGAACGTCGTCCGCTCGAAGGGTCACTTCTGGCTAGCGGGTCGCGAAGAAATAGCACTCGGATTGAACGTCGCGGGACGGTCGATCCGAGTTGGGTCGGCCGGTGATTGGATTGCGACGCTCCCGGAGAACGAGCGCGAGAGCTACTTCGAGGCCAATCCGGAGCTCGAAGAAATATGGGGCGACAAGTGGGGTGACAGGGGGACCCAGCTCGTGCTCCTCGGTACGGACATGGACCACGACGCGCTCCGCACCGACCTCGATGCGGCCCTGCTGACCGACGAGGAAATGGACGCCGACTGGACCGCCTTCGACGACCGGTTCCCGACGTGGGACGACGGAGACTCCGCCACACCTGAAGAGGGGACCGAGGAGCCGACCGAGACGACCGACGACGGCGCCGAAGAGGTCGGCCTCGCGGACTGACGATGTCCTCGCCACGATCCCTCTTCCGGACTGTCGTCAACAAGAACGCACCGCACGAGACCCGTAAAGCGGCGATCGGCGAGCTCGCCGAGATAGACGCGACGACACAGCTTCGCGTTATCGTCGTCGCAGACGGCCTCACCGGGTCGGTCCGCCGGAACGCGTTGAACGCGCTCGGTCGATGCCGAGCGACGAGAGAACTCGGTGCGCTGGTCGACGATGCGAGCCTACCGACAGCGCTCCGAGAGCGGGCGGACCAGCTTCGGTAGCGCTCGGTTCGTTGGGTTTCGTTTTGAGCTCGGAAGTTAGTTAGTAAGCGGTCCAAGTTAATATTCTAAAGCAGCCAACACAGACCATTTCTTAATAACATTCTTGTATATATGGCTCCGAGTTGATAATGTAATGTCGTACACCTGCTCCAACTGCGATGCACAGTTCCAGAGCGCTGCCGGCGTGACCCAGCACGTTGCGCTTCACCACAACACGTGTGCCGAGTGTAACGAGGAGTTTGAGGAGACCGACGCCCTACGCGACCACATCCACGAGAATCACTGAGCCAGCGGCTCGTCACGAGTTCGCTGGAACTCCACTTCTCTGTCAGGGCCAATCATCGTCGGCTGTTGACACACTCTCAAGCTGCCAGCCTGCGGCCTTTGCAGCCTCCGTCACCGACTGGTAGGCCCAGTCGGGTACCGTCCCTACCACCCCGGCGGTCTCGTCTGTCCCGACGAGCACGTACCGTTCCGTCTCGAAGTGACCGCGGACCGCCGACAGCGCCTCCGCTATCGAACGTGGTCCGGACAGGAACTCTTGGTGGTATCCGGCCTCTCGCACCCGTCGCCGTTCGATGTACGACGGCTCCGAGGAGACGATCCCGACGTGGCTGGTCCAAGTGGTGGCGTCTTCGAGGGCGTGGGCGGGCCGTGCGAGTCGATCGAGTGCGCCAAGCGAGACGGCGAGCGTGAGATCGGTCGAAGCCACGTCACGATCCTCCCCGAGAGCTCATCGGGAGCGGGTCTGTCCGCGCCTGATCTGGTGGGTCGAGAATCCGTTCTGCGGCCCGTCGGGCACCGACAATATTGCGAGCGAAGGGACCGACGCTGGGCTCCGCGAGCGCGCCCGAAACGTACACCGCGGACTCAGTGCCGTCGGTCCGTCTCCACGCGAGGGTTTGATCGTTGAGAACGGGGAATCCCTCGACCCCGCGTGCGAGCGACAGTGACTCGCTGACGCGGCCGACCAACGGCTGCTTGGGAACCGGTTCGAGTCCGGTCGCGAGGACGACGCGTGCGGCCGTCGCTTTCGTGCCGCCGTCGAAGCGGAGGGACAGCCCCTCGTCTGTCGCGTTCGCAGACGTGATTTCGCCTTGCCGGTGTTCAAGCGCACCACCGTCACGCGCTTCGGCCAGTCGTCGTTCGACGTACGGTGGGATCGTGGCGTCGTTGCGGGCGGCTCGGACCCGATCGAGACGGGCCTCCGATCCCGGCGGGAGCGTGTGGATCTCTTTGCCGATGTGACGCCAGTTGATCCAGTGCGGGTCGGCCTCGGTCAGTTCGATTTCCAGTTCGTGACGCGACAGGAGCGTCACCGCGGTCCATTCTGCCAGACGGCAGGCGAGGTGCCCGGCAGTGATACCGCCTCCGACGACGAACGTTCGCCCCTCGAACGCGCCGGGCGTCGCCGGATCGAACGCTTCGTCCCAGACGTGTGCGAGCGGCGCGTCGTCGGGGAACGACCTCGTCCACTCAGGGAGCGTCGGTGTCGCACCGAGCCCGACGGCCAAGACGACGCGGTGGGTCTCAATCGCTCCCGCGTCCGTTTCCACCAGATACGTCTCTGT
Source organism: Halorubrum kocurii JCM 14978 (assembly GCF_000337355.1). GTDB lineage: Archaea > Halobacteriota > Halobacteria > Halobacteriales > Haloferacaceae > Halorubrum > Halorubrum kocurii. The sequence goes on along the minus strand of NZ_AOJH01000012.1, from coordinate 29,287 downwards.
GCCCGCAGACTGGGTAACATCGGTTACTTTCGACCGATGATGACAGTCGGAAAGCTCACGGCGCTCGATGACGTCGCGAGCGTGGTCGAGAAACAGGCCGAGAGTCGGTCGGTCCGGGTAGTTCTTCGTCGACACGAGTTCGTTCGCTCGGTGGTGTCCTTCCGCGAACGACTCGAGCGAGAACGACTCGGTGTCGATGTGGTGGACGAACGTCGATCGGAGGGTCTCCATGCCGCACTGATTGGCCTTCTTGGCGAACGAAGCGAGTAACTCCTCGCGCGGGTCAAGGATCCGAATCTCGTCGCGCGTGTACTCACCCTCCGTAATGAGGTGGTTTGCGAGGCAAGTGCCGTGAATTCCGCCGCCAACAATCACGTACTCGTAGGGGGGATCACCACTCAGTGGATGATCAGCGGTCAACCTACCGACTGTCACTCTCGTTTTCCTCCGTCGACTTCCAATTCTTTTCGGTGGTGCTTGGACTGACGATCACTGAACCGTTGTACGATCGGGAGCCGATACCCCAACTTTCGACTACTAAGCACGACGGCGTACACGGCAATCGCCGCGACGACGATCGAGCCGCCGGCCGCAATTCCGTAGACGAACGACAGCGTCACACCGGCTATCGCCGCGAACTCGGCGGCGAGGATCGCCAGCAAGATGGATTGCTTGAAGCTCTCGGCGACTTGCGCCGCAGCGGCGACCGGAACGACGAGCATCGCAGCGACGAGGATGACGCCCATGATCTGCATCGCGCTGACGACGACCAGCGCCGTGAGCACGACCATGAGGCGTTTGTATAGGCGGACGTTCAGTCGCGCCGCGCGGGCGGCCGTCGCGTCGAATGTGACGTACAAGAGTGGCCGATAGGCCAGCGTGACGAGGGTACCGACGAGGACACTCATTAACACGAGGATACCGACGCTCTCCGTCGAGACAGTCGCCAAACTGCCGAAGAGGTAGGCGTCGATGCCGACCGCGATGCCACCGTCGGTGGCAGTGATAAGGATGCTGCCGACTGCGAATCCTCCCGTCAGGACGATCGCCAGCGAGGTGTCGCTGTACGCCCCGGCGTGTTCGACGAGCAACTCTACGAGTAGCGCCGTGACGATTGCGACCACGAATGCGGTGAGCAGCGGCGACAGCGTGAGCGAGAAGGCCGAATTGAGGAACAACCCGACGGCGACGCCGGCAAAGGCTGTGTGTGCGAGCGTATCGCTGATCATCGCCATCTCTCGATGAACGAGGAACGTCCCGACGACCGGCCCAATGAGAGCGATACACAACGCAGCTAGGTAGGCACGTTGCATATACGGGTATTCGAGCATCGGCATGCCGAGCAGGTCGGCCAACACGTCCATTCCGGGACCAAAGACGTAGTTGAGGAACCACTCGATAGGGGCGAAGACGTTAACAGCAAAAAGCGGAGTCGCTATCACGTTGTCGAGTGGAACACTCTCTCCGAGGCGACGTAGTGTGAACATCATTTGTGGTCGTGCTGGAGGATGTGTTGGTCTTTCCCATAGGCCTGCGAGAGAGCATCAGTCTCGACGAACTCCTCCGGGTCGCCGTCGAAGAACAACTGACGGTTGAGACAGGCGACATCCGTCGCGTGTGTGGTGACGACACCGATGTCATGCTCGATCAGGATGACGGTTAGTCCGGTCGCGTTCAGGTCATGGATGAGGCCGTAAAACTCCTCTCTGGATTCGGCGTCCACGCCGACCGTCGGTTCGTCGAGCGCGAGCAGATCGGCCTCTGAGGCGAGCGCACGGGCGATAAACACCCGTTGACGTTGGCCACCTGACAGTCGACCGACCCGGCGAGACGCGAGGTCTGTGATTCCCACCTGTTCCAGCGCGTCTTCGATCGCTTGCCGGTCCGCTGCCGAGAATCGACCGAAAAGCCGCCGCGGGTACCGCCCCATCTCAACAACCTCTCGAACCGTGATCGGCATATCGCGCGCCGCCTTCGTCGCGTCCTGTGCGACGTATCCGATCCGTTCACCGGCGTCGAACTTGTGGGCAGGTTCGCCGAACAGCGACACCGTGCCTTCGTCTGGTCGACGAAGTCCGAGCATCAAGTCAAGCAGCGTGCTCTTGCCGCTTCCGTTCGGCCCGACCAGTCCGAGAAAGGAGCCGGGCTCGATGTCGATCGACACCGACTCGAGAACCGGGACCTCTCCGTAGCCAAACGTGACGTCGTCGACGCTGATGAGAGGGTCCCCCGACTGTTGCCGCTCCGTCGTTGCTGTCGTCATCGGTAGTCGTCGAGGTCGACGAACGAGTTCCCGTACGCCGTAATCCAAGTTGTTGTCCGATACGGAACAGCCACGTCCGGCGGATAGATCGTACAGACGGGTCTCTCCGCAGGGCCGACGACCAATGCCATCAGTCCCGAACGAGGGCTCTTGGATGGGCTGGGCTCGGCGTTTCCGTCCCACTCCGGTTCCGTGTCGCCAGACGTGGTGTCGCTCATTCTGCGTCGAGGGCCTGCTTCAGGGTCTCGAGATTGATGTTTTCCATGATCTCAATGTAGCCCCAGCCCTCATCGGCCCACTCCTGGGTCTGTCCGGGAATCGGCGTCAGCGGGAGGACTTCGGTGGCGTCGGTCTCTGCGACGAGCTGGTTCGCCGCGGTCTGGGATTCGAGCGGATCCGCACAGACGTACTGGAGGTCGTGCTCGGCAATGATCTCCTGAGCCCGCTCGATGTCCTTCGGCGTCGGCTGGTCGTCCGGTGACAGTCCCGTCAGCGTGTGTACTTCGAAGCCGTAGCGCTGGCCGAGATACTGGAAGGCGTTGTGACCAGCGACGAACACGACGTCTTTCGAGGCGCCCGCAAGCGCGGACTGGAACGACTCGTCGAGTTCGTCTAGGCGGTTCCGGTACGATTCGGCGTTCTCGGCGTAGGCACTGGCGTTGTCGCCGTCGACGTTGACGAACCCGCTCCGGATGTTGTCGACCGCCTGCTTCGCTCGCTCAGGGTCTAGCCAGAAGTGTGGGTCAGCCCCGCCAGAGTGGTTGTGGCCGTGTTCCTCCTCGCCTTCGTGATCGGCTTCTCCCTCGTGCTCGCCTTCGTGTTCTTCTCCACTCTCGTGGCCGTGTTCACCCTCATGCTCGCCATCACCCCCGTGCCCGTGTCCGCCCGCACTCTCGGTCACTTCGGGTTCGATGACCGACCCACTGCCGTCGGTGAGCGTCGCGTCGAACTCAGCGGGAGCGTGCTGGGCAAAGAGGACATAGTGACCCTCTGTTTCGATGTCGATGGAGAAAGTCGTCTCACCGGAGTCCGCGAACTGGAGGTGATAGAGTGACTCACTGGACGGCGTGAGTGTCTCGCCGCCTTCGACCGGTGTGTGCGTGTCGTGGTCGCCGTAGAGGGCGGCCGCAGTTTCCTCGACGTGGTGAATGCCGTGGTCGCCACCCTCGTCGGTCGCGATGACGGCGAGCTGCATCCTCGGATCGGGGCCCTCGTGGAACGTGTGCGTGTAGGTGCCAGCTTCGAGGTGGTAGAGGCCAGCCCACTCCCAGGGAGTCTCCCCACCGTGATCGTGCTCTCCTTCACCGTCGTGGCCTTCCTCGTGTTCGCCCTCATGATCTCCTTCGTGACCGTGATCGTGGTTGTGTCCGCCTTCGATGAGGTTGATACCAGCACCGGCAGCGACGATATCGACGTCGGCGTCGTCGTCACCGAGACTCGTCACGAGGTCGTCAGCCCACGGCTGGAAGCCCTCCATTCCGTAGAGAAAGAGGTCAGATTCGAGGATTGCTCCCTGAATCTGTGGCCCTGGTTCCCACCCGTGGCCGTGTTGGCCGATCGGGACGAGCGTCTCTGCGGTCGCGGTGTCGCCTGCAACCTGGCTGGCCAAGTCCCCGAATACGAAGAACGAAGACTGGGCTTCCGGCACGGTATTCTCTGTCGCTGTTGAGCCGTCATTCTCCGCCGCGCCGGAATCGCCATTGTTCGATGTACAGCCCGCGAGCGCACCGATGGTTGCCGTACCGAGTCCAGCTGCGATGAGTCGACGTCGGGTGTATCGAGGCATCTATTGATAATAACAACAAACCAGATAATAAAGACTGTGATTTTAGTTATCTGAGTTAATAAGAAACACTAACTGAAATCTGAGTTTAGTAACCGGTGTCGTGGTAACTAATGCGAGTCGTAGAATTACTAATGATTGCTACCTCGGAATCCGTATTACACAACCCTGAGAATGGTGCTAACAGGTTTTTCCTACTCGTAGCCCGAATGAATGGATGTAATGTGTCACTGCTTCAGCGACCTAGCCGAGATGAGTGATGAAGAGCGTACGGAAATCCTCAGCGAACACTCGACAGAAGAACTCCGCGCGGAATACTCCACGGAAGAACTAGAAACCCTCGGCGTCATCGCCTGAGGCTAGTTCACGTTGGTCCTACCCGGACGACCGACAGCGTCCGCCCTTCACGAAGACACGGTTGCCTCCCGTTTCTCTGCGTACGCGAGTGTGTAGTAGTCTCGATCAGTTACCTCTCCGGGATTGTTCGTAACGAGGGCCTCTTCGGTATCCATGAAGAGTCGCCGTCCGAACGTCACCTCATAGCCCGCTTCGGTCATCTTGTCGTAGGTCGTCGGTGCGTCGGTTACTTTGAACAGGGTCAGCCGATTTGGGCCGATCGGTGCTTCTCCATCGGTCGCCTCGCGGAGCGTCAGTTCTGCTCCGGCGTCGATGTCGACCCCGAGGACCGAAGCGAACGCCGTCACACTGCTGACACCGGGAACGACTTCGATGTCGATGTTGGGATGCTGCTCGCGAAGCGTCCGACGCAGGTGTCCGAACGTCGAGTAGATACAGGGATCGCCGAGCGTAACGAACGCCGCGTCGGCCTCTCGCGCTTTCGGCGCGACCTCCGCGGCCGCCGTCTCCCACGCCGCCTGGAGTTCTTCGGAATCAGTCGTCATTGGGAACTCGAGGTCACTCAGTTTCGATTCGGAAACGTACTCGGCTGCGACGCGCCGTGACAGTCGTCCTGGTGAGTAGACGACGTCGAGCGATTCGAGCCGTCGCTTGCCGCGAACCGTGAGCAGGTCGGCTGCTCCCGGCCCCAGCCCGATTCCGTAGAGTGTCATCGGTTAGGTGCCCTCCTCATAGTTCTCGACGCCGTCCTGAACCACCTTCTCCGCGAGTACAGCACACGGGATGCGTATTGGCGTCAGCTCGACCCCCAAGAGATCGAGGGCGTCCTCACGGTCGAGGTCATGAACCTCCGAGAGCGTCATTCCCGGGAGCTCTTCGGCGAGCAGGCTCGCGCTCGCGATGCTGATCGCACAGCCCTCTCCAGTAAACGTGACCTCTTCGATCGTTTCACCGTCCTCGGCGAGTCTGAGGTCGAAGGTGAGTTCGTCGCCACAGGAAGCGTTCTCGCCAGTGTGAGAGACGGTAGCTGGCGAGAGGCGCCCCCACCTTCGAGGATTGCGGTAGTGATCCAGGATTACCTCCTGATACATTTTGGAACCCTGCATCTACTCCACCCTGTGTCGCGTCGCGAGTCCGGCGAGATGCGGGGCTTCCTCCGCGATAATTTCGGCCGTAGCGAGTTCAGCGGCGTTCACGCTTCCGGGCAGCACGAATACCGGGACCTCACGGGCGATACCCGCCGTCGCGCGGGTCGCGACGACTCGGGTTCCGACCTCCTCCCACGAGAGCCGCCTGAACGCCTCGCCGAAGCCTGGTAGCTTGCGGTCGAAGAGTTCGCTCACCGCGTCCGGACTGACGTCATCGACAGTGACTCCCGTCCCGCCGGTAGTCACGACGAGGTCAACGTCCGACCGATCCAGACACTCGCTCACGGTGGTCTTGATCCGGACGTAGTCGTCCGGAACCGTCCGGCGTGACGTGACGACGTGACCTGCGTCGACGAGAGTGTTTGCGACGGCGTCACCGCCGGGATCAGTCGGGTCTGCTTCCGTGGCGGTTCCTCGGGACGACGAGATGGTCACGATTGCGACACCGAGGGGATCGACGCAGTCGTGACCGTCTTCGTCCGTCGTCCGCCGGTCCGCCGCCGACGGGAGCTCTGAGTGATTCCCGGTCACTGTCCCTCACCGACCACGAGACGCTGTTCCATCGGTGGCTGAGACCGGTCCATCGTCCCTGGAAATGGATTCTCGAGTTCGTTCCAGTTCCCCGCCATCTCCGATTCTGAGAGGAGACAGTCGTCGAGGGCGGCAGCGATGGCCGAGTCGTCCTTTCCAGCGCCGATGAAGACGAGTTTTATCTCACGGTCTCCCCACTGTTCGTCCCAGTGGAGATCCGGTCGTGACTCTCGATAGGATTCACGCTGGGACTCGGGGACCGTGACCGCCCATCGGCCGTTGACTTCGACGTGCGTCTGCGTACCCGCTTGGCTCAAGTCCAGCGCGTATCGCTCGCGTCCAGCGACCCACAGGTGTCCTTTCGCCCGGACGACGGACTCGGGGAACGAGCGGAGCCACTCACTGAACCGTTCCGGATGAAACGGTCGGTGGCGCTCGTACACGAACGAGTCGACGCCGAACTCCTCCGGCGGGTGACGGTGATCGTGGTCGTCACCCGGACCATCGTGGGTACCGTCGTGACCGGTGTCACGCTCGGAACCCCCGCTGTGACCGTCACCGTGGTCCATCTCTGCTGATTCCGGCTCTCCGGCCCCTCCGTGGTCGTTCGAGAGCACCTGCTTCCACCGGGCAGACCCTTTCGCTTGTTCTCTGTCGAATCGTCCAGTTCCGAGAACGTCGTCGGGTTCGACGGCGCTCTCGGTCGTGCGGGTGATGTCGATTTCGGGGTGGAGCGTTTCGAGCACGCGTTCGACCGCCTCGCGTTCGTCTTCCGTGACGAGGTCACACTTGTTGAGGACGAGTACGTCGCAAAACTCGACCTGCTCGGCGAGGAGGTCCGAAAGCGGTCGAGAGCCGTCATCCGTCGACTTGATCGGACGACCGTCGACGAACGCCTGATAGAACTGTGCGGCGTCGACCACTGTGACGGTCGTATCGAGATCGTACAGCGTCGACGCACGTGCGGGCGAGACGAACCGCTGGGCGATGGGGACCGGATCGCTGATCCCCGAGGCTTCGATGACTAGATAATCGAACTCCTCGTCGAAGGCCAGACGCAGCAACTCCTGGTCCAGTTCGTTCTGGAGGCCGCAACAGATACAGCCGTTCGACAGTTCCGTGACGCCGCCGTTTTCCAGCGAGAGCTCAGAGCCGTTCTCGATGAGGTTGGCGTCGACGTTTACTTCGCCGACGTCGTTGACGAGAACGGCGATATCGTACTCCTCGCCGCCAACCGTGAGGAGGTGGTTGAGCAGGGTCGTCTTTCCGGCGCCGAGACCGCCACTCAGGATCGTGACCGGGGGTTGCTCGTCGACGGCCATCAGTCGTCAGCCAGTGCGAGTTCGCGCTGTTCGTCGGCGGTGAACGGGTCCGGATACTCGTTCCAGTCCTCCTCCATCTCTGCGTCCGAGAGGACACAGCCTTCCAGTCGCTCGATCAGTGTCTCCTGATCGAATTCGCGGCCAATGAATACGAGCTCTGATCCCCGGTCTCCCCACTGGTCGTCCCAGTCTTCTTTGATGCCGGGACGAGCGGCGAAGTAGCGCTCCTGTTGGGCCTTTGGGAGCGTGGCGATCCACGTCCCTTTCGGACCGGCCCGAACCGACTGGCCCGCTTTGTCGAGACCCATCGCGATGTCTTCGCGACCGGCGGACCAGAAGAAGCCCTTCGCGCGAACGATACCGTCGGGGAGGTCGGCGAAGAAGCGAGCGATCCGCTCGGGGTGGAACGGTCGGCGGGATTCGAAGACAAACGAAGTGACCCCGTGTTCGTCGGCGGCCGACTCGTGGTGATGGCCGTGCTGGAGTTCACGCTTCCATCCGGCGGACTGACTTGCGCGATCGAAATCGAACCGACCCGTATTCAGGATCTCTCTGGGGTCTATTGCTCCGTGTTCGGTTCGGACAATATTTGCTCGCGGTTGGAGTGCCCGTAACACTGCCTCCATCTCTTCAAGTTCATCATCGGGGACGAGATCGCACTTGTTCAACAAGAGGACGTCGCAGAACTCGATCTGATCCATCAGCGCCTCCTCGGGGACGCGGTTCCCTTGTGGATCGATGGATTCATCCGTGAGGGCCTGACCGGAATCAAACCCCTTCCAGAAGCTGTGCGCGTCAACGACGCTGACCATTGTATCGAGTTCGTAGACCCCCGTGGGGTCGAAATCCGCGTCTTCGAACCCGCGAGCAAACGTCTGTGCGACCGGAATCGGTTCGCTGATCCCAGACGACTCCACGAGGAGGTACTCGAAGTCTCGCTCTTCAGCTAATCGGCCTACCTCGTCAAGCATGTCCCCGCGAAGCCGACAGCAGATACACCCGTTCGACATCTCGATGATTTCGTCGTCGTTCTGGGTGAGATCCGACTCGCGTTCGACGAGGTCGGCGTCGACGTTCACTTCGCCCATATCGTTTACTAAAACGGCGGCGTTGAGTTCCTGTTCGCTACTAAGAATGTGGTTGAGCGTCGTCGTCTTGCCAGCTCCGAGGCTTCCGCTGAGAATCGTTACCGGGATCGGGTCGTCGTTGGACGGCATACTCTGGTTATGAATCTACTACACTAAAATACTAATTATTATGGTTATGCCCTATCATCATAACAGAAACTAATAATACTGAATAAAACTTTAATACATGAGCGTCGTTAGCATCTCGATGCCCGAGGCGTTGCTGGAACGCATCGACGAGTTCGTCGAAGAACACGGGTACAGTGGCCGAAGCGAAGTCGTTCGCGAAGGCACACGCACGTTATTCGAAGAGTTTCAAGAGCAACACATCGAGGGACAAAAGCAGATGTGTACGGTAACGGTCGTCTTCGAGTACTGTCAACCTGCCGTCCAGGAGCGTCTCACGAGAGTACGCCACGAGTACGATGCTATCGTCTCCGCAACTACCCACACACACGTCCAAGACCAGTACTGTATGGAGTTGTACGTTTTAGAGGGGACCACAGAAGCACTATGTGGATTCGTCAACAGCGTTCGAGCAGTGCCGAATGTCCAAGCGGTGGATTACTTGATCGCCTCACTGGGCGATGCTCACATCGATCAGCGCATCAAGTATTGAACACCGCTCAGTGCTCGGCAAGGAGCATCAGTTTAACACGACTCACCGTATCGAAATCGCGCAAGCGATAGGTGAGAGTCCGGACGCGCGAGGCTGGCCCGTTACAAAAGAGCGTCTCGAGACACCACTCTCCTTCATGGATATGATTCGTGGTCGTGATGACGTCCTGAAACTGGTGTTGTACGTCGTGGATGTCTTCAATAACCGCTTCGTGTTCGTAATCGAAGGCCATGACGACGACGACGTCGCCTTCGATATCTTCTAATCTGGTGTGTGCCTCAATGTACTCTTGCATCGCTTCGCGGGCGCCACGCGAACGCGAATTTAGCCCTTCTGCTTGCCACGTTTCATCGAACTCGGAAAGGAGGTCATCGGGAATGTTGAAGCTCGTGCGCATGATTTTGTTCTCTATTTTATCGGTGATCTATCTTCGAATATCACAATACTCCCGAGTCGTGGGAGACCGCTCACGCAGGCTTCGACCACCCGATTGAGTCCCATCAAGAAGTCGTGAGAGAGGCCGAAGAAGGCGGTCAGTCATGTCTGTGTCCATCTGCGGAGGGTGTCGGTGTGGTGCTGGAATTTCCTGCCTCCGTCAGGAGCGACACGAGGTCCGATTCGGTCACGGGCTGTGCCGTCGCCCCCAGCTCCGCGTCACGAGCCACACGAACCGCGCTCGGTGGGTGAAGGTTCGCGTCCGCCAACAGGGCGTCGTCGTAGAACACCTCTCGGGGTGTTCCGCCTCCGATGATGTTGCCCTCGGCCATCACGCAGACGCGGTCCGCGACTTCGGCGGCGAATTCGAGGTCGTGCGTCGACAGGACGACACTGATACCGTCCTCGTGAATTTGCTCGATCCGCTCCGCGACCAGCTGGGACCGATCGGGATCGAGCCCCGCGAGCGGTTCGTCGAGCACGACCACACTTGGTTCGAGGACGAGCACACCGGCGAGGCCAGCGAGCCGTTTCTCCCCGCCGCTCAGGTAGTGTGGGATTCGGTCTTCAAGATGGCTCGCGTCGACAGTCGCCAGCGCTTCACGAGCGCGTTCCCTCGCTTCGTCTCCGGGGACCCCGTAGTTCTGAAGGCCGAACATCACGTCGTCAAGGACTGTGGGCGCGACGAGTTGCGTATCGGCGTCTTGGAAGACGAACCCGACCTCCTTTCGCGCGTGTGGCTTGTTGTCCTCGGTAATCGAGGTGCCGTCGACGACGAGCTCGCCATCATCGGGAATGAGGGTCGCGTTCAGATGTTCGAGGAGCGTCGACTTTCCGGCGCCGTTGCCACCGATGAGGGCCACGATTTCGTCAGAATACACGGAGAAGTCGACCTCGTGCATACCAACCGTCCCGTCCGGGTACGTGTGGGCCTCACACTGTAGGTCGACCAAGGGCCGCCGGTCTTCAGAATGATTTGTACTCATACTGGAACCACCTCGTAGACGCCGACTAACGCGTAGGCGACGACGCCGGCGTAGCAAGCGGCGATAACGACGAGCTCACGAGCGGGTGGTCGCGGGACGTCACCGTACAGCGTGAGGTCGCCGTCGTATCCGCGGGCTTCCATCGACTTGACGAGTCGTTCGGACTGCTCGATCGCCGACAGCATCGTCATGCCGAGAATCCGGGCGTACAGCCGTTTATTCGACCAGAATTCCGAGAAGTTCGCTCCGCGGGAGAGCGCGGCTTTCACCAAGTCCTCAAGCGTTTCGAGCATAACGAACGTGAACCGATAGGTGAGCAGGGCGATCTGGTCGATCGGTCGCGGGAGCAGTCGCCCGAGCATGTACGCGACATCGGTGTATTTTGTCGTCATCGACGCCGTCAGCGCGAACGTGACGACCGTGAGTGACCGACAACTGAGCTCCAAAAAGAGGGTGAGACCCTCCCAAGTAACCGAGAAACCGCCGAAGGGCGTCGGGACTGCGCCCCCGATCGGTGTTCCCGGTTCGAGAAACGCAAGCGGTCCGGCGACCGAGATGATGAACAGCATCGGGAGCGTGTACCAGCCGATGAGCCGCCGAAATGGCAGGTCCGCGAGTCCGTAGATCACTAGTACGGTTCCGTACAGACCGGCCAAGAGCGCGAGGCGGTCGAACACCGTGACGGCGAGAACGAGCACACCGACGACGCCGACCTTCGTCCACGGGTTGATTCGATGTAACGGTCCGTCTCGCCGCTCGGCGAACGCCGTAATGAGCCGGGGATCAGGGACGTGATTCGAGAGCGTTGTCACGGTTACCGTGTCGGTCGTTCGTCATCACCGAAGCCGCCGTAACGGTCGACGTAGACGTACAGCCCGAGACCCAAGAGGGCGAAGGCGAGAACAATTCCGCCGAATTCGACCATCAGTCCGCCCTTCCGGATGGGACCGGCAACGATGATACCACGTCCAAGATTCACGAGCGAGCCACCGCCGTCTTGGACGCCGCGTTGAAGCGCTTGCGAGGCCCGCTTTGCCCATGGAACGGCACCACCGGTCGCAGTGAACCCCCAGTAGCCGACGGCGAGGAACGCCGAGAAGACGGCAGCCATGCTACCGTACTGCTTCCAGCGCTGCATCAGGCTGTCACCCCCGAGGGCTCATCGCGAGTGTCACGGTCAGTAAGTCCGACGAGGTCGGGGCGGACAGAAGCCAAGAACTGGACGATAAGTCCCGTAAGCAGCCCCTCAACGACTGCGACACCGAGGTTGAGAGCAGAGAGTCCACCAACGGCGATTAGCAGGTCACCACGCGGGAGCGCGCTCCCGTTAACCCCGCTGATGACGATGATTGCCCCCATCAGGAACGACCCCACTGAGAGGCCGAGTGTCGCGGCACTCGCGCTGGCGGGGAAGACGTCCCACTCCATCCCCATCAGCGTCTTGAACGCGTAGTAGGCGACAATCGCTTCGCTGGCGTTGATCAGTGTGTTCGCCCCGATTAGGCCGACCGCTCCGTGTCCGAGCGCCGCCGAAAAGATGTTGACGACCAATGCGACAAGCGCGCCGAGAAGCGGTCCGGCGATGATACCCACGAGCCCGGTGAGGTTCATGTGAATTCCGCCCCACACTGGAATGTTAAGCTGGAAGACCGCAAAACTCGCAGCCGCGCCAATACCCGCGAGTGCGATCTGGTGTGTTTTTATTCCACCTTTCCGTATCCGATAGACTACGGTGGAAATCAGTCCAGCACCAAGCAGCGTCCACAGCACGAGCGCCCAGAGGGGGAATGACCCTTCTCCAAGGTGAATGTGCGGCATATCTGTTTGGCAATTAAAGACTTAGATATAATAACTTTGCTGTGCTAAGGTAGAAGAACATAATAAGAAGAACGCAAGATGAGTTTGCGGTTTAATTCAAAGCGTGGGCGCCCGTACCGGTGACAGCGATGCCGAGCCTACGTATCGCTCGCTTCTGTGCCGTTTCGGTCGACGGGCACGACAGTGTATTCCACCGAGACAGACTCGTCCGCCCCTCGAACGGTGCCGATAAAATGGAGAACGTCTTGATACGCGGCTTCGACGACGAACGTCTCGACACAGCCGGCGTTCTCTCGGAGGCAGTTATGCGAGTTCGACCGGATGGCCCCTTCGAACTCATGGCGGATATCCATCATTCGGCGTTCAATCTCTGGTTCGTCGTATCCAAATACCGCAGTGACCGTTGCCAATACGCGCCGGTCCTCGTAGTCGCTCTCTTGATACTCCTCAAGCAGTGATTGACAGGCCTCACGAATCACCTCGCTCCGGCCGGTGTAGCCGTGTTCTTCCGCAAACGTATCGAGATCTTCTCGGAGTCGCTCCGTCATCGAGGAGCTCACGATAGGCATATGTTAAAATTTGATTCTAACATAATAGAGATAGCGGTCTAAAGAAAATAAATTAATAATCTTGCTGTGGGAGCGTGTTAGTGGTTAGTGTCGACAGGACTCCCGAGTTCATCCCTAATCTGTGCGACGTGGTCCACGAAGTCGCGGGCGGTCCGTTCACGTGGGTGTTCTAGATCAATGGAGAACGTTGATTGTACGGTTCCCGGGTCGGCATTCATGACGATCACGCGGTCAGCGAGGGTCACTGCCTCGTCGATGTCGTGGGTGACGAACACGACTGTCTGTCCGGTCTGCGTCCAGATGTCGAGCAGTTCCGCGTGTAAGCGGTCGCGCGTTCGAGCGTCGACACTACCGAACGGTTCGTCCATCAAGAGGATCTCCGGATCGGGGGCGAGCGCGCGAGCGATACCGACGCGCTGTTTCATGCCACCGGACAGCTCCTTCGGGTACGCGTCTTCGAAGCCGTCGAGCCCTACCAGGTCGATTAACTCCCGGACTCGTCCCTCGCAGTCGGGACAGTCACAGGCGGGCCGGTCAAGGCCAAACCGGATATTTCCCCGGACGGTTCGCCACGGGAACAGCGCGTACTCCTGAAAGACCATTCCCCTGTCCAGCCCAGGACCGGTAACCGGGTCTCCACCGACCAGTATCGAACCACCATCGGGATCGTCGAGCCCGGCGATCGCTCGCAACAGCGTCGTCTTCCCACACCCCGAGGGACCGACGACACAGCAAAACTCGCCCTCCGACACCGAGAACGAGACGTCATCGAGCGCCTGCGTCGACTCGTACGAGCGGCTGACGTTCTGGATAGTGATCTTCTCACGGGAGTCCCGGTCGGTGGACGAGTCCGTACTCAGCGCCATGCAAGGACCCTCCGTTCGAGCAGGCGGAACCCGACGTCCATACAGAGGAACGCCAAGCTGATCAGGAACATGTACGCGACGCTGGTCGCCATCGCGAGGTTGTTCGAGGCGTTGATGATCTCGTAGCCGACGCCTGGTGCGCCGAACAGCTCGGCACCGACGACGATCATCCAGCAGCGACCGATGCTCGTCCGGAATCCGGTCAGCACTTGGGGAGCCGCACTCGGGAGCGCGACGAGTTTCAACATCGAGAGGTCGCGCTCGACACCGAGCGTCGACGCGGCGTCGGTCAGTTCGGTCGAAACGCCCTCGACGCCGCCATACGCGCCGTAGAAGTTGATCCAAAATGCACCGACGAAGACGATGAACGCCGCACCGGTGTGGTGGATACCGAACCAGACGATCGCGAAGACGATCCACGCCAGCGGCGGGATCGGTCGCAGGACCCGGACGAGCGGCCGCAGCCAGTCGTCGAACGCACCGTTCCAGCCCATCGCCAGTCCGAGACCGATCCCACAGGTCGCACCGAGAAGGAGCCCGGGAACGTAGTGGAACAGCGTCTGCGCGAGATGTGCAAGCCCGGTTGGGAGTACGAGACTCGATCCCAGAATGGGGACCACAATCGCCGTCGAGGTCGCGAACAGGTCGATAAACGCGCGCACCGAATCGAGGGGGCCCGGCACCAGATACGACGGCTGGGTCGTCATCGCGCCAACCCACCAGACGAGCAGGAACACGAGGAGACCGCCGAGGCCGCGAAGATACCGCCGCAGGTCCCCCTCGAAGGTTTTGGCCGTCAGCGCGTTCGAACTGGTGTCGGTCTGCGTGCTCATTACTGTATTGCGTCGTAGGGGTCGAACGCGAACAGGTCCTCGGTCGCGACTGGCTCCTCAATGTTGCCGACGTTGGCGACGAACTCTCCCATCGTCGCGGCCTGATCAGTGATCGCGTGGGGATCCGAGATGAACTCCGACGCCTTCGAATCCACGGCGGCCGTCGCGAGGTCTTCACTCACGCCGGAGCCGATGACCGAGGCAGCGTGGCTGGCGGCGGCATCCGGGGAGTTCCCCGTGAACTCGGTCGCCGCGACATGCTGTTCGACGAGCGATTGGGCGACCTCACCGTCGTCGAGCACTCGCTGGTTCGCGAACAGCACCGCGACGGGGTGGTTGTCCAGGATGTTCCCGGACCAGGCGAGTTCCCCGAACCCGTCAGCTTGGCTGATGATCGTCGCGAACGGTTCCTGGATGATCGTCGCGTCGATGTCGCCCGACTGGATGGTCTGGACCGCCTTCGCCGGCGGTACCTTGGACTTGTTGATGGTGGAGTCCATCTCACCGACGTCGAGGTCCTCCTGAATCCAGTACCGGAGAACGATGTCGGGGACGCTCCCGTCCGGCGGTGCTCCAAACCGGACCTTCCGCCCTTGCTCTTCTTCGAAGCACTCGAACGTGGCAGCCCCTTCCTGTTCGTAGAGATCGGCGAGTTCGGTCGTCCCCATGATCTTGAAGCCATTTCTCGAGTTCGCGGCGAGGATGCCGGCGTTGGTCCCTTTGTCAACGAGGACCATTGCCGGGGTGATGCCGAAGAGCGCGACGTCGACGTCTCCACTCGCGAACGCCTTGACAACACTGGGGCCGGAGCTGAACCGCTCTATCGTGACATCCGTCGGAACATCCTCGTAGTACCCCTCTTGTTCCATCACGTAGTGTTGCATGTTCGGGTAGATCGGGACGTACGCGACCGTGACGGAATCGAGGGACCCGCCTCCCTGACCGAGACAGCCAGCGACTCCCGTCGTAGCAATCGTGGTTGCGCCCGTCTGGAGTAGTCTTCGGCGCGAGATGTGAGCCATCAGTATTGTTAACTCTAAAAGCAATCATAATAATATCTACGATTCTCTTAGGCAACATTAATACTTTTGCTGGATGGGGTTCAAAGATATTGGTATAAATGAGGGTAATTCAGCGAGAAAGGCGAAACAGAATCAGCTCAGCTCAGCCAGCGGGCTGAAATCATCTACTGGTGAGACAGAGTAATCAATTGTGAGTGTATCCTTAGTCGCTCGAATCTTCCCAACAAACGCTGAAATCTCTTCGAGAGACCCTTCGAGCACAAACAGTTCCATACAGTGGTGTCCGCCAACGTGACTATGGAAATTCGAAGCGACGATGTCCTCGTATTCGTGGCGAAGGTGCATCATTTTCTCTTCGACGGTCGTCGTTTCGTAGTCGAATAACACGGTGACCACTCCCATCAGTTCGCGCCCTTCGAGTTTCTTGTCCTCGAATTCACCCATGAGGTTCCGACTCGCCTCCCGAAGTACCTCACTCCGACCAGTGTATCCGTGGTCGTCGGCAAACTGATCAATCCGCTCAAGCAATTCCTCAGGCATTGAAACGCTTACTACGCTCATATAGCAACTTAGCCGGCAATATATATTAAGATTTATTATTTTTTATTCGCTGGTCGCCTATCGAGGTTCCTTGGATAGAGAAGCAGAACGTCTCGACATCATCAGCTCTGGCTCAAAATTCGCAATTCAGCACGAGCAGTTAATTTTCTGACTCACGCCGACGCAGATTCATCCCTGACGGTGCTTCCCAGAACGAGTGCGCCGGCAATGATTACGAGATTCTTTACAATATACTGACCCTCGACCGTTAACCCGTACGGGAACGTGGTATAGACAACTTCAGGGAGCAGTACCATCGGGAGGAACGTCCCCGGAAGTTGGAGTGCTAACAGCAGCAATCCAACACGCGTAAGCGGTGGATAGAGCAGACAGATCCCGATGATCACCTCCCATACGCCAAGTACCGGGACAAAAAACTCAGGCGGAAGAATGTACACCGTTGAGGCGACGAGGTCACCGGCCGGCGAGACGCCGAGTACTTTGAGTGCGCCGAACCAGATGAACACCGCTCCGACAGCGGCTCGCAACGCTGGAACACTCCAACGGTCCATTTTCGATGCCAGTGTCGCGTCGAGTGCGTCTAACCGCTCTTGATACACGGTTAGCGTGTCTTTCGATTCGTTTTCTGAGGTTGCCATCGCGTGCGTGATAGTTACGATTTTGCCGGCTAAAAGGCTTCTAGCTCCTGATCGACCGTGTTCGATTTTTTGACTTGCTCTGTTGACTCGATGGAAACGCTGCTACTCCATGTGAGCGTAACACAAGACATGGGGCACAAGAGACCGACCTGTATTCCGTGCCACAGAGTACGTCGTTTTGACTAGTCCGTGTGCGAAAGAAGCCGATCTATGGGCGCTAAAGCCTGGATACTGTGGATGAGTGTCCCTCGAACTTCACACTTCTACGCAGTTAGTCACACCCTCTCCCCATGCCGCTGGAGATCGAACGAGAACAGAGCCTCACCGGGGAAGTACCTAGTAGAGAGTTAGTACAGGGGTACGAAGCGGGGGGGTTGAGGCAGCTATGAGAGTCCCGGTGGGGTGTTAAGAGTGTTTCAAATCCAACCTCTCTCGGAGGGTCTCCTTTTGGATTTTGCTCGTGCTGGTTAACGGGAGCTCGTCTAATGTGAATATCTCATCGGGAATCCACCAGTCGTTGATTTGTCCCTTTTCGACTGCCTTCGTTAGTTGGTCGTATACCGATTCTTTCTCGAATGTATCGTCAACTGGTGTTACAGCGGCAACTGGCCCTTCGCCCCATTCATCGTCGGGTTTCCCGAGAACAGCGGCGTTGGCGACGGTTGTCGTGTCTACGATAATCGATTCGAGAATGCTTGATGGAATCCACTCTCCGCCACTCTTTATGGTGTCATCGACGCGGTCGAGAATCCGAATTCTACCATCTGGCATCCGTCGCCCGATGTCTCCAGTGTTGAATGCCTTGTTGAACGCAAGACTGCGTCGGGGTAGGGTCGATAACTCACGGTTTCACGGTGTCAGAGACTGGTTCTTACACTCAGAAGATGTAGTAGCTGCCGCTGGCGGTGGTCGTCAAAGGGTTAAAACTATGGTATCTTACGTCCTTGATCAGGTGACGACGGCGATGCCTCTCCCAAATACGTCCGGAGAAGGGGGAGCAGGCGGCGAGCCCTAACTCGCCGCCTGCGTTAGGTTATGGATGATGCACTTCCGCGTGAGCTCCCGGAACTGGCCGTGCCAGCTCCGGGAGCGTAGCTTCTCGCCGTCGTCTTCCTTCAACTGCGAGAAGCCGGTTTCACTCATCCAGCGCTGGTTGTAATCCTCATTCATCCGGGCGTTGTGAGCCTTCTGTAGCGGTGTTTGCTCTCTGTGCTTGATCAGTGGTCGCGTTGAGTTGGAGCGACACTCCTCACGGAGATCGCTCCAGGAGTAGTTCGCGTCAGCAGACAACACGCGCAGGTCTTCCGCGTTCCGGCGGAAGACCTGCATCCCAATATGACCGTCCCACGCCTTCTGCGTCGTGAAATGAACGTCCTTGATCGCTAGCGAATTCACGTCGATCAAGATCGTCGTCTTCATCGAGTGGAACGAGTAATTTGCGCGATCGCGGTAGTGGTAGCTGGTTTGATCGCGTTGAAAGCCGCTTGCGTCAATTGCAGCTTCACCACTCCAGCCCGCCTGCTCCGCCGAAGTGCGGAGCAGGCGGCGGAGTTCAGGCATTCGGTACTCATTTTCCCACCGACAAAACGAACTGTAGTGCGGTGCGTCGTCGAGATCAAACACGGCGAGGACGCCGGGCATCTCGTTGAGGTAGTCTTCGGTCTCACGGAGACTCTTTTCGAGTTCGACGCGATACAGGATCAACGCGATCTGTACCCACTCGGCGTACCCGTCCGCGCCGTCTGGCGCGGCGGGTACGTCCGGATCATCAACATGCTGTTTGGCAAGATCTCGACACATCCAAGCAAGCCGTCTGAGCGATGCCATATCGCCAGACGGCGTCCATTTCCGGGTTAATCTGGCGGAATATTACAGTAAGAGCGTCCCAGACCGTCGTCACTAGGCGGCAAAACAAGGCAGTGTTGAACCAACCGTCGACGAAGGCGTCTGCAGTCTTCTCTGGCAGTTTGTAATAGCCGTCGGGCAGCCACGGTGCCCGAAATTGAATTTCACCCATATCATCTTCCATACCCTCTTGGTGTACGAGTTGGAATTCGCCGAATGGTACTGGGTGAGTCACCCGACGCAGATACTCATACCCTCCCTCGTTCCGAGCCTCGTCACTCCAAATCGATATCGAGGCGGCGAGCATGTCTGTCCCGCCATAAATCGTCGAGAATTCGATATCGTGCTCGCGGAACTGGGAGACCAGATCACGCTGGATCGTGCTATCACCGGTCAACACCTTGAGGCCGTCAAGAGAGTGATCTGTTTCCAGCAACTGGCGTGCCATCGTCGGGACCATGTTCGTCCAAGTTGCCTCGCCGTCTTCAACCAGTGACCCGACTGTTTCCGGGTCGTATTGGCCTGTCATCAGTAGGTCTGCGCCAAGATACGGCGCGATGACCGGGGAGCCCCAGGCCAGTAGGTGGAACATTGGGATACTGGGTAACAGGGTGTCCTCTCCTGACAGCGAGGCTGGTGTGTCGTATTCGGTCAGTTGGTGTAGACTACCAATAGCAGTCATTCACAGCCACTGGATTCGTTGAAGTCCTACTCGTCAGGTAGTCTTGCGGAAACAGCACAAGATTAATACCCGTCGAGTCACGGTAATATATTGTGTCCACACCGACTCAACAGGCGCCGACGGGAACTTCTGGGATGAACTCGCTGTCAACACTTGAGCAAGTCGTACTTATTCTGTTAGGCATCACAGCCGCAACACACCTGTATGCTGGTGTTGTAGAGGGAGCGCCGCCGGTACTTCTTGCTGGTGTTGGCTTCATCGGGGGAATGCTCCTGTACACACGGGGAGTCCGTCGCCATGGTCTCGCTATCGCCGCGATCCCGTATACAGCCGTCCAGATCCCACTATGGTACGTTGCCAAGGCGGGGAACTTCACCCTTGTTGGGTATGTCGATAAGATCGTTCAGATTGTGCTTGTTGTGGCGCTTGTCGCTCTTGTCTTCCGGCAACGCGACGCATGAACCACTCAACCTGGTGTTAAATTAAGGGATGAGGCGGACGATCTTGAGTGCCTATGCCAGAGTTCGACCGCCTCAGCGAACGTATTATGTAGATTGACTTGTCGTTTGTGGAACGAAAACGAACTCTGCGGTGGGGTATTAAAACGAAGTTGAACAGATAGTATCCAAGCAAGGAGTCGAGGAAAGTCCTCGCCCGGAGTGTCTTCAACGACGAATTCGTCTACACAACGGAATAAGGGCTTCACGCTCGCATCAAATCCGTTGATGTGGATGACTCCCGCAGCGTTCGGGAGTCAATTCGCCGGCCCACTACCACTGCTCGACAATTCGTCAAGATCAACTGCTTCTGCTGTGATCGCAGCTTCTACCCCGTCCTACTTGTTGAGACGTTCGTCGAAGTTGATCTTGAGCTTGTTGTACATGCGCCGCAGACTGTGGGCATCAAGCGCACGTTTGACGCTTACGACGCTTCTCGATTTGTCACAGATTACGAACTGGTGCGAAAATCCACCAGCTGGCTGGGTGCGGATAAAAAAGGTTAGTTTCCGGTTTGGTATTTTATGTGTGTACTGGTTTAGCTTCGCAGCGCCTCTACTGGGCGTTCGTTTGCTGCCTTCCAAGCAGGGTACGCCCCGCTGATAATTCCTACTCCAACTCCAAATCCTAGCGCCAACAGGAGATAGTAACCGTTAGTCGGGTCGATAACCAGGCTGGCGTCAACCGCTGGGGTTGCGGCTACGAGCGCGGCGACGAGTATCACGGTCAGCACAGTCCCTGCGGCGGCGCCCGCAGCACCAATCAGGCCAGCCTCTGCTAACAACACACGCAACACGTCTCGGCGGGTCACACCCACAGCACGCATTACGCCAATCTCTTGTCTCCGCTCGACCGTACTCATCAGCATTACATTGAGGATCGAGACGCCGGCGACCACGAGCGAGATAGCGCCGAGCCCGAGCAGGAACGTACTCAATAGGTCAAAGAAGCCATTAATCTCATCCACGATTGCTGCTAATTCGAATAGGTCGACTCGATCTTCACGAGCGTTCACCTCTCTGCGGATCGCGTCCGCAGCGGCCTGCGCCGTCTCGCCGGATTCTGAGATAATAAGCGCTTGCGCGTAGCCGTCAGCGGCGAACGCCGACTCTGGGAGAAAGACGGCGTCATCGGGTGCAACCGGGCTGAATGTCTGTGTCTCAGCGAGCACGGCAACGACGCGCACCTGTGACCCTACGATCTCCACAGTATCGCCTGTCCCAATATTGAGATCTGTAGCAACACCCGCACCGATGATTGCGCCCTGCCGATGACGGTCCGGGAGCTCCCCCTCAGCGGCTTCAAACGCGAGGTCTGGTTCCTCAACGCCATAGATTGTCGCAAAGGTCTGTGAGCTTGCGCCCGCAACAATCCCGTTGTCCGAATACAATGGAACCACAGCCGGATCGCCGACCGCCGGGTCGTCAACGGCACGTCGGATCTCCGCTACATCAGTCGTCGAAAGTGACTCTACTCCGGTGTCCGAGTTTGGCGACACGACTACTTGTGTGCCAATATCACCGATAGCGTCGTTGGCGCCGAGCGCGAGCACATTTCCGAATATCCCTAGCGCGGCTACTGCCAGCACGCCGATACAAACGCCAAGCACCGCTAGTACCGTCCGTACGCGGTTCCGGCGGAGATTCCGGCCGGCCATTCCAACAGCGGGTCGCCAGCCCCGGAGCCAACTGGTAGCTCCGGCTTCAGTGTCGGTTCCGCTGGAAGTACTCTTGCTCATTGTTCTCCCGGTGCGAGCGGCGACTCGCTGTCCCGGTCTCCTAGGGTATCGTCTACTGAGGTCGCCTCATCGACATCCTCGCCTACCAGCACCCCGTCGGTGAGCTCAACGACTCGGTCCGCGTACTCCTCGACTAGCGGATCGTGTGTGACCGCGATGACAGCAACACCCTCCTCTTTCACCCGCCCGAACTCAGCGAGAATTGACTCGCCGGTGTCCGTGTCGAGGTTTCCCGTTGGCTCGTCAGCGAGTAACACTGCCGGGTCATTTATCAGCGACCGAGCGATAGCGACCCGTTGTTTCTGTCCACCAGACAGTTCTGATGGCTCGTGGTCAAGCCGGTCACCGAGCCCAAACCGTCTAAGCAGGTCCACAGCACGGTCGCTCGCGTCGCCCGGATCGAAGGCGGTTGGTAGCGCAACGTTCTCGACCGCGGTCAGCGCTGGCAGGAGGTGGAAGTCCTGAAAGACGAATCCGATCGATCCCTTGCGGGCTGTGGTGCGCTCGGCGACGGAGAGTTCAGTCACATCGGTGCCGTTCAGCAGACGCCACCCCTCAGTCGGGTCGTCGAGGAGGCCGAGTACGTTGAGCAACGTTGATTTCCCGGAACCACTGGGGCCGACAACAGCAACGAACTCTCCAGGCTCAACCGCGAAGTCCACGTCGTCGAGCGCGACCACCGCTTCCGTCCCTCCGCTTGGGTACCGCTTGGTCGCACCCCTGAGCTCGACGCTATACATCGCGGCGACGGACTACGCTCCCGGCAATTGCGACCCCAGTGCCGCCAACAACTCCGACAATACTGATTACTCCAAGCGTGCCAACAGTACCAGATTCTGACCCACTCTCGTCATCTGGCTCTGGAAGCGCTACTGTTGTGGTCTCGGTGTAGCGGACACCACGCTCGGTGTACTCGATCTGGATCGGAACCTCATCCGCTACAGAGGCATTCGCCACAGTTTGAAGGTCAAAAGCGACGAAATCGCCTGCGTTGACGGTTCCAATGAAGTACTTTTGCCCGGCTGGGGTCGGTTCAACCCCATCTGTCCCAGCAACCGAAACGACAACTCCGTTCAATTCACCAGTACCCGCATTACCGAGATTGGCATCAACAGTTACCTGCCCATCATCAGTCGTCCGGACGGTCGCGTCGGTAACGCTCGGACTACCTTCACGCGTTGGATACGTCACTATCGACTCTGCGGTTCGGTCAGCACCGCGTTCGTTTCGCACGTCGGTATCAGCACGGAACGCCGCGGTAACCGTCACATCCGAACGCTCGTCAAGCGGGCCAAGATCGATGATTACCTGCCGCTCCTCACCGGGTGCGAGGTTCTCGACAACGAAGGGGCCGACTTTAGCTGTTGGATCAGCATCGTCACTCGCGGCATTTTCTCCCCCATCCCCTCTGACTGATGTGCCAACGGCAGTCAGGCTCACGCGGTCTGCGGTCGTGGTCCCGGTGTTAACGACCGTCACCGCTACCGGAGAGTCAACCGACTCGACGGACTCAGAGTCAGACTCGTCGTTCCCACCGGCTTGGAGGCCGCCGCCGCCACCACCGAGAAGATCTCCGACACCACCGACATTTATTCCACCAGCATTTTGATCGTCATCGTCGCTCTCGAGGTCTTCCGGTGCTAGCGCGCGGGTGCGGAGGTCAAGCGCAACCTCTACCGGCTGAACATCAACAATCACGTCGCGCGTTACTGTGACGGTCCCGCCGTTATCCTCGCCACCTGTCGCTTCTTGATCCGCAACGACCTCGACAGTAAGTCGGTGTTCTCCCGGCTCGTCGAACTCTGTCCACAGAGCGACGTCAGTTGTGTCACCCGGAGAGAGTCCTCCGACCAGGGTAGCCTCGTCACGTGGGTTGTCGTCCTCATCCGCCTTATATAGCCGAACGCTCGTTATATTGGCGGCTGCTGGACTTCCACCAGAGTTTGAGACAGTTACATTCAATAACGTTCGCTCATCGACTACCGGCTCACTTGAACTGACATCGACCTCATCGATACCAATCCGAGCGTCTGGCACTGCTGTGACCCCTCCTACAGCGCCTAGTAACGTCAACAGGACCAGTAGGGAAGCTATAATCCGTGGTGAATCCGCGTTCACTCTCGATAGAAGGTTGCGAGTCACGCATCCACCGTGGGATTAATCCAGTTAATGATCACCTGTGAAAAGAGTGCGGCCACCACCGCTTGTAGGGGCCCCACCTCTATGTCGAACGGCTGTGTTTCTTCGCTATGAACCACACTTGTGTGACGCGCTGAATGGGTTTTAATATTGTGGAATAAGAACTATACTAGATGCTACAAACGAATCTAAAATACAAATTCGGGTATTTGAACGAAAAGAAAATTACATGATTTCCAATATAAGGCAATACTATCTTATCCGTGTAGCGTGTATACAATTGATGTGAACATCAGTATATCACAAAGCCGGTTAGTTGAGACGTCTGCTTGCTGAAGGTGTGTCTAATACCAGCGACGCCCCGCCGTGGGGGGCGTCGCCTCTGGAAGTGGTCGTTCAAGGAGTTCATCAACATGATTCAGCGGGCAGCGTGGATGGCCCTTGCGATGCGTCAGGCCGTCCCCGCAAACCGACCACCAGACGATCGGTTTACTCGCTAATCTCCGACCGGGCTAGCCTTCGCCAGGAGTGGCAACGCTGTCGCGTCGGCGACAGCCGCCGCCGACAGCGACAGCTCTCCGTCGGTTCGTCAACGATCTTCTCGTCAAGGCCACCAGCACAACCGCTCCGCCGTGGAACTCAGGCTTCAGAAACAGCTAGCCGAGGATGCTTTGTGAGGTACTGATCATGAGTACGATTAATTCACAGCCTCCGCATCCGTTAAAATCCTATTCTTCAGATACATTTCTGCCTGAGACAGTTGGTCGCTGAACATCATTCACCCCTCGAAGTGACATACCACTCAAGTGACAGCGGATTCCCTCTTCAATCGCCCAGCGTGGCGTTTCATCTCGCTGTACAAACGACAAGTCGATGTAAGCGAAACTCTCGCTGGGACGTTCGATTTCGGTCATAAGCACCCTGAAACCGAACGCCTCATGCTCTAGCCTTACCCGACCCTGTCAGCGAACAAGTATTTCAACAAAACCATCCAGTACGGCTTTTCGTCTTCCACGAACCGTGTCTCCTCTCGCGTCACTACGCCCGATCACTACCTCGATCCACTACTGTGAACCGTACAGAAACCCCCCAACTGTGGAAAACACCGTTCAGTTGGTATCCGCGATTACAGTCAATCGTCCCCGATCGTTGCGTCTACGTCGTCTTGTTCGGGCCCACTAGAACTCGACGTCCCACGAACGTCTCCTTCACGCCACGTGCCGCGGCGGAACCACAGCCATGCGACGACCGCCCCAACGACGTTCGAGGCGAAGAAGGCGATCCAGATTCCGCGGACATCTGGCTGTCCGAGGAACCACAAGTCCGTCGGGAGTACCCCCTGTGAGGCCACGTACGCGAGCGGGAGTCGGATGACGGCCAGCGCAGTAATCGAGATCGCGGCGGCGATCAGCGTCTTGCCGGCGCCGCGGAAGCCGCCCGTGAACGCCCGCTGGACCCCAATGAATCCGAACGATAACGCGACGTACCGCAGGAACTGCGCGCCCACGTCGAGGACGGCCGGGTCGTTTGTGAAGACCGAGACGATTGGCGTCGGGACGAAGAAAATCGCCACTCCGGCGACGCCGAGGACGCCGAACAGTCCTTTCGCCGCGACGTAGTTCGCCTCTTGAGCTCGGTCGTACTTGCCCGCTCCGACGTTCTGGCCGGTCATCGTCTCAACACCGCGCGCGACGGCGATCGCGGGGAGGAAGATGACGGAGAACACGCGCGTCCCGATTCCGAACGCCGCAACGACGGACGTCGAGAACAGCCCCACCACGATTAGCAGGGCGTTGATCGAGAGCGCACGGCCGGTTCCCTCGATCGACGCTGGAACGCCGATACGTAGGATTTTCCGGAGGTACTGGAGGTCGGGCCACATGTCGGCGAGGTTGATCTGGATACCGCGCGTTCCCCTCAACATGATTCCAAGCCCGACGACCATCGCTAGCCCTCGTGAAAAGACGGTGGCGATGGCCGCCCCTTGAATACCAAGCTCGGGGAACGCCACCGGGCCCACCGTCCAGCCGTTGATCAGGAACGGGTCGAGAACCACGTTGATGACAACCGTTCCGAACATCACGAGCATCGGGGTGATGGTGTCGCCCGCGCCGCGCATCAGTGAAATAAACACAAAAAAGCCGAACATGAACGGCAGGCCCAGCGCGACCACCTGCATGTAGGCGGTGGCCCCCGGAAGGACCTCTGGCGAGGCACCGAGGAACGCCAGGAACTGTCGGACGAATGGATAGCCGACTGCGCCGAGGATGGCTGAGGCGATGAACGCGAACGAAACGGTCTGAGAGGCCGCGTACTCGGCCTTGTCGGTCTCGTTGGCGCCGGTGTGTTGAGCGACAAGCACGCTCCCGGCGACCGAGAGCCCCATCCCGAGCGAGATGAGCAGGAACACCATCGGGAACGCGAAGCTGATTGCCGCGAGTGCCTCCGTTGAGTACTGACCAAGCCAGAACGTGTCCGCCAAGTTGTAGGCGGTCTGCATCAGGTTCGTGACGACGATCGGCAACGAGAGAAACAACAGCGGCTTGACGATGCCACCCTCCGTCAGGTTGAGTTCTTCCTGGCCTTTGAAGAAGCTCACGCGACCACCTCGGATCCGGGGTGCCAGCCGAGCTGTAGTGCTAACGTGTGTTCGACGACACGACGGGTCTCGTCGAGCGGTTCGCCGAGCGCCACCTTCCGAGCGTGCGCGCCATTTATCATCGTTGTGACGAGCCTGGCGACTTCGTTCGGGTCGATCTCGTTGAAATGACCCTCATCGATGCCGTCCGCGACGATATCCGTGATGACCCCACGCATCATGTTGTCGAGGTCGAGAAACCGTTCTCGGAAGACCTCCTGGAAGGGAGCCTGTGATTTCAACTCCATGATCGCCACGGGGAAGCCGTCGGCGTCCGGGTTCGACGACGTGAATACCGTGTCGAGAAGCGCTGTGAGGCGGTCCCGCGGATCGGTCGCCTCGGATGTGATATTCGATTTGAACTGCTCAACCAGATCGTCAAGATACGCGTTCAGCAACTCCGCTTTCGTGTCGAAGTGATAGTGGATCGCTGCTGTGGTCATCGACGACTCGTCCGCGATTTTTTTGATCGTCAGTCCCGCGTACCCGTGTTCGCAGAGCACTCGGTTGGTCGCGTCGATGATCTCGGATTTGGTCTCCGATTCCATTATCTACCTTTACTTACTAACCAGTTAGTAAAGAGCCTTCTGACTGGGCAGTAAGACCGACAGCTTTCAGACGATACTCGCTCCGTCAAACACACAGGCTACCGGGGGCAACTGAATATCACATCGCCTCCCCTCTTCCGGCGCTCGAGAGAACTGGAACCTCTCGCCGGTGCCTCGTGTTTCAACCCCCTTCCGGTTGTAATTCCGGTCTGGGACCTTACTGACGGCGTATACGGTCTGCCGCTCGACGTGTCGCTCGGCGACCGTGAGATGACGCTCAATCCGGCCGCCGACGAGGAGTTCGCGGACACCCAGCGTGAAGACCTCCCGCTGGCGGCGGTCTGGGCGAGCGCACACGCAGTCCCCGATTTTGTAGGTTCGGCTTTTGAGGAAAATGAGTACTAGAGTCAAACAGTCCTCGAACGCAGCGGTTCGATTACCCGTCGTGGTCAATATACCCGGCTTCCCATTCAGTCCGAGCTTCGATCTCTCTAGTGCCCCGACGAGTAGTGCTGTACTCGTTGGTCCGTCGGTCGCGCTGACTCTTTTCGATGAGTCCCTTCTCAACGAGCGTGTCGAGGTTGGGATAGAGCCGACCATGATGGATTTCCTTTTCGTAGTAGTCCTCCAGCTCGTCTTTGATCGCGAGTCCGTGGGGGTCATCAAGTCCGGCAACTACGTACAACAGATCGCGCTGAAAGCCAGTGAGATCGTACATGTCGCAATTTACTCATTCGAGTTTTGAAATACTACTGATCTGGTCCTGTATGGAGCTAAGGGATTCATCACTCTCCCCGTGGGTCACCAACCGGTATTTCACCATATTCTGGACATGAGACCCATCCCTGTCCGAATGCTCCACCCATCCCTTGGTCCGGGCTCCATTCGTGTTCATCCCCACAATGTGGACAGTCTACCAGTGGCGGGTCAATCTCTAGTGCCTCTTGCTGGATGAAATGATTTCCTTGGTAAGAATCACAGTGCTGACAGACGTTCCCCCAGACTTTCTTGCTGAGGGTATTGCTGTAGACCCGTTCAACAGGGGTTTCGTAATTCGCTAATATATCTCCGAGAGGCGTATCAAGATGGTCGCCTCGTGGCCAGACCACAGGCGTTTGCTCGCCACACTGCCAGCATTCTGTTTCCCACGTCAGCAATTTCTGGTGATCAACTGGGAGATCGTCTGGGAGCATGATAATGAATTTTACCCTGATTGACTATTTGATTCTTTGTCTCTGGATGTGTTAGAATCCGGCGCGTTCCAACTCAGACGAGAACTATACCAGACTGTGACGCCATCGAGTCCAGTGACAGTAGCTGGTGTGTACCTACCCGCGGTAGATCGCCCTATTTATCCGAATCTGTGGGATCAGCGGTGTACCGACCGGTAACTGGTCGGTGTTCTCGATAGCGGCCGTCCCCGAGGTGTCCACTCCACCTGCGCTGCACGAGTCAACAGGCCACCAAGCAAATTTACAGATATCCCATCCAAGTGCTTCTTGTTCCTCGATGAGGACGGGTTCAGTCAGTGGATCTGGTCTCATTTAATGTAGCGGCCTGAAATCCTCAGAAGTTGATAGGAATCACGTGCAAGATACAGAGCTTGTAGTCAGCAGGCGACCGGTTCGTAAGGGAGAGATACCACTGCTTGCTACAGCAGTAATGAAAACAGTCGGTCAGGGCCAAGACAGTTCTATCGCCTTGGTTCTATGTTATCCGTCTGTCTGGTATTCTTTTTTGAACCCATGGAACTCGGTCCTGTGCGCCTCTTCATCGCCGAGAATCGTCACAGCAAGGTCTTCGGTTACCGGATCATTAGCGGCTTCAGCGGCGTCTATCAGATCACTGTAGGTGTCGATTGCATCTTCTTCGGCGTCAAGGACACCATTGATTACAGCAAGTACATCTGTCGAATCTTCTGGCGGCTGAAGAGAATCTTGTCGAGCGGTAAACTCACTGGACGCTGGCGGGCGAGCATTGAGTTGCTTGAGACGCTGACCGAGTTGCTCAGCGTGGGTCAGTTCTTCTTGTATATCCTGTTGGAGACTCTCTTTGATCTCCTCTGCGCGAACTCCATCAAGCACAATTGCGTTCGTCTGGTAGTTCATGACCGTTTCTATCTCGTCAGAATACGCTTTCCTCAGTAGGTCAATAACCTGGTCGCTCATTACACATTTTTCTACCGTCTGTGTACGTAACACTCTTTTGAGATAGGTGTTCGGCACGTTCTGTTGGTCGCGTTAAGTTAGAGGATGAGGCGGACGAGTTCTGAGTGTCTATGGCAGAATTCGACCGCCTCAACGATGGTATCGCGTGGATTGA
>NZ_AOJH01000011.1 GCF_000337355.1 Halorubrum kocurii JCM 14978 | reverse complement strand
AGTTTCAGCAATGTCGCGCTCGAGACAGCTCAAAATTGGCTCGAAGCCGTCGCAGTCTACCACAATTCACGCCAAACTTAACGCGACCGTTCTGTTGGGTACACTTAGAGTGAATTTTAGTTTGAGATTGGGTGAGAGATACGCACGATCCATCTTGTATGCTCCGGATTGTTCTATTCAGATGATGTCAGGTAGGGCGCGACCGATACAGAGAGTCAGAGAGTCTATTCAGGACTGTGATTACTTATTTCCGTGTAGCCTATCCTTGAGGGGTCCGCGCCGTTGCCGGTCTTCGCTCGACTACCTGAGAAATCTTTGATCCCCCTCCGTTCACGGTGCGGGGGATACTATCCCACCCGAAAAGGTAAGTACCGTGTGAGTGTCTAACATGAGATAATGTCTACGTCAAGTACGACAGCGACCGATGTTAATCAGGCGACGTCTGCGCGGGGCACCCGACTCCGACTATGGAACGCCGTCATGGCTGTCCTACACTTTCTACAAGGGCTGGCGATGGTCATCCTGGCCGACCAAGTTCTGTGGCCGATCACACGTACGAGATACGGTTTCAACGCCGAAACAGAGGCAATCTTCCCAGAGACCGTCTCATTTGTCGATGCAAACCTTCCCCTGCTCGTGGCGGGCTTTCTCTTCATCTCCGCGTTCGCGCACGCCGCTATTGCGACCGTGTTGTACGAACGGTACGTCGAGTATCTCGACAGGGGGATGAATCCCTACCGCTGGTACGAATACTCCGTGAGCGCCTAGTTGATGATCGTCGTCATCGGTATGCTAGCCGGCGTCTGGGACCTCGGGACGCTAGCGGCATTGTTCGGGCTCGTTGCAGTAATGAACCTCGCCGGACTGCTGATGGAACGCCGTAACGAATCAACTGCTGAAACTGACTGGACGCCGTACTGGGTGGGTGTCTTCGCCGGTATTGTGCCTTGGATCGTCATCGCAATCACGTTCATCGGCACGGTCACAGCCAGCGGCGGAGAATTCCCCGAGTTTGTTATCTACATTTACATTTCGATTTTTATTTTCTTCAACCTCTTTGCGCTGAATATGGCGCTACAGTATCTCGAGATATCACGATGGAGTAACTACCTCTTCGGGGAGAAAACGTACGTTGTGTTGAGTCTCGTGGCCAAGTCCGCCCTCGCGTGGCAGGTGTACTTCGGTACGTTGAATTCCCCGATCTAAGCCTTGAGGAGAGTGTCATAGAACAGTTCACATACCTTGTTGGCTGACCCGTGGATCGCTCAGTACAGTGGACCAATGTACCGATGTCGAACGCCGACCTCTCTACGACATGTCAGTAGCAGCGTGCGAGATACAGTGGATGTATCTTGCACGCTCTGAATCGATCTGCCGCGGCTCTGTCAGAAGCGGCGTGCTGAATATAGAGCGTGTAGTCAGCACGAGAATTGTGTTGTTTCATACATATAATTCTTGAATCACTCGTTAGAATGTAGATGAAATATTAATCAATGTGATATTTTATTACGATGCGCACGTGTACTTTGGATGGGAAGAGAGTCGTGTGCCTCTGACAACTACAACGCTCTCTCCCAGTTATATACCCTTACTCACCAAGCAATACCTATTAATTGCTATACTTGTTATATCATATCGACTTCCAATCTACACTTGTCAGAGGCAGTTGGAAGTCCTCCCCTCCCCCTCCTGCCGTGTATTGAGTGATCCAACTCGGTGGATCTGTAGCTGATTCTGCGCGAGAGACGCGCCCTGTATCTTGCATACCAGAACAGATATTATTCTCAGCTAGTAGTTTCCTCACCGAACAGTTCGCACGTTCTTTTTTACGAGAGGAGATAGATCTGCCCGTGCTCACTGGGTTTCCGACTTTGTTAACGAAGTCGGAAACTCAAAGGCCTAAGCGGTCTAATTGACCATACAGGTTATTTAAAGAGATGAGCGAGTCAACGAATTCGGAAACTCAAAGCGAGCAGGCCCGAGTCTGGCTCACGCCCGAGCAGGTCGACACGATGCGAGATGCTGCCACCGACACCGGTGCTACGTATCTCCGAGCTCGGAACGAAGCGATCATTGCACTCCTCGCCGACACCGGGCTCCGCAACGAAGAGTTGACCCAGCTCACCACCGAAATGTACCTCCGGGGCGCCGGTGAGCTATACCTCCCAACGCACATTCAGAAACAGTCCGGGAATGGTCGCGATGACTGGCCTCGTTCGCACCACCTCGAGCTGGACGTCGACGGCACGATCGGAACCCAGCGGTCGCTCAACACTTACGTCGACAACCGCTGGAAGGACAGTCCCTACCTCTTCCCCTCACGGCAATCCGACCAGATGACGACTCGCTCGGTGCGGAACGTCGTCAAACGGCTCGCGCACGAGGCCGATATACAGCCGTTCAGGTACGACGAGAGCGGTGAGTTCGGTCGTGGTGACCCAGATGACGTTCATCCTCACGTGTTCCGGCATAGCCTCGCCTATCGACTCCTCCACGATCGCGATGACAACCGCTTCGATATCTACTTTGTCCGGAACCGACTCCGCCACGCCAGCCTCCAGACGACTCTTCGAAAGTACGACCACTTCCGTACTATTTGATCTCTTGTTGGATGACAGCTACTCACTCGCTTCCTCAGAGAGGATAGATTGGATCTGTTGAAATCCTCAGCTGGTGATAGGTTTCAGTAACCGTGCAAGAGACAGAGCGCATATCGGTCACTGATCTTTGAGCAACCCGTGTGGAGACGAATCGGTAGGGACTATGGGAGTTCCGTTGTGAAGTGCTAAATCTTCGTCTTACTGTGTCTATCAGTCGTAGCCAACAGTTTCGCAGCGAAACGGCACTATTTTTTCGCGTGCGAACTAATTACACTCACGTGGCAGAATTGCTAATTCTCGTAGGTTTGCTGGTAGCGGTATTCGTCGGGTACAATATCGGCGGGTCATCAACCGGTGTTGCCTTCGGTCCGGCAGTCGGCAGCCGGGCCGTCAGAAAAGTCACCGCCGGAGCCCTGTTTACCGTGTTCGCATTCCTCGGAGCGTGGACTATTGGGCGGAAGGTCATCACGACGATGAGTACCGAAATCGTCGATGCAGCAGCCTTTACACCTGCAGCGAGCGTTGGCGTCCTCTTTTTTACCGGGCTCGCACTCCTGATCTCGAACCTCTACGGTGTCCCGGCGTCAACCTCGATGACAGCCGTCGCAGCAATCGTCGGACTCGGATTGGCAACGGGGACGCTCAACACTTCCCTGATGTTTACCATCCTGTCGGCATGGATCGTTTCCCCACTGGTCGCCGTCTTCACAGGTGCGTTGATCGGCAGATATCTGTATCCGCACCTCGACGCCAAATTCGAATTTGGTCGCCTTACGAACCCGTTGATCGCAATCGATACTCAGGAGAGGCTCCCACGGCTATCGGTCAACGATACCGTCTCGCCTCGGGATCTGATCGGCTCGGCGCTTGTGGTGGTAATTGCCTGCTATATGGCGTTCAGTGCCGGAGCCTCGAACGCGGCGAACGCAGTCGCCCCGCTTGTCGGTAACGGTTCCCTTGACCCCAGCCCGGCGATTCTCCTCGCAGTCGGGGCGATCAGTGTGGGCGGCTTCACGATTGCCCGGCGGACGCTGGCGACCGTTGGCAGCGATATCACTGAAATGCCGATTCTGGCAGCGCTCATTGTTTCGACCGTGGGTGCGACGATCATCACCGTCCTCTCATGGCTCGGAATTCCAGCCAGTCTCGCCGTGAGTACGACCAGTTGTATCATTGGCCTCGGATGGGGCCGTGCAAGCCGAGCGCGGACGCTTGCCGAAATAGTCACACAGTCCCCTGGCGATGAATCCGCTCCACAGTTTACAACTGGTGCACTCAAACTTAACCCAGTTGAAGAGAAAAAGGAGGTCACTGCGGGCCCGACTGTGGGCGAACTCGCTGAAGGCAAGACTCCTGACCCGGACAGGCAGCACGCATCT
Organism: Halorubrum kocurii JCM 14978; assembly: GCF_000337355.1. Taxonomy (GTDB): domain Archaea; phylum Halobacteriota; class Halobacteria; order Halobacteriales; family Haloferacaceae; genus Halorubrum; species Halorubrum kocurii. Next base: position 34,859 of record NZ_AOJH01000011.1, on the reverse strand, counting down.
GGGGAGGGGGTGTCTAGTGCCGGCGAGAGAGATCCAGAAGAATTGTCCGCCGAAGGGTTGTTTCACCATGCAGCGGCAGCTCGCGTCGTGACACTCTGGGTGATTACGCCGATAATGTCGCTCGTGGGGTCCTATGCTTTGTTTTCACTCCTCGGCTAAGAGAACACCTTGTCTGTCCATCGGCACCAATCGTGGTCAGAGGCACCGCTCATCTACAGGTATCATGCGCAGGAGGGGCTGGCGTCTTTGCTATCAAGACCGCTGTGCTGAGTTGATCCTCTGTATCTTGCACGCCGCTACTGACATATTGTGGAAAGATCGGTGTCCGAGATCGGTACGCGAGTCCCCTGTATTGACCGTAATCAGATCAACATGTGTTACCTACTCAGAATTCCAACTGGTAGTCTGTATCCTCCAGAACCCGGTGTATTTGGCCCAGAAAGCCGCCAAAAGCTTACGTTCAAGGCCTGTTAACGTTCATTTGGAAGGATAGTGTCACACTCTCCTTCCATCCCCCACTAACTGATTTCCACTTGGGTGTGAGAAGTACTCGATACCGCACTTGCCAGTGCGAGTCAGCGAGTCCTAGACTTCTTGGCGAGGGTTTCGATCGACGACATCCGCGAACGCAACGTTTTCGCGCACCTGTTGCATCTCAACGGTGACGCGGTCTCCAATGCCCGTCTCGGGAACGATTACGACGTAGCCGCGCTCGACTTTTGCGATCCCGTCACCTTGCTCACCGAGGTTCTCGATCTCAACCTCCCGCTGCTCACCTTCCTCAACAGGCGGGCCCTCAAAGTCCTGCTGCTGATCTTCGTGGTCAGCAGGTTGGGTGGAGTCAGTCGTCTCTGTATCGTCAGCATCGGATGCGGTCGTCAAAATAAGCGCAACACGGTATGTCTCATCTTCAGCGATTGTCCCGGTGGCTATCTCGCGTTCCGGCACGGTGATCTGGTAGCTCCCATCGTCCTGCTCAACAGTCGCAGTATACAGTGTCTGGAGTGTCTCAGAAATATCCATAGATTGCGTATGTCTTGACTCGTGCTAGAGAACTTGTTTCTAGCGTTTCTGTTGCTCTCAACTGATCACCGTCGTTGCGAGCGAGAGACCCGAGAGGCGATTCAGGGCTTATCGCCACGCTCAAACACAGCAGCAAAGTCGTCAAGAAGCTCCTGTGGAGATCGCTCATCACCATGAGACGGGAGGGGTGCTTCCCAACATTCGATCTCGAGTGTGCGCGCATTCGACACCGACTCTGGCTCAGTTACCACATTGAAGATGCCGGTGCGATAGATAGCCAGTAGTCGCTGATCATGAACACCGACGTGGTCGATGCCAGCCCGATTCAGGGCTGCAGGGATGTCAGTCGGCTCGGATAGCGAGATAGAGGCGCTTGGAGACGCCGAGTCGCTCATACGGTGGCTTCGTCCATCGCACCGATAAAGACCAGCCTCGAGGAAGGTCCGGATACAGCATCAAGTCAATTCCCGTGGCCGGTCTGTCGTCTCCCAACGGGTACGGATGTGGGTACCGGCTACCCACCAGTTGAACGAGTATGGAAGGATGTCCCGGAGTCAAAACTGGTGAGTTCGGTAATACGCTGCTCCAGTTCTTCGATTTCAGCTTGGAGCTCGGTTGTGTCTTCGTCGGCTCCAGCCAACTGGTCTTTGAGCCCTTGGAGACGGGTTTCTTTCATCTCTTCGTCGACGTCTGCCTTCCGTACATACTCGCTCTCTTCAATCTCGTACACATCGGATGTAGAGAGTGACGTTACCTCCAACGCGTCGTCGAGTTTGCTCGTGTCGACGGTCATCACGCGCTCGGGGTCGATCCCTTCTGCTTCCAGTAGCTCAAGGACCGTTTCGTCATCTTTGAGTGTTCGATTTCGGCGGACAGCCCGTTGAACGGACCCGTATTGACCACTCACAGGTTGATCGTGATGGAGGCGGTCAAGCAAGACGCCACGAACCTCCTGTCGGAGATCATTAGCGTTGCGCTGGACATCAGAAAGCAGCGTGTAGAGGTTCACGAGTGTCGGCACGTCTAGGTCGGTGAGTGACGTCACATCATGCTGCTCGAGCGCGTCGATCAACAGGAGCGCGTCTGCGTACACCGGGATATCGGGCTCTTCTCGCGGGGCATCGTCGTGTTCGACTGTGTGTGCATCGACGAGTGGGGACGGAGTTGGCGTCTCGCTTTCAGAGAGGGTGCCGTCTCGATCGTCGATCGTGAATCGTGGGTGCAGACTCATGACGGTTGCATACGGTTCTGCCCCGGGCGGGAGGCGACCGAGATCGAACGACCCAGTCGTATCGTCAACGCGCTCAAACAGCGTCTCAAACTGGTCTCGCTGGAGCGGGACGGTCTCACTGTCGGCCTGATACTCGATCAGCACTCGGTGTTGCTGGACGTCGGTAATGTGAAACGGCTTCCGAGAGAGCGGAGTGAGGAGTGTAGCGTCTGCCGGAAGTTCCTCCACGTTGTCGAGGAGATTGTCCCACGTCACTCGAAACGACATACTGGCGATTCAGTACTGCGAGACAAAAGCATATGGACGCATGTGACGTGACGCCCCCTAATTAACCAACGAAAACACCAGTGACACCAATTTGTTGGTTAATATGCCTCACGAACTCGATCTCTCTGGCAGCTATTTCTCAGTGAAATGTGGGGATAGTATCACGTGAGCCGAAGCCACACTCGGCAGTGGCCCTTATTGGAAGCTCCAACTTCTTCTCCGATTACTATCTTGACGAGCGCGTCACCGACCCTGACGCGTGGACTGCGATGAAGAGACAAAGAAAGCCTTCGAGCAGATGCGCGACCTCTGGAACAAGAAGGACAATATACTACCTCCTACAACGAGGACGAGTTGATCGACATGTGGATCACCGAAATCGTCGATATCTAGTTCAATACCGACTTGAGTTTCTCGTTTTAGCCGGTTTAGTATATGAAAGACTGCCTCTTTTCATAGTTGTCTGTTAGCACTACCTTCTCGACAAATCTTGAGATCCTCTGTCCAGTACAGAGGGATAGTGAAACAGCAGGATATATTCAGTATTTGATAGGTCGATCAGTGCAAGATACAGAGGGTGGATGCAGCAGCTGAACACTGTTCGTTTCAGACACTCAACGACGAAGCTATCCGTTATGTATGCGCGCGTATCGATCATCTGAGGGTTACGTCAGTTCTGAGAGTTGTTCAAGTAGTCGTGCAAGCTCAAAGCGCGCATTCAGTTACAAATCGATTACAGGACCAGGTTACTCGTCATGGTCGTTATCGATCTGTTCAAGAAACCGACGTACCCCGTCGAATTTCACTCCTCGCTGTACCCTGTCTTCGAACCTATCGAACTCGATGAAACCCTCATCCGATAATTCGGGAAGTAGGACGTGATGGAGTTCGTAACAGATCGTGAGGTACTCCCCGGAGTTGAGAGTCTCTTCTTTACGAAGAATCGGGTCAGCAGACATCGAACTCTCGTCGAGGAGCGCACATAATACTCGTCGCTGTTGCGCTGAGAGTACCTGTTTGACTCGACCTTGGTTACAGCGTTCGTCACTCACAAGTCAAGTAGTTGCCACCGATCCGGCCACACTCGAAGTCGTTCACTCTGAATGATCGTTCTTTTCGACTTCGGTGACGATCACGTCCCAGTCAGGATGTTCGACCCCATTCCGACATTCGAATCCGCCTTCCACATCGATTCCACTCTCGTAGGCCCTACGAAGGAGGGCTTTCAGTTCCGCGTTTAATTCTTCCTTCGATGCAAGCGAGGTCTCCTCAGACGTCATCTTCCTGCCTCCCCTTCGAGTTTCTCCACTGGGAGTTCGTGTTCTGGTGTGATAGTAATCACACCGTAGCTGTGTACGGTTATTGCGTGCCCCTCGTGCGTGAATGCAACGTGGGTATCCCCGTCGGTCCCGTTGCGAACGCGGACGAGCGCATCTAATTCGTCGGCGTCAACAGTGGAATGGAGCGGGTCGAGTTCTACAGGATCAGTATCCATTACGTTCGCCAGCGTTGCGACAACAGCCATACTCGCTGGTGTGTTCTCCTGATCGAACTGGGTGCGAACAGTCTCAGATTCCTGAGTGTACTCAACCGCCTCGACTCCAACCCCAGATATCGTTGTACCCATCTAGCCTGATTCTAGACGCCTGAGTCGGTTTAACTGGGCTACTGATAATACAGTAGATTTAAAAAGTGGGCTATCCGAACGGTCACGACGAACTGCTGAGTGTCGCTCCAATGAGGCGTCGATGTCCCCGACGGAGTCGTGACGATAGTGACTGCTGGGTGATACCGAGCTCGTCGGCAATCTCTTCGAGCGACGCCTCGCGTGGGGAGTCGAAGTACCCCCGTTCGTACGCTAGTACCAGCGCCTCGCGTTGGGTCTCGGTCAACTCGTAGCCCTCTCCCTGAATCGGAAGCATGGCGTGGACGGCGGTGATCGCTATCGGAATGTCGTTTTCTTGGCAGTATTCTCGAAACTCAGCGAGCGTCTCCTGACTCTCACCGCGTACCTCAAACCGCCATTCCTCTTTCGTTCCAATCCCGGAAAGTACGACGACGTTGGCCTTGGCAAGCGCGCTCAGGATGCCGAAGTACTCTGACTCCCACTCGGCACGCATGAGATACTCGTCTTCGATGCTATCGACCACTCGAATGTTTTTCACGCCGGAATGTGCCTCGAACTCAGCTTCGATATCCTCCGTTTCTACATCACGCACCCAGAAGTACGGGATAATCAGCGTCTCGTGTGGAATCAATCGCTCCAGTTCAACGGTCACACCCGGCAGGTTCTCGAACACACTTCCCAGCGGAAACTCCGCTACCGGACTCGTAAACTCCATCACAGTCGCCATGCGGAAGCCTTCGTCTGGCAGACGAATAACCGGCATGGGTGGTGTACCATGGCTTCGAGACGAGTCAACGCACCGTTGCTGGCGGAGATGATGTGCGCTGCGAGCGGGGTGTATCTCTGGCACCCAAACGGCCATGGTGCACCATGTCTTCTCCTTTTGTACAACCAGACAGTCTAGTCTTACAAGCGAGTATGAGTGTGATAACGGAGGTTCGCATCCGACCCGATGATTTTGAACTCGGACAAATCCTCGGTCTAGAGCAAGCCTCGGTCATCGAACTGGAAACGCTCGTCCCGAGTGGGGACGTGACCGTGCCGCTCTTTTGGGTCTACGAACCGGTCGAAAAAGGCTTTCTCGAGGCCGTCGAACGCTATCCAACTGTCAACGCCGTCACAGAGGTTGACGTGTTCGACGACAGGACGCTAATCAGGCTCGACTGGGATGCGAGCCAGGACCACCTTTTTCAGTGCATCTTGGAACACGACGGGCAGATACTGAGTGCGAGCGGATCGTCGGGAGGGTGGAATTTCGAGATACGGTTTTCAGACCGCGAGGCATTGAGTCAGTGCCAGACCTGTTGTGAGGACGCGCACATCTCTCTGGAGGTAACCCGCATATATAATCCGACGGACCCTGAGGCCGGTCCGTGGTACGGCCTGAGTGAGCCCCAACGAGAAGCGTTGACGCTTGCCATTCGAAGGGGATACTACGACATTCCACGAGGGTGTACGACCGCAGAGTTAGCTGACGAACTCGGAATTTCCGATCAAGCAGTGACGGAGCGACTGCGTCGTGCCATTGGGACGTTCGGGAGGTACGCACTTCTCACGCCCGAGTAAGCAACGGAAATGGACTGACTGTTTCCATTATGTACCATGGGACAGAGCCAGGCAGATGGGACTACGCTATGTGAGTATGGATGAGCGTCGAGAGCTGGGGAAACGTGATAGACAGTCAATTAATGAGGATACCGGTTCTTCAGGGCGTGAGAGATCGATCTCCCCCGATACGATTCTGTCGGCAGTAGCGAACGAACACCGACGCGCCACCCTCAACGCGTTGGACAACTCTTCTGCGAAGACACTGGAATACGATGCGCTTGTAGATCGCGTTGCAGACCGGGTTCGGAACGAAGACCCGAGACAGGAGTCAGACGAACACCACCAACGCGTCCGAATCGCACTTTACCATACTCATCTTCCAAAACTGGAGGAGGCTCGGATAATCGACTACGAGGCTGAAACGGGGCGCGTCCGGTTTGTTGGCGGTGAACTGGAACAAGAACTCCTGACGTTGGTTGAGCCGTACGAGGCCTAGGAGTGACAGAATATCGGATCGACTTCTCCTTCGTTCGACCTAAATCAGCCGTATTGTACGAATATGTATTGTTCGTCGTCTTCATTCTCTGTACTGACCGATCATTCTTTCCCGTAGATCGGCCTCGATTCGTACCACATTTGCGCCCTACATCTTGCACGCCAACCCGTCACAATATCACTAGGCCAACAGCTGTTTCACCAGATGAAATAGGAGGTTCTCAACAACTCGATGAGTGGGCCTGATAGCCGCCGACTTTGGAGCGATAACCGTGTCGGTCGTCGGCGTATACTACTGAACTCGTGCTGGACGATCGGCAGTAGTGCCAGATTTCGCGCTTGCGGCCCCTATCTCGACATGTAGGGTTCCTCTGAAACCGGGCGTTACTCGATGCCGACCCGGAGGATTGGCCATCGTTCAACCCCACGAGGGTACGTCTGAAACTACTGACTGCTCACCCGTTGTTGCCAACGTCGACTGCTTCAACCCCACGAGGGTACGTCTGAAACCCGAGTAGTTCCCCGCTTCGTACGCAACGAGGATCGCTTCAACCCCACGAGGGTACGTCTGAAACTGCGATAGCAACCTTTTCCCAGTCAGCGTAAGCATCGCTTCAACCCCACGAGGGTACGTCTGAAACGTGAGTGATACAGGAGAGTTCAGCGGCGAGGAGAGCTTCAACCCCACGAGGGTACGTCTGAAACGATGAGGCAGATCGGCTCGGTGAGACTCGGCTCGGTGCTTCAACCCCACGAGGGTACGTCTGAAACCTCCCCGGTGTCTTGGTTCCGTAGGACTGCCATGCGCTTCAACCCCACGAGGGTACGTCTGAAACGGGCTGGCGTGAAGAGACTCAGTTTGACCTAGCTATGCTTCAACCCCACGAGGGTACGTCTGAAACACCATCCTCTGGTGCCTCTTCATCCGCCGGGGTTTGGCTTCAACCCCACGAGGGTACGTCTGAAACAATGAGCAATTTGATTCCCTCCCCACGCTCTGCTAAGCTTCAACCCCACGAGGGTACGTCTGAAACCCGATCACGGCGAGCGCGAACAGCGCCGCGTAGATGCTTCAACCCCACGAGGGTACGTCTGAAACAGTTGCAGGACGACACCGGTCGGTTCGACAACGCTTCAACCCCACGAGGGTACGTCTGAAACGGACAACCACCGCGTGAGTGTTGGGTCTTGAACGTGCTTCAACCCCACGAGGGTACGTCTGAAACTGGCGGGGATGGTAAGCTCGGAGTCCCAACCAAGTGCTTCAACCCCACGAGGGTACGTCTGAAACGTGGACTCCCTGACGGGAGACGGTGATAACTAATGCTTCAACCCCACGAGGGTACGTCTGAAACGCTTCAAGGAGTTCCAATATCGTTTCAACCGGATCATGCTTCAACCCCACGAGGGTACGTCTGAAACCGTCGACGAATGGGGCGCCGCGACTCATCGGTGCCGCTTCAACCCCACGAGGGTACGTCTGAAACGACTGAAGCGGAACTGTCGATCGTCGTTCCACGTAGAGCTTCAACCCCACGAGGGTACGTCTGAAACTCGTCGTACTTCGACGTGCCGCGGCTCCACGAGTCGCTTCAACCCCACGAGGGTACGTCTGAAACGTCAATATCAACAACCTCAGTATCAAGGCTTGTGTCTGCTTCAACCCCACGAGGGTACGTCTGAAACCCGAGAAGCCCGGCGTGAACTCGAAGCGGTAGCCGTCGCTTCAACCCCACGAGGGTACGTCTGAAACGTGTGGGCGTGGGTCGTCGCGGGGGCCGTGCAGGACGCTTCAACCCCACGAGGGTACGTCTGAAACTCCACGCGGTGTCGAACCGCGGGGATCACTGGGCGCTTCAACCCCACGAGGGTACGTCTGAAACTGGTCCGAGATTCAGTATGCCGTCGAAGACTCGCGGCTTCAACCCCACGAGGGTACGTCTGAAACCACGTCATCGAGAGCGACAAGCAGCCCGATGAGAGCGCTTCAACCCCACGAGGGTACGTCTGAAACCTCCTTGATCTCGCCACCTATCCGATCCCACGACTGGCTTCAACCCCACGAGGGTACGTCTGAAACGATTACGGCGCCCTCAAGGCCCGCTAGGTCGAGGTCGCTTCAACCCCACGAGGGTACGTCTGAAACAACAAGCCCGCAACGGCGAACAGGCCGATCATGGAGCTTCAACCCCACGAGGGTACGTCTGAAACGAGTTCGGAGCCGTTGCTGACGGTCACGACGTTGCTTCAACCCCACGAGGGTACGTCTGAAACGACTCGCGTGACGATCGCGGAAGCCACTCAGTCGGTGGCTTCAACCCCACGAGGGTACGTCTGAAACGCATTGTTACTTTGGCGGGCCTTACCGGCTTGCAGCTTCAACCCCACGAGGGTACGTCTGAAACTGCGCGAGATCGCGCCCGACGACTTCGTGGCTCGCTTCAACCCCACGAGGGTACGTCTGAAACTTGAACCTCGTCACCTTCCGATACAGTTCCGCCAGAGAGGCTTCAACCCCACGAGGGTACGTCTGAAACTCTCTTACCACAAGCGGATGGGGAGGTTGTCACGGTGCTTCAACCCCACGAGGGTACGTCTGAAACGTGGTGCAGCAGGCACTGCGCGAGTTCTACGGCATGCTTCAACCCCACGAGGGTACGTCTGAAACGCGCACAACAAACTCAGCACACAGATTCGAGACTGGCTTCAACCCCACGAGGGTACGTCTGAAACAATCCCGGTCTTATCTCTGCCGCTCGATTTGTTCAGCTTCAACCCCACGAGGGTACGTCTGAAACGCGGTCCAATTCTCGGAGGGGGCGGGTTCCGGGAGCTTCAACCCCACGAGGGTACGTCTGAAACAGGACGAGGCCGCCGACGCCGGTGAGGCACCCGGGCGCTTCAACCCCACAAGGGTACGTCTGAAACTTCATGGGCGTGATCAGGACCGTGAGGGAATCCGCATGCTTCAACCCCACGAGGGTACGTCTGAAACCAGGGGGTGCGTGTTGGGGACTTTATAAGCAGGAGTGCTTCAACCCCACGAGGGTACGTCTGAAACCCAGCTCGAAGCAGCCGCCGCGGCATCACGTGTCCGGCTTCAACCCCACGAGGGTACGTCTGAAACCAGTCAACCCGCTCATCCGGACCATCACCGTGTCGCTTCAACCCCACGAGGGTACGTCTGAAACCACCGAGCGACCAACTTCCCGCTTGAGTGGGAGAAAGCTTCAACCCCACGAGGGTACGTCTGAAACCATGGTGATTTTGCCCACCATATCACCTCTACCAGTGGTATACACTTCATCATTTCCGTCGACCCGCAATCCCCCCCAAACCCCCAGGGGGTCGACATCAGCTAGAGGAACCGACTATCTTCGGTCGGGTCGTCTCCGTACACGGTACGGTTCAATAGCCGGTCCGAAGAAAGTTCGTAGACCATGACTGATTCTCTCTCCTGAAGGAGATCTTCAATCTCCCCCTTCAGTGTCGCTAGATCTCCCTCCGAGATTTCCCCTTCCAGTACTGAGTTCTGGACGTGAACAAGATATCGGCGACAGAGCTTCAGCATCAGGTGGGTCCTGTCAGCCTCCATGTCGTAGACGACGATGACGTACATCTACCACCACCGCTTGAACGAATCATAGGATTCGCCGGTTAACAAGTGCTTTTTGAGCTTGTATACCTCCAAGCGAAGCAGATACTGATAGCTCACCTTCCGGTTCAGCGTCGGGTGCTCGACTGTTCGTTCGAGTGTCTCCTCAAACTCCTTCAGAAACGTCGTTCGCCCTTCCTCGTTAAGTAGACAGGAGCCAACCTCGTCTCGGAAATCGTCCCGGCTGATCTGCTTACGGTTGACCAGTCTGAACAGCAGCCGATCCGTTAACACTGGTTTGAACAGGTCGGCAATATCCAGCGAAAGGGAGTAGCGCCGTTCTCCCGGCTCGTGGAGATAGCTGATGGTCGGGTCAAGTGCGGTAGCACGGATTGCGGAGACACAGTTTGCGTACACCATACTGTTCCCGAACGAAATGAGCGCGTTCACCGGATTCGGTGGTGGATTGTACTCTCGGCCGTCGAATGCGAACGAGTCGGGAAGAACCGCCTCGAACGTCTGGTAGTACGCTCTCCGGGCCGTCGCTTTCACACCCATGAGCTCGGAGATATCGCCAGCATCGTCGATACGCGCAGTCGCGTTGTCCAACTCCTCGATTACGCCCCCGAGCTCGTACTCCCGACTATCGTAGTACGTGACGTTCGCCCGCATGTTGTGGATACTCCCACGGACGAACGAGGCAGCGAGAGACTGCCGTTGCTCGGGATCGTCGTACGCCCGGACCTGCTCGACGACAGTTCGACCGCTCGTCTGCCCGCGTTCGGGCATCAGTGATCCTGCATAGCGATCGTTCCATCCGAAGACATGCACAGCAACGCCGTGGTCATTGAGAAATGACATCAGCCGCGTGTTGTAGTCGATCTGTCCGTGCAGGTAGATCGCCTCAGCGTGTTCGACGGGGATATGTTTTTTCTCGCCATCATCGGTCTCCAGCCGAACTGTATCCTCGCTCCGTTCGATGTGGCCGTCCGAAAAGATGTGGTAGTTCTTGTCCATGATCAGACCCAACAGAAGTCGTGATAGGCACACGACTCGCAGTACGGTTTCTCAGTGGCTTCCGGCGGGCTGTCCGCGGTCACGATCGCGTGAATCCCTCGGATTGCCGACTCGACTTTCTCGCATCGGTCGTCGTCGAGGGAAACGTCCTCACGTCGACGCTCAGTCGGGTGTGCCAACACGCCCTCACGTTCGACGCCTAATACCCGGTCGAGGTACCAGAGGTAGTACGAGAGCTGCATTCGCGCTGGCTCTGTCAACGTCGATGAGGGTTTCACCTCCACCACCCGACCGTCTTCAAGTAGGTCGAGAGCGATCATCCCGAGTCGAAGGTTCTCCTGTGAACGTTCGCCGTAGGAGGACTCATCGACGCGAGTCCCTCGGGCAACGCTTGCGTTCTCCCGGTCGATTTCGATGTTCCGGCTCTCGAACCAGAGTTCGCGTTCACAGACGTAGTAGTACTGCATCATCACGCCAGTGACGCGAAACGGGTTGTCGACGGCGTCGCCCTGTGCCGTGGCCACCAACCTAGAGACGGGATCGCTCACAGTAGACGTGCCTCCACGCTCGTGTCAGGGATGACGACGCCGTCGGTGGCGTCGAAGTAGCCGTCATGCCGGCCCGGGCGCCCGTCGAGCACCAGCCGGTCGGTGTCGGGGAACAGCGGCTCACATACAGCGAGCTTCTCCATCGTGTCGTCGTCGCCGGGGTAGACGGGAACGGAGACCTGCCAGTCCCCGGTCGACTCGACGAGGTCGTCCAGATCGTCCCACCGGTACTCGCCGAACGCTCGCCGGATCTCTTCGACGGTCTCGCGCTCATCGGCCGTTCTGGTCACGACCACGTCGACGGCAGGACGCTCGTCGATGAGCGAGAGCCGACCGAGCTGTTCGGCCTCCGCCCGCTCGAGGAACTCCACGTACTCGTCGGTGCCGACGCCACGACCCTCGAGCAGGTCGAAGTAGTGTTCGACGGCGCTTCGAGTGACGTCCGGCTCGGGCATCGGCTCACCGTCGTACACCGTCGCTAGTGCTTGCCCAGTCAGTTTGGTGAGACTCTCCCCCCGGCCGTAGACCGCGCTTGCGGGCGTAGTCTCGCGGTTCGGCGGCGGCGCGAGCTGCCAGACCGTCACGCGCCCACGGTTGCGGTCGTACGACCGGTTACACCGGCCAGCAGCCTGTACGAGGCTGTCCATCGGCGCGAAATCACGGATCACCTCGTCGAAGCTCACGTCGACGCCCGCCTCGACCAGCTGGGTGGAGACGAACAACACTGGTTCACCCGCTTGGGCGAGGTCGGACGCCACGTCGATGAGGTGGCGTCGGTCACACGGTCGGTGGCGTGTCGTGAGGTGGACCAACAGCGGCTGTCCCGGGCGTCGTCGTCGGACCACGTCGGCGCGCGTTCGCTTGGGCGGTATCGATTCGGTCGATTCGTCCGCGTCGTCGAGCAGTTCGTCGTACACCTCGTTGACGTTCAGCGGTGCCGTGCTGTCGTCCACCGACTCGGCGAGTTCGCGTGCGCTGTCGATCGTGTTGCAGATCGCCAACACCGACTTACCGTCGTCGGCTCGGTTCGCGACGAGTTCGCCGGCTCGGTCGTAGGGGAGTGCTGCTGACTCCGCGCCGTGGTTCGTCTCACTCTCCGTCTCGTTCTGCCCGGGAAGCATCGCGACCGCGGACGAGTGCAGCACGAAGTCGAGCCGGTCCAGCTCGTCGTAGTACGGATCTGGATCTGCGACGAGGGAGAACGGTTCCCGGTCGCCCGCAGAGAGGAGTTCGGGCTGTGTGGCCGTCATGGCGATCACCGACGCACCGTACTCATCGGTCAACAGTTCCACCAGTCGATCCACGAGCGGCCACCACTCGAGTGGCAGTGCCTGCGGCTCGTCCAGAACCACCACGCTCCCGTACAGCGAGGGGAGCTTCATCGAGCGAGCGTTCGTCGGCCCGGCGAGGCTCTCGAACAGCTGGACGAACGTCGTCACGACCATCCCCGACCGCCAGCTCTCGCCGAGGAGGGCGGCGACGTTCTCGACGGCGTCGTCGGCGACTGATTCGGGCTCGTCCGGCGGCGAGACGAGGGTATCCGCAAGGTGGTGGTCGACGGTGAGCCGTTCGCCTCTCTCACCGGTCCCGAACAGTTCGCGGCTCTGTTCAGCCACCTGATCGATAATGGACGTGTACGGCAGTGCATAGACAAGACGCCCCTCGTTAGGGTTCGACGCCATATCACTCCCCTCGAGCACTGTTAGGGCGGCGTCCAGTCCAGTGAGTGTCTTCCCCATGCCCGTCGGGAGCGTCAGCGTCGCGACGTTCCGATCGTCATCGACGAACTCTTTGGCGCGAGCGTGAACCTCCTGTCGAGCGTCCTCGCGCCGCTCGTTCATCTGTTCCGTGCGCGGGTCCAGCTCTGTCTCAGCGTTCTCAGTCTGGAGTTCGTCGATGTACGCGTCGATTTCTAGCCGCCCAGGGGTCGGCGACCGGTAGGCCTTCCGGCCGATTTCGATTCCGGTCGATAGGTACGTCGCGCTCGCCTTGTCGGCGAAAACGAGCGCACTCCAGACCTGTAGCACTGACTCGTAGAAGCTGGGAGGAAGTTTCTCCGGTGCGGGGCGAAGTCGCCGGCCGCTACAGACGGTTTCCGCGACCCACGGGAGCTCGATGGCTGCATCGGAATCGGCGAGCCGTTCGTGGAACGTTCCCCAGTCTCCAGCACCGCCCGTCGCTCGGTCCACGAGTGCCTCAGCGAGTTCAGGAACCGTCTCGTCGATGTGTGCTGCCTGTTCGAGCGCGTCGGACCGGTAGAGTGTCTGTATCCGTCCGGACTGCTCGACGCTCGCTCGGTGCACGTAGTCGGCGGTATCGGGGAGGCGCCCGTGGTGTCTCGCGACGGCCAGAAAGCCGACGAGCTGATCGGCGCCGTCGAACCCGCGTGCCTCCAACGCGTAGTGGGCGAGTAGCGCCGATATCGGGGCGTGGTGTTTCGGTCCAGCTGGCTGTGCGTCGTCCGAAAGGAGATGTTCGCGGAACCACGCGGTCAACTTTCCGAAATCGTGGACTCGTGTCACCACCTCCGCCAACTCGGAGAGTGAGTTCCCCTCCGGCGTCTCGGCGTCGTCGGGGACGAGCCATCCGACCCGCTCGCGGACGTCGTCGAGATGTTCTTCGAGTGGGATCTGTTCCCCGTCTGGTCCGATGTGTGACGGTCGGTCGGTGAAATCGACCATGACTACGCCCCCTCGCGGCTCACGAGAACATCACCCGTCGACCGTCGACCTCGTGGGTCTTGACATCATGTACTCGGAGTGGCTCCGCTCCAGTTGCGTACGCAATCGACTGGAACGCTGTCGTCGTCCGACCACCTTCGTCGGCCGCCATAAACGCCGGTGACCGTTCGACTTTGACCTCTGTTTCAGGGGTAAGTTCGACGCTATCGACGGCTTCGAGTACCGCCGAATCGACATTGGTAGTCTCGCGCTCGTGTGGCGTTACCTCGAACTCGCCGAGATACGTGACCTCTGCAAGATGCTCCGAGAGGCCGAGACTCGGCGGGTAGTAGGACGTCCCATCGCGGAGTCGGTCCTGCAGTCGGCCTCGGAGATCGTCGTTCGCGAGCTGAAGGTCGACACGGTAGGCCGGTTCGACCAGCACCTCGTAGTTGTGTTGCTGGCGGAGTTCCGACGGGTCCGGCATCGAGATCCGTGCATGCCCGCGGCTGGGCATCGTCGTCATGTGCTCTTTGGCCGTCGAGAGCGTGTTCATCGGCATATTAATCGCTCGGAGTTCGTCGATCGGCTCCACCGCGACAGCCGATACGTTCTGGCTGAACGCCTCGTAGTAGCTGTCTCGGTCCAGTCCGAGCATCGCGGCGACGAGGCCGGCGACGGTCGTCCGGGGAATGATCCGGTACGTCTGTTTGACGATGTTCCCCTCAACCCGTCGAAAGTGGCCCCACTCTCCGCGGAGTTCGAACGAGAGACACGTCTCTGGGAGCGCCTCGCCCTCGTCGGTCCAGCTCTCAAGTGACTCTTGGGCCATCACTTGGGCATCGTCGCGGCAGCCTCGTCGTAGACGTCGACGACCTCGACCGCGTCGCCGACAGCCTCGCGGAGCGCGTCATAGAAGCCATGCTCGCTGGGCTTGTCGTCCGCTGTGTAGACCTCATCGCCGACGGTCACGTCAAGCACGTCGCTGACGACGACACGAACGCGGGCGATACGGTCGGCGTGGCGGCCCAGCCGGGAGACGAGCTCAGTCCCATCGAGCGTGAACTCTCGGACGTTTCGGAGTTCGTCCACAGGGGCCGAGCGCTCTTCATCGATGTCGAGATCTCGAGTGAGCCCACCGAGGTGGAAGCTCTCGTCCTCGTACTCCACACGGAGGTAGAGTCGTGGCTCTTGGCCAACCTTGCTCCGACTGATGGTCTGGTTCTTGATCGCGCGCCATGGGAGGGTGTCGAGACGCTCGACGTCCGCCTCAGAGAGTTTCGTGTCAGCGGCGCCATGCTCATCGACCAATCCGTGAAACGCGATGAAGCCGTACTGAATACGGTGGTCGTCGAGGTCGAACCCACCCTGCTCTTTCCCTTCACCGGTCGCGATGACGCTCGTGAGACTGTTGTACTCCTCGTTCTCGGTTACAGGGTGGAGCGTCTTCGCGGGCGAGAACTGGACCGGCCCGGTGAAGTGGTCCGGAAGGTAGTCCTCGAATCCCTCGTAGCTCCCCTTCATGTCGACGCTCATCGTCGCGCCGAAATACCGCACGTCGGCGCTGGCGTCAAGGAACGTGCCGAATACTTCCTCGCGGAGTTCGGACGCCTCATCGTCGTCCAGATCGCCGAGGTCCCAGTCGTCCGGGTCTAGCTCACGCATCCGGTCGGCGAGCAGGTCTTCACGCGAGGACTGCTTGCCCGCCTCGTTTTTGACGTTCCGCACGTACACGCCGTGGCCGTCGTCGTCGAGCTGGTCGCGGAGGTAGCGCTTCAGCCGGACGTCGGTCACGATCGCCTGCTGAGTCTCGGGATCGATTCGCGGCCGGTTCGCCCCGCTCAGGGGGTTTCCGTTCGGGTTGGCGTCGACGGCGTCGTAGCAGAAGACGATCTCGGATCGGTTCGTTACCGGGTCGTAGCTGTCGTCGGCGTATGTGTCGTCGGTCATGCTTCTTCCTCCTCGGCTGCGGGCTGGTCACCGGCCTGTTCGTCGTCGCTGCTCGCCCAGTTGTTCATCCCGTAGGCAACTCCGAGCGAGTAGTAGAACCGAAGGTCTGTCGTGTCGAGCTCCCAGTCGCCGTCGATATCGATCCGGGGAAGCGTCGTCACCAGCCGATCGACGACCTCGCTGTACATTGTCCCGGCCATATTGTTCTCCCGGGAGTAGACAATGTTCTTGTCAAGCACATCGCTCGCGAGGCGCTTCAGCTTCGACTCCGTGACGGCCTTGATCGGGTACTGGTCGATTAGTGTCGTCGAGCGTCCCTCGCTCACTTGCTGGTAGCCGGTTACTTGCCCGACCAGTGCGCCAAGGAGGAAACTGCCACGCCGTTCGGGCTGGTCCTCTGCGAGCGCCGGCGTCTGTTCAAGGAACTGTTCGAGCTTCGTCTCCCGGGCCGCGGCGACGTCCCCACCGTCGGCTCGGGCTGGTGTGTCCTGTTGCATATCGTGTGTCGAATAGTCGTGTGTCAACTGCGGCGCCTCTGCGACCGGTTTGTACGCGTCGCGTCCGGTGAGAAGCCCCGCTTCGGTGAGCGCACAGAGCTGTGCGTACTGTGCGGAGACACGGAAGCTCGGGAACTCCTCGCCCTCGTCCTCAAGCAGTCGTTCCACGTACTCTGTGAGCACCGTCTCGACACCGAGCGGTTCGCCCGAGAGTACAGCCACGAGCGCACGGATCCGGTAGTCGTCGGCGCTGGCGTCGTCGTCATCGGCCGGCGCGAACGTCTGTTCGAAGTACCAGCCGGTTGCGAGGGTACTCAGCAATACCGACTCCTCCGGAACGAAGATGTCCCAGTTGTCCGGTGTCGGGAAGGCGGCTCGAAGCCCCGGACCGGGATGGTCGGCGTCACCCTCCGCGTCGTACAGCCACGACTGGAGCACCCGCTGGTGAGCTCTAGTGAGCTCGACGGGCGAGAATAGCGTCCCGTCCATGCTGTCGCCGAACACGTCGAAGCGCTTCGTCTGGTGTTCCATCACTGCAGCGACGTAGAACCGGAAGCGTTCTCCCACTTCCTGCAGTCGCGGGGTGTCCTGATAGCTTCGGTAGGCGCTCTCGAGCGGGCTCATTTCTCCGGCGTGTACTAAGTCGTAGAGGAGTCCGTAGAGGTCCCTCGCGTCTGTCGGACCGAGCCGCCCGAAGAAGTACGGGAGGTAGTAGACGTTCGCTCCCATCGTGTAGTAGTCGCAGGCGTCGACGAACGTACTCGCGTTCATCAGCGTCACTGCGACGTCTTCCGAGACTGGGTGCGTCCGCCACGCCTCGTCCGGATCGAACCCGGGGAACTTCTCAAGCTGCTTGCCAAGGAAGTAGTTCAGCGGATCCTCAGCTGTCCCGACAGTCGGGCCTCGGCCGCCAGTCACGAGGTCCGTCGCCTCGCCGACGGAGTTCGTGGCCTCCCCCTTCGAGACGAGCTTCGATCGCTTGCGCGCCCGCATCGCCTCGTTGAAGACGGGGCTCGCCTCGCCCGGCAGAAGGTACTCGCCGTCAGGCTCGAGTTTGACTGCGACAGTCGTGAGCGCTGTGGTCTTGCCGTCGAGCTGTTCGTCGACGGCCGCTTCGATGCGTTCTCTCAGCCCCTCACTCTCGCCGAGTGTAGCGAGTGCGTCGATGACCCACCCATCCTCGTGGTCGACAGCGGCCTCTTGGATCACGTCGTCGGCCGACCACGCGGTGAGTCGCTCATGGAGATACTCTGCGACCTTCTCCGGCTCTTTGTTCTTGCCTGTCCGATGGGTGACGCTGTGATCGAACCCTGCGGCAGCGTTGAACCAAGAATGGGCAACTGCTTCGACTTTCTCCTCGCCGTAGCTCTCGACGCCGACCGGTTGATCGGGGTCGAGGCGCGGTTCGTCGCCGCTCAGATCGATTCGGAGGTAGAGCAGGCTCTCCGGCTCGTCGAACAGATCCGTGGATTTCTCCGGTGTCAGATAGGCCGCGTACTCACCTCCGCCGGTGGTCGCAAGCGTGTACAGACGGCCGTAGACGTACTGGAGATCGCGTAGCGAGGTGATCGGTCGATCCGGAAGCTCGCTCGCCAACTCCTCGTCGTCGCTGTAACGCTCCTCGAACGTCGATGGCTCCGGAAGCAGGCTCATCCGTGGACCTCCGCCGCGGGTTCGCCGTATGGGTCACGTTTCTCGACCAAGTTACAGAAGCCCAATCCCAGCGCGTTTCGTTCCCCAAGCCCGCAGTCCAGCGCGAGGTTGAGGTGGCGTCGATGGTCATCGTCTCGAACGGTGTAGTTGAACTGCCACTTCGAGAGCACGAAGGTTAGCTCCTGGTCTGCGGTTACCTGGAGCGGGACGGCGAACGTCTTCAGTAGCTCGTATCCCTCGAAGAGATCGCCCTCAGTGTCGCTTGGGCCGGGAAGGTATTCCGGGCTGAACAGATCGTGTTTCTGGTCGAGATTCGCTTCGACCTGCTCGCGCAGTGGCTCGATTGTGTGTTCTGGCTGCCAATACACCGCCTCTTCGCCGGGGTTCTCAATTCCATAATCGTCACAACGCCATGGTGGGATGCGCACGAGGAGTCCAGTGCCAGTCTCGATCGTTCCGCTGCTCCCTGGTTCGCCGACATCCGGTGACAGTGACGTGAGTTCGTCGATATAGAACGGCATCTGGCCGATATTGAGCTCGCGATCGGAAGTCAGGTCTTCTGCAACATCAGTCAGTAGTTGCTCTTGGGGGGCCGAAATTAGGAGAGTTCGCTCGTCCCCTTCCTGCATATCTCCCGGCGGGAAGGGGTTACTGTAATTGAATCCTGGTTGGCGGTTTTCGTCATGATACTGTTCGTACTCCGTGTCTTGTAACGCTCGCCAGATCCGACCTTGGAGCTTGTGGTGATACGCGTTGTCGTATGCGGCATCAGCCCGCGCGTGTAACCGTGCTAGTAGTCTCACAGTGTTATGTCGGTTTACCTACTTATCCTATGGTAATTATTCTTTTCCCCTGATGAGAAGTACATGCGAGCACCCACCTCACCGAGGTTTATTTGAAACTTCTGACGGTGTTGGCAACATACTTGTAACTTCAACCCTCGCTCATCTGTAGGAGATTGTTGGTACAGACATCACTAGCTGAGTGGGAGCTCTACTCGAGCTTCTAAGCACTTCTACCGTGGACTTCTAATTCAATTCACGCAACCGCAAATCGCAAGACGGCAGTCCATCAACAATGTGCTACACGAGAGCGTCAACCCTAGTGGCGTTCATCTGATACAGATTGGGTACCTCATCAAGCCACAACCACCGATTAGAACGTCTCTCTGGGTCGAATAGATTTCACCTGAGTTTAAACACTACAAACAGTTCATCCGAGATGGGCACCCAATTGAGGATATTGAGTCCAATCTCAATGACGAGGGCCTCGAACTATTTCGCACTACATCTGAAACAGCCGGTTGATAAAGAGTACGAACTGGCTGTGTGGACCGGACTACTAATCCCGCAACCGTCTTTTCACGACCTCTACAAGTTCTTTCGCAGGAATCTCTTGGAGTCGCTCGTCTTCTCTCAATGTATCTAGAACAGCCCCAACGGGCTCGGTGAACTTGAAAACCAAGTGGACACCCGATTTGAATCCACCACTGACCCGTTCGCTTTCCAGAACACCGTACGTTCCGGCCTTATTGATGTGGCTGTTGACTGTTTCTTGTGTATATATTTCCATGTCGCTTCCCTCACAGAGAATTTTGTAGATGTCGTACACCACAGGGCTCGGAGCCGCTCCCTCATTCTCTTTCGCGACAAGTGCGGCAGCGTACAGAGACAGCTTCTTTTGGACAGACATCCCACCAACGATCTCAAGGACCCGATTCTTCACCACAGAGTCGTTTGCCGATCTGACGTGGTCCTGCGTCACCACCGGGTCGCCCGCCCGGTTCGCGATTTCTCCAGCATCCCGGAGCAGATCGATCGCGCGACGCGCATCACCTTCGTTTTGAGCACCGTACGCAGCCACGATCTCGATTACTCCATCTTCGAGGGCGTCTTGTTTAAACGCATCTCGACGTCGTTCGAGAATTTCGATGAGCTCGTTGGCGTCGTAATCCGAGAAATGAATCCCGTTCGGATTGTAGGAGCTGTCAGTCCGGCTGTCAAGGTTCTCGCGGAACTTCGGGTAGTTAGTGACAACCACCGTTGACAGTTGCGTATCAACATGCTGTTCCGACATGACTCGGCTCAAACTATAGAGCAGTCGAGAGTACGCCGGTTCGTCTGCGCCTGTACTGCCGGTCAGCGCGTCGATCTCGTCGAGGATGAACACGAGTGAGTCGAAGTGATCGTCGACGATCTCGTAGAGCCGGGTGTATTTCATATCGGTCGAGACACCCGACCGAGGGACATCCCAAACCACGCCCGCTTTCCGTGCCGTCTGGTGGCCTAGCTTCCACACAGCGCGGTCGAGCGTGTGGGACTCCATTGTTTTGAAATTGACTGCCACAAAGTCGAACTCAATACCGCTCTCCTGAGCTCGTTCTTTGACTTTGTTCGCGACGGCTTTCACTGTCAGGGTCTTGCCTGTTCCACTGGGACCGTACAAAAGCAGATCCGGCGGTCGCTCACCATCGAGAGTGTCCCGAAACGCCCGAGCTTCGGCAGCGAGTTGCTCGTCCCGGCCGTAGATCCGATCCTGATCGACAATCGTACTCGAGTCAACCAGGTCCTTGTTTTCAAAAACAGTCTGTACGTCGCCGTCGAGGATGCTATCCACGACAGATGATCCGGACTCTTGTGACCCACCAGACTCGGTATCTGGCTGCCCCGAGTCGGTTTCGTCGCCTTCCATAGTGGTCATTGTGATCTAACCCTTAATAACCTTTGTCGAAATGAAGGGGGTGAAGTCGAAATGAAAGGGGCGATGTCGATATGAGCACCCCTCCGTCGAAATGAATTTCCTGCCCCTTTCATATCATCACACACCAACTTCGAAGTGAAGACCCCTCCATCGATATGAAATCTCAGACAGCAAGACAGACACCCCTTCTTCGAAATGAAATCCCACCTCAGAGTCCTGGCCGCGGGAGATCTTCTTCGAAGTGAGCACCCCTCAGTCGATATGAAGCCATCTAGCCCGGAAATCAGCCCCATCCACACACCCCGTCATCGAAATGAAATACGAAAACACTGTGTGCGAGCCCTTCCATGAGATTTCATTGTGAGGAATGGCAGCAGGTTCTTCGAGATGAAATGCTCGAACAAAACACGAATACTGCCGTATTAGACCGTACAAATTGGATTTAGAGCAATTTCCTCTGTGGAAGAACCGATTTCATATCGAAGACGGTGTGTGAGAGTCATCTTACTTCTACGTCAATCTCCGATTTCATATCGAATATGGGGTGTGAGAGCTACCGATATGAGCTCCCGTTGTGTTGTCCGCTCACAGTAGATACCCCGTTTTTCACATTATACATTCTCTTCACAAGCTTTTTCCACAGAATTAATTCACTGTATAAACCACTCTACTGTGGTTTTACAGCGGCAACGAGGGGTCTATCCCTTTCGATCCACCATACCGTCTCTCCGGGAGATGTTTACAGCGGCAACGAGGGGTGTTCGACAGATAATCCCTGATGCCTTGAGCACCGTAACGCCGAAATCAACCATCCCTCCAGCGTCCTCGAGTCTATCACGAATGGAGAACCTGGCAACACCGCCATCGTCACCGGGCCTAGCGGCGCGGATAGCTTAACCAACAAAATCCCGCTGCTGTTGCTTTCTGTTGGTTAATTATTGAGAGTAGACCTTTCCGGAGACGGGTCTTTATCTGTGCGATGGACCAAGCCAAGGTATGAGCGACTCAGCGTCTCCAAGCGCCTCTGTCTCGCTATCTGCGCCCACAGACATTCCAGCAGTCCTGGATCGGGCTGGTATCGATTATGTCGGTGTTCATGACCAGCGACTACTTGCTATCTATCACACCGGTATCTTCAATGTAGTAACCGATCCGGAGCCGGTATCCAATGCGCACACACTCCAAATCGAATGCTGGGAAGTACCACTTCCATCTCGCGATGATGAGAGGTCACCACAGGAGCTTCTCGAGGACTTTGCCGCCGTATTTGACGAAGGAAACCAGAGCTAGAGTTGTCTGTCTGTATCTACGACCTAGCGATCTCGATGAGCACGTCAGACAGTACTCTCCATGAGATCCATCCGACTCGGGCTATCGTGATTAGTATAGAGCGAGCTCCACAGCGTTGACTGGGTTTCTGAATGTTTCCGGAAACAGTGTGTTTCCACAATCAGAATCGAGAGACGTCGGAGCAATCGAGGAGGATATACGACTGCGATCAGAGCTTTTCCGGAATCTACCCAGTCACACTTTTACCACTTACCCAGAGAATAGCTACCTACTCACAGATGATCCGTGATGCTCGCGTCCTCCGCGCCGGGTTCGTTCCTCGAGAAGTCGAGCATCGCGACGCCGNCTCTCGAGCGTTCTCGAACCGATCACGAACGGCGAGCCGGCTGACACAGCCATTGTCACCGGCCCGAGCGGTGTCGGCAAAACCTGTGTCTCGAAGTTCGTTACTGAACGGCTCCGCGAGGAAGTTCTCGACGTCGAGGCCACCTACGTCAACTGCTGGCGAAACTACAGCCGCTTCCGAACGCTGTACCAGATCCTCGACGACATCGGGGCCACGATAGACATCCACCGCCAGTCGACACCCCACGACGAGCTCATTGATCGGCTCCAACAGTACGACGGCCCTCGAACCGTCGTCATCCTCGACGAGGTCGACCAACTCGAAGACCCGAGCATTATCTACGACCTCCACAGTATGGAGCAGTTCGCGGTGATCTGTATCGCGAACAAAGAAGAAGAGCTGTTCAGCCGCGTCGACGACCGCCTTGTGAGTCGGCTTCGCTCCAGCGAACACGTCCGGATGGACAAGTACCACAACGAGCAACTCTACGATATTCTGAGTGCTCGAACGAAGTGGGGCCTTGAAAACGGCGTCATCACCGACAAGCAGCTCTATCAGATTGCTGATGCCGCCGCTGGCGACGCTCGTCTTGCGATCGGGATGCTTCGCAGCGCAGCCAGCACGGCTGATCGCGAAAATCACGAGGAGATCACCAACGATATTCTCATAAACGCTGCTGAAGATGCTCGGGCACAAATCAAACAGAAGAGCCTCGACTCGCTCACGCCGCACCAGCGGGTCGTCTATGATATTGTTCGCGACCACGGCCCGCTTGGACCCAGCGAGATCCACGACCGCTATACTGAGGCGGTCGACGATCCGCGGACAAAGCGCACCGTCCGAACCTACCTTTCGAAGATGGCACAGTACAATCTCCTCGAAGCAGAAGGCACGAGTCGAGACCGCGAGTACTCACTGGTTGATTCAGCAGCTGCGTCGCCGATGTCGTGACTCAGAGGCCTGGAGTAGGTATCTCGTGGCTTTGTACAAGTCCCCTTCTTCAGACATATTCCCTTCCTTATGGATGCCGCCATTGGATTCGCTGTTTAGACATGCTCGACGGAGTGATGATCTTCTGTCGGTACGAAACGTCGACAGAAGTATGTGTACTGATTGTTGGCTATATCTCTGAATTGAACACAGTCGGGTCAGAATCTGCTACTTACGGAGGATATCAACAGAGGCTCCGGATTCTACTTTGTTTTGATGGAGAGCTACTAGGGGTGTCGATATACACCAGCTTGAACTTTTGTCAATTTGTTCTTCTCAACCAGTTGAGAAAGTGCCCGACTAATGCTTGATTTTGGTCGCTCAGTCATATTGGCAATTTCAGAGGTTGTGAGTGTGTTCTCATCGCTACGTCGGAAGGCTTCAAGAATATCAATTTCTACCCTGCTTGCTACGCTTCGAAGCAGATCGTGTTCAAACGCCATCCTAGCAAGGGCCTCAATATCGATATACGCTTTATTTACACCCCCACTACTGCTGTACGATTTGACACTCAGTACCCCCACAGATTGCAGTGCGTTTTTTTCCTGAGCAGTAAATGATCCTTCACCAATTTCCAGTTCGGTCTTGTCTGATATTGTGTACTCCTTGGGCTGGCTCATCGTATCAAATCATAATACCTGCTTGAGAAAAAGATTAACGGGCATGTTAATCTAGTTTCCATTCTTGTATGAGTAATTCCCGGTCATGTTAGCAACGCTTTTCATTTGGACCGAGTTATGTACACATGAGGATGCGGGGGAGGCGGTTAGCGTAACGCGCCGCCTCTCCCGGTTAGGATAGTGAGGTAGTGGCTCACGATCCGACGACATCCGGTCTTCATCTCTACAGTTCCTCCAGTAGATAGGATCGCACAGTGGAATCGTCGATCTGGCTTACGTGATCGCGGTACGGGTCCCGGTTTGTTGGCGACGGATTCATCGGAATTCCTTTTCCCAAAATCCAAGCGAGTACTCGGGAGCGGACGCCCTCTTCGCGAATCGGACGAATCGAGTCAAGTTGGTAGGGAACCTCTGCCTGAGGTGCAGGATCTACCCATGATGGGTCAAAATCGAGAACCTGGGGTGGGAGCTCAGATCGACCATTCTCCAACAGACGGGTAATATGACCAGCAATGTAGTCTGCCGTATTCGTTGCGGGATATGTCCGATCAGCCCCCTCCATGAACGTTAACAAAACAGGACAGATGGACTGCTGAAAACTGGTGTCGAATGCTGAAGGCATCTGGAGCTTTAGCTGGTGAAAATAATTGCTGTGAGCATCTTCACGACCATCATGAAGGAACGCCGTTTTGCCACATCCATGGGCAAGGTCTCCCACCTGGAGTGGGTTAGTGATTGATTTTTTTGCAGCTGTAACTGCGCATGTCGCGAGTCCAGTAGCCTTGTCGGAGCCCTCCCAGAGGATGGCACTCCAAGAGACCGGTAGCGATCGAAGATCCTCGATAAGTCCTTGGACCCGCCTAGCACGCTCCTCTGTAGAGACATCTCCGTAACGGAGTAGTGACGATGATTTGTGCTTGAACGGCTGGAGGTCATTTTCAATAAGTGCGCGGAGAAGAGAGATATCGTCTTCTCGAGCAGTACGAACGGCGACTACAATGGTATATCGCGTTCCTTCTACCGTCGTGGTCGATTCATCAAGACCGATCAAATTCGGAGTGCGCTGCTTCTCACCGTCGCGGACCAGCCTGATGTCACGCAGCGGCACACTCATCTGTATATTTCTTGGGAGGCGGTGTCTTGTACGTTCGGATGTTCGGACCCGGTATGATCTGTTGAATCGGCAGACGGTGTCGGGATCGGGCCACTCGTCTCGGAGATCCACAAGAACGTCCAGATGCTCCGAGAGAAACGCAACAGGGCCACAAAGTCGGACGGCTCAAGTGACAAGGGAGTGGAGAGCGTCGGTCAGTCGTGTACCAGTCCAAAGGCTTCAAGGTGGATTACAGGCTCTGTTGAGATCCTCAGCAAGTAATATATTATGACCCAGTCGCGGTCAGTACATCGTACATACTTCGCACTCTGGCCAGTAGTGTATTGACACCGGGTTCGTTACAGTTACAGCAGTTTCAGACGGGATTCGTTGTAGTGAAGCAGGAGATAGTACACTTGGATGATGGCCAGCCGCTAGGTCCTGTTAGTATGGCCTATTGCTGAATTCGCAGTCTTCAGTGACCGACTGTTTCAGTCGATAATGTGTCTGAAGAATAGAATTTCAACAGATCCAACGCGGACTGTATGTCTGTGATGAGTGTGGTACAGTGGCGAACGCGGATGTGAACGGCGCTGAGAACATTCGGCAGAAAGTATCTCAAAGTTCATGGAATCTCTCGGTGAATAGGAGTAACGGCTGGTTGGCACAGCCATCGGCGTTCTTGTTTGACAAGGAAACTGGTGCGTTTGCACCTCAAGAACGCGTAACGTCGTAAACCACAATATCCCAACCCAGCGGTGCGGTGCCGTGGGAATCCTCGCACTTCATCGCGGGGAGGATGTCAATCATCGCTATCACCTTCCTCGAGGAGGAGCTTTTCGACCGTCTCAAACTTGGTAGTGCTGTAGATTGGGATTCCTGAAACGACAATTTCCCGGACGGCTTCTGTGTACGTGGGAATCGCTTGGACCGTTTCAACGTCGATGTCGTAAGCATACCTGTTCCCGTCGAACTCGGCGTCTTCGAGGTCGCGACCAACAGCGTTCGCCTCTCGTTGGTTTGGAGCTCGATCGTTCGTCGTGAGCACCCAGAGGTCAATGTCGCTGCGCCGATCGGCTTCGCCGCGCGCCACACTTCCGTAAAGAACGATTCCGATGACGCCGTCGAGACGGCCAGTGAGTTCGTCGACGGCGACCTTCACCGGCTTCTGGAACTCTGGTTGCGGTATTCGGAGGAGAGGGTCGTCCGGAATAGCGAGTCGCTCTCGGTTGATCTGAATGAGCCGTTGATTGTTCTCGGGCGATTCAACCACTAATCCGTTCTCGACGAGGGTATTGATCGCTCTCCGAACCGTCTGTTGGGAATGGCCAATCTGATCAGCTACTTCGCGCTGTGAGAACTGTTTGAATCGGTGGTTCGTTAAAAATAGTAAGATGTCGTTCGTTGCCTTGCTTTTGAACAAATCCGCGTCTGCGGCGGGTATTGGAACGGATATGGACACACCCTGGGTGGCGTTTGATTCCGTCTCACGGTTCATGTGCCATGCTACGGCTCACTACCATATAAACTTTATATAGAACTCTGGGCTGTACTTAACAATAACCGAAATACCGGTTATCCGTCGATGTCTTCGATCGCCTCAACAGCGGCCTCACCGAGCTCTCCAACGTCCATATGCGAGAACCGTTTCCGAACCATCTCTTCGGAGTTATCTAGATATCGAGCAGCACTGAATTATCGATGTGACATAAAATATTCTGGAATATCATATCTAGAGATATCATCGACGAGGTGCGGTACAATGAGGATAACTGGATTAACCAACAAATTGCCGGGACATACCAAAATGTTGGTTAATTTGACGATCAAAGATGGCAGCCACCTCGGAAAGAGTCTTGGAAACAGTCTACCACACCACAAAATCCGGTGACAGAGTTCGAATTGGCGTCTGATACAGTCCTTTCTGGAAGTCCGGAAGCGCCGCGCCGTCGCTTATTGAGAGAGTGACTAGTTATCGAGTATGGGAGTTCACCCACCATCGAACCGAATGGCGGCCGACAAACCGACACGGGGAGCTGACCGCAATCGAACCTTGACTGATCAAGCCGACCCAGCCACAGAAGAGATGCTCCTACCGTCACTCGACGACGGCATCACGTTGCTCGACGTAGACGGCGGCCGTGGCGTCCCAATCCTCCAGTCGCTCGTGCTGGACCATCTCCTGTTACACGATGGGCCCGCCTTCTGGGTCGATGCGAACGGGCACGCGACGACGACGACGCTGGCTCAGATCACACCGAGCCAGCGGTTGCTCGACCGGATCCACGTCGCACGCGGATTTACCGCGTACCAGCACTACGGCGCTGTCGACGATCTCCCGACAGCAGTAAACCAAGTCATCCAGAAATCGACCGCTGTCACCAGCACATCCGGTCGACAGTCGATGGATCAAAACGATGACTCGTCTCCACACACCCCGTCGCTCATCGTTGCGCCGGCCGTCGACGCCCAGTACCGCAGCGACGAGATGCTCAGCGAGCAGCACGCAGAAACACTGCAAGCGAGAACCCTCGCTCGGCTAGCGACGTACGCCGACAGCTACGACGTCCCGGTACTCGTGACTCGGAGTACGATCGATGAGTTCACAGCACCGGTCGCGACGGCCGCCAAGCACCATCTTGAGTGTGAGCAAACCCGGATGGGGCCGCGACTCGTCGGTGACGAGTTCGAGACACTCGTCTATCCCGTTGATGACGGTGCGTACTACCAGACCACGTTCGCCTACTGGCGACAGCTGCTCGCTACGCGGGCGACACAGGTCGGGCTCGAACCCGCGACACCCCCGTCGTCGACGTCGAGTTCGCCAGGTGTCGGAACAGGCGTGACCGCTGACGGCGAAACGACGTCGCTCACCACGAGTCCGCTCCTCGATGCGTGGACAGCACCTGGAGGGCGATAACAATGGGACGCACGAACCCGACATATCGGGATGCGCTGCGGGCTATCGAAGACCGCTGGGCGGAGTTCCGACGGGCGCTCCGTCGCCGCGACCAACCACACTTCGACCAACTGTTCGAGTACGCTCGCGAACACGCTGACGCGAGCGGGCTATTGAACCATCAGAATCCACTGGTGCCAGCGCTGTTCAGTATCGATCTCGAACAGGAGGCCACATTGGAAGACCACGAGGAACGCCTCGAAGCGCTCGAACACCGGCTCGACGAACAGCGCACCGATGCGCAAGTACCCGATGAAGAAGCCAGCGAGCCACCCCAATGAGTACACTCGCGACGATCGCATTCGACATCGAGACGACGGGGTTTTCGACGACTGACCAGCTGACCGTCGTCGGCTTCGATGCTGAGATCGGCTCGCGAGTGTTCCTCAATACAGACGGGAGTACGTGTGCCCCAGATATCGAACAGCACGTGAACGACCATCTCACCACGCCAGTGACGCTCTCTGTTCACGACGATGAGGACGCGCTGTTGGACGCCGTCAAGACATTCGTCGACGCCACGATCGCACAGCGAGACGTCAAACTCGTGGCCTACAACGGGGAAACCTGGAAAGGTGGGTTCGATCTGCCATTCCTTCGAACGCGGCTCAGTCATCACGAACGCGAGTGGCCGTTCGCTGAGCTGCCGTACATCGACGTGATGGAGGTCTTCTCCTCACGATTCAACACGAGCGAGAACAGCCTTACTGGAGTGTATGACGAGCTCGTGGCTTCCGGCCACGGCACAGTCGATCCATTCAAGGAGAGTAGCGAAGCGGTTGACGCGTGGCAGACCAGCGATTTCGAAGCCGTAATACTTCACAATATTGCCGATATTCGACGTACACGAGCGCTGATGGACATCGCCGAACGATACTGCTCGAAATCAGACTTTTCGATGAAATCGCTTGACCCAGTGATTAGTGAAGGGTGAATGTGCAAAAACTGTCGAGGGCCTCGGGGCGATTTACTTGCTATATTTGTCTTCGAGAGATGCTTCTTGCCGAGCCAGTATTTTGACACCCTCGCGGATCCCTTCGGTCAACACGATCCGTCCTAGCTCTGTCAGTTCGTAGTATGAATAGGTCTCTTCAGTCCCCGTATTCGGATCGCGTCGGTTCTTGATGAGTGCGACATCCTTGAGCGTCCGGAGCGGATAGTGGAGCGCATTATCCTCCTCACCAAGTACCATTGATAGTTCGCTGGTGCTGAGTTGATTATTCTCCGCAAGCGCCTCAAGAATCAGATATTGCTTGGGCTTAGACGCCACTTCGTACATTTTCAAGTAATCGTCAAGATCGAACAGGCTGTCTTCAGGGAGTTCAACGTCAAGGTCGAACCCGTTATCGCCCTCATTAGAGTCGTCACGCCGTCGGAGCGAACCGCCGTCAGGAATTGACGTTCGGTCGGGCGAGTTAGTCATATAAGTCAGTTGGTCCCCTACCATCTTAAAATATTTTACTATGGTTGCGGCGAGACCATCCAACTATTTGATCCATCGAGGTGAGTAACTCACAATGGAAGAGCAGTTGATTGTGCTCTGAAAACACGGATCCTGTACCGGTAGAAGAACCCGTGCCGACAAGGCTTCTATGGCGGATTTTCTGCGTCGTTGATCTCATCGAATGTTCCATTCGTGTAGGCATATCGCCACCGTTGGAGAATCGCTCGCGTCACAAGGCTTGTCTCAGACACAGCAATACAGGATGGGTCAACGGGACGGCTCGGAGCATCGGGGGGTGAATGGAAGTGTCGTCGCGGCGCGTCGGGTTTCGGGTGACAGTCAAACCGAAAATTTCGGTCTCGATCATCTGTGTAGTGTGCGGCGTAGTTCCCGGTGAGACTCCACCGGACATCTATCCGAGCGGTTGACGCCGCTCCGACGCCGTCGGATAGTTCAACCGAGAGTGTCTGTGGATTCAGGGGGTCGTCTAATGACGCGGTCTGGACCAGCGGCTCGAGGTCCACAAACAGGTCTCGTATCTCCCGTAATGCCCCAGCGTCGATAGGACCAAATACCTCAGACTGCTCGTCTGGCTGAATATGGTGAGCGGGGTCTCCGTCGTCACTCATACGACGATGGATGTATCGCCATTACCATCGTCGTCTGTGTCCGTGCCAGTGAGGTGACCAGTTTGACTCACTTCACCGATCGCGAGTGTTGCCTGTGCGAGCGCGAGGTTACGTCGCGTCGTTTGCCATTCTGTGAGGAGCGCGCCGTGGTCGCTGTCAGCGTCGCCGATATCCAGTTCTCGGGCGAATTCCTCGGGTGAATCAACACCGTATTCCTCGCGCCACGCCTGTATCTGCGACTTCATATCGGCGATGCCGGACGCGATCTCTTCGGGCGTCCGTTCCGCGAGGAGCGACTGGGCGTGTTCGGTGACGATGGCGGTTTCCGACCGTCGGTAGTGCGTCGTCTGACCGTTCTGAGATGTCGTTACCTCACCAGCGCTCTCGAGCGTTCGCAGGTGTTTTCGCGCCGTGGTCGGTGAGACGCGGGCGCGCTCGGCGATCTGTGCTGCAGACAGCGGATCGTACACACGAGAGATGACTTCGTACACTCGTTCAAAGGGCGTCGTCTCCTCGATCCATTCCTCTTCGACGACATCGTTCACGTCACGGTGTTCGGTGCCGCCATCCGGGCTCACTCGGTGGGGTGGGGACGGCTCTTCGGACATTATGTGCCAACCAACGGGAGAGCGGCATAATAATCTGTGGGGTAGTATATTGTTCACCGAATTCAAGATATGGAGGACTGTCCATAGCAGTCTTAACCAACAACAATCTGTGAAACGGCCGTTCTGTTGGTTAACGCGCTACCGGAGGTTCAGATAACAAACTCGGAAACGATTCTGGAAGTGGGGTTAACAGAGCGAATCCGCGAGAGTCCGCTGTTCTTGTCGATACGATCTCTGTTTCCCGAAATCCGGAACAGACACACCGGCGATTATACGCGGAGCAGGCGCAATACCACGGCCTTCAGGCCGTGGATACACGCCGTCACTCAGTGACACGTTCCACCGATAACGGCAGGGCTGGATATTCCACGCCAAACACAGATTTTAATACTATCTTTTTATAACTAGTTATAAACACAGTGCGATGCTGGAGACAACCCGTACCTACGTCGCACGCGTCACGAACCACAGTCAGGTTCGTGACGACCTCGACCAGTGCGGGTTCTCCGCCTCGAAACTGTGGAACGTCGGACGCTACTACATCCAACAGCGATGGGACGACGACGGTGAGATACCCGACGAAGCCGAACTGAAATCAGAGTTGAAAGACCACGAACGCTACAGTGACCTGCATTCTCAGTCAAGTCAGCGAGTTCTCGAAAAGCTTGCTGAGGCGTTCACTGGCTGGTACAACTCCGACGACGGCAACAACCCACCGGGCTACCGGAAACGTGGCGATGATCACCCGCGCTCTACCGTGACGTGGAAACAGAAAGGCATCAAACACGACGCTAAACATGGCCAACTTCGCCTCTCGAAAGGCTGGAACCTGAAGGATGGACGGTCTGACTTCATCCTCGCCGAGTACGAAACCCGTCCCGACGTAGAAGTTGAGAACATCCAGCAAGTGCGTGCCGTCTGGAACGGCGACGAGTGGGAACTCCACCTCGTCTGCAAGAAGGAAATTCCCGTTGAGGACGCGCCCGGCGACAACACGGTGGGAATCGACCTCGGTATCAGCAACTACCTCGCTATCGACTACGAGGATGGCCCCTCGGAGCTATATCCGGGGAACACGCTGAAAGAAGACAAACACTACTTTACCCGCGGCGAGTACCAGACCGAGGGTGAGAACGGGCCGTCGAAGCGTGCGCGGAAGGCTCGACAGAAACTCTCCCGACGCAAAGACCACTTCCTCCACACCCTGTCGAAACACATCGTCCAGCGGTGTGTCGAAGAAGACGTAGGGAAGATAGCGGTTGGTGACCTTAGCGACATCCGCGAGGATGAGAACGGCGACTCGCGGAACTGGGGTGCGTCGGGGAACAAGAAACTCCACGGATGGGAGTTTGACCGCTTCACGAACCTGCTCGAATACAAGGCCGAAGAACACGGCATCCTCGTTGATCGAGTGGACGAGGAGAACACGAGCAAGACGTGTTCGTGTTGTGGGCAGATTCGGGACAGTAACCGCGTAGAGCGCGGTCTGTACGTCTGTTCGTCGTGTGAGACGACGATGAACGCGGACGTGAACGGTGCGGTGAATATTCGCCGTAAGATAACTCAGAGTCCCCCGACTGGGGATATGAGTAACGGCTGGTTGGCACAGCCCGGAGTCTTCCTGTTCGACCGCGAGAGCGGGTCGTTCAACACGAGAGAGCAGGGAGTCTACAAACCCTAATATCCCAACGCTCGGGATTCCTCCGCCTTCAGGCGGAGGAGGATGTCAAGCGAGACTCCGGTGTAGAGACGAGAAGGTGGGTGACTTACGAAAAAGCCGTTCACAATCGATTTCCTTGGCGATGGTCGGGTCCTTGAATGGGAAGCGACCAACGACGGCGCGACCGCGACTGAACACGACGACTACACACCTCGTTTCTATGTCACAGCACGTGGCCCTGACACCGACATCGATCTCACGCCACTTCGCTCACAATACGAGCGACACCCAGATGTCGTCGCGACAGAGATCGTATCCCGGCGCCCCAGATTTCGTCGTGATGATGAGCCCGCTCTCGCTGTCGACGTCGACCACGTCGACCGCGTCACACCACTTGCGCGACAGGCACGCCAACTGTCAGCGCACCCTGTCGGGGATCTCGCCTGCTTCAACGTCGACTTCTCGCCAGAGTTCCGGTACAGTCTGGAGAGCGGTGTCGATCCGACACCCGCGAGTGAGCTGTCGACGCTCCGGCTCAGTGTCCCGGTGACCGAAACGAGCAACGATGTCTATGGGGAGTTGTCTATCGCCGGCGACACCGTCACCGCCTCGCCGACGGATCTCCTCACGGCGGTCCAGGGAGCGCTCGACGCACACGATCCAGATGTCTTGGTTTGCTCGACGAGCGAGATTATCCCGACGCTTCATGAGATGGCGACGGACGCCGGCGTCGACGACTTCTCATTGAGTCGATGGCCGGACGTCGACTACCAGCAGCTCGCGAGTCGCTCGACGTACTCGAGCTACGGCCGCGTCGGTCACTCCCCAGCGCGGTACAACGTGCCCGGACGGGCGATCATCGACGAGTCGAACACGTTCTTTTATGCGGAGACGAACCTCGACGGCGTCCTCGACCTCGTGTCGCGCTCGAAAAAACCCGTCCAGGAGCTTGCGTGGGCGTCAATTGGGAACGTCCTCACCGCGATCCAGATCTGTGAGGCTCACGATCGCGGTGTCCTCGTGCCGTGGAACTCCTGGCGGCATGAGTTCTTCAAGCCGATGGGGACGCTCCACGACGCCGACCGCGGCGGCTTCATCTTCGCGCCCGAGGTCGGCCTCCACGAGAATGTCCACGAACTCGATTTCTCCTCGTTGTATCCGAACATCATCTGTACCCGGAACGTCTCGCCGGACGTCATCCGGTGTGACTGCCACAGCGACCGCGACGACGTCCCCGGCCTCGGATATTCGATCTGCGACGACCGGGGCTACCTCGTCGACGTCCTCCAGCCGATCATCGACGCTCGTGATGAGATCAAGGCGGCCATCCGTCGCGAAGAGGAGCGGGACGACCCCGACGAGGACCGACTGGCGGAACTTGAGGGGCGGTCGGGAGCGCTAAAGTGGATCCTGGTGGCTTGCTTCGGGTACCAAGGATTCAGCAACGCGAAGTTCGGCCGCATCGAGTGCCACGAGGCAATCAACGCGTATGCGCGCGAGATTCTGCTGACGGCGAAACAGCAGCTGGAAGCCGGCGGCTGGCGGGTCGTCCACGGCATCGTTGACTCCATTTGGGTGACCTCGGACCCTGACGTCGACGACGAGAACCGCGAGGACCTCGAGACGCTCGCGACGGCAATCACGGAAGAGGTCGAGATCCGGCTCGAACACGAAGGCCACTACGACTGGGTGGCATTCGTGCCGCAGCGCGAGAGCGACGCCGGCGCGTTAACGAAGTTCTTCGGGAAGGTCGCCGGCGACGACGGGTTCAAGATACGCGGTATCGAAGCCCGGCAGCGTTCGACCCCACCGTTGATCAAGGACGTCCAGCGGGACTGTCTCGACCGGCTCGACGCGACTCGATCTCCGGACGCCGTCCTCGACTGTCTCCAGAACGCCATCAAGCGCCTGCACGCTGGAACGGTACCGGTCGAGCAGCTCGTCAAACGGAATCGGGTCTCGAAGCCGCTCGAAGGGTATACGCAGAACACCCAGAACGTGGCGGCGCTGAAGCGGGCTCGAGAGCAGGACCTTGCTGTCCATCCGGGACAGGACATCGAGTACGTGGTCGTCGACGACGAGAAGAACTCGCGAGAACGGGTCGCGTTGGCCCACGAAGAGATAGAGTCGTACGATGCGTCGTACTACGAGACGCAACTCGTCAGAGCTATCGAGAGTGTGCTGGCACCGCTTGGCTGGGATCGGAGGGAAATTCGCCGAGAACTCGCGGAGACGCAGATCCCGAAGTTGACGGCGTTCGCGAACGCGACTCGTTCTTAACCAACACAACGGTGCCTGGAAGAGTTTGTTGGTTAAACACGAACGCTCTTATGTAGAAACGCGGAAAGACCGTATAATTACACTAAGTCGCCGGTAATCGGGAGGTATGACCTCCACTGAGCCAGCGTT
>NZ_AOJH01000010.1 GCF_000337355.1 Halorubrum kocurii JCM 14978 | reverse complement strand
GTTCGTTCACTCACTCTCGCCGGAGGATCTGTCGAGACAGCGGTTGAGTGTCTCGTTATCGGGTCTTTCCGTAGTTCTACATAAGAGCGGTCGAATTAACCAACATTTTGATCTGTGCCGATCACTGTCACCGACGGACAAACATCCCCCCGTCAACAGCATCCCACTGAGGCCAAGAAAAGATCGGCGCAAGGGTGTGGGATATCTCATATATGTGTTTTTATAAACAATTAAATATTTTTGTAGGATCTCCGTCTATCACTCGGCTTTGCCCACGGCGGACCCAGTGGACTGCTCTAGCCCGTCAAACAGTTGATTTGCGTCCTCGCAGACTTGCGCGTACAGCTGATCCGCGTCAAACTCCACTTCAGACACATCGGGTACCGACCAGCGGATGGGCTCATTCTCTCCCGCCCTCTCGAGTACAGAGGGACGCTGACCCTGAACGGCGAATTTATTGCCTCCGTCAGTTCGACGGCAGAAGGGGAGTCCACTGACAAGCCCACGACTTCAGTCGTGGGTCACTGACTTGTCAAACTCCACCACGTTCCACCGGTCTGAGTTGTCATTCTGAATTGGGCAAACGTAGACGGTATTATTTGAGTGAACAAGGACTCTGTGATCGGCGTAGGAAAATGTAACCGTCACATCGTGAGAGCGGTCCTCCGTAACGATCGCCGCTAATCCCTCTAGGTCAATTGACTGAGAGAGTGGGGGTAGCTCTTCTATCGGTGTGACCAACGCCTCGGAAACAGACTCGGCGATAGTCAGGAGCGGCTCCTCTGAGGATTCTCTCATTGAATTATTATTGCGACTCCACCTCATAGTAACAATCGCCGTATTAATTTTATTCTGATATTATTCAAAACGCTCTGATTGAGTTTTGAAATCCTTTTTAATGGGTCTGATTAATAGCTGTTTCAGGTGCATTACTCGCATTCTGACTCTATTGAAACCTTCTCTGTCAGACATATTTTCATTTGAGATAGTTATTAGTAAAAACGAAGTGATGATTATCTGAGTTACTATGGGGTTTGATATCTATTCACGTATACATGGAACGTAGACGAGTATTGTTCACGTCGACATCTCACTCGTCATTACCATTGGCACACAGCTATCCCACACACATACGTCGGCCAGGATTCAGAGACGTTGCTTGGGCGTACGTTGAGTGTCTGGAATGGAAGTCGAGACGCTTACACTCGGGGGAGGTGAGATTATGCGCAAGAAAGAACTCATTTCGATTCACGCCCTGCTTTTGGAAGTCGCACAGCATCTGATCGAGAATGAAAATATGCCAGCCCGGAGGATGTCCACGTATCATGCACTTGGTGTGACTCCATTAGGCATTCACAAGTCGAAACAAGACCATTACGAAGCGATCACTGTTCTCATCAAGACAATCGAAGAAGAGTTCGAACAGATCCCAATGCCTCCTGTTTCCCCATAATTACACGAGATAGCCACGAAGTTACGCGGAACAGAATCCCTGCTTCTGCATACTTAGCGATGCGATTCGATTTTGATCATTGGGTTTCCGCTCGCATCGGCAGTGATGGTGGCTGTCGTGGTATCTGCCTCGAACTGGAGCGTCATCTTGAGATTCCGTTCCTGAAAGAGTCCGTCAAGTGCGTCTGTATTAATCTCGTCACATAGATGCAAGGCCGGAAGCCCACGACTTCAGTCGTGGGTCGCTGCAACTGCTGTACTTAGCTGTTCGCCCTCATCTGGCTCGTAGTGAAATTCACGTGTGCTTCCCACCCACACAGATTAGATGTTAATAGAATAATACTTCCTATTATAAATCGTGACTTTAATTGTATTGAGTAGTATGTTGCTTATTACCATGTGAGGGGGTCTCGATAGTAGTTATATGAGAACGTCTTCAGAGGAACTCCTTGTGGCTATTACTGAGGCTGTTTCCGACGCGCTGAACACGCCGATGGAACAGTTGCCCCCACTCTCTCAGTCAATTGATCTTGATGCATTAGTGGAAATTGTTACAGAGAATCGATCCCATGATGTGACGGTTACATTTTCCTACGCCGGTCACAGAGTTCTCGTTCACTCAGACGACACCGTCTATGTTCGCCCGATCCAGAATGACAACACAGATCGGTTGAACACGGTGTATTTTGACAAGGAGCAACCACGCAGAGGACACAGCTAATTACTTGTCACCCCTGACCGACCACTCCCTCCTTGACTTCCTCCCACGACTGAAGTCGTGGGCTCTCTCCTGTGTTCTCTGTAGTAGTTCTCCAACACCCGGTCTTCGCCGTGTTCATCGACGGCTTCTTCGATGTACGGGGCGGCCTCCGGATACTCCACGGTGAGTGTGTTTGTCATGGCTGTTGTGGGGGGATTGAGTCGCTCCGACACGTGGACAGATGGACGTTCAGGCGTCGGCGAACTCGGCCAGTGAGTGGTTCGAACTGCTACTGTTCCACTTGCCGATTTGGATGATCTCAAACGTCTCAATCGGGGCGTCGATCATGTCTGCGATTTGGGTCTGAACCGCAGACGGGAGACTCTCAACGGGGATCGCCGTGAGCGCGTGATCGGTGAGGAGATGACTGGTGGCGAGGCTTGTCGGAGCGACAACAATCACGTTTGCCCCGTCGACATCGTTGAGCGCGAGTTGGGCATCCCGATACTGGTGAACGGTCGCATCCAATTCCTCTACGGGAAAGAGGCAGTCAGCAGCCCCGAATTCGATCCTCGCCCCTGCTGACCCAAAATGCCCTTTGAGCATAAATACTCACAAATATATGTCCTATAGACATTAACGTTGTGGTGAATGAGGTGGTGATCTGTCCCACTACGGCCATTTCCCAGTTTGAATAGCCCGCCCGCTACAGCGGACTATTTTTTCCCCCGTCCAGCTTCCGGTGAATCCGCTTGCCTCTCGTCGCATCGTCGGGTTCGCTGACTGTCACACCGCTCGTAAGTAACGGCGGTTTGGCACCGCCAGTCAGCCACCGTTTCGTGATGGGTTAAACGGGTTCCCGAAGAAGAAATCGGACTCATGCTTGCGAACCTGAAACTCCCACCGCTCGGGATTCCTCCGCGTTCACGCGGAGGAGGATATCAACAATGAAAACGAAGTCGAACAGTAACTCAGGTGAAGGTACGCGAGTGACGGTCGATATACCCCTCCAAGACGGTCGCCTATTCAAAGGTGAAGCCACTGATGGTTCTCCACGGTGAGGTCGATGAGTGACCGTCGACAATAATCGCTCGCTCACCGGAGCACTGAGATGTAGTTTTGGAAGTCGCGGGACGCCGATCGACCGAAGATTTCGGGTGTCGTCGGTACCGGATATTCTGCGTTGTCGCAAGTCGCTGGCAGCCACCCGAAGGTCGGTCAGTCGTCGAGGCGCTGGAGCAATTGCGTGACATAGAGACTGTTCTCCCAGTTCCGGTGTGGACTGATCGTCG
The DNA here is from genome assembly GCF_000337355.1 of Halorubrum kocurii JCM 14978. Taxonomy (GTDB): domain Archaea; phylum Halobacteriota; class Halobacteria; order Halobacteriales; family Haloferacaceae; genus Halorubrum; species Halorubrum kocurii. The sequence goes on along the minus strand of NZ_AOJH01000010.1, from coordinate 1,644 downwards.
TGATTAGCGTTCGAGCCTCCTCGTGGCTCATGTACTCGTTTCGAGCGTCGTCAACGACGAGCCGGGGCGTGGGGACGATCTCAGCCGCGGGCGAGGGCAGCCGCGGACGATGTCAGACGCGGTCGACACGGACCGATTCTCGCGGCGGACGTCGTCTGTGGCGACCGGAGAGATGAGTTATCGACTACCGTTAAGTAGCCTGACCTCTTTCGATTCGAGCAGATGTCCCACGACGCGCGAGCGAGACTGAGCGACCTCCGGCGGGCGTTCCACCGTCACCCGGAGCCGGGGTGGCGCGAGTTCCGGACGACCGCGCGCGTCGTCGAGGAGCTCGATCGGATCGGCGTCGACGAGATCGCCGTCGGCCGCGACGCCCTCGCGACCGACTCGCGGATGGCCGTCCCCGACGACGACGAGATCCGCCCGTGGCTCGACCGCGCCCGTCGGGCCGGGGTCAGCGACGACCTCCTCGAGCGCACTGCGGGCGGCCACACGGGCGTCGTTGCGACGCTCTCGCAGGGCGAGGGCCCGTGTATCGGCCTGCGCGTCGACCTCGACGCCATCTCGATCCACGAGTCCGAGGACCCCGACCACCGGCCGACGGCGGAGGGGTTCCGCTCTGAACACGACGGCTACATGCACGCCTGCGGTCACGACGCCCACCTCGCGATCGCACTCGGAGCGATCGAGGCGATCAGAGAGAGCGCCTTCGAGGGGACGCTCAAGGTGTTCTTCCAGCCCGCGGAGGAAATCTCCGGCGGCGGGAAGGCGATGGCCGAGAGCGGCCACCTCGATGATGTCGACTACCTCTTCGCGCTCCACATCGGGCTCGACCACCCGACCGGCGAGATCGTCGCCGGCGTTGAGAGTCCCCTGGCGATGGCACACCTGACGGCCACCTTCGAGGGGGCGAGCGCCCACGCGGGAAAGTCGCCGAATGAGGGGGCGAACGCCATGCAGGCCGCCGCGGCTGCGATCCAGAACGCGTACGGGATCGCGCGCCATAGCGACGGAGCGACGCGGGTGAACGTCGGCAAGATCGAGGGTGGCTCCGCGAGCAACGTCATCGCCGAGGAGGTGACCATCGAGGCGGAGGTCCGCGGCGAGACGACCGCGCTAATGACGTACGCGCGTACCGAACTCGAACGGGTCCTCTACGCGGCCGCCGAGCTCCACGACTGCGACGTCGCCCCGCGCATGATCAGCGAGTCGCCGTGCGTCGACAGCCACCCGGCGCTCCGGGAGGTCGTCGGAAACGTTGCGTGGGACGTCGACGGCGTCGAGCGCGTGATCCCGACCGAGGAGCTCGGCGTGAGTGAGGACGGCACGTACCTGATGGGGCAGGTCCAGGAAGCGGGCGGGCTCGCCTCGTACGTGCTCATCGGAACCGATCACCCGACGAGCCACCACACCCCGACGTTCGACGTCGACGAGGAGAGCCTCGCAATCGGGGCCGACTTGCTGTCGGACGCGTTCGTCGCGCTCTCGCGGCGGCGCCCGTAGCGGGACGCGGGCCGGAGATGTTCGGCTCAGGCGGCGGCGTTCGTTGGAGCGATCAGCAGTTTTCGAGGCGGAGCCTCCGGCCTCAAGGAGCGAGGGGTTCCGACGCTCAGTCGGAAGCGCGACGCGAGTAGGCCGGAGAGG
>NZ_AOJH01000009.1 GCF_000337355.1 Halorubrum kocurii JCM 14978 | reverse complement strand
CGCGCCAACCGAGGGCGAAAACCACATCAAAGCCCCACCCTCAACGAGCGAGGCCGCAAGGCCGAGTGAAGTAGGGTGGGGTCGGTTACTACTGGTGAACTACCCCACCCTACTCTCTCACCGCTGACGCGGTTCGCTCCTTGAGGGTGTCGTCAGAACTCGAAGAGTTCTGACTGCTAACCAGAAGTCTTTGACTTCTGGTGATGGGGCTTCCTGTTTCCACGACGCGCTTTGCAGACACAACGGTGTCCACAGGGAGCGCAGTCTCCACAGGCGTTGATTCGGAGTGAACCACTCCTACGTCTTCAAGGCCGCGAGTGTCGCAGGTGTATGAGAACCGTGCGGCGTTGACGAGACGCCCAGCGTCTCTTTCGCACATCAGAAAGCTTCGATTTCTGGGGACGCTGTATCCCCCCTACTGCGTCCTCAGAACGCTTTGCGTTCTGATGTGCGAACGAGAGCTTTGCTCTCGTTAACGCTACTCGGTCGCTTCGCTCCCTGCGTTGCTCCTTGAGGACAGGGACTTAGCCTCGCAAAAGTTAATCCGGTGGCACCCGGTATTTTGAGCATGAGCCAGAACGACGTGTCGGAGTCGCTGGAGGCGGCCGCCGAGTCGGACCGTCCTCGCGGGATCCTCACGCCCTCCGACCGTGACTTTCTGCTCGGCCGGAAGACGGACTACACGGACCACTCGCGGAAACAGAAGCGGAACCGGATCCGACGCCGCGTCCGGAACGCTATCCTCGATTTCAGCATCCTCTTCGAGTGTCTCGAAGAGCGCGACCGGAAGACGGTGTTCGACCCGGACGACGAGGACCGCGACGCGTACACGCAGGGGATCACCCATATGCTCGCGTTCCTCCATCTTGGTACGATGGGGTACCACACCCCGTTCAAGGACATGCTCTCCGAGGGGGTCGGGGAGGCGGAACAGCGCCTCGCCGGGTCGGACTACCGCATGGTCAACGTGGAGTTCAACGTCGAGCCGGTCGGCCAGATCGACGTCGACGAGGTGGTCGCCAAACTCGAGAACGACGAGTTCGCGGAGCTCACCGACGAGGAGCTCCGCGCGTTCGTCCGCCTGCTCACCATGTCGGACTCGTTCTCCCCGGAGGAGGCCGGTGAGGAGATCAAGGATCGCGTCGACGAGTTCGCCGAGAAGCTGACGGAGAGCGCGACCTCTCACGAGCGCACGCTCGAAGAACTGACGAACTGACGGGCCTGAGTCGACGAACTGACGGGCCTGAGTCGACGAACTGACGAGCAACACGCTGTCATCTGTGCGGTAACAAATATCGGTGACGGTCCGACGGCTAGTGGCCGTTCGCTCGCTGCGAAGCTGGTTCCACGGACGCTCGGTACTGTCTGAGAATCTCGCTATTTAACATGGTCTTTGGGGTTATAGCGGCTCTTTTCCACTGAACGTACAGATTTTTGCGGATCGAACTGGCGATACCGCTTTAGTATCTCCTGGATTCAAATTATGTTGATCATATATACAGGATACAAAAACCGAGTAGAATATCGCATTTTGAGAAACACTTATTGTGTACAACTCTGATCGACTGTGCATGCCAGCACGTGGCATGATACTGACCCGGCGGAGGCACTGTGGGCCAAGTAGTCGTCGCCGTCGCGGAGGTGTCACCTGATGAGTGGCTCCGAACAGGGCGTGATCGAGGAGTTCAGATCGGAGATCGATCCAATCGTTTTCGCGTTCGGTGCGTTGCTGACCGCCGGCGTGATCGTGGCGTTCTTTATCAACGAGACGCTCGTCACGGACACGATCGGCACCGCCTATAATTGGGTCGTCTCGTACCTGAACTGGGCGTTGTTGGTGATCGTTTTTATGATCGTCCTCTTCCTGTTGTTCCTGATCGTCGGTCCCTGGGGGCGGATCAAGATGGGGGACTCGGACCCCGAGTACAGCTTCCTGTCGTACTTCGCGATGCTGTACTCCGCCGGCTTCGCAGCGGGCGTCGTGTTCTGGGGGCCGACGGAGGCGCTGTTCTACTACGATAACCCCTCGCCGCTGTTCGCGATCGAGGGGGGCACGGCCGAGGCGATCCCGTACGCGATCCAGCAGACGCTGTTCCACTGGGCGCTTCCCCAGCTAGCGGTGTTCACGATCATGGGGCTCGCGATCGCCTACTTCGCGTACAACTACGAGGACGTCCCGCTCCGGGTCTCGTCGGCGCTGACGCCGATCCTCGGAAAGGAGAACCTCGACGGTCCGGCCGCGAAAGTCGTCGACATCCTCGCGGTCTTCGCGACGATCGGCGGCGTGGCGACGTCGCTCGGGTTCATCGGGAGTCAGTTCATCGCCGGGCTCAACTACCAGTGGGGGATCGATCTCGGGAACATCGGGATCCTCCTCGTGGTGACCACGATGACGCTGCTGTTTACCATCTCGATGGTGCTCGGCGTCGACAAGGGAATCCGCCGGCTGTCGAACTTTAACATGATCCTGTTCGTCGCTCTCATGCTGGCGACGTTCATTCTGGGGCCGACCCTCTTCCTGCTCTTGCTGGGTTCACAGGCGATGGGCGGCATGATCGCCGAGTTCACGTCCATGAGCCTGTACACCGGCGCCGGTAGCGAAGCCGGGACGACGTGGATGAACTCTTGGACGGTCTTCTACTGGGCGTGGGCGCTCTCGTGGTCTCCGTTCGCGGGACTGTTCATTGCCCGCATCTCGAAGGGACGGACCGTCCGCGAAGTCGCGTTCACGGGGATCGGCGCGACCTCGGCGGCGACCATCCCGTGGTTCACCATCGTCGGCGGAACCGCGCTGCAGTACCATCACACCGGTACCGCTGACTTCGGTGCCGTTATCAACAACTTCACGCCGGAGATTTCCGGCTTCATCCTCTTTGACGCCTTCCCGTTCGGGACGGTGTTCATGATCGCGTTCATGATCCTCGTCACGACGTTCTTCATCACGTCGGCGGACTCGTCGACGCTAGCTGTCTCGATGATGACCACCGGCGGGAAGGCCAAGCCGTCTAACATCAACCGCGTCTTCTGGGGGGTCGTCCTCGGCATGACCGCCGCGATCCTCATGATCATCGGCGGCGAGGGGGGAGCGAGCGCGCTCCAGAACGCGGTCATCATCACCGGTGCGCCGTTCGCGTTCGTCTGCTTCCTCGCGATGCTGTCGCTTATCAGGGACTTCGGCAAGCACTACGAACAGGTGCTCCTCCAACAGAAGACGGTGCTGTGGGGGTCGACCGATGACCCAGAACGGTCCAGTCCGGTCGAGTCAGCCGGAGCGGACGACGACTGACGGTCGGAGCGGCCGACGACTGACGGCCGGAGCGTCCGAATCGCGCGGCCCCTATACCAACTTTTAATGTACGGTATATACATAAACTGTGTATGGATAGGGATACGGCGGAACCCGACGCGGACGCGCTCCCCGGTCCGAACGCGCAGCGCTGGGTCGACTTCCACCAGTCGCACTCCGCGCCCAGCGAGTACTCACACGAGTTCGTCTGGGACGTGACCCGCGAGGCGGACGGGCCCTTCGTCACCGACGTCGACGGCAACGTCCTCCTCGATTTTACCTGTCACATCGGCGCGGCCCCGCTCGGCTACAATAACGAGAAAGTGCTCTCGAAGCTGCGGGAGTTTGACCTCGTCGAGCCGCTGAAGATCGCCGGCCAGGACATGTACTTCGGCTCCGGGCCGACCCCGGAGGAGGCCGACTTCCCCGGGTCGAGCCACCTCATGGACCTGCTGACTGACGTCTCCAGTCAGTACGGGATGGACACGGTGTTCCTCTCGAACTCAGGGGCGGAGGCGATGGAGAACGCGATGAAGATCACCCACGACCACCGCGCGCCGGCGAAGTACGGCGTCGCCTTCGAGGGTAGCTTCCACGGCCGCACGCTCGGGACCCTCTCGCTGACCAAATCGAAGGACGTGTACACCCGCCGGTACCCCGAGATCAGCGGCATCGAGACGGTGCCGTTCTGTGCGGACCGTGGCTGCGACGCCGCGAGCTGCGACTGCGGCTTCTTCGCCGGCGGCGGCTCGCAGCTCCGGGACATGCTCGCGCCGGAGGGCGGCCACGTCGACCCCGACGAGATCGCCTTCCTGACGCTCGAACCGATCCAGGGCGTCGGCGGCTACCGCTTCCCGAGCGACGCGTTCATGGACGAGGTGGCCGCCGTCACCGAGGAGTACGACATCCCGGTCGTCGTCGACGAGATCCAGTCGGGGATGGGCCGGACGGGCGAGATATGGGCGGCCGACCACTACGCGATTGAGCCGGATGTCATCGCGGCCGCGAAGGCGCTGCGCGTCGGCGCGACGATCTCTCGGTCGGACGTCTTCCCGACGGAGAAGAACCGCCTCGGCTCGACGTTCGGCGGCGGCGACCTCCTCGGCTCGATGATGGGGGCGTTCACGCTGGAGGCGATTCAGGAGCACGACCTACTGGCCAACGCGACCCGGCGCGGGCGGCAGGCGAAAGAGCTCCTCCGCGACGACGTGCCCGACACCGTCGTGGACGTCCGCGGCAAGGGGCTAATGCTCGCGGTGGAGTTCGACACGGCGGAGCGTCGCGGGGCCGTCGTCGAGGCCGCTCTCGACCGCGGCCTCCTGACGCTCGGCTGCGGAAAGAAGACGATCCGACTGCTACCGCCGCTGGATGCGACCGAACGCGAGATCGCGCTCGGCACGGGCATCTTCCTCGACGCGGTCGACGCCGTCAGCGCGACCGCGGCGGCGAACTAAAGGGCTGAAACCGGTGGTACAGACAGTGTTAACCTGCTCAATCAGTGAACTATCTGTTCTACCAGATTTCGTTGATGTGTCGGGCGGAGGAGTCTCTCCTTGGCTCGCCCGACGGAACGATCACTCGAACTGGAGATCGAAGTCGAGTGTGACCTCGTTCGTCACGTTGTCGTACACCGGCGAGGTTGCAGTGACTTCCTCGTGTAGTTCCCTGAGTTCGTCTTCCGACGCGTCGGCGTCGATGTGCGTCGTGGCCCGGAGCTGGTCGTATCCCGCCCGGACTTCGTCGCTCAACCCGAGGAACCCGCGGAGGTCGATGTCACCCTCGAACTCGAAAGAGAGGTCATTGAGTTGGATGCCGTGAGCTGCCGCGTGTCCAGCGTACGTAACGCTCAGGCAGGATCCAATCGCAGCGAGGAGGTGTTCGACTGCGTTCGGACCAGCACGGTCGCCGAGCATCGCTTCGGGTTCGTCGCCAGTGATCGTGAACTCCGGCGACTCGACAGTCGTTCCATCTTGGTCGAAATCGCTAATGTGTGTCTCACTCGCAAAGCCACCGGTCCATTCAGTTTCTGCCCGGAACGTGAGTAAGCTACCACGCCCTGAAGGACGTGGCATTCAGCGTGGACTCCCGTTCTACCCGCTGAGGGCGGTAGGTGAATACTCGCCATTCACGTTCAACGTCCCGCTGTTCAAGCGCACGCCTACGGGTGCGCCTCCGCGACCAGACTTTTGCTGGTCGCGGAGNGTTCAACGTCCCGCTGTTCAAGCGCACGCCTACGGGTGCGCCTCCGCGACCAGACTTTTGCTGGTCGCGGAGATACTTCAGACCGATATTCTTCGCCGCGTTGTAATCCGCGTGAACGTCGTACCCGCACTTCAAGCACTCAAACTCGTCCTGACCGTTGTTGTGTGGGCGATTATCCTCGTGCGTGAATCCACACTTCGAGCAGCGCTGACTCGTGTACGCCGGGTTAATCTGCATCACCTCCAGCCCTTCAGACTCGGCTTTGTACGTGACGTACTCGTAGAGTCGGTGGAACGCCCACTTGTGAACCGCCTTCGCGTGCGGGAGGCGTTCGCGGATGCCTTTGAGTTGCTCGAACACGATGTGCGTACAGTCGTTTTTAACAGCTTCCTCCACGAGTTCGTTCGAGATCGTGTGAAGCAGCTGCTCGAAGCGCCCGGTTTGTTTTCGACCGACTCGTTGAACATTCTCGTGTGCCCATCGAGTCCCGGTCTGTTGTAGGTCGCCCCGTCGCTTCTCGTACTCTCGGTGCCAGTGGTTGAGTTCGCCGCCACTCCAGAACGTGCCGGTTGAGGTGGTTGCGATGTTTGTGATGCCGAGGTCAACACCAAGGACGGAGACGTGCTTGGCATCGCCTTGTTCGGTATCATCGTTCTCCACGGCGGGCTTTGTCCGCACGTGAAGATAGAAACAATCCTCAACCTCGTCGTAGTGGAGTGTAGCACCCTTCACGTCGTAATTTCCGTTGAACAAGTACGCCGAATGTGGCGTGTCACGCTGTTCATCGGGGAGGACAAACTCTGCGGTGACTCGCCCATCGATGGTGGCGAGCGTGGCGTGGTCGTCGTTGACGGTGACGGTTCGGGTGTCGTAGCTGGCGAACCGTGACGTGAAGTGTGGTTTCGAGGCTTTTTTGCCATCCTTCCAGCGTTCGACACAGCCTTTGACGGCTTCTGCGGCTCGGTTGCGTGCGGCTTGCACGAGGTTGGCCGGGAGCGGTGAGTCGTCTCGAACATCGTAATACGTTTGATCGTGGAGTTTCTGTTTGCTGGTGGTTTTCCAGTCTGGTTGCCACGCTACGTCTACGACGTAGTTGGCGGCGTCGAGGAAGTGGTCGGTTGTCTGGTGGAGAAGGGTAGCAGCACTCTGGTCCACATCGAGTTTGATGGGCACGGTTCGAGTGTTTGAATCCTCCACCATCTGTACTTCATATAAGACAGGGAATTGTTATAATGGTTTATATTGACATGGGGGAGTCAGCCTGCTATTGGGTATGGTTCGTGTAATGGATTGTCGGCTTCCTCCCGCGCCTAAAGACGCGGGTTTCCGCCTTGCGGTTATTATGATGCCTCAGCAGGGTCTTCAGAAACCGACTCGATCATGTTTTCGAGTGCGACGGTATCTAATCCGTTGAGTTCAGTCATTCTTATTACACGCAATACTATTGCACCTTCAATTATAATACTGTTGTCTCAACCCCCTTCCGAAGGATTCACATCGCAGTCGCGTAACAGTAGCGCGCAAAATATACAATACCGGGCGCGCCTGTGAGGATCATCTCGGCTATTGTCGGAAGCGTAGTTGCTGCGGCGATCCTAGGGACGCTCGGCTTTGGCAACAGATCTGCGGTCCGACGAATTACGGAAGTTCGAGGAGAAAGCCTCGCGTTTTAGCGCGGGGATGAATCCGACAGTCGATTCGGCAAGGAATACGCTCAGATCTGGCCGGATGGTTTAAAATGGTGGTTGGTGTACAAGTTGGTATCCGAGGCGGCCTGTCCGCCCACTTAATCGGACAATATCGGGATTCCCTACTCTCGTGCAGAAAGCACCCCTTTCTGTTTGCGAGGCGAGGTGCAGTCAGCAAAAGTATCTCTGAATCCCATGCCGGGATAGGAGTAACGGCTGCTTGGCACAGCCAGTAGCCGCCCATTAAGGACGCTCCAAACCATAACCATCCCAAACCAGCGGCACGGTGCCGTGGGAATCCTCGCGCTTCAGCGCGGGGAGGATGTCAATCAATAGGCTCCCTGTACAGAGCGATCACCGTCGCCACTCGCTCAACTCCCGCCAACGACCGATCGCTCGATGACCGACACGCCGTCGAGCGCCGAGACAGCCGTTAGCACCGCGTCGAGGTGGTCGGCGCCGCGGCCTTCGATCTCGATCGTCACGGGCGTACGATTCGGGTGATCAGACCTCCTCCGGCGTGCTCGCTCCAGCGCGCCGAGTTTGGCGCCCTCCGCCGTCACCGCCTCGATGACGTCGTCGACTCGCGACGGCCACGTCGCGAGCGCGAGCCGCGCCTCGGCGTAGCGCCCGAGCTCGATCAGGCCGGTGCGCGCGAGCTCGGCGTGGTCGGTGAGGTTCGCGTTCCCGCCCGACACGACGACGGCCGGGTTCGAGTCGGACAGGTCCAGCCGGTCGGATATCGCGGCGGCGAGCGGCGCGGCGCCGGCCCCCTCGGCGACCACCTTCTCGCGCTCGGCCAGCAGCGCCACCGCCGCCGCGATCTCGCGGTCGGAGACGGTCACCACCTCGTCGACGGCCTCGCTCGCGACCGCGAGGGTGGCCTCCGACAGCCGCGTGTCGGCGATCCCCTCGGCGACGGTGTCGACGTCGTCGAGCGCACGCACCTCACCCGCCTCCAGCGACGGCTCGGCGTGGGCCGCGCCCTCTGGCTGGACGCCAACTACCCGGACATCTCGGTCCGCGGTCGCCACGGCCGTCCCGATGCCCGAGATGAGCCCGCCGCCACCGATGGAGACGACCACGGCGTCCATCGCGGGGTACTGCTCAAGCAGTTCGAGGCCGACCGTGCCCTGTCCGGCCATGACGGCCGCGTCGTCGAATGGGTGGACGAACGTCTCGCCGGTCTCCGCGGCGCGTTCCACGGCGTACTCGTACGAGCGCTCGTAGATGTCGCCCTCCACGAGCACGGTCGCGCCGTACCCCTGCGTCGCCGCGATCTTCGCCGCGGGCGTCACCTCGGGGACGACGATCGTTGCGTCGATCCCGAGGAGATCGCCCGCAAGTGCCACGCCCTGCGCGTGGTTGCCCGCGCTGGCGGTGATCACGCCGGCCTCGCGCTCGGCCGAGGAGAGCTGCGCCATAGCGTTGTACGCCCCGCGGATCTTGAACGAGCCGGTCCGCTGGAGCTGTTCGAGCTTGAGCCCCAGCGACGCGGCCCCGCTCATCTCGGCGAAGGTGCGCGACGTGTCGAGCGGCGTCCGATGCGCGACATCGGCGAGCCGGTCGCGTGCGTCCTCGACATCACCGAGCGTGACGGTCGGCGACGGCTCCGCCCCGTCCTCGGCGGCGGCGTCGGGAGTGGGATCGCCGGGACCGGAGCCGTCGGTCATTCGCCGTTCTGACGGATACTCGCCGCGCTCTCGACCTGCGGGACCGGGTGTCGGCGTTCGAGGTCGCGAACCGCGCCGACGAGCACGTCCACGCCGTGCCGGATGCTCCGCTCGTCCACGTCGAACGTCGGCGTGTGGTGGCTCGTGGGGTGGTCGGTACCGACGATGAGGTACGTCGCCAGCCCGCCCGCCTCCTGGACGCGTTCCATCAGGAACGTCGCGTCCTCGCTCGCGCCGAAGTCCGCGGCCGGAAGCACGGTGTCGACGCCGTCGACGCCCTCGGCGACGTCGGTCACGAGCGCCTGCAGCTCCGGGTCGCTGTCCGCGCGCGGCGACTTGCTGACCAGGTCGACGGTGCCGCGACAGCCGTGCATCGTCGCGGCGGCGCGCACGGCGCGCTCGAACCGGTGGTGCATGAACTCCATCAGTTCGGTCGTCTCGCCGCGCACTTCGGCCTCGAGGTGCGCGCGCTCGGCGATGACGTTGCTCGCCGTGCCGGCCTCCGCTTTTCCGACGTTGACCCGGGTCATGCCGTCCGCGTGCCGGGGGATCCCGTACGCGTTCACGATCGCCGTCCCCATCGCCTGCATCGCGTTGTCTCCCTCGTTCGGCGCCTTCCCGGCGTGCGCAGAGGTCCCCTCGAACGTCGCGTCCAGGTGCGCCATCGCCAGCGGCTTCTCGATTCCGGCGACCACCTCGCCGGTGGGGTGGTCGAGGCCGACGTGGACCGCGAGCAGGTAGTCGAGGTCGTCCGCGAACCGGCTCTCGGCCATCGGATGGCCGCCGCCGCCGGTCTCCTCGGCGGGCTGGAAGAACACCACCAGGCGGCCGGCGAAGTCGCTCTCGGCGATGGCTTCGAGGACCGCGAGCCCCCACGTCATGTGGACGTCGTGGCCGCAGGCGTGCATCGTCCCGTCGATCTCGGAGCGGAACCCCTCGTCGACGGGGTCGTGGTCGGGGTCGGTGGACTCCTCGATGAACAGCCCGTCGATGTCGACGCGGAGCCCGATCGACGGCCCCTCGCCACGGTCGAGGACGGCGACGGCGCCGGTGTTGCCGCCGGTCATGCGGTCGAGCAGCTCCGGGTCCGCGCCGCGGTCGCGGGCGCGCTCGACCCACGGGCCGAGGTCCGCGTCCGGCACGGCCATCCGGTCGGCCGGGTCGTACGCGTCCGGGCCGATCGCGAGCTCGTCGACGCCTATCGACCGGATCTCCTCGACGAGCGTGGCCGTCGTGAGGAACTCGCGCCACGCCGGCTCCGGGTGGCGGTGGAATCGTCGGCGGACGCTGGCGAGCCGATCTCGGATCGGTTCGTTCATGCGAGTGGCTCTCTCACTCGACCGTCTTAAGCGTAGTTGATCATACACAATTGTCGTGTACGTAGGGTACACAAAAAGCTAAGAAACCCCCTCGCCTTGATCCGCCAACGCGTCGTCTCGACGCGCCCACCGCTCATGAGCTCACACCAGACCGCCGATCCGGATATCGTCGTGCTGCGGGAGGGAACGGAAGGACTGTCGATGGCGTCGTACGCGGACGCACTCCGCGACCGACTTCCGGACCGAACGGTCGCGCTCGCGCAGACGCCAGCAGAGGAGCGCGACCTCGTGCCGCGAGCCCGCGTCGTGACCGGCATCACGCTCGATGCCGGCCTCCTTGAGCGCGCCGACCGACTGGAGCTGTTCGCGTGTACCTTCGCCGGCACCGACCACGTTCCGACTGACGCGCTCCGCGATCACGGCGTCACCGTGACGAACGCGGGGGGCATCCACGCGCCGGGCATCGCCGAGCAGTCGATCGCTAACATGCTCGTCTTCGCGCGCAACCTCCACGAGGGGTTCCGCCGGAAGGCCAACGGCGAGTGGCGCCACTTCCAGTCACATGAGTTCACCGACAGCACGGTCACCGTTGTGGGCCTCGGCTCGATCGGCCAGGCGGTCGTCCAGCGGCTCGCCGGGTTCGAGGTGGAGACGATCGGGATCCGCTACACGCCGGAGAAGGGCGGGCCCACCGACGAGGTGCTTGGCTTCGACGACGACGACGTCCACGCGGCGTTCGCCCGGAGCGACTACGTCGTGCTCGCGTGCCCGCTGAACGACCTGACTCGCGGGATGGTCGGCGAGGCGGAGCTAGCGACGCTCCCGCCGAACGCGGTCGTCGTCAACGCGGCACGCGGCGGCCTCGTCGACACCGACGCGCTCGTCTCCGCGCTGCAGACCGAGGGCATCCGCGGCGCCGCCCTCGACGTCACCGACCCCGAGCCGCTCCCGTCGGACCACGTTCTCTGGGATCTAGAGAACTGCCTCGTCACCCCGCACACGGGTGGCCACACACCCAAACACTGGGACCGGCTGGCAGATATCGTCGCGGACAACGTCGCGGCGCTGGATAACGGCGAGGAGTTGGAGAACGCGGTCCTCAGGCCGGAGTGAGGGAGGCGGTCCCGAGAATCCCGCTCAGGCCGTGAAGAGCTCTCGCGGGAACTCGGCCAGCGTCTCCGCGCCGGTCGAGGTGACGCGGAACGTCTCGCTGATCTCCATCCCGATATCGTCGGTCCAGATGCCGGGGATCATGTGGAACGTCATGTTCTCCTCGAGGACGGTGTCGTCGCCGGGGCGGATGCTCGCGGTGTGCTCGCCCCAGTCCGGCGGGTAGCCGAGCCCCATCGAGTAGCCGATGCGGTCCTCCTTCTCGAGCCCGTACTGCTCGATTGTCGTGCGCCACGCCTCCTCGACGGCCGAGCATTTGACGCCGGGCTCTGCAGCGTCGAGTGCTGCCTCCAGCCCTTCCACGACGATGTCCGCGGTCTCTTGGAGCTCGGTCGGTGGCTCGCCGACGAACGTCGTCCGCGCCAGCGGCGAGTGGTAGCGATGGCGGCAGCCGGAGAGCTCGATAATGACCGGGTCGCCGTCCTCGTAGCGCCGGTCCGTCCACGTGAGGTGGGGGGTGCCGGTGTGGTCGCCCGACGGCATCAGCGGGACGATCGCCGGGTAGTCGCCGCCGTACTCGTCGGTCCCGTCGATCAGCTGCTGGTAGATGGCGGAGGCGACCTCGTACTCCGGGACGCCCTCCCCGGCCGCGTCGAGACCCGCCTGCATCGCGTTCTCGGAGATCCGCGCGGCCTGCCGCATGTACTCCAGTTCCTGGTCGGACTTCTTGATCCGGAGCCAGCCGACGAGCAGCGTCGCGTCCTCGAACTCGGCGTCCGGGAGGTTCCCCTGCAGCCGCGTGTACGACTTCGCGGTGAAGTAGGCGGCGTCCATCTCCAACCCGACGCGCCCGTCCGCGACGTCCAGCTCCTCGAGGACGCCCGCGACGTAGTCCATCGGGTGGAGGTCGCGCGGCGACTGCACGTGGTCGTCGCTGTACGCGCGGATGCTCTCCTCTGCGAGGTGGGTCGTCGCCCGCGCGCCGTCGCCGTCCATGTCGCGACCGATCCAGATCGGCTCGTCGCGGTCCGGCGTGACCACGACCGCCTGGTGGACGTAGAACGACCAGCCGTCGTAGCCGGTCAGGTAGTTCATGTTCGCCGGGTCGCTGACGACGATCGCGTCAAGGTCCCGCTCACGCAACCGTTCTTTCGTCCGAGCCACCCGCCGTTCGTACTCGGCCTCGTCGAAGATGTGTTCCCGTGGCATGATAACAGAACGTCTACGAAGCCGATCAGCCAGGAGCAGCATAAATTTATCGTGTACATTAAAAACGGATACTGTGTACGGTTCTCCCCGCTGATCCCGCGAATTCGCCCCGAAGCGTCGCTCAGACGCCTCGCGAGCCATCTCGTGAGGGCGGTTGAGAGGCCGTGAAACCCTCAATCTGGGCGGGTGAGGCCGGTTTTTTTGTACCGTGTCCACGGATCGTTGGACATGCTACACAGTACCGGGCCGCTACTGTCGATCGACGTCGGCGAGCGGACGACGTCTGAGACGGATATCACGGGGGTTCAGGAGCGATACATCGGCGGACGGGGTGTGGCGACGAGCCTCGCGCACGAGCGGATCCCGTTCGACGCGGACCCGCTCGGAGCCGAGAACCGCGCCGTGTTCACCACCGGGCCGATGCAGGCTTCCCAGATGAGCTTCACGGGGCGAACGAACTGCACCGCGCTGTCGCCGCTGACCGACGGACTGCTCTCGTCGAACGCCGGCGGCTTCGTCTCGCGCCACCTCGCGGCGACGGGGTACGGAGCGATCGAGCTGGCGGGCGCGAGCGACGAGCTGGTCGTCGTCCACGTGCGCGACGACGGCGTCGAGTTCGAGTCGGTGCCCGACCTCGCCGGGGCGACGGTCTCGGAGACAACGGGCTATCTGGAGGACGAACACGACCTCTCCAGCGAGCAGACGGCCGTGATCGGCCCTGCGGGCGAACACGAGGTCCGGTTCGCGTCGATCATGACGACCGAGGAGCGCGCGTTCGGCCGCGGCGGGCTGGGCGCGGTGCTCGGCTCGAAGAATATCAAGGCCGTCACGTTCGGCGGCGACTCGGCACCCGAGTTCTCAATCGACGCGACCGCGAACGACATCCACCGCGAGGCCGCCACCGAGGACCACATCATGAAAGAGCAGGGGACCGTGGCGGTGATGGACCTGGCCAACGAGATGGACGGGCTGCCGTCGTACTACTTCTCCGAGCGCTCCTTCGAGGGCGTCGAAGGGATCAACGGCGCTGCCGTCGCCGACAAGAAGTACAAGAAGGGGACGTGCTCGGCGTGCGCGTTCGCCTGTAAGCTCCCGACCCGCGACGAGGCCCGCGGCGTCGAGACGGAGGGCCCCGAGTTCGAGGTCGCGATGGCGTTCGGCTCGAACTCCGGGGTCGACGACATCGTTGACGTGATGGAGTCGAACCGCCTCTGCGACGAGTACGGGCTCGACGCCATCTCTACGGGCAACACGATCGCCGCGTACCTCGCCGCCGAGGACGAGTTCGGCAACCGCGAACTCATCTGGGACCTCGTCGAACAGATCGCTCACCGCGACGGGGTGGGCGACCGGCTCGCGGAGGGGATCGGCCGGATCCACGACGAGCTCGGCGTGGGGAACTGGTCGGTGAAGAATATGGACTTCGCAGCCCACGAGGGACGACTTCTCCACGGACAGGCGCTTTCGTACGCGGTCGCGAATCGCGGGGCCGACCACATGTACGCGACGTTCTACTCCGTGGAGTACCCCCTCGTCGAGGAGGACGAGGCGATGGAGCCCGCGGGGTTCGAGGGGAAAGCGGAGCGGCTCATCGAGCGCGAGAACCTGATGGCGCTCAACGACAGCGGCGTCGTCTGTAAGTTCTCTCGAGACTTCATGACGCCGGAGCGCTACGAGCTCCTCTTCGACGCCGACTTCGAGGAGCTGCTCGCCGCGGGCGCGCGGACCGTCACGCTGGAGCGCCATTTCAATAATCAGCGAGGGCTCGACGTCGACGACGACCGGCTGCCGTACGAGGAGGAGCTCCCAGGGCTCGACGACGCCATCGAATCGTACTACGAGCACCGCGGGTGGAACGAGGACGGGACGGTGCCCGAGTCGGCGCTGCCCGCGTGAGCCCGGTCCTCGGCTGCTGACGTCGCGCTCGGCTGACCACTGTTCGACCGACGACCGTTCGACGGACGACTACTCAGCG
Source organism: Halorubrum kocurii JCM 14978 (assembly GCF_000337355.1). Lineage (GTDB taxonomy): Archaea > Halobacteriota > Halobacteria > Halobacteriales > Haloferacaceae > Halorubrum > Halorubrum kocurii. Next base: position 31,144 of record NZ_AOJH01000009.1, on the reverse strand, counting down.
ATCGCCAGCTCCGCCGTCGCTTCGATCGCGTCGGCGATGACCTCGGTGCCGACCTCCGCTTGCTGCTGGGTCAGAACGAGCGGCGGCAGGAGCCGGACGACGTTGCCGTACTGGCCCGCCGTCCAGACGAGCACCCCGTGTTCGTAGCAGTACTCCTGTATCGCCTCGACGCGGTCGTCATCCGGCTCCCCGTTCGCGTCGACGAACTCGGCGCCCACGAAGAGGCCCTTACCGCGGACCTGGCCGAGCCCAGGGTCGCCCTCGCCGGCGTCGCGGAGGCGGTCGCGGATCCACGCGCCGACCTCCGTCGCGTGGTCGAGCAGGTCGTGCGACTCGATGTATTCGATCGCGCGCAGGCCGCCGACCATCGCGGGGACGTGCCCCCGGTAGGTGCCCGCGTGGTCGCCCGGCCCCCACGTGTCCAGATCTTCGTGGTACATCGTCCCGGACAGCGGCTGGCCGTTGCCGCCGAGTGCCTTCGCGGTCGTCATCACGTCCGGCGTCACGTCGTAGTGTTCTGACGCCCACCACTCACCGGTACGGCCCATCCCGACCTGGATCTCGTCGAACATCAGCGGGAGGTCGTTCTCGTCGGCGATCTCGCGGAGGCCCGAGAGGAACCCGTCCGGCGGGGCGATGACGCCTCCCTCGCCCTGGATCGGCTCGACGAAGATCCCGGCCGGATCCGTGAGGCCGCCGTACGGCTCCTCGACGATCGCGCGGACCTCTTCGAGCGCGCGGTCGACCGACTCCTCGGGACTCCGCCCCTCGCGGAAGGGGTATGGGAACGGCGCGTGGACCACGTCGGGCAACAGCGGTGCGTACGGCTTCTTGAACTTCTTGTTCGACGTGATGCTCATCGCGCCGGCCGTCGCCCCGTGGTAGGAGTTCCGGAACGCGAGCAGCCCGTTACCGCCCGTGTTGTACTTCGCGAGCTTGATCGACGCCTCAACGGCGTCGCTACCGGTGGGACCGCCGAAGACGAACCGGCTGTTGCCGGTGAGGCTTCCGGGTGCGATCTCGTCGAGCTTGTCGATGAGATCGAGGCGGGGCTCGGTCGGGAAGTCGACGGTGTGGGTGAGCTTGTCGATCTGCTCGTGGACGCCCTCGTTGACGTACGGGTTCGCGTGGCCGACGTTGTAGACGCCGATCCCGGCGAAGAAGTCGAGGAACACGTTCCCGTCCGCGTCCTTCAGGGTTGCACCCTTCCCCTCCTCGAACGCGAGCGGGATGTCATTCGGGTACGCGACCGCGCTGCTGTCGATGGCCTCCTGTCTGTCGAGCAGGCGCCGAGAGTTCGGCCCGGGGACTCGGTCGACGCTCGGTTCCTCTGCGAAGTGTAATTCGTGGATCGGCGGTCCCGCCATGTGGCAACCGATACGACACGCCCACATATGGTTGGTGGAACCAGCAATCAATGACGGTGTACACGAAATCTGTTTTCACACCGGGCGGTCGCGCCCCACTCGTTGGTCGGTAGCGATGCGCACGCGACGTGGCCCCGAGATCAACCTGGGGTACGTCGCAGCGCCGGCTCCCAGGATCACCGACGCAGTTCGCGCACAAGCGAGGACTCTCAATGTCGGTGTCACTCGTCAGTTTCGGCCCGTCCGTGCCGTTTATACAGATACAAGAAGAGTACCTGCGGCTTCAGCCGCAGGATGAATCCGACAATACACTTCGCAGTCCACCGTCCATCGGTGAACTACCCTACCCTACTCGCTCACGGCTGACGCCGTTCGCTCCTTGAGGGTAGGGCTTCCTGCTTCCACGACGCGCTTTGCAGACACCGAGTCGGTGTCCACAGGGAGCGCAGTCTCCACAGACGTTGATTCGGAGTGTCCCACTCCTACATCTTCGAGGCCGCGAGAAAGGATGTTCCACGCCGCGTTTGCGTCCCTGTCCGACTTAAACCCGCAGGCGGGACAGGTGTGTTCACGGACCCACAACGGTTTGTCGGTCGAAACGCCGCACGACGCGCACTCCTTGGTCGTCCCTCTCGGATTCACGGCGACGAAGTGCGTTCCTTCACGCTCGCACTTGTATTCGAGTAATGTGAGGAACGTTCGCCACGCCGCCGCCGCCGTGTTGCGGCTGTTCGACGGTGATTCGAGTATCCCTTTCACGTTCAGGTCTTCGACCGCCACGAGGTCGTACTCCCGAGCGTAGTAGTTCGAGAGCTTGTGCAGGAAGTCGCGGCGCTTTCGTCGGAGATCGGCGTGACACTCCGCGACCCGCCGTCGTTGCTTCTCGTAGTTGTTCGACCCGTATTCCTTCCGTGAGAGGGACCGCTGTTCGCGTTCCAGACGCTCCCGTTCGGCGGAGAGGTCGGGCGACCCGACGGCGGTCCCGTCGGTGTCGTGGGCGTACTTGAGAATCCCCACGTCAATGCCGACGCACCGCTCGGGATTCTCAGGCGGTTCGGGCGGTTCACGGTCCATTTGGACGCCGAACGTGGCGAACCACTCGCCCGTCGGTTCCTTCTTGATCGTGACCTGTTTGAGCTTCGCGTCGTCGGGGATGGCGCGGTGGAGCCGAATCGGTATGTCTCCGAGTTTCGAGAGTGACAGCACAGTCTGACCGCCCTTTTTGTCGAGCTTGAAGCCAGACTGGTTGTACGTGAAACTGCGGAACTCCCGTGGCGGCTTCCACTTGAGTTGACCGACGCCGTAGCCGTTCTCTTTGAGTTTGGAGAGGCTTTTGAGGTTGTCGAACAGCCGTTCCACGACGGTTTGGAGAACCTTCGAGTACACGTCGGAGAGGCCGTCCCACCAGTTCTTGAGGTCGGGGAGTTCCGACCGAAGCGTGGTCATGGAAGGTAGTTCGCCGTGTTCGTCTTGGTACTCGTTGAGCCGATAGAGCGTGTGGTTGTACAATTGCCTACAAATATCGCGGTGGCGGTCCAACTCCTTTCGGTGGGCGTCGGACGGCTTGAGACGGTACTTGTAGGCGTAGTACATCAGCTCTCCCGCTGGTCTTCGACGTACTGTTTCAGCACATCCAGCGACACCTGCCCCGTCGAGATGAGGCAGTACGAGTCGTTCCAGAACGAGTCGCCCCACAGTTCGGTCTTCAGCTCATCCTCGTACTCGTTTCGGATACGGCGAGCAGTCGCGCCCTTGACTGTATTAATGAACTTCACGAGGTTTGTGGTGGGTTTCGCTCGGAACAGGATGTGAACGTGGTCGTCCTCTCCGTCGAGGTTCGTCAGTTCGACGCCGTAGTTGTCCGTGAACCCGCTGATAACCCCGCGAATGAATTGGGTTCGCTCCTCGGTTAGCACTCCGCGCCGATACTTCGTAGTGAGTATCAGGTGGTAGTGCAGGGAGTACGTCGAATGCGCTCCCGAATCGAGGTCGTACTCCATTGGGTTCGTACTATTGTACGGTACCCCAGTGAAAAAACGTTGTGACTACGTGGGTCTGTGGGCCTGCAACCGTATTGCTGTATGAACAGATGATGACGGCGCTGTATGAACAGATGATGACGGCGCTGTATCCCCACCCTACTCCGCTCCCTTCGATCGCTCCGTTGAGGGTGGGGGCTTAGCGCCTATATCCAGCTAACGAATCGAGATCGCCGCGGCGTTCTCGATGCATGATGCCACCGGTGAACAGCCGAAGCTTCGACACGAGTTCTGACTCGGTCTCATACGTTGCTACTCGCAAGTCCCATCGCACCTGTGCGGATCGTATCATCGCGCTCGTCACATCAGCCTCGTGTATGAAGATCAACCGGTCTCCGTGGGTTTCTGAAAGCGCTTCCAGAATGCTTCCGGCTTCTTCGCCGACGCCGAAATTATGCCCGAGAAACGGGAGGATGAACGCCGTTGCGTTGCTACACCGCGTGTACTCGATACTTTGCGTTGCGGCATCCACCTCGTCAGTATCCACGTCAACGTCAACAGCAAGAAACGCGTTCACGCCGGGAGTCACGCGAAGTGCACCCTGTACTCGTCGCAAGAGTGCCTGTGCCGCATCGATCTCTTCTTTACTTTGAAACAGACGACGGAGCGGTCCCGGGAGATCCTCCACGTCGATTGCTTCCCGCTGTTCCTCGCTGAGCACGTAGTTGAGATTGAATGATTTGTACGGTCCCATCAAGTAGAAAAGAAACCGGTCGTACGTCACGTGACCCAACCGCTCGACGATGAGGTCGCGCGTGATCTCTATAGTCACGTACAAGTAAGACCGCTGTTAGTATTTAAAAGACGGTGTTTTTGAGAAAATTCGGCTTGAGAAAACCTAAGCGTCTCTCGCCCGTACGAGACACTACGATGGCGACGGATCACTCACAGACCGCCGGCGCAATGTTCCCGGAGGATCCAGAAGACCTGCTGCCTGAGGAGAGTATCCTCAGCCTTGACGAGTACGTGGCGATGCACGCAGCGGTCGGGCACCGCACCAGATACGAAATCCTCTACCGACTCGTCCATAGCGGCGACATGAGCCCCAAAGAACTGGAGGACGCGATCGACATCGACGACAGCACCCTCCACTACCACCTCAACAAACTCGTCGACGTCGGCCTCGTCGAAAAACGCCAACACACCGAGCGAGGAGCAGACGGCCTCCACACGTACTACCGAGCGACAGTGTTCGGCGAGGTAACGCTCACGAGCGGCGTTGACGAGCTGATCCGCGGCGAAGCAGAGTTTGAAGCGATGTACAGCAGTTCGACCGAGGGTGAATGAGGTGGTGATCTGTCCCACTACGGCCATGCTTCCCAGTTTGAATAGCCCGCCCGCTACAGCGGACTACTTTTACCCCTGTCCAGCCGCCGGTGAAAGTGAGACACGTATCAACCGATGGGTTACGAGAACTCCGGCCGCTCAGCATACATGATCGGATCGCGTGACCCAGCGTTCCGGAACGCTTCAAGCCGGAACGCACACGCATCACACGTCCCGCACGCTGGCTCCTCGTCACGGTAACACGACCACGCCATCTCGTACGGCACGCCGGGCTCCAATCTATGTTCCGCAATTTCTGTTTTTGACCACTCAACAATCGATAAACGGCATATGCTGTTGAGATCATGAGTGCGAGTCAGAGAGCGGTCGACGTGTCCGACCCGAGTGGCTGGGAAACTTGCCCGACCCAAGACTCACAGATATTTGAGCGATACAAAGATATATTGATGCTTGCCCCGTAGAGACTACCATGAGCGAGTTCAATCCGGCTCCTGACTCAGCCACAGAGACGCCACGGTGGCAAGACGGAACCGATACCTTCGGCCGCGTCTACGATGTGGTCCTCGGGCTCACGTCACCGACGACATACAGGAGGGTTGCAGAGCTCGCGGACTGCTCTCCGAACGCCGCAAAAAAGCATCTCGATCGTCTTGCGGAGATGGGGATTGCCCGCGCTGATCGTGACAGCCGTCCGGCCACGTACGAGCGAAACGATGGGTATCTCGAATGGCAAGAGGCGAGTCGGATCGCCACTGATCTCTCTGTCGATTCGATCATCGACCGCGTCGAAGCACTTGAACAGCGACGGACGGAGTACGAAGCCGAATTCGGCACCACCGACCCAGCCACCGTTGCGGTGTTCGACGCCGAGGACCACGAGACGATCCACGACCGCATGACTGCAGTAAGCGACTGGCAGGGAGTCATTCGAGATATTCGCTTATACGAACTTGCCCGCCAACTCTCACAGAACGACGGGCACCTCATCCCCGCTTAAGATGAGTCCGCCCACAGAGGATTCAGCGGCTGAATCGACGGGTCCGCCCGATCGACAAACGTTACGCCTGTTTGAACGACAGTTGACGACGGACCCACTCGTTGCTGCCACCCAGTTCGACCCAAATACGTACGAACCGCGATTACTCACCGCCACCCTTGACACTGAACGGTATCCCGATACGGTCGCTGACGCCAAAACCGACATCCGATGGTTCACAACCGGGGATTTTTCCATCCACTACGTCGAGACCCGGGGAGACAACACCCACTGGGAGTGTCGCTGGGATCGGCATCCAAATACACACAACACCCGACTCCATTTTCACGAACCACCAACCGGTACTGACGTCTCCGATCTCGACCTCGCTTCCCTCCACCCACTCGACGTGTACTCAACGGTGTTCGAAGCAATCGAGCAGCGTATCGAATCGCTCTGGTGAGTGATCTTTCCGACCGATCTGACCCGCAGCCAACTAGCAACGACTTACGAAAACTCCGGCCGCTCAGCATACTCGATCGGATCGCGTGACCCAGCGTTCCGGAACGCTTCAAGCCGGAACGCACACGCATCACACGTCCCACACGCCGGCTCCTCGTCTCGGTAACACGACCACGTCATCTCGTACGGCACGTCGAGCTCCAACCCACGCTCGGCGATCTCCGTTTTCGACCACTCGACGAACGGCGCTTTCAACTCGATCTCCGTCTCCGGTTTTGTCCCGACATCAATGACGTTCTGAAAGGCGTCGAAAAAGGCGGGGCGACAGTCGGGATACCCGGAGAAATCCTCCGAATGCGCGCCGATGAACAGCGCCTCCGAATCAGTCGCCTCAGCGTACGACGTCGCCACGCTCGTCGCTTACCTGCTGAGCATACAGCGTGTAGTCGGTAAACTGTACGTCCTTACCCAATTCTTATTGTCAATACTTTTGAAGTAGTGGTATGCCAACACTCACCAAGAGTGATCGACAGCAACTTCGAGCCGAATTCGACCGGCATCTCGATGTTGGTCTGCATCACGGTGCCCAACTCTCCGTCTACGTTGACGGAGACCTCGTCGTGGATTTCGCCGGTGGGACGACCGGCCCGAATGGCGACGAAACCACCGCAGAAACGCGTCATCTCATTTTCTCGTGTACGAAACCATATGCGGGCGTCGGCCTGCATCAACTCATTGAGCAGGGCGAGGCTGCGTACGACGACCCGGTTGTCGATCACTGGCCCGGGTTCGCCGATAACGGGACACAGAAAGCCGATATTACCATCCGACAGGTGCTTAGCCACACCGCCGGTATCCCATACGGCGATTTCGATGACCAGCCCGAACAGTGGGGAGACTGGGACGCAGTCGTCCGGGCCATGGAAGATATCGATCCGGTATTCGACCCGGGCGAACAACCCGCATATCACACGTTCAACTACGGCTGGATCGTCGGTGAACTCATCCACCGTATTTCTGGTCAGCACGTCGACGAGTATGTCGCCGAAAACGTGTTTGACCCGTTAGGAATGGATCGGTCGTCGATCGGGCTTGACTCGGATGACGACGACGATGTCGCTACCCTAGCCGGATTCGAGATGTTCGACCGCTGTCGTGATCCCGGTGAGGGGTTAGGCATCCCGGCCTCCGAATCCGCGGACGCGTTTAATAACGAAGCTGTTCGGCGTGCAGTCATCCCGGCGGCAAACGGCATTGGCACTGCGCGAGACATGGCGCGGTTTTACGCGTGCATGGCCAGCGGCGGCGAACTCGATGGCGCACGCCTGCTTGGTGAGGAGACGGTTGCCGAAGCGACTCGGACCCACGCTGAAACAGATTCTGACGGGACGCTCTCGCGACCGGCCCGGTATGCGCTCGGGTTTTGGACTGGCGGATTGGCAAATGACATGTTCGGATCGTTCAGCCACGAGCGGATGTTCGGTCATGCCGGGCTCGGGAGTATTTTCGGCTGGGGTGACCCGGAACTGAACGTCGGCTTCGCATACGTCACCAACGGTATTCGCGAGGAATCTTGGGAGCATGCCGCTCGCATTAGTGGAATGTCCGATGCTGTCCGGTTAGCGCTCCTTGAGTGAGGGCTCGTGGTAGTCGACTCTCCGGGATAAGGCGCCTTCGACCTATTCTCCGAGTGATCTCGACGCTATAAGGACTCAGCGGCTGACAACCGCGTACAGCTCTCGGAAGACGACGGCCGCGCCCGCACCGAGCGACCCTGTTGCGGTTGCGATCACGAGTGCGGGGACGAAGAAGCCCGGATCGACGACGTAGTCCGGGCTACCGGCGATGAACGCGATTGCGGTGGAGTGTCCCAATACGACCGCAGCGTTGCCGAGCCACGCGAGTACAATCCCGCGCCAGTGCGAGTAGACGAGCGCCGCAATCGGAGCGCCGAACACGGCATACGAGAAGGGCTGATAGGTTGGGTACGTGGCGTACAACCAGAACGTGAACGGAACTGAGAGAACGGCGATAACAACGATGGCGGCGAGCGCTCTGTAGCGGTCCTCCGACGAGCCGAAGAAGCGTTCCGACAACAAACGCCCGGTCGGCGGCCTCCAGTACCGGAACACAGATCCAACGACGACGGCAAGAGCGCCGACGGCGAGGCCGAGCCGAATGTGGGTCGGAAGTGTGACACTGAGGACGTCAATCTCCAATACGTCTGGCAACGGGCTAAACGCCGCGCGAGCAAGAGCCGACGCGACCGGGAGGACGGGCCCCGCCGCGAGCGTGTAGAGTACGGCGCCACCGTGATACTGAACGAGAATCGCGAGCGCCGCTGTGGGCAGGTATAGGATGGCGGCAGCATTGGAGTGACCGCTATCACTGAGTTCCGGAGTGACCGCGCGGATAGCACTGAACTGGGAGGTCACCTCCGTACTCGCACCGTAGGCCGCGTTCGACCGCCAGTAGGCGGCATAGAGGAGGAATGAGAAGACGAATACAATACCGATGGTGCCAGCGATACGGTGGCGTTCGTCAGGGTTGCCGAGGAGGGCACGACGGACATCCATCGAGAAGTAATACCCGGAGGTTTGGTAAGATGGTTGGGACATCAACTGGCTATCTTGGACCGGTCACGAAGGTTCTGCCAGATCCGGAGACGCTCGTGAGTTTGTTGCCGCACACAAGGCGCGAATGCGGTGCGAACCGTGGTCAATCTTCGGGAGAGGCCGATCGGTCAGTACTGGGTGTACAGGATCGTTCAGTAAAATGAGTAGTGTATCACAGTTCGTTCCGGATAGCAGTGGTGGTCTCTCGTTGTTCTGTATCGCTCGTGGCGGTGTTGAAGTCGCGGCCGAACACACAGCCGAGTCTACTGCGGCTGGTCGCCGTCGACGGCCGCGAGGACGTGGTGGAGCTCTCGGCTGACTGCGTCCGCGGCGGCGTCGAGCGAGTCGAAGGTGTCGCTCCCCGCGTCGCTACACCCGCGTTTGCGGACGAGCCGGACGGCCGCGTCGCTCAGGATGCCGGGACGGACTGCGACTTTCGTCGCGGTACAGGCGCTTTCCCCATTTGGAAGCCGATACTCAACGACGCCGCCGGACTCGTCGTACCGCTCCCAGTCGCCCGGGGCCGCTGGGAGCCTGTCGACCAGCGCCTGCGGATTGGCCGCCGTTGCGACGCTCGTGGTGGACACACCAACTGTTCGGTCGTCGCGCACATACCGGTGTCGGCGCCGCTCAGCCGCGCGCCGGATACACGGACGGGTGCGTCACCGACCGGTCGCGGAATCGGCACCATATCTCTCCGGCCGCCACGGACGAGTCCGTGCTGCTCGCCACCAGGAGTCGCATTTCTGCGTGGTGCGGAACTGGCGCCGATTCTACGCTTATCCGTCGTGGACTCGTAACTGCGGTATGGACACGCTTGTGACAGAGCACGACGGGCTCATGCTCGCCCGGATCGAGAGCAGTGACCGAGTGTTCGAGGTGAACTTCGACGCCATCGAACCGACCGATGTGACGCTCGGATTTTACCGAGACGGTGAACGCGTCGGAAGTATCTACAACGACGACGGGACCGACCGGACCATGGCGCGATTGACCACGGCCCGCGAGGGCGCCGATTTCATCGGCATCGAAGTGCCGAAAGCGTTCGTCGCAGAGGTGCTTGACGCTGCCGTTGAGGCCGGGCGAGTCAGTGATGAAGCCGCCGCCGACGGATACCGACTCCGAGTACTGTGACGATGGAAGCCGGTCGGCTCCGTTTCCGGCGACACCGTTTCGAGCGGGGCCGGTCTCGCTGAATCCGGTCAGCTAGCCGCGCCGACACCGTCTGTCCGAACTAGTGAGAGCCGACGCGGACGGCCGCGACGGCGTGTGCTGCCTGTGAGTCACCGGGATGTTCGTCACTCGAAGTCTCGGAATCGCGTCTGTCCGGTGCGTCGCACGTCGCTCTCCTCGTCAGACTCGTCGGCTTCCTCGCCGTCTCGACATAAGCCCGACACCGCCGCGCGGTCGTCCGGCGACGGTCCCCCCGCGTTCTGCCCCGCTCTGGCCGGAATCGTCGTCTGCGAACTTGACTCTCGTGGGCTAGCTGGCGTCGAGTCGACAGCTGATGGAACAGTAGTATGTCTGCGACTACCGACCGAACAGACGATCAAGCCAGTAGTAGTGTGATTACTCAGTAGTTGCGCAGTACCACTTGGATAATGCCTACGAGTTAGTAACCCACACGCTTTTCTCTGGCGTCAGACACGGTACATCCATGAACGACGACTTATTCGAACGTATTCTCGTTCCAATTGCGAGTCCTGACGACGCTGAAGCGACGGCACGTGCGGTTCGGCCGCATTTGGATTCTGACACGACTCTTATCGTAACACACGTAACCCAGGGAACGGCCGCTGAGACGACGGTGAAAACCGGCAGAGACCAGTTCACCGGAGCGACGTACGAGAAGTTCGTCGACATTCTCTACCGCGATGATCTCCAGTTTGAGTGGGCGACGCTTGAAGGGCGCGAGGTCGCGGAGGCACTCACCGATGCGATCGATATGATGGAGGCGACACTCGTCGCTTTCACACCTCGAGATATAGATACGTGGGAGCGGACAATCGCCGGCGACCCTGGAGGCAAGCTCATACGCGAGGCAGATGTTCCGGTGATGGTTTTCCCGGACCGGCAAGCCTGACCGACCCCTTGGAATGCGGCGCACAGTGCCCTCTTGCGGCACGCTGACCTCCGCTAGGGCAGACAAGCCAAGGGTGTGTGTTCCGTCCTGACTGGTTCCCCAGACGCTATCGCCGCTTTCTCGCTTCAGTTCGGAATCGAGCGCGGCGAGCAGTTGTCCCTCTTCGGGGGCGAGGACGGGTCGTCACCTTCGAGTAGTTCTTCTCGGCGTACCCTTGTCGAACGCCCAGTTCGCGAGCGAGAATCCGGAGCCGGTCCTGACTGATCATCGCGGTCAGGACTCCGTCGGCTCCAGCGTGGCTGGCTCGACGTTGATTCGGAGGCGATACGTGCTGTCGGTCGATCCGGTTTCGGGTCGCGTCGGGTCCAGTGGGGAATACCCACTCGTGAACGATGCGACGAGTTCCTCGCGGGTGGGGAGGTCGGTGCCGAGCTGGTCGGCGAGGTAGACGATCCGCTTGGTCGCTGCGCCGTTGTCGAGGCGTTCGAGGTACTCGCCGACGCTACTCGCAACAGTAGTTGGTTTTGTGATGATTTGTCGTGACTTAGATTGAATAAACATCCTGTCACACAGGGTACTATTTTTTCTCGGATCGCTATCTCGAAACTTAGGACACTACCTGCTCATCGGATGGGAGATGCGACCCTGAGTGATAGAACGCTTCTCCGGTCGTATCTTCGAACAAATGAAGCCGCGCAGGGTCGTACGTGACGGACACTGTGTCACCGGCATGAACTTCTGCTCGCGGCTCTGCCTGTATGTTACACGCTGTGGCTCCGATCGAACTCAAACTGTTCGATCGGAGCCAGTGTAATAGAAGAGCACGGTCACAGCAACAAACTACTTGAATACTAAGAGTAATATCCTAGTATGCCAGATCCACGATCGTCTACGGGTATCAGTGGGTTAGACGACATCTTAAACGGCGGCCTCATCCACCCGCGAAACGTGCTTATACGCGGCTCTCCTGGTTCAGGGAAGACAATTTTCGGCTTACATTTTCTTTCGGCGGGGATAGACGCTGGCGAGACATCTCTGTACGTCAACATGGGTGAGCCGCAGGCATACGTTGAAGAAACCGCTGATGCGTTCGATCTTCATACCGAGCAAATTCACTTCCATAATATTTCGCCGACTCAAGAACAGTTCTCAGAGCGTAACTCCTACAGCGTCTTTGAGTCAGCAGAAGTCGAACAGCCGGACTTTATTGCGGGCCTCCGTGAGAAGATTGATGAGATCGAACCAGACCGGGTGTTACTAGATCCAATCACAGAATTCCGGCATCTTACAACTGACGAGCGGCAATTCCGGTCCGGAATCCTCGGCCTCCTTGATTATCTCAAAGAAATTGACGCGATAGGCATGTTAACGTCTCAAGCTGGCGGGCCAATCACAGACGATGATATCCAGTTTCTTGTTGATACTGTCATTTCTCTAGATGTGACTCCTGAGAGCCGGATGGTCAGTGTCTCTAAGTTCCGAGGGTCATCGTTCCGGCGTGGGGATCATTTCTACGATATTTCTGCGGCGGGACTGGAAGTTTGGCCGGCACTCGTGCCCGATACACAGAAACAAGCGAGCGACGCGGAACCGCTTTCGTCTGGCGTGGACGAACTCGATGAGTTGCTCTATGGCGGCTTAGACCAGGGCACGATAACAATGCTTAGCGGGCCAACCGGTGTCGGCAAGACAACGACTGGGCTCCAGTTTCTCATCCAAGCAGCACTTGAGGGCAAACAGAGCGTGTTATTCCAGTTCGAAGAAGCAGAATGGACCATTCGTGATCGCGCAGACGCAATTGGGCTTCCACTTCAGGCTGCGCTGGACAGCGGCGAACTCTCCATTGTTGAGGTCTCTCCCGATGAGTACACGGTTGGTGAATTTGAGCATCTCCTCCGAGAGGCTGTTACCGACGGGACTGAGGTTGTGATGATTGATGGGTCACAAGGATTCCAAGAAAATCTCCGTGGACTTGCTGACACGACGGGTGCGTTGGTGCGGATCGGTCGGTTCCTCCGGGCTGCCAGTATCACTACCCTGCTTATTAATGAAGTCCAGAATATCACCGGGGACTTCCAAGCGTCTGAAGAGCGGACGAGCAATCTTGCCGATAATATTGTCTTCCTGCGTCACGTCGAGTACCGCGGCGAGGTGCGGAAAGTGATTGGGACACTGAAAATGCGAACCAGCAACTTCGAACGCAGCCTTCGCGAACTCGAGATTACGGCCGACGGAATACGCGTCGGGGAGCCGCTCCCACAACTTCGGGGCATTCTCACTGGGACGCCCGACTGGTCCGAGGATACTGGCGGAACTGATCGCGACGTGGCTGATACCGACCAAGCGTAGCCTTCGCGTGACATACGCACCCAATACGAGCCCACTCGATCAAACCTCATGTCCACAAACGAACAGCAGCCCTACCAAGAGACAGCCGACGAAGCGAAGCGCGTCCTGCTGCTGGTTAGTGACGCAGGGAACCGACGTGTCCTCTCAGAGTGGCTAACCACACATGATCAATATACGATTGTCGAGAGCGTAGATATCGCTGAGGCTGCGTTCGACTGCTGTCTCATCGACAGGACAGCTTTATACGAGCACCGCTCGGAACTCCTTACACGAAAGCACCACGAGCAGGTTGTGCTGCCGTATCTGTTGTTGGTCCCCGAGGCAAAACACCGCCAGATCTGTGATCGTCTCCGCGAGACACACCCGGAGTTGTGGGATGTCATTGACGGGCTGATCGATATGCCACTCGCAGAACACCAACTTGGTGAACAATTAGAGATGGCTCTCCGCCTGCGAGACCAGTCGACTGTCGCGTTCAACCGACGTGAGCAACTCCGCCAAATCCGCGACCAACACGCCGGTCACGGGGTATTGATCACCGACGTCGACGGGACAATTGAGTACGTCAATAGAGGTTTTGAGTCACAATCAGGGTATACAAGTGAGGAAGTCGTCGGAAACACCCCGCGGATGCTCAAAACTGGTGAACACGATGAGGCGTTCTATGAAGAGCTGTGGGAGACTATCACCGCTGGTGAGACGTGGCATGGCACGGTTATCAACAGACGCAAAGACGGCGAGAGGTATATCCTCCAACAAACAATTGCTCCAGTTGAAGCACAAAATGGTGATATCACACAGTTCATCGCCGTTAATCACGAAATTACTGATCTCCGAGATCTCCAAGAACGTCTTCGTGAGCAACGTGAGCAACTCGACGTGTTGAACAGAGTTCTCCGTCACGACATCCGAAATGATATGAACGTCATTGTTTCGTGGGGAGAAATGCTTGAAAATGAGCTCTCTTCGGACGGTAAAGACAAACTTGACCGGATCCTCCGGGCAGGAAATCATGTTATCGAACTCACAAACGTTGCCCGTGACCTATCAGAACTCATTCACGGTGATGGAACGCCAGATCTCAAGCCGATCTCACTTCGACAACTCCTCGCCGAAGAACTCGAAAAGCGCCGGGAGACGTTTTCCGACGCAGAAATTACGATGCCAGACCCACCCGATCAAGAAACGCGTGTACTGGCGAATGAGTTGCTCTCGTCAGTATTTCGGAACCTTGTCAACAATGCGGTTCAACACAATCAGACAACACATCCGAAGGTAGTCCTCACCGTCGAAGAGGTGGATGACACCGTCCGTGTCAGAGTGGCTGACAACGGACCAGGGATTCCAACCGACGTGCGACAAGACTTGTTTCAAGAAGGTCAGAAAGGACTTGAGAGCGGGGGGACCGGAATAGGTTTGTTCCTCGTTGACAATCTTGTAAAGAGTTATGATGGGAAGGTCTGGATCGCGGACCGTGGTGAGGATGAATTGCCCAGTGAAGCAACTGAGACGGACCAACCTGGCGTAGCATTTGTAGTTGAGCTACAAACAGTTGGGGCTGAAGACAGTAGCGAGGGGAAGTGATCGATGAACGGCACACTTCCTGAAAATGACTCCGCTGATGATATTGCTGAGCAGGCAGCCTTATTCCCCCTACTCTCTGATAAAGGAAATCGACGGCTGATTGTTGAGTGGATTGAATCCCACGATAGCTACACGCTTGTCGATCCTGATCAGCCAGTTACAACGGCGACATTCGATTGTTGTATCCTTGATGGAGAGATGTTACAGACGCATGCTGAGACGCTCCGAGCTCGGAAACGCAAGGCTGAGCCCGCTCTCTTGCCGTGCCTCCTGCTTATTCCGGAAGCAGACCTCTCGGTCATTGAGACCGATCGTGGCGAGATTGCCGACAGCGTTGTGTTCAAAACCGCCGACGAAGTGGTTTCGATGCCGATCAAAAAGGCTGAATTAGAGTGGCGGACGGAGGCGCTCACCAGACTGCGGACCCAATCGTTACGTCTCAAAACACGCACAGAGTCGCTGGCACTATTCAAACAAGCGGTTGAATCCTCTGGTCACGCGATCTGGATGTCCGACACTACTGGGACGATTAAATACGTCAACTCAGCATTCGAATCAATTACGGGCTACAGTCGGACTGAAGCTGTCGGCGAGTCGCCAGAAATTATCAGCTCTGGAGTGATGGCCGACGACTACTACAGTGACCTCTGGGAGACGATCTCCGCTGGCGACACGTGGCATGAAGAAATTACAAACCAACGACGAGACGGATCCCAATACGTCGCTGATCAGACTATCGCTCCAATCGTCGAAGACGGTGAGCCGAAAGCCTTTGTCGCCGTCCAAAGGGACATCACCGAACGGAAAGAGATTGAACAACGGCTCTCGTTATATCGTGATATTGTTGAGCGGCTTGAGGATCCAATTATGCTCCAGAGCTGTGAGGGAGAGTTTCGACTGGTTAACGACGCACTGTGCTCGTTTGCCGGGCTCTCAAGAGATGAATTACACGGCGATGGTGAATACGAGTTTATGGACACAGCCACTGCCACAGAGATTGCCCGGCAGAAACAGCGCGTGATCGAGACCGAACAGCCAGTCGAATACAGTGTTGAGCCGACGTTCACACATACCGATAAGGAAGCGGTCTTCTACACGAGTCGGTACCCTTACTACCAGGATGGAGAACTTACCGGCACACTTGCGATCTGCCGGGACGTCACCAATCTCGACAATCGGACGCGACAGCTGAAAGTCTTTGACAATATTTTGCGCCATAATATTCGCAACGATGTGAATGTAATCCGTGGTCGAGGCAAACAACTGCAAGACGAACTCGACGGCGAACTCAAGGCTGCTGCCGATGTCATTGTTGAGCGGGCGAACACCCTGTTGACGACGAGCGAGAAGTCGCGAAAGATTACTGATGGTCTCAGTGATCCACGCGAGCCGGGGCCAGTAGATATCGGACAGTTAGTTCGGGAACTTGCCGAAGAGGTAGCTAAGGACTGGCCTGACGCAGGGATCGATGTCTCAGGCCCGGCTCAACTTGTTGTTTCTGCGTCTGATTCGATTGATGCCGCCATTGAAGAACTCTTAATCAATGCTTTTGTCCACAATGACAGCGACGAACCACGAGTCTCCGTTGGCCTTGCTGTTGACGAACCGCGAGGTATTCTCCGGGTGCGGGACAATGGTCCGGGAATACCGGAGTTTGACAGAAACGTGCTTGAATCTGGCGGGGCCATCGAGACACTATCACATGGCAGCGGACTCGGATTGTGGCTTGTCTACTGGACTATCACCCATTCGGGCGGCAATATTTGTGTTGACGGCCGCGAGTCAGGTGGCACCGAGATTACAATTAGGCTCCCGTTGGCACCTGAGACATGACTTTTCTACTCCTTTAGCAGGTGATAGAGTTACGAGCGCATACCCCCGTCTTTAGGCGGGGGTCAAGCGGACAATAGCGTACACCTCTACCGACGACGCTACGGCTGGATTTCCCACCGATTCACCACCAGTATTAACACACTTTGATCCATAGTATGTAACGCAGATGAAGACCACACGGCACGCGACTTATAATCTCAACTACCACATAGTGTGGTTGCCGAAGTACCGCAACTCGGTACTGGTCAACGAGGTCGCTGACCGTGTGCGAACCATCCTCCACGAAATAGCCGACAACAAAGGCGTCGAAATTCTTGACCTCACCGTCCAGCCCGATCACGTTCACCTGTTCGTCAGTAGCCCGCCCAAGAACGAACCGGCGCTCCTCGCTAACTGGTTCAAGGGTATCTCCTCGCGCAAGTACAACCACCGATACGCCGACCACGACGGCGAGAAAATCGGATGGGCGAGAGGCTACTACGCAGGGACCGCCGGGCACGTTTCGAGCGAGACAGTCAAGAACTACATCCAGCAACACAAGGAAAGCGACTCGTGACCGAACTCACGAAGACGCTCGAACTCAAGCTCGTGGACCCGAACGCTCACAAGCGGCGGAAATTTCGAGAGACGCGAGAAGCGTATCAGCACGCCCTCCAAGACGCCTTCTACCAGAACTGTACCACGCAGACCGAAGCGAACGACGTGGTGGTCGACTACGACCTGAGCGGGTATGCGAAGAACGCACTCAAAAAATACGTCCCGCAACTCACGACGACCTACAACGCGGGCGATCTTCACGGCGACCACCCTGTGCGCTTCACCAACGAGGGGCTACGACTCGACCACAAGCCTGAGAACGCTATCGAGTGGTACGTCAAGATTCCGCACCACGAGGACTACCACCTTTGGATCCCAGCCCAACCGAACCCCGAACAGCGGGACTGGCTCGAAGCGTTGAACGCAGGAGACGCCATGATGGGCGAGAGTCGGCTATTCGAGCGGGACGAGAGGTGGTATCTCCACGTTACCGCCACCTGCAACGTGGAGGAACGCTCCGAGACATCCGCCGAAGAACGGACGCCCATCGGAGTGGACATCGGGGAAGCATCACTCGTCACGGTGTGTCATCGCGACGACCACGGTTCCCCGACCGCGCCCGAACTGTGGGCCGACGAGGGCAAAACTGTCCGTCGGCTCCGCAAAACATACTTCACCGCCACGCGACGACTCCAAACGCGCGGAAGCGAGCGTATCGCGGAGTCGTTCGGTGACGACCTGTGGAACCAGATAGACGACGTGTTCCACCGCGTCACCCGCGACGTCGTGGAGTACGCTGAGTCCGTCGAGAATCCCGTGCTGGTTCTGGAAGACCTGACGCACATACGGGAATCGATGGACTACGGCGAGTATATGAATCGGCGTCTCCACGGATGGGGGTTCGCCAAACTCCACGCACAGATACGGTACAAGGCCGTCGAGAAGGGGATCCCCGTCAAGACGGTGAACCCACGTAACACGTCGAAGGAGTGCCACGCGTGCGGTGAAGTGGGATACCGCCCGCGACAGGCGACGTTCAAGTGTACGAACGACGCTTGCTGGATGGGCGAGTACCATGCGGACGTGAACGGCGCGATAAACATCGCAGACCGCTACCTCAGCGGAGAGAGCCATTCGAGAGAACACATGGATGGCAATGACTCGGCTGAGGATGGGGGGCGTTTGACCGCCCCACAAGACAGCCACGCCGATGCTACCCAGCAAGAGACGCGTGGAGCGTATGCGTCTTGAAACCAGAGGGCCACGTCCGGCCTGAAATCCCGTGGTGGGATTCCCGCGTCTTTAGCCGCGGGAGGAGGTCAAGACGACGCGCAGTGGAACTATGATCACGCAGAAGACGACTTCTACTACGACTACGGCTGCTGTTACGTAACCGCCGCAGACAACATTCCTGTCGCAGCGGCGTTCACTTCGGCAAAAAACTCGACGAGGAGACCGCAGATGCGCGTCACACGTGACGCGCTCGCCGTTGAGACTCCACGCTGGTTCCTTGGTGATTCAGAGTTCGATATGCTAGGGTGGCACGACTGACTGCTCAAGCAGCCAGTCGTGCCGATTACGCCGTACAATCAACGGAATACGGCCGATCCACCAGACACAGAGTATCGCGTCGAAGAACGAATCAAAGACTACGGTGACACAGTTCCGAGGCCGAGTGAGGGTCAAATCACACGTCTTCATCGCTCTCTGTCTTCGTCTAGCCGTCGCACTTGCTAATCATCACCGAGGAAACGATGCCGCCAGTCCAACTATCACGATATGAAACCCAGTCTACCATATCCTCTTCGGAAATAAAAAACAGGCAGTATAGAGTGTGTGAAGGCTTTCTGCGCCATATCTCATATAAATCTATACGCATATGCTTATTAATAATCCGTGCGTATTTGACTCATGATTTCCTCCCGAAGAAACTTCGTTCGTGCGATGGGTGTCGGTACTGTCAGCGGGATAGCGGGATGTCTCGACGGCGGCCTCAATCCCGATGATGGCTCGGGAGCGGATCAGGTCGTGCCACCTGAGGACGACAGTGTACCACCGGGTGGCGTCGCGTTCCCGGGGCTGGACTCTATTGGTTTTAGTTACGATGTGTTCCGTGGCCAGTTCGCAAGTCCGGTATCGACTAAGATGTCGCTGTTCGACCTAGGCGAATCGGCCGAGTTCGACACTGCCGGAGGACTGTTCTACAAGCCCGAGACTGTTCGCGTCCAGTGGCTTGAGGACGCGAATATTACCGCCACGAGCGGTACCCGGGCAAGCGACTACCAGAGCAATCTCGCCGCACAGGTCGGCCTTGATGGCGGTTACGGCTTCTTTAAGGGCTCCCTCGAATTTCAATTCAACGAACGTCAGCGACGGAGTACGGTGTTCAATTTCGTCACGCAGACCGATCAGTACGACATCGCCCTCCTGACGCTGGATCCGAGCGTGCCGGTTCGGAACCTCCTCAGAGAGCGAGCGGCGGACGACCTGGAGACACTGGAACCGGCCGTGCTGTTCGACAGGTACGGCACCCACTACCTGCACAGCCTGATCGTCGGCGCCGCGGCGACCTACAGCGCCGCAACCAACACCACTAGGTACAGCTCCGACGTGGATTTCACCGTGGCAGCGGAGATGTCTTACCGAGGGGCGACAGGCCAGCTATCGGCCGAGCAGCGGACCCAGTATAGTGAGGCCATCGAGGAATTTCGGAAAGCGTCGACGATCGAAGTCCACGCCCGGGGCGGCCAGGCCGAGTTCGCCGGCAAAATCGTCGACGGACTCTACGACGACTGGCGCGAGAGCATCCGCCAGAACCTGGTATTCGTCTCGTTGAACCCGGACAGTCTGCGGCCGCTGTGGGAACTGTGCGAAACCCCGGCTCGTCGGGCGCAACTGGAGGCGGCATACGAGGGGTACGCCAGCGGGTTCGCTCCGGAACCGGAACCGACTATCGCGCCGGTGTACGGCTACCTTGTTGACAATCCCCGTCGGTGGTACTTCTCACTCAGCACGTCGGATATGCCCAACCACGGGTGGATCCTGGAGAAGAACCCCTTCTTCTACGTTTCCACAGTACCCGAGGAGGGCAGGGTGCCCGTCTACAGGCAGTCGGCGCCGAACCCGATCAGGTACAAGCTCTCGGTGGATCCAACCGGCCGCAACGGTTGGTCCGATGAGTCCGACTCCGAGCCGGTCTGGTATGCCTACCCACCGGACGATGGAGACAAACCGGGACGAGAGGCGATTTACGGCTATGTATCGCCATTCCGGCCCGGCGAGGCGGGCTGGTTCTACAACGTTCGGGACGGGGACCGCGGGTGGAACCGGCGGGAACTGGCGTTCTTCGCCGACGATGTCGACGGGGAATCGTAGAGGGACGGGCCAGCACCCCACGGCACGAACTGGGCGAGGAAATTGCTCTGCTTGATGTATTAGATAAACGGGCAGATGTCTTCATCGCCCTCTGCCTTCGGTTGGCCGTCGCACTTGCTAATCACCACCGAGGAAATGATGTCGCCAGCCCAACCATCACACTGTGAGAACAGTTCTGCATCACCGCCCTCAGAGGAGAGATACAGCAAGCAAACCGCAGTTATCCACCCCATTCCCCACCGATGTCGTCTCGAATCTGTCCCCGCCAAGCTTCGAATCGCTCTTCACATTTGGGGGCGTCCGCAATGTGATCGATAAATCCGACCCCGCCGTCCGACAGGGCCGCACCACAAAACGGACACAGGTCAGGGTTGTTCCACTCCGGCGAATCGCGTGGGGGGTGATCCTCTGACATACGTGTTAATCCTCTAGGTAGGCGTAGAGGGTTTCTCTGCTAGCTCCACAGCTTGGACAGTGGTCGGGAATCTGGTCGATATCACCCAACTCCCCACACTCGCTGCACCGCCACACAAGATATCCCTCGCCGAGATTAACGGTGGGAGCGCGCCTGAGCGACAACGTGTCAACGTCACTGTTGGTGTTGACTTCGACCCCAGTTTCCGTGATGGCAGAGATGACGCCGATGGTCCGGCCGTTCCCGTCGTACACCTGCTGTCCCGGTTTGAGTATTCGGTCCTGAGATACTACCTCACTGTCTTCGGGCATACACAGTATTGGAGCGGACTCTACCTAACTGTTACTTCGCCTATAATTACGCAATTTTTCAGTTCCAATGAGGCGATTAGATCCGAATACGTCATCATGGGAGCCGCTCTCGATGCGGAAGACAGTGTGTACAGCAGATCTCGCCGGAACGCCAGGGCTGATTTTTGGATATCGCCGTAGAAATGCTTCTTATCACCGGACGCGATTGCTACGTTGTATGAACTCAGAGACATTCGATACGAGTATCAGTGACGAGACGGCCAAACAGATCCTCAGTGCCACCCGAACTAGCCTCGGGGACACCCTCCGGAGCGTCATGTATTTCACACCGTCGTCGTTCGATCTGTTGTACGTGCGGCGGGACCTCTACCCGTCTGATGAGGCCGCGCAAGAACGGAAAGCGCAATTGGTCCAACTCGAACAAGTGGGGTTCGCGGAACGGTCAGCCCGAACCGAAATCGCACACAGTGACGACGGTTCGAACATCGGCCCGTACAACTTCACCGTCCGATTCCACGACAACGGATTCGTCGTCAGGGTGCTTGAGGGCGATGTTGGCGTCCTCTTTACTGCTGACTCCATGGACGTTCGTTCGTTCAGAGAGGCGGTCAGCGCGATCCGAGGAGTGCTCAGCGGCGAGTGATACCTGTGACAAGCCTGGTTAGAGACGCGGAGCAGTTTTTTCGCACTCCCTTGCTTGTCCGACCTGTACTGAACGAGCCACCTATTCTGACGAAGGCCTTGTGCGAGATACGTACCCTGTATGCAGCACGACCGCTGAAACCTATCACCGATTAATGATTTCAACGGAGCCGTTTATTCGAGTCTCGATTTTGAAAGCGTTCTCCGTAGATAAGTATATCTTCGATTAAGCCGTTCTACACGTGTCAATTGCTACCAGTCGTAGTTCGACACGGAGTTCGCAGCCATGTCCGATTCAACACGCCGTGAGGCGCTCCAGAGGAGAGGTACAAGCCGTACGAACGTCACCCGGGCCGTTGTAGTAGTCCTCGTGACTTTAGGGGTCGTGACAGGCGGGTTCGTCGGGCTAGCCACGCCGGTCGCGGCCGCCACCACCGACGTCACTACCTGCCGAGTCATCGACTCGCCGGGAGTCTACCTCGTGCAGAACGACCTCTCCGTCCTGCAAAACGGAATTATCCTCGACGACGGGACGGACGTCTGCATCGACATCCGGTCCTCTAACGTCATCCTGGACGGACAGGGATACGCCCTGACGGGCACGAACTTAGCGTTCGACCCGTCGATCGGCGTTCTCGTAGACGGGACGACTGCCGGTCCCTACACGAACGTCACGGTCCGGAATGTCACCACGAGCGGCTACACCGTCAACACGTTCCAGTTCGTCGAGACCACCGATGTCCAGCTCGAAGATGTCGTCATGCAGGGTAACAGAGCATCCTTTGAGGCGAGCACCGACGTGACGGTCACCGACGTTACCCTCCGCCGGGCCGCCGTTGTCGGGTTCTCCGACATCGATGGGGCCGTGATCACGAATATCGTCGAGGAGACGTCAACGTCGAACGGCATCGTCGAGGGCGGTGGTGCCGTGGAGCTTCGCGCCGTCCGGAACGTGGCATTCACCGACAGCAAACTCTCTCTCGGGGATATCACCGCGAGCGGACTCGGAGTCAGCCCGCTCGATAGCGCGCTCACAGTGGTCGGGAGCGACGGCGTCTCGGTGCGGAACGTCGCGGTCTCGAACACCATTATCGGCGTCGAAGTCGGGAACAACGCGAACGCCGCCTTCGAAGACCTCTCTATTACCGATGTCCAGACGGGGGTTAGCGTCAGGGATGGTGCGTTCGGCGCACCTTCTCACAACGTCGCCGTCCGGAACGTCACGGTCTCTGACGCCCTCGTAGGCGTCTCAATCCGGAACAGCGCGAACACCTCGCTCGAGGGCCTCTCGGTTAGCAACGCCCAGACCGGGATCAGTGTTAGTGACGATAGCGTGGGGGAATCCTCCGATAATGTCACCGTGCGGAACAGCACCGTCGTGAACAGCGGGGTCGAGGATGTTCGCGTCGGTAGCAATCCCTCGCTATTCGACAACAACTCGACGGCTATCGCCTTCGAGAGCTTGGAGTTGTCGTCGGCGACGGTTTCCTTTACGGGCCAAGACGTTCGCGTCAGCGACGTTGAGGCCTTGCCGGCGACGCCCACTGACCGGACGAACGTGGGCGGGTTCTTCAACGCGACCGCGACCAGCACGACTGGCCTGAATTCGTCAATCCTCAACATCACCGTCTCCTACGACGACGCCGACGTGCTCGCCAGGGACATCACCGAATCGACGCTCGAACTGTGGCAGTACGACGGGACGGCCTGGGCGCCGGTCCCTGGGTCGATAGTCGACACGACGAACGACACCGTCTCGGCAAGCATCACCGACTTCAGTGTCTTCGCCCCGCTCGGGACCACCGGGCCGACGGTCGACGTAGACGACTCGGGTGACGGCTCGAACGTCACCGTCATCGGCGCCATCACGGACGAGCCGGTGATGATTCCGCTTGACGACCCGGTGACCGAGAACGTCACCCTCGATTCGCTCGCGGTCACCATCGCGCTCGATACAACTTACGCGCTCAACGTGACGACGGGCGAGACGGCCCCGCCTGGTACGACCGACCTCGCCGTCGTTGGCCCGAACGGGACCGTCCCGTTCGGCTACCTCACGGTCGATACGAGTCTTCTCGACGCCGAGGTCTCTGAGGTCGTGTTCCGCTTCAGCGTCGACGCGGACGCGCTCGCCACGGCGGGCGTCGCCCCCGACGACGTGGCGCTGTTCCGCTACGACGATACCACGGGAACGCCCGAGGCGCTCCCCACGACGACCCTTGGGCTGAACGCCACGACGGGTGCGTACGAGTATGAGGCCGTCTCGCCCGGCCTATCGGCGTTCGCGATCGGCGGGCTGGTCCCCCAGATCGTCGTCATCGACGCCTCGGTCGACGAGAGCGAAGTACTCGTTGGTGACACGGTCGCTGTGACGGCCACCGCGAGAAACGACGGCGGCGCCGCCGGCTCCGAGACGCTGAACCTCACGGTCGACGGGGCGGTGGTGGACTCGAGGGCGGTCACGCTCGGCGTCGGGGAGAAGACGACCGTGACATTCGACTACACCGTCACCGCTGCGGGGACGTTCGATCTCGCCGTCGAGGGCGTCGCTGTCGGCACGGTACTCGTCAAGCTCCCCGTCGAGGTCGACGTCCGGCCGGGCGATACGGCCAACAAACTCCCGCCGAGCCCACGCGCGGCAGTCCCCGTTGCCGTCCTCGGGAACGCGGACTTCGACCCGACCACTATCGACGACTCGACGCTCAGGTTCGGGTCCGAGACGACGGTCGCCGCCGGCGGCGGGGAGACGGCGTTCGCAACCGACGTTGAGGACGTAAACGGCGACGGATACGCCGACCTTGTCGCGGTCTTCCGCCTCGCCGACGCCGGTTTCGAGGCTGACGACACGATCGCCGTCCTCACCGGCCGAACGACCGGAGGACTGACAGTATACGGGACCGACTCGGTGGTGATCAGGTAGCAGGGAGCGCGACGAGCACGTCACCCGCTCCTCGCTCGCTCACCGACCACACAACGAAGTCGGGGAGATCGACTTCCACCATACTCGACGTTCTCGGCTGCGTATGGGTTTGTGTCGTCTGGTGTGGTTCTCGAACGATACCGGACAGATACTGAGGACACGTTACTACTGACTAACAAGGGGTTGTGCTAGGCTGGAGACATTCTCAAGAATCTGGAGTGTCGCTTGGGACAACAATTCTTCACAGTGGGTGTCAATACACTAACGATGACGGACGAAATCGACATCCCAACCGAGCCGCGGGCTGCAGTCGACGCACTGGCGACTCATCTAACTGCGACCGCAGATCGCCCAGTACCGCCAGCGACGAACCGATGGCTCGGAGAGGCTGAAGCCGTCGCCCGCGATGCTACCAGTGACGATCTTGACACTCAAACCAGACAGAAACGGGTTCGTCAGGTTGCCACACTGCTTGAGTCGGCTGACAAAACAGACGATGTGATCGCCGACCGCCACATCGAAGCAGCGATTGAGTGCTGTCGAGTCGTTCTCGCTAACGAGTGATTTTGATCCGGGTTGTACGGGATCGCCCTCGATGCCACATATTAATAGGGGGTTAGCGAAAGTCCTCATATTTCCAACGTGAACTACCCCACCCTACTCAGCCGCTGGTGCGGCTTCGTTGAGGGTGGGGCTTCCTGTTTCTATGACGCGCTTTGCAGACACCGAATGGGTGTCCGTAGGGAGCGGAAAGTCCGGTGAGGTTCTGGTAGAACCGAGTGACGGTTCGTTGTGCTCTGTTGAATAGATGCTGAGTCACGGTTATAGCGGTTCACACAGCGGTTCTATATTGATGATGGCGAACATCAGAACAATTTCACGGAACTGTCGATACCAGCCGAGCGCTCGCACGGCGTCGCCGAGCGAGCGCTTCGTTGTCGAATAGGATGTTTCGGCCATTCAGCGCTGAGAGTAGCCATTTGCTCGGTTGAGAGCGTTGTTCGCGGCTGCTTTCGCTGACGAGCCGCGGTAATGAACAAGGTACTCAACGTCATGTGCGGCGATTTCGCACTCGGTGTGCCAGTCTTGGAAGCCGTTGTCGGCGGCGACGGACTGCAGGTCGTCCGCGTTTCGCCGGACGACCTGCGGTCCGGTCTTCGTGTCGTGCTTCCATCGAGCTGTGATGTGAACATCAAGAACAGCAAGCGATTCCACATCAGTCAATGTCGTCACTTTTAGCGTCTGTATCGTCCGTCCAGCTCGCTGGCGGAAGTACGACGACGCACGTCGGCGGTCGAAGAACGTGCTGTCGAGAGCGGCGTGGCCGGACTGCGGGTGCTGCTGCGCGTTTCCGCGCAGCAGCGCCCGCCACGCCCACATTTTCAGCCGATCAAACGACTTGTAGATCGTCGTATGATCGGGAAGATCGCCCCGATCTAAGTCGAGAGTGTCACGTACTTCGGCCATGTACTTCAGTCGATTCGGCGTTTCGCGGTAGCTGTGGCCGTCTTCGACCCGAAAACAGTGCAGGACGACGTGGATCCAGCGGGCGAACCCGCCGCTGGCGGGCTCGCCCGCGTGCTTCCCTAACGCTTGTTTAGCTAGGTCACGACACTGCTCAATGAAGTCGAGGATATCGATTTCCATGGCAGGTTCGATTTCCTCGGCTTCACCCTTCTAAACCGGTGATATCGGCAGATAAGATCGCTATTCAACACAGCAGTCTATTGTATAATCAGACTACAATTTCATTACCAAGGAAATCATTTCATCCAGCAAGAGGCACTGGAGATTGACCCGCCACTGGTAGACTGTCCACATTGTGGGGATGAACACGAATGGAGCCCGGACCAAGGGATGGGTGGGGCATTCGGACAGGGATGGGTCTCATGTCCAGAATATGGTGAAATACCGGTTGGTGACCCACGGGGAGAGTGACGAATTCCTTCGCTCCATACAGGGCCAGATCAGTAGTATTTCAAAACCCGAATGAGTAAATTGCGACATGTACGATCTTACTGGCTTTCAGCGCGATCTGCTGTACGTAGTTGCCGGACTTGATGACCCCCACGGACTCGCGATCAAAGACGAGCTCGAGGACTACTACGAAAAGGAAATCCATCATGGTCGGCTCTATCCCAACCTCGACACGCTCGTTGAGAAGGGACTCATCGAAANACTACTACGAAAAGGAAATCCATCATGGTCGGCTCTATCCCAACCTCGACACGCTCGTTGAGAAGGGACTCATCGAAAAAAGTCAGCGCGACCGACGGACCAACGAGTACAGCACTACTCGCCGGGGCACTAGAGAAATCGAAGCTCGGACTGAATGGGAAGCCGGGTATATTGACCACGACGATTGATCGAACCGCTGCGTTCGAGGACTGTTTGACTCTAGTATTTGGCCCTCTTCTCGCGTGAGCTCCACATAGCATCACTAGACATCGTAGAAAGAGTATTTTGGATTAATATTATGGTTAAGGTTAAGATTAACTCATATCGTTCCAATTGCCGAGCTATACTTGGGATCTGTTCGAGAAGGGCATCAGCCGGGCAGTAGCTCAGACAGGTAACGGACAGTTTTCTAGGTCTCGTCGATGACGACACCGACGACGAGTAGTACCGCATTAGCCACGCTCGATGTTGCCGTCATGGATGCTATCTGTTTCTTTGCTCTTGTTAGGTTTTTCCCTAACACTTATCGGAACTGGGTGCGTCGACACGTGTGTGGATGAGCGATGATGTCACCGTACTCGAAGACGAAATTGAAGCCTACGCCGATGGCACCGTTGCGCGGGTACGCGTGCTTTCGGTCCCGATCTCAGACCGGTTCGAGGACGGGATCAAGTACGCCTACCACTACGGCGAAGCCGGCGCAGATGATCCGATCATCCGGTTCGACAACCACCACGGCGTCCACGAACTCCACCTCGGCGGTGAGACCTTCGAGATCGACTACCCCGGCCTTGCGGAGATCTTCCGCGCCTGGCGGGCGGCGCTCCCAGAAGAGAAGCGCGACGACTGGTAGCCCGTTCAACTACGGTGACTGACGTACAGACCCGCGACCAATCACAACCGATCATCTCACGCCCCACCACCCATGACCAAGACACTCCACGTTCAGATCAAGTCCGCCGACCGTAGTGACCTCGAAGAGCGTCTCGAAGCGATCGACGCTGGCGAGGACGTTGACCCCAGTGAGCCGACCCTGTCGATCGAGAACCTCGAAACGTTCGGCCGCGTTTTCCGCTCGACCAACCTCGAGCTCTTGGAGGCGATCGTCGAACACGAGCCGGAGAGCATCCGCGAGCTTGCACGCCTCGTTGACCGGAACCCGCCAGAGGTCCTCGAGAACGTGAACGAGCTCGCCGACTACGGCCTCGTCGAATTCGAGAAAAATGGCCGAGCAAAGCGCCCAATTGTGTGGTACGACGAGATCGACGCGGACCTCCCGCTCACGACTAAGTCCGGACAGGGCCCGAAGGCGAACGCCTGACCCAACGATGGCACACAATGGGCGATGACGTCGATCCCGAGGATCCGCGCCCCGATGCCCACTACCACATCGACCGCGACGCAGAGTGGTACTACGTCGACGACGACCTCGCGGGGACGATCGCCCTCGGGCCAGCGACCGACGGCGAGCCCGGTGACGACTGGGTGCTTACGCTCTCGGCCGCGACATCGGACGAGGATCCCGATCCGGCCGAGCGTGTCGCCGTTCGCCTCACGCCGTGGGCGCTCCACGAGCTCTACCTCGAGGCGCGGAATCTCTCACCAGACGCTCGTCAGGCAGGTCACACCGCCGAGTGTGGGCTCTGCGGCGAGCAGGTTCCACTCGACCGGGCGTGGCCGGACAACCGCAAGCGGCCGTGTCACCCAGACTGCTACGCCGACGCGTTCGGTGCTCCGCCTTGGTACGATGGACATTAGCTTGGTGTCGCTAGAGCGTCAAAGATGAGCGGGAACAAGCTTCTCATCGCCGCTGGTGCGACTGTGATATGGGTCATCTCGGGGGTACTCTTGTTTGAGGTGGCGAGTTTGGCGTCGGCCTTCGAACTCGCAGTTTCTGGTCCGATCTTGGACCTCACATCGTTACTTGATGCGTGGCTACTAGCTGGAGTTATCCTCGGTATCGTTGACGTCGCCCTCCTCTGGGACATGGCCACTGGGTGGTGACCACGAAACACCGACACTGCTCTAGTACCCGGCTAGCAGCCGTTTGTCCGGAAGAAGCTGTCAGACTAATCTTAAGATTAAGATTAAGATTAAGATTAATTCGTTTAACTGAAATACTTTCTTAAGGCGTGAATACAAATGCCAGTATCTACAAATCAGTTATCTAAGAACAATCTCTAGGAGCCTCCATACAGTCCGACACAACTGCCACAAGATATTAGTTCTCGGTTCACGTATCATGAATTACGATGGTGGTAACAAACGCCCCGGCTGCGAACGAGAACGGCTCGAAAGAGGGCACCGCACGCTCCTTTATCGCAGCCTCAGAGATACTGGTGAATCCCGACATCGCCAGAGTCTATACTGACATCCTGCTGAATCAGCCTACTACGAACAGCAGTGTCGAGCGTAGACTCGATCTTGCCGGAAGTACAACCTCAATGCGGGTTGGAAAGCTCAAAAACTTAGACATTGTCGAGGATGTCAGTAGCGGGAAAGAGAGCCAGCTCCGGACTGATTCACTATTTCTCCCCGTTGGGGAGGGAGAGACGCGGATACTGTTTGACCCGCTTACGATCGCCGCTTACGGTGCAAGCGGCGAAGTCAGTGAGATCGAACTCTTCGTTGATCGGCACGGCAAGGCGAAGCTTCTGATGGCGGTTGAGCAGACACGGGCATATCTCAGTGGCGAGGTGACTCGTCGTGGAGCAGCAGACCGCCTCAATGTTGATGAGATCGAGGCTATCAGCATCACGCAGGCGCTGGAGCCGATCATTGCCCTGTTTGTCGAAGCAGGGCTCATCGATGATTCCTTCGAACACGACGTACATGATCGGAAGATCCGAAACACTCCGTACGTGTTTGAGCAGGAATGAGCGATCGGCCGAAATTAGTTGACTCTTCACCCCTCTACCCGCTCCCGGATGCGCTCCTCGTTGACTCGAGCGTCTTGGGTGGAATCGGGCGATCTACTCCAGAACGGCGACAGCTAATCAACTACATTCAGTCGAATGATAAGCAGTTGTACGTCTCCACTGGAGTAGTCGAGGAGTTGGACAAGGAATGGGCTGGTCCCTACGGTGTCAATGATTGGCTTGATCCAATACGTAACGAGGACTGGATTGTTGCCCTTCCAGAGCCGGATTACGGTGCGCGAATCCGTGACGGCCCTACCGTGAGCGAGATGGTTGACGAAGCACACAGAGAATTAGCCAAGCTCGAACAAGAGCGAGAAGATGAACTCCCGAAAACGGACGCCAAATTCGCCGGTAATCTTGTTCAAATACGGGTGTCTGAGGGTCACGATTCCGTGGGGCTGATCATCGACGACAGGAACGCAGAGCGCGCACTGTCCCAAGTAGTCAGTGAGACAGAGTACGAGCAATTCTTCCGGATACTGAGGGGGCCAGAGGTATTAGAAGAGATACAATAACGTTCCCTCTTCATTGGGGCCACCCTCCTCGCGCAGCTTGTGAGATGAGTATCCGGTAAGTCAACGACCTCACCATACCGCTCGCGCCGGTGTCCTGACTGTAGTTGCGGATGCCAAGATTGCTGTACGGGATTCAATTTAGACGATCTCCACCGAAACCACCCGTCAGAAAATGTTGGTTATGTTTAAATACACCTCCTCAGACATAATTACCTCCGAAACAGCCGGTCGCTGAAGAGTGCAACTCAAGGAGTATTTCCAAGCGCAAATAGGATAAACAATGCAACGAAGCCAATCGCGGCAATGGCTATAACTACAACACCTGAACGCAGCAATAATATTGTATTCTTGTTCTCGGATGGTACAAAACCAGATAATCCGTAGGAAAAGAAAGCTAAGCTGACCAGAAACGGGAATAATGTAACTATTGAGGACGCGTTGAAATCAACTGATCTGAATGTTAACGCAAACAAGATTATACCGATGACAGACAAAATACCATAGCTGACCTCCCCACCTCGTTTTTTAACAATGTTATCTCTTATGCCCAGTAGATATCCTGTGAAATTAGTCATTAAGGATGGAATCGTTGGACTCGATATATGTCTTGGGGCCTTCTAACAACCGGCTGAGTTTCCATTTCAAGGGCTCTGTTGACTCGATGGAAACGCTGCTACCCTAGCAGAGCGTGAAACAAGATATGGGGCGCAAGAGACCGACGGATTTCACGTGCCA
>NZ_AOJH01000008.1 GCF_000337355.1 Halorubrum kocurii JCM 14978 | reverse complement strand
CAGATCCCCAGACGGCGTAATCATTTTGTCGCTAGACGTGGTTTGCCCGGGTAGCAGCGTTTCCATAGGTGAAATCCTCAGGGAGTTACATGTTCGCCATGTAATTCGACGAGATGAAGTCCCTCCCGAAGTCGCAGATTCTTCGCTTTACTGAGAAGGAGATCCATCTGGCACGCCGAGCGGTCTCTCGATACTCCTCGAAGTTCTCTAAACACCGCTACACACTTCCCCAGCACGTTGTTCTGCTGTGTCTCAAAGTTCGGAAGAACACGACATACCGTGGCCTGCTTGACGAACTGATCGAGATGCCACGCATCCGACGAGCTCTTGGATTAGCCGAACTTCCGACGCCATCAACG
The DNA here is from genome assembly GCF_000337355.1 of Halorubrum kocurii JCM 14978. GTDB lineage: Archaea > Halobacteriota > Halobacteria > Halobacteriales > Haloferacaceae > Halorubrum > Halorubrum kocurii. The sequence continues at coordinate 784 of NZ_AOJH01000008.1, read as the reverse complement.
CTCTGTAAGGCGTTCAATCGACTTGGTATGGCCGTGTGGCGTGTTATATTGACTCTCTCAGCGACGCTACTTCCGACGAGTAGAGTTGTTGGAGTTGATGCGTCAGGGTTTGACCGCAGTCACGCTTCGAAACACTACACGAAACGAGCTGAACTCACGATTCAGCAGCTCAAAGTGACGCTGCTGGTCGATACGAAAGAGAACGCAATCCTCGATCTCCACGTGACGACGACACGAAAACACGATAGTCAGATCGCTCCGCCGTTGATCAAGCGTAACCCGGAAAACATCGATATTCTGCTCGGTGACAAGGGCTACGACGACCAGAAGATCAGGCGACTTGCCCGGCAACACGAGGTTCGGCCACTGATAAAGCATCGTGAGTTTACATCGCTTCACAAGGCATGGAACGCGCGCTTAGACGCTGATCTCTACGGCCAGCGGAGTCAATCCGAGGCGGTCAACTCAACGCTCAAGCGGAAGTACGGTGCGTTCGTCCGGTCACGACGCTGGTGGAAACAGTTCCGTGAACTCACCATCGCCTGCCTCATTCATAACGTAGAACGATCACTCTGAACGGTCAAGACAGAAGAACAATGAACCACACAGTACGGGCAGAGGGTTGCCAGATGAGGATATATCTGACTATCTCGAACACTGACCCTATCACCCTCACCGTCCTACGGTTTCAGTCTCGCTCTTATGTAGAACTACGGAAAGACCCGATAACGAGACACTCAACCGCTGTCTCGACAGATCCTCCGGCGAGAGTGAGTGAACGAAC
>NZ_AOJH01000007.1 GCF_000337355.1 Halorubrum kocurii JCM 14978 | reverse complement strand
AACGCTGGCTCAGTGGAGGTCATACCTCCCGATTACCGGCGACTTAGTGTAATTATACGGTCTTTCCGCGTTTCTACATAAGAGCGTGGAGATCTTAACCAACAGATCGGTTGTTAGGGTGGCTAGTGTTGGTTATGAATTAACGAGAGGCGTTTGCGCAGTCTTCAGTCACCACTAGAGTTTGATTACCGTGTATTCGATCTCTAACCCCTGTGTCGTCTGCGAATTCAACAGAGTAAACTGTTCTGACTCTCACGTCATTCGTATCTGAAATTCAATACTCTGAGAGAATTATTTTTAATCACCAGTGGATGGTGAGGTGTAATTTAAGAGGTGATTAAGAATAGAAGCAAATATTAACCTTAGAGGCGCCCAGAAAGCCAAATACCCGACCCTCAATTTGTGACACTCATATAAAAGTCACAACCAACTCTCTTCGACTTAGGCACGATTCCTGACGGAACCCTCCGGCGCTCAGACGCCGGAGGAGTCGTGCTGCCATCCAATGACAGCAACCAACCCAAACAGGGTCAGGAGTGATAACTCTGTTTCCCAGAGTGCCTCACTCAACACTGACCCACTGACACACTGCGTTGTACAGCCCAGTTCCAGTAACCCACCGAACCGTCGCCAACGAAATGCCGGTCGAACAACCATCGTGGGGTCGGTCTAAGTGACCGAACCCACCGACGATCCGACCTCGTTCACTATCCCGATGGATCCAGACCGTGCGTTCAACGCGATCGCAAACAGTCGTCGTCGCCGCGTCTTACTCTCACTCTCACAGTCGCATAGTGAGATTTCTGCTAGTGATCTGGCAGTTGAAATCGCGGCCATTGAGAATGCGATTGACCCCAGTAAAATCAGGAGCAACGAACGCACCTCAGTCTACATCTCGCTGACCCAATCGCATCTCGAGACGCTCGATGAGTGCGGCGCAATCGCGTTTGATGACCGATCGAAGTCCGTCTCTCCGACAGACGCGACCGAACCGCTCGCCGAACACATCCGCCGACTCCAGACTNCCGATCGAAGTCCGTCTCTCCGACAGACGCGACCGAACCGCTCGCCGAACACATCCGCCGACTCCAGACTGCGTGTTACAAGCCAGATTTGGAGGAGTCCCAATGACCGAGTATCAGCCAGAACTAGAGACGCTCAGAGACATCGACACGAGTTTCCACCGGCTGTTCGAGACAGTCAACGACTCTGAAGGAACTCCTTCGATGCCAGGCGATGACCCACTCTCCACACTACGGCGGGCACGGGCACAGATCGACGCCACACTGTTCGCGTATCGTCGCCGAACTGAGGACGCTACGTTTGCTGACGACGGGGCGTGTCTGCTTCAGTGGAACCCACCGAGTGCGCCACCGCGCCGCCTCCGGTTTGAACCCGATAACACTGGCGAGTCCTGGACACGCCGTGAACTCGAGTGGACTGGCGCTGAGTGGCGTCCCTGTGGGAGTGACCGCCTCGACAACGTCGCGATCCGCGCGCCAGCAGCCACCCGGTACCCTGATCCCGTCGACCCGACACCGCTCGAAACGATGCTCGAGTGGATCCGTGACAGCTGGGCGCGTCCAGATCCGCCTGCGCTCGTGTTCGCGAAGACGGCCACCACCGAGCAGGGTGTAGTCGTCTCCGTTGACGGGGACCTCCGCTACCGGGAGCGCGATAGCCCACAGTGGTATCCTGCGACGACAGACGAGTTCTACCACCACCTTCGCACTCACGGACAACCAACGCTCCTACCGCTTTCAGAGACAGCGCTGACTCGCCAGCACTTCACCCCTAGTCCACTCTCCAAATGACGGACGAACCACTCTCGCTTCCGCCGGGATTCGATCGTGGACTCACCCAGCTAATCGACGCGATCGAGACGCTCCGGGACGCTCTCTCAGAAGAGGAGACACTTACGACCGTCCAAGCTGTCACCACACGGCGGCGATTGTTTCTCGCACTTTACGCGCTCAAAGCGATCCGTCGACAGCTTGCGGATACAGAGCATCGCCCGTCCCAAGGCGATCATGAGGTGGTGACGTGGGACGACCCTGCTCAGGCACTGTATCACATCAAACTACGGCTCGATCGGCTGCTTGAGGATCTCTCCATTCAGGGGTACGACCACTCCTCACAAGAGTATTCGATCGAGCAAACACTCGAAACGATTCGAGACCACATCGTCATTCTTCAGGACGCACTTTCTGAGGGGTCGACGGACAACTCCACGCTGCTTGAGAAACTCTCCAGTCACCGATCTGTCTATGCAGACGTGGCTGGGCGTGGGGTTGGCGATGGGCGATGGCTTGAGTATCAACTCCAGCGCGCGTTGATGCGGTGGGGGTATCGAGCAGAGACGCGCCAGCACCTGTTCGGTCTCGAGGTCGACGTCGTCGCCAAGCGGAAGCCAAAACAACAGCAGCCGACTGATTGGATTGTCGCTCAGTGTAAAGACTGGACGAGCGACAAGATCACGCCGTCGACGATCTTCCGGCTGTGTACGATCGCGTTTGCCTGCCGGGCCATGCCGGTCCTCTGTCATACGACCGATATCACAGCTCGGGCTGAGGAGCTCGCCCGTCAGTTCGAAGTCCGAATTCTCGATCTGCGGGATCTTGAACGTGGTGCGCTTCCTGCGCCCCAAGTGTACAAGCCATCGGCTGAACTCAACGAGTGGCCTCCACAGAACAACGTTCGTGACTATCGGGGCACTCTCCCCGTGATGTTCTACGGAGAGCCTGGCAAACGGTTCAGCTACGTTCCTGGCTTTTCTCCCGTGGGGATGGACTACGACTACGAACCGATCGATACGGACCGAGACGACGATACGCATCCAGCAGCTGGGCACTAACTCGACTGTGAACATATGTCTCTAATACAACACTATTATTTTCTTGGTGAGTATATTGGTTCTCATGTCTAAACTACCATATCCTTCCGAGCCAAGCCGCGAAGCGATCAAATCCCATGGAAGTGCCTACGATGACGGGGTTGCTGATGCATTTAATGTCGAATCGACTGATGAGAATAGTGTGGTTAAACAGGGGATGATTGAATATCTCGCAACGGAGTGGACCAATCAGAGAATTTCACGGAATGAAATCGCGAGAGCTTGTGGTACTGCAAATATCCCGATTGAGCAGTGGTATAATGAAGAAGTGGAGTGGGACAAAGTTGTGAAACGGATTGAGAATGCCCTTGATGTGTGCTTTATGTGACCTCACCATCAATTCGTTCGGCAGCTGTGCTGACAGACAGCGTGACCCGATAATGTGGGTGCGGTCTTACTCAGAGGATTAGGTCGGGGCCCCCAGTAGACAGATTGGGCGACTGGCGGCTACGGTTCGAACGATGCTCCGACTTCGTCAGCGATAATTTGGAGATCAGTCATCCGTCTTCAGTTAAGACTCACACCTCGGTTGTGTAGCGGTAGCGAGCGTCTCTTGTAAGATCGGTCGCTGCTTGTGGATCTTTTGA
>NZ_AOJH01000006.1:11467-157212 GCF_000337355.1 Halorubrum kocurii JCM 14978 | reverse complement strand
TGCACAGACTGGACTTCCTCATTCCTTCCGAAAGATGTCTCGATAAGCCACCGCAGTCACACGGTTTCTTGCTTAACTGAAGACGGATGGTCGTTTCGGTAAAGCCCCGTCCTCAAGGAGTGACCGACCGTCGCAAGGCAGGAGGGAGCGAGTAGGGCGGGGTAGTTTACTGCCCCATCGCGCCCCCGAGGGGCTGGTAATGCGGGAACATCGGATGTGGGAGGTGAACACCGAGTGCCATCAATCCGTGCGCGAAAAGCACGTACCCCAGCACAACGAACACCACACCGAGTAGCCGATGAACGCGTCGCCGGTGGGCAACGTCGATCGACTGGATAATTGTCCCGTAGAGGAAGACGGCTGGAATCGTCCCGATACCGAGGGCACCGAGAGCGATTCCTCCAGTGGTGGGGGACCCGCTCGCGAAGGCGAACAGATACGCGGGATACAGCATCGGGCAGGGAAGAAGCGCGTGGACGGCGCCGAGGCCGACAATACTTGGGCTGTTCACGTGTCGGTGAACTCTCGTCGCGAGCCACGACGTGACGCGCTGGACGCCGGGTATTCGGATATCGCCTCCACTCCCCCCGATGACGTACCGAACGCCCGTCGCCACGATGAATCCCCCTACCGCGAGACCGACAGCACCCCGCAGGAGATCAGCGATCGGTGTCAACTGGTCAGCGGTGACGAACACGACGCTTCCGAGCGCGCCGAAGACGGCCCCGAGAATCGCGTACGTTGTCGCCCGGCCGACGTTGAACAGGAAGTGCTGGCGAACCTCGTAGGTCGTGAGATGACTGGCACGTCCGTCGTTGGCTGTCACCGTCCCGCCGTCTGGCTGCGGCGTCATCTGCTTCGAGTACATCGTCACAAGCGGACCGCACATCCCGATGCAGTGTGCGCCGCCGAGCACGCCGATGAGAACGAAGAGGACGACGTCAATCCGGAGGAGCGACTCGATCATAGTCGTTCTCGGTTGCGTACAGATTTGTGTCGTCTGGTGTGTCTCTCGAACGAGCCCGGACAGATACCGAGGACGTGTCACGGTAGGCTACAAGAGGTCGGACTCGGCTGGAGACGTTCGCAAGCATCGGAGTGTAGCTCTTGGCGGAACAATTCTTCACAGTAGGCGCCAATACACAGACGATGACGGACGAAATCGACATCCCAACCGAGCCGCGGGCTGCGGTCGACGCACTGGCGACCCACCTAACTGCGACCGCAGATCGCCCAGTACCGCCAGCGACGAACCGATGGCTCGGAGAGGCAGAAGCCGTCGCCCGCGATGCTGCCAGTGACGGTCTTGACACGCAAACCAGACAGAAACGGGTTCGGCAAGTTGCTACACTGCTTGAGTCGGCTGATGAAACGGGCGACGTGGTCGCCGACCGCCACATCGAAGCAGCGATCGAGTGCTGTCAAGTCATTCTCGCTAGCGAGTGACGGTAACCCTGTTTCTACCGAATGGTCCTCTCGCTAAATATTAAATTTTATTGAGTAGAGAAACCGAATTAAACCATACAAAGTTATTCATTTTCGTTAAAGAAACCGTCATAAGTTACTAACGAGTGTTCTAGCGCACCACACTTATATTTGTAGTCTCTGAAGAATACTTTGATGAGTTCAAAACAAGACGATCTCAAAGAGACGAACACCGAGGCCCGTTTCGAGTTCAAAAAGGAGGAGAAGTCTGCCTTCCAGACCGAGAAGGGGCTCACCGAGGAGACGGTCCGCGTCATCTCGGAGGACAAAGACGAACCCGAGTGGATGCTGGAGCGCCGCCTGCGAGCGCTCGAACAGTTCCAAGAGATGCCGATGCCGACCGACTGGCCCGGTCAGCCGGACCTGAGCGAAGTCGACGTCGACGAGATCGTCCCCTACATTCGGCCGGACGTCGACGTCCGCGCCGGCGTCGACGACTGGACCGAACTTCCAGACGACATCAAAGACACCTTCGACAAGCTGGGCATCCCCGAAGCCGAGAAAAACGCCCTCTCCGGCGTCGGCGCGCAGTACGAATCGGAGGTTGTCTACCAGAACATGCAGGAGCGCTGGGAGGAGAAGGGCGTCATCTTCTGTAACATGGACGAGGCGGTCCAAGAGCACGAAGAGCTCGTCCGCGAGCACTTCATGACGAACTGCGTCCCCCCGAGCGACAACAAGTTCGCGGCGCTTCACGGCGCCATCTGGTCCGGCGGCTCGTTCGTCTACGTGCCCGAAAACACCACCGTCGACATGCCCGTTCAAGCGTACTTCCGGATGAACTCCGAGGGGATGGGCCAGTTCGAGCACACGCTCATCATCGCCGAGGAGGGCTCGGAAGTCCACTACATCGANGGATGGGCCAGTTCGAGCACACGCTCATCATCGCCGAGGAGGGCTCGGAAGTCCACTACATCGAGGGCTGCTCCGCGCCGAAGTACTCGAAATTCAATCTTCACTGTGGCGGTGTCGAAGTCTTCGTCGACGAGGACGCCCACGTCCAGTACTCGACCGTCCAGAACTGGTCGAAAAACACGTACAACCTCAACACGAAACGTGCCATCGCGGAGAAGGGCGGGCGCATGGAGTGGATTTCGGGGTCGATGGGGTCGAAGGCGACGATGCTGTACCCGTCGACGATCCTGAAGGGCCGCGGCGCCTCCGACANTGGATTTCGGGGTCGATGGGGTCGAAGGCGACGATGCTGTACCCGTCGACGATCCTGAAGGGCCGCGGCGCCTCCGACAACCACATCACTATCGCCATGGCCGGCGAGGGCCAGGACATCGACACCGGCGCGAAGGTGTACCACAACGCGCCCGAGACCAAATCCACCGTCGAGTCGAAGTCGATCGCGAAGGACGGCGGTCGCACGAACTACCGCGGGCTCGTCCACATCGCGGACGGCGCCGAGAACTCCTCGACGGCCGTCGAGTGCGACGCGCTGATGTTCGACAACGAGTCGACGTCGGACACCATGCCGTACATGGAGATCAACGAGTCGAAGGTCGATGTCGCCCACGAGGCGACCGTTGGCAAGATCGGTGACGAGGACATCTTCTACCTACAGTCGCGCGGTCTCGACGACGACGACGCCAAACAGATGATCGTCTCCGGGTTCATCGAGCCGATCACCGAAGAGCTGCCGATCGAGTACGCCGTCGAGCTGAACCGACTCGTCGAACTGGAGATGGAGGGCTCGCTCGGATAGTAGTTCGTCTGGACTACGCCACCCTTATCAAGAAATTCTCATGGCTATCGATCCACACTTCGAAGCGAACCGCGATGTCGCTGAGCAACACGAGGGGCACCGAGTCTGGGGGCCGGTCGACGAACCGGAACAGCAGGGAATCCACGGCACACACGTGGCTGTCGACTTCGATATCTGTATGGCTGATGGTGCCTGCCTCGAGGACTGTCCCGTCGACGTGTTCGAGTGGACGGATACACCCGGCCACCCCGAGAGCGACATCAAAGCCGATCCGATTAACGAGACACAGTGTATCGACTGTATGCTTTGTGTCGACGTGTGTCCCGTCGACGCCATCGATGTCGATCCCGGACGAGCGGGGCGCCTGTGAGGGGTGATTGAGGAACCACTTATGACCCTACCACTCCAGTGCTACCGGTGCGGAGCAGAGTATACCTATATCGGTAAGAGTCCACATTCCGCACAGTGCCCAGCATGCGGCTCCTCTTGCGTTCCGCCGGCTGGCAGTCTCACCGTCGTCAACAGCGTTCACTGGGAGAGTGCAAACGGGCTCGCGAAAGTCTGGGTCCACAGTGTGGATGAACGTGACCGACCGTTCGAATTCGAAGTCGCTGCACACGGTCGCCGTGGCAAGTTGGTTGCGATCAAAGTTGACGGCGTACCGATTAACCCACAAGTTGACGAGACACTGGAAACGCTCCCACCGGCAGTGAAGGCCAAAATCGAAGCACAGGGAATAACAGACGTCGATATCGCGACAGTCACGAACTCGAAAGCATGATACCAAGCCAGATTACGCAACGACCGACACCCGCGAGCATCGGCTCGAAGGATGTCCTCTTACATACGGTCGAAGGGGGACGGTAAGGTGATGAGTACCGACATCAGATTCACTGACTTCAAATCCGACAAGCAGCCAACGTGGTGTCCCGGTTGCGGGGATTTCGGCACCATGAACGGGATGATGAAAGCCCTCGCGAACACCGGGAACGACCCGGACAACACGTTCGTCGTCGCAGGGATCGGCTGTTCCGGGAAGATCGGGACCTATATGCACAGCTACGCACTCCACGGCGTTCACGGTCGCGCCCTTCCCGTGGGAATCGGGGCGAAGCTAGCGAATCCGAACCTCGAAGTGATGGTCGCCGGCGGCGACGGAGATGGCTACTCGATTGGCGCTGGCCATTTCATCCACGCGGTCCGCCGCAACGTCGATATGACATATGTCGTCATGGACAACCGCATCTACGGCCTCACGAAGGGGCAAGCCTCGCCAACATCGCGTGAGGACTTCGAAACCTCGACGACGCCCGAAGGGCCGAAACAGCCGCCGGTCAACCCACTTGCGCTCGCGCTGGCTGCCGGCGGGACGTTCATTGCCCAGTCGTTCAGTTCGGACAGCCAGCGCCACACCGAGATCGTTCAGAAAGCCGTCGAACACGACGGGTTCGGCTTCGTCAACGTCTACAGCCCTTGTGTGACGTTTAACGACGTCGATACCTACGACTACTTCCGAGACACGATTGTCGATCTCGCCGAGACAGACCACGATCCGACGGCTTACGATGACGCTACAGACATGATTATGGATGGAAATAAAGAGTACCAGGGTGTACTCTATCAGGACGAGCACTCGGTTGCCTACGAAGAGCGTGAAGGGCTCTCAGACAATATGGCGGTCATACCCGACGGAGCTCCGGACAATGCAACGAATCTCGTTCGGGAGTTCTACTGATACACATGCCTGATTGTGCTACCTGTGGCGAGCATATTTCTGCTCAGTTTGTACAGGTGTTCGGCGACAAGGACGGCGTCGTTCTTGCATTCCCGTCCTGCTCGGCCAATGCTGGTATTGGAAAGGAAATACGACAGCGAACGGACGATATATGAAGATTCTCTCTCTATTGGGCCCTATTCACTCGTATTGTCACGCCCATGGGCGGGATGAGCCGTACAAATTATCAAAGCAAGCGAAGAACACTATATGACCTAAATGACCTTTTCATTTGACACGACTTACAAAGAGTTAGACTCGGAGCTGTATTCGAGAGTGACACCGAAGAGTATCGCTCATCCCGAAATTGTGGTTCGTAACGACGAGCTATGCGCTGACCTTGGGTTGGATACAGCGAAGCTTGATGCAGAGATGCTAGCAGGTCAAGATCGCTTGGAAGAACCGATCGCCCAAGCATATGCGGGTCACCAGTATGGGAGTTTTACGGTCTTGGGCGACGGGAGGGCGATGATACTCGGCGAGCACGTGCACGATGGGAGTAGATACGATATTCAACTGAAAGGGTCTGGTCGAACGCCCTACTCCGGAAGAGGCGATGGAAACGCAACTGTCAGCTCGATGCTCAGAGAGTATCTGTACTCGTATGCGATGCGAAATCTAAATATCAAAACATCGAGAAGTCTTGCGGTCGTCGAGACTGACGACGCGGTCAACCGACGCCGGACAGAGCCCGGAGCCGTCCTAGTCCGAGTAATGAACAGCCACATTCGGTACGGAACCTTCCAGTACGTCGCAGCTCGAGCATCCGACGAACTACAGCGGTTCACCGACTACGTAATTGACAGGCACTACCCGCAGCTACACGAAAAAGATCGTACATATGTGGAGTTCTTCGATGTAGTCATGCAGTCAGCGATCGAAATGGTTGTTGACTGGTTGCGTGTCGGATTCGTCCATGGTGTGATGAATACGGACAACATGAGTATCGATGGAGAGACGTTTGATTACGGACCCTGTGCCTTCATGAATTACTACGACGAGGAGACGGTCTTCAGCTCAATCGATAAGCACGGGAGATACGCATTCGGAAACCAGCGACCTGTCCTGCGGTGGAATCTCGAGCGGTTCGCGGAGGCACTCCAACCGCTGTGTACACAGTCAGCGCTCACGTATGGTGAACTCGAAGCCAAGCTAGACGAATTTGAGGATCGATTTGATGCGCAGTACTACGCAATGATGCAGAAGAAGCTGGGGATCGGCTCAGATGGCGAGGAAGAGCTCGTCGATGAATTCCTGGAGTGGCTTCGCAAAACGAACGCAGACTACACTAATACATTCCTCGAATTAGAGGCACCCAAGACGTTTGATGACCCGGTGTTTGCAACTGCGGAATTCGAGCAGCTGAGGGATAAGTTGGCTGCGGTCGGCCTGAATGAAGAGTTGATGCAGGAGGTCAATCCGCGGTATATTCCCCGCAATTATCTAGTTGAAGAGTCACTAGATGAGTATCTCGAAACTGGAGAGCTATCCAAATTCAAGCGGTTACTGACCGTGTTGGAAACCCCCTATACGTCAAAGGATATGGGTTCGCAGTTCCAGCAACCACCGCCACGAGAGTTCGATGCCGAGTATACAACGTACTGTAACACGTGAGCAGACAGCATCACATCGGCATGTATGATTATGAGAAAATGCTCTGTTGAACGCAAGACAGCGACAGAATCAGTATTATGACATTAGATTTTTCACGGGTAACTACGCTCTCTCTGCGGATTCTAAGATCGGACGATTCAATTTTAGCGGCTTTACGCAGTGATCAAAACATCAGTTTCACAGGATACCGCACGAAGGATGAGGTGGACGATGGCGATGCCTCTTCCGGATACGTCCGGAGAAAGGGAGCAGGCGGCGAGCCCTAACTCGCCGCCTGCGTTAGGTTATGTACGATGCACTTGCGCGTGAGCTCCCGGAATTGGCCATGCCAGCTCCGGGAGCGGATCTCGTCGCCGTCGTCCTTCAGCATCGCAAACACTGTCTCACTCATCGACCGCTGGTTGTAGACGTCGTCGTCAATTCTGGCGTTGTGAGCTTTCTTCAGTGCGTTTTGCTCACAGTGTTTGATCACTGGTCGCGTTGACGCGTCACGGCAGGCTTCACGGAGATCGCTCCACGAGTGCATTTTGTCAGCCAGCAACTCCTGCAGGTCTTCGGCGTTACGCCGACAGACCTGCAGTCCGATATGGCCGTCATAGGCTTTCTTCGTCGTGAAATGAGCGTCCATGATGGCAAGTGAGTCCGTATCAACGAGCAGCGTCGTCTTCATCGCATTGAACGAGTAATCGACTCGATTTCGGTAGTGTGAGCTGGCTTGATCTCGTTGGAAGCCACTGGCGTCAATCGACGCAGTGCCCGAAAGCCCCGCCTGCTCCGCTGACTGGCGGAGCAGGCGGCGCAACTCTTTCATCGGAAATTCACCGTCCCAAACGCTGGACGACGAGTAATCAGGATATTTCTCAAGGCCGAACACATTAAGGATTCCCGGCATCTCGTTCAGGTAATCTTCGAGCTTCCGGAGTGGTTTGTTGATTTCCTCTTTAAGCAGAAGCAGCGCGATTTTCGTGGAGTTAGCGTACCCGCCCGCGCCGTCCGGCGCGGCGGGTACGTCTGGTTCTTCTACGTGGTTCGTGGCAAAGTCTCGAAACGTCTGTGCGAGGGTCTTGAGACGCCCCATATCGCAAGACGGCGTCGAATCCCCCTGAAATCAGCGATATAATCCGCAGACGGCGTCAGGATTCAACGGAGCATCCGAGGGAAGTTCCTCGGCCTCGTCGAGAAGCGTGTGCCGACTCACGCTGAATGGCATATCTGTATGAATGACGCCGGGAGGACAAAACTCCGCGGCTAACGCTCTCACCCCGATACACGTTCCAGACGAGTATATTCGAGTGAGCTACCCTCCACCACTGTGGTCGTCGCCTTCGAGCGCGTCCCGAAGCCCGTCCGGGAGTAGGGAAAACGGCTTCTCCGCGTGAAAGGCGACGTTCTCGTAGGCCTGCTCGACGTGTTTTCGCTTCGAGTCTGCACACTCCTCGGCGAGCGTGTCCAGTTCGTCCATCATGGACCGGAGTTCGTCCTCGGCTTCGAGCATCTCGGCGGTCAGCGCCAGTTCCTTGGTCGCCTTGGCGGCCGCGCGTCGCACGCGGCCGTCGTCGTCGCGGAGCGCGTCCGCGTAGAGGTCCCGCAGTCGTTCGCGGTGGGTCGCGATTTCGTCGAGCGTCCACTCACCCGGTAACGCCTCGTCGGTGAGGTCCGCACCGACCGTTCGATAGGCCAAGCGCGGATACAGACTGGCCGCAAAGCGAATCACGGACTGTCGCTGGTATCCATCGTCGGCCTCGTAAAGGTCGAGACACATATCGAAATACTCGTCGAACAGGGCGGCTCGTTCCTCGAGTTCGGTATTCTCGATTTCGTCGATCGCCCGATTCACGCGCTCGGTGTCACCCGAGGAGAGTGCGTCGGCGAACGCATCGGGAGTGTGATCCATACGCGCTCTTGGTCGGATGGCGGCGTAATTCCTCGGATTGGCCTTCGAGAGAATCTCCGTTCCTCACCGGGCGGCGTCGTTGACGTAGTCTTCACGCCACCAGACGGTCCGGCCTGCAGGCGACCTGACCGCAGTCGCCGTGAACACCTCGACGGAGAACGTTTCCGTTACGGCCGTACCCGATCCGTGTAGATGGGTAGCGAGATAGCGCAGTAATTCTGGGATCGCTTCGTCACTCCACCTTCTCCCGGAGCACGAGCAGGGCGTATGTCCGATCCTCGTCGAGTGATCAGATCGTGGCTGTGGCGAGCTGGCGTTGACGTGATCGTCGGCGACCACGTCCGGGTGTGTGGTGTCGATGTGCCAGAGTGTCGCTTCTTCGGACTGAAAGAGCGGAAGCGGATCGAGGTTCTCAGACTGGAGATGTTCGGGCGTCAGTTCCATATGTGGTTTGTACGGTCGGCAGAGAATAATCTGTCCAGCACGGGGAATTCTAAAGGAGAGCTACCGCGAACGAACAGTTATGGTCGACTACATCGTGGAAATCAAAGACTCGGTCTTTCACGAGACACCACTCGCGGAGGCGAATTTCGATGAGGATGGTCGACTCGCCTTCGACTCGAAAGCGGACGCAGAGGAGTGAGTGACTGAACAGAACCGAGAACACACGAAGGGGGCAACTCACGCTACACACCGCGCATCCGGCCGACACGTCGGATGTCGACGCCTGCGTCGTCTTCCAGCCGGTGAAAGGCGTCTGGGTTCCAGATTCGTAGGCACACAGCCACCCAACCGTCCACCACAATTACTACGGGTTTAATCCGTAGATACCATACGAGCGATGGTTGATCCCGACCCGACACTCACGGAGGCAGCAGTCCGGGATCTGGCACGCCCCCAGTCATACGACCGGGGGGGAAACTACTACGCCGAGGGTGCCGTCGTCAATCTCGTCCGGCGCGGTGAGACGATCCGAGCGGCGGTTGAAGGCAGCCAGTACGAGCCCTACCGGGTGCGGATCGATCTCGACGAAACTGGGGTCGTTGACACGGCGTGTTCCTGTCCGTACGATCACGGTGGGATTTGCAAGCACCGTGTCGCCGTCCTCCTGACGTACGTCCGCGATTCCGATGGGATCGACCAGCGACCGCCCATCTCCGAACTGATCGCGGATGCCGAGCCCGAGATCCTCCGTGACGTTCTCACCAGCCTCATTGAGAGTCGCCCGGAGCTGGCATCCCAGATCGAATCCGAACTCGAAACAGCCGAGTCAGAAGACGAGACGGAGGATGGCGAACACGGTCGAACCCCGGACATCAATCGCGAATCGATCCGCAAGCAGGTACAGTACGTTCTCGGACCGACTAAGGGGCGAAGCGCTCACGCCTACGACCCGTACGAGGCAGCCGAAACCGACGTCGAGAAGTTGCGAGGCCTTCTCGATCAGGCACGCACAGCCGTTGAGACTGGCGACGGCGAGACGGCACTGGACATCCTCGAACCGCTGGCCAACGAACTCATGGACGAAGAGTGGCTCGCGCTCTCGTACGACGATTCGAACGCGCTCTTCAACTTCTTCGACGAGGTCGACCGAGTGCTGGCCGAGGCGCTGCTCACCGCCGACCTCTCGGAGGCCGAGCGTACCGATTGGAAGGACCGCCTCTGGACATGGGAACAGGAGATGGGAGGCCATACACACCATCCGCCGTACAGTGTCGCGCTCGAAGCCGCCCAACGGGGCTGGGATTTCGAACCGGTTCAGCGAGCGATGCAGGGCGATATCGGCTACGCCGATCTCTGGGGAGGGGATCCACCGTGGTACGCCGAGGACTTGATCAGGGCTCGCCTCAACGTCCTCAAGCGCCAAGGTCGCAACGAGGAGTACCTGGATCTGGCGGAGGCTGCGGATCTGATCGATGACTACGTAACCAAGCTCGTAGAGGATGGACGGATCGACGAGGCGATCGAATACGGCCGACACAACTTGTCCTCCCCGAACGAAGCACTCACACTGGCCCAGACGCTGCGGAACCATGATCGGCCCCAAGCAGCACTGGAGGTGGCCCAACACGGATTGACGCTGGACGGCAGCGAGAAAGCGGAGCTGGCCGAGTGGCTCCGCGATCGAGCCGCCAGCCTCGACGAACCGGAGGTGGCCTTGGAGGCGGCTATCGCCGCATTCGAAGCCTCGCCGACGCTTGCGGCCTACCAAGCGGCAGAGGAACTCGCCGGTGAGGAGTGGATGACTATTCGCGAAGAGTTGCTGACATCGCTTCGGAACAAGGACACGACGCAGCGAGTTGCGCGACGGCACGTCGAAATCTTCCTGTACGCAGAGCAGTACGAGGCGGCTATCGATATCGCGGATCGCTTTTCGGACTACAAGGTCGTGGAGCCGGTCGTCGAGGAAGTCTGGGAGGAGCACCCAGACTGGACGATCGACGCCTGCAAGGAACATGCCAAGCCAATCATCGAGGAGGGACAGTCCCAGCGGTATCGGCACGCCGTCCAGTGGCTGGAAACTGCCGGAAAGGCCGCCCGAGCTGTCGGTGAACTCGATGAGTGGTGTGTCTACGTCGAAGATCTCAGAGACGAACATTACCGGAAATATAAGCTCCGCCCGATGCTCGAGGAGCTGTTGGAGGGCTTCACGGAGTAATCGAAACCAGGTGAGGATAATGGATAGGACTACCAAAGACCGCGTTCTCACCGTGCTGGACGAGTGTGACATCGGCCTGCCTGAAGATGGGTTGACACTGGAAAAGATCAGAGAGCGGGCTTTCAGATTCCAGTTCGAAGCAGATGACATGCTCTCGTTGCGGATCGAGCGTCATCCGACGATGCACCTTTCGGACATGGGTGTGCCGGGTGTCGATGCCTCACCTGCTCGGTTTCACGTGGTGACGGAGTATCAGCTGGATTTGAACGACGAGACGTGGCATATCGAAGAACTTTCTTCGACCTTCGAGTACGAACCATGGCTGGTACTCGAAGCCGAGCTTGGAGCCGGAGGGCCTCACGAGATGATTCAGAAGGGGATCGAGGACGTCAGGGCTGCAGACGATCCAGAAGACACATTCGAGGACGTGTTCGGGTCGTGGATAGATCACTGGGAAGAGAAGTTCGACGAACTCGACGGCAGGAACGTTCCCGAGGAGGACAGAGAAGCGATCCTCGATCTCCTAGTCGGCGAGCTGAAAGAGCGGGCAAAACTCGATTGATCGGTGGCTGCTGTTCGTCCCGACATGCAGCCTCGTGCGACACGTTTTGTTGATTCCGATCGTAGGATACAGACATGCAAACCGAGACGTGGATCGAGCGGTTACTCATCGATCAACTCACTACCCACGACAGACGATACAAACACGATTACGCTGGCGTCGAAAAGACGACTGACGACCTCGTTGCAGCCTGTACGCAACTCGACGCTATCACGACAGAAGGTGGATCCGAAGAGCCGTCACTCGAAGAGCTCCTCTCGATTGATGCGGAGTTCGGACCTGAAGTCGAAACCGCGCTTCAAACACTGCAAGAACGGGGATTCGTCGAGTGTGTCGGAGAACGCGAGCGATCTGGGCCGTCGTTCGAATCAGGGGACTACGGCACGACAACCATCTGGAAGCCGACCGTCGAGGGGCGGGCCGAAGCGAGAGCGATCCGCGAGGCATATTCTGACGAGGTGGAAACACTCGCGGACTCGCACGGTGAGGAGTCCGAAGAGTTCCGCGAAGAGATCGTCTCGGTCGCCAGAACGTATGGAATCCTTCCGAGTGATGTCGAATAGCAGACTACCAAAACCATGACCGATTCAGAGACGGAGATACTGGAGCGATTTGTTATCGAAGTCAGTCAGATAGGGACTGTCGACCATATCGTCGACGTGAAAGCAGAACCAGTCGGCAGGTCGACCTATTCCCCTCGTCGGGAGTTACCCGGCGAGAAGCTGTGTGATCGGAGTACGCGCTCACCCGCGAGTGAATACATCGATTTACCGCGATATGCTGACTGGAAAGGTCTCGACAAGACGGCATTCGAGGGCGATGCGCCAGATGAGATCTGTTCGTATTGCTGGGCTGCAACACTTGAGGAGATCGACCAGCTGAGACAGGATACAAGCATGGAGGTAGAATCTCGTATCGACACCACCGGCTACCGTCTTCGCTGGAAACAGAAGGGTCGCGCTCGCGAGGAGTGGTACGATATCGTCGTTCGGCCGGAAACGACGATAGCGGAACTCGATCGGCTCGTGTGTCGATTCAGTACGCTCGATGATCTTCACCTCCGGATGTACGGCCTCGAAGACGAGTATCTGGACTCGTCACTCAACGTTCTCCCGGACCACCAGTATGAGAAGATCGACGACCCCTCGTACACGAACGCGAGTGACGTGTCGATCGGAGACATCGCTGAACGTGCGACGCTCCGAGAAGGGGATCGGCTCAGCATGGTCTACGACTTCGGAACGCCGTCACAGTACTACTGCATCGTCAAGGATGTCTACGATCCAGACGAGATCGACGACCTGCTGGCAGAATCCGACACAATCGCCGGGACAGATACCGCCGCCATCATTGACGAAAAACGACTGTAGGCGTGACAACCACCCGCTACTCGTCCATATCGGGATATTGGGACGGTGCGTGCCCTTGTTCGTCGACGACCACGGGGCTACTGTCCAACGATGCGTCGCGAGTATCCTGGAGTTCGATGTAGTGTTCCCAGTTGTCACCCATGTCGAACGTGTAGGAGAGCGCTCCCAGCTCTTCCGGATCTAACTCGTCGATCGTGGTGTCGGCGGCGTTACATCTGCTGGGCCACGTTCATTAGCCTGAGGGATCTAGAAAGGCTCTGAGGTGTAGAGAGCCGCTGTCAAAATAGTGTCACACGTGTCCCTCCCCCCCATACAGAGAGGCCATGCATGGAGACCCCCAATCCAGAAGCAATCCTTGGCACCTGCTCGTTTTGCGGCGAGACAGTCGCAGACAGACACGTGCTCATTCAGTATGAAAAAGAGTCCGGAGATCAGGGTGTTTGGGCCGAATGCCCCGAATGTCTGGAGGTCGTCGACCCCGCGTCTCAATCTCGGATATGACGCGATAATCTCTACCTGAGAATAGAACCGCCAGTCAGTGGATCCAGCTGTAGCCGTTGCTCAGTGGGACTGAAGACACATCGAGATAGTAGTACTACTCGTCGACGACGGTCGCCTCTTCAGGCGGCGCGATATCGAGCTCGGCAGCGCCACGCTCGATCTCCTCGGGCGTGGTCCCCTCAGCATCGGCGAGCATCTCAGTGAGCTCCTCGTCCGAGACCATGTCGGCGTCGGCCGGGGCTTCACGACTCATACTGCGTTCTACCCGGCCCGAACGGATAAACGTAGGTGTCGGTTCACCACCATCCGACCTCGACGGCGGGCGCCCCGGCGATCGACGCTCTTCGAAGACATCGACGAAGTACTGAGCCTCGCGTTTGAGGTAGTTGGCACAGCCGCGGATGACTGCCCCTCGACTTATCGGCAGTGGCGCATGAGGGAGTTGGAGGTGAACAGTCGGCTGCGAACGGCGGGCGACGTCGACGTGGAGTCCCTCGCGGTACACGTCATGCCCGAGTGCCGACGTCTCGTTGTGGTCCATCCGGGCGATTGCCGTCCACTCGATCGGGTCGGTCGCGACGCGATAGTGAAGCTGAACGAGGAAGCGCGGGATGTGTTGCTGGTGCTGGTCGAACCCGACCGTGAGCAGGCAGTCACGACGGCCAGCTGGGACGTGCTTGGAGACGTCGTAGCCGGTCGGGAGCGACGGGGCACTCATTCGTTCGGCCGATCGTCACCCGGTACGGTGTCGCTTTCGCTTTCGCCCTCGACGTCGGGGCGACATCCGGGCTACACTCGCTGGAGTTGCGATAGGTCAGTTCTCCCGCTCCCACCATTCATCGATTTCTTGCGCGCTGATGTCCACGGTTGCGGTGATCCCGCACGAACAGTGGATGCCGACGGTGCCGGGGTGCGTCGTGATCGGGCCCTTCTCCTGTCCACAGCCCGGGCAGTTGACGCGGAAGATATCGCCCATACACACCGATCTGTGTGGTCCGGGAAAGCCGCTCTGCTCAGTCTTAACCAACGATCGGTGGTAGAACTGCCGACTGTTGGTTAAGACTGAACGCTCTTATGTAGAAACGCGGAAAGACCGTATAATTACACTAAGTCGCCGGTAATCGGGAGGTATGACCTCCACTGAGCCAGCGTTNACGCTCTTATGTAGAAACGCGGAAAGACCGTATAATTACACTAAGTCGCCGGTAATCGGGAGGTATGACCTCCACTGAGCCAGCGTTCGGTCGTCTGTTTCAGCAGCTGATTGAATTAGATGTCATCAAGATCGATACGGAGCCGCTCGATGCCCGCATCGAGCGGCGACTCAAGGAGTTCTGGGAGAACACATCCTGTCCTCGTTGCGGGAATCAGCGTATCGTCACGTGGGAGAATACGGACCGTATTTGGTGTCGAGACTGTGATTTCAAGCCGGCCTACACCTACGGAACGCCCTTCCACGAGAAGCATCTCACCTGCGGCGAGATACTTCTCGCGTTCACGCTCTACGCCGATACGTTGCTCAGTATCAACCAGATTGCGCCGCTTCTCGATCGAGCCTACAAAACCGTTCACACGGTGATTCGAGAGGTGGAAGCCGCGGTTCAGCGCGGCTTTCCCGCGGTTTGGAAGCACCTCGACCAGATCATCGATGGACCAACGCAAGTCGACGAATCTGGCAGGGTTTGTTCGGGCTACAAAGGACAAGAGCCGCCGCGGAACAGCCGTTCTCGCGGCGGCTCGTCACAGTCTGGCCGGTCACGCTGGCGGGGGCGCCACGGTGATCAGCTGACGCTCGTCGCGGCGTGCCGCGACTCACTGCGCGTGATTCGTGGACACCGTGGAATCGACTATCAAGACGATCTTGAGCCAGTGATTCAGGAGGCTGAAGACCTCTCCCAGCCGCTGGGAGAGGTCTGGACTGATGGACTCCAAGCGTACCGAGAGATGGATCGGACCCACCGAACAGTCGTCCACAAAGAGAGATACGTATCGCCCGACGGAGTCCACATCAACCAATCTGAGTGTCTGTTTTCAATCGTCCAGCCGTGGCTACGGAAGTTCCGCGGCCTGTCCAAGCAGGGCTTGGAACAGGCCGCTCACACCTTCGGTATCGTTCGTTCACTCACTCTCGCCGGAGGATCTGTCGAGACAGCGGTTGAGTGTCTCGTTATCGGGTCTTTCCGTAGTTCTACATAAGAGCGNTCGTTCACTCACTCTCGCCGGAGGATCTGTCGAGACAGCGGTTGAGTGTCTCGTTATCGGGTCTTTCCGTAGTTCTACATAAGAGCGAACACGAATGATAGTACGAATTGACTACATTGTCTCGCTTGTAGCTAACTCGAGGTCGAGGAGACACCCCTCTATCGATGTGTTCACGATCTAGAGTGGTAGTCGAGACCGTAGCAGAAAGTGTCGACCACTTCACCTTACAACCAGAGCGTCTCCGTTGATATCGATCCTGGCTCGTGGACGTGACTGTCCGCGCGCCGTTCGCCGAGAGACACACCCCTCTATCGATGTGTTTCTACGCGAGACTCCACAGCGATTTCCTCATCACGTCTGGTGAGTATAGCGATTATCTCTCTAATATCGGCAGTAAACGCCTGCTTGAACGGTTTTAGATGGGAGAGAAGGAGAGGAGTGTAACGTCGTTTGTGAAACCACAGAACACTGCTGCTAAAACACATCGAACACATCGATAGAGGGGTGTGTGTGTTGTGTGTTAATAGAAAGAAAAGAAGAGAAGAAAGAGACGAGTTTCAATCACGGATAAAAACCGCTTAAATGGGATATCCCGTGTATTCAAGCCCGTACCGTCATCAACTGGCAGCTACTGGAATCGAGATCCCCATTCTACCCCCCCTCCCCGAGAAGACACCGAACACATCGATAGAGGGGTGTGTGTCTTCGACGGAGTTCTTTTGAACACATCGTCACTGGCTAGCGGATAACCGACGCGAATCGCGCTCCACTCGATGGTAATGAGCGAATGGACGTTTTAAACGTTGAATCACACTTCGATAGAGGTACGAACCTTTTTCATACGGGCCGGTGTCACTCCGAGTATGGATATCGACGATTCCGATGATCTCTCTGCGGATCCGGGATCGCTGGAGGACGAACCTCCGGCACACTCCGATGGAGCGAACACTGCGGACGTAGAACGCTCATCAGAGTCCTCTGCGAGGAATGGTACCGACCAGTCGGCGACCGAGCCGACTGACGCGTCCCAACAATCGATCGAGGACATGCTGCTGGAGTTCGACGAACAGCAGGGGCTCATCCGTGACCGATCACTGCTTGATCCCAATTTTGTCGTCGAGGAGGACCGTATCGTCGGTCGTGACGACCAGCTCCAGGAGGTTACGAAGATGCTTCGTGTCGCGCTCGGTGACAACCGCCCTCCGAACTTGTTTCTGTACGGGCCATCGGGAACTGGGAAATCGCTCATCACCAAAGCCGTCTGTCACAACATCAGCCGCATCTGCGAGTCCCGGGACATCCAATTCGGAACAATCGAGGTAAACTGCCAAGACCTGGATACGCTCGGCGTCGCCGTATATGAACTCGCCCAACAAGCGGCAGACGAGGCGGGCGTGGAGGTTCGTGTCCCAAAACACGGCGTGGCGACGAAGGAAAAATGGGATGAGCTGTACCGAATCGTGAATGAGAACTTCGACTCAGTCGTGTTCGTCCTTGATGAGCTGGATATGCTCGTCGGTCGGCGTGATAAACAGGATCCTGCGTTCTCACGGCTGCTGTATCAGCTCTCTCGCGCCGGTGCGAACGACGAGCTTGATGCGTACATTTCGGTTGTTGCCATCTCAAACGATACGAAAATGATGGAGGCTGTGGGCAGCCGGGCAGTCAGTTCGTTCACCCCGGAAGACGTCCATTTCGACGATTACGACGCCGACCAGCTCAAGGCCATCCTTCGGCGGCGTCAGGACGCGTTCCACGACGACGTCGTCGACGACGACGTGATCCCACTCGCAGCGGCGTTCGCTGCGCAAACCCACGGGGACGCGCGCAAAGCGATTGACTTGATGCGTGTCGCCGGCGAGCTCGCTGAACGGGAAGGTGACGGTCGCGTTCGTGAAGAACACGTCCGTGCCGCTCAGGCAAAAGTCGAAAAGAATCGTGTGTTGGAAGTTGTCCGCGGAATCAGTACCCAAAAGAAACTCTGTCTGTACGCTACTGCAGCTGTGGCGTCACAATCAGCCGATGGGACGGCACGGAGCACGACGGGATACCGTGTGTACCAGTATCTGACTGACGCGATCGACGCCGACCAGTACCATCAAGAAACGTACGTAAACAAGATGAAAGAGCTCACGACGTACTCGCTCGTCGACTTCGAACGGCGGAGTCACGGACCGAGCTCAGGGATGTTTCTCGAGTTCCAGTTCGGTGAACGGCCGGAAACAATTCTCGAGACGCTGCGTGAGGATTCGCGTATTGAGATGGTTTCCGAGAGCGAAGTGCACTCTGTCGTCAAAGCACAAATTCGGAACCAGACGTAGCGACCTCCAGCGGGTGTCTGCGAGTCACCATCGTTCCAGACACCCCTCTATCGATGTGTACACTCTGTCTGGTAGCAAATCACGTACGGCAGGTCGCGCTGAAAGCCAGCGAGGTCATACATGTCCTTCAGGGCGTGGTAGCTAACTAGCAACCAGTTGTATCCCTAACTGACACCCCTCTATCGATGTGTTCGAGAGGGAACGGGCTGGGTACACCCCTCTATCGATGTGTTGGTGGGGGAACCGACTGGATACACCCCTCTATCGATGTGTTGGTGGGGGAACCGACTGGATACACCCNCTATCGATGTGTTGGTGGGGGAACCGACTGGATACACCCCTCTATCGATGTGTTGGTGGGGGAACCGACTGGATACACCCCTCTATCGAAGTGTTTTTGATTTGTTGGTGTCAGATACCGGACCATCTGTTCTCTCCACCCCCGACCACGAAGCAGATGCAACAGCGTCAGAATCTGGGGCCAGTCTCTTGTCTTAAAATTGAAAAATATCGTATACCCACAGGTAGGAACGCCGCGAGCAACAGTGGTTTCTTGATATCAAAACGCACTTCATATATTATTGCTTATGTATACACCAACTTATTTTCAACGAGAGAAGTCGTTAGACTGAGCGAAGTAGGGTGGCGTTGTTGACTAGAGCCGGTCCACGTATCAATTTGTGTCGAAACGGTGTCAACAACCCCACCCTACTTCGCTCACCCTGACGGGTTCGCTCGTTGAGGGAGGGGCTTGTCCGTGAGCTCGGCCTCGAACCCGTCCGGGTGGGCGGTGAATCCGCCACTTGGCGTCACCGTTCCAGACTTCAGGGCGAGTTGACTGTCGCCCGTCCGTCGAGACGACTGTTGGCCTCGACGGACGTACCGCATCCCGATGTTCTTCGCCGCATTGTAATCCGCGTTCGCTTCCGACTCACACTTCATACATCGAAAGTCGTTGCGAGTTCGGCGATTCTCGTCTGCCGTGAATCCACATTCGGCGCACCGTTGGGATGTGTATGCCGACCCCACTTGCTTCACCGGGATACCGACTGCTTCGGCTTTATATTCCACCTGTTCGTACAGCGTTCCGAACGCCCACTTGTGTCCCCACGACGCTCCCGTACGGTCGCGGATATTGGTTAGGTCCTCGAACGCGATCACGTCGCACTCGTACCGGAGCGCTTCCGAGACGATAGCGTTGGATGCTCGGTGGAGTACATCCCGAACGTAGCGAAGTTCACGGCCACTCGACTGTTCGAGCGTCCGGTGGGCACTCCTCGTCCCGGTCTGTTGCAGGCCAGCGCGTACTTTCTCAAACTCTCGGAGATTGTGGGTTAACTCCCGCCCGCTGACAAAAGAGGCGGTGCTTGTGACGGCGAGGTTTTCGATACCGAGATCAACCCCCAGGACCGTTCCGTCCTCGGCGGTGTTCTTTTCAGTATCAGTTTTGGGCCGACGGAAGCCCATGTGTAAGAAGTAGTCGCCGTCACGGGCGGTGAGTGTGCTTTCCGTGACGCTCCAGGTGTCCGAGTCGAGGTACTGCCGTTGGTAGCCATCGTCGGCGTCGGGAAGGACAAGCGGACACCGAACGCGACTCTCCGTAGTGGAGAGCGACACCGTCTCGTCGTCAAACAGGGTCAGCGTCCGCGTGTCGTACTTCACTGTGGGTGCGGTGAACGTCGGTTTGCTGACTCTCTTCCCTTTGGAGCGGCGTTCGAGACAGCCAGTGATGGCTTGAGCGGCTTGGTGTGTGGCGAGAATCGCGTGCTGACTCCCGAGGTCGGTGTGTTCGCGCACGTCGTCGTAAGCGAGGGGCTGTACGTCGCTTTTCGCGTTACAGTTGCCCCACGCCATGTCGGTGGCGAGTTGGCACCCGCGCTTCCAGTTGGAGATCGTCTCTTCGAGCAGGTCGCGTTGCTCGTCTGTAACCTCCAGACGAGTGATTGCCGTCCGACGCACGTAGTCGTCTGCCACAGTTTCAATGTATATAGAAGGCTACTTATAAGTAGTGTTTATGACTGATACGAACGCGCTCCTCCCCTCCCTACTCACTCCCTTCGGTCGCTCCTTGAGGAAGGGGACTCCGCGCTACCGCTTCAGTTGATCTCAGTCTAACGAATCTGCCACGAACACCTATGAAAATATACTTTGAGTAATAATCATCATTTTTTGTATATTAATTATTAGATAATCTCGAACCTATCGAATCAATTGTATTTGGAATTCCCGAACCACACCGCTGCCGGGCGGCCGCGATCGGTTAACGCGTATCGGACCAGAACCGACTTTTCGGTCACCATCTCGCGATCGTCTCAGCCGCGTTTGTCTCCGAGGTCGGCACGTATTTGGTTATCGCAAGAGACTGTCCAATCACATCCGAATGGCTGTACTGGACGATCTCTCGGGATTTGAATTCGAGGACGTGATAGAGGACGTCTTCCGCAACCTCGGCTACGAGAACGTCCGCCAAGCTGAGAAGACTGCTGATGAGGGTCGCGACGTCATCATGGAAGAGGTCGTCGACGGCACGCGGCGAGCGATTATCGTCGAGTGCAAGCACACGGGGACGGTCGGGCGGCCGGTCGTCCAGAAGCTCCACTCGGCGATCGCGACGTTCGACTTCGACGGCCCCAAACGCGGGATGGTCGTCACGACCGGCCGGTTCACGAACCCTGCCCAAGAGTACGCCCGGCGGCTCCAGCAAAACGACGATCCATACCCCATCGAGCTGATCGACGGCGAGGACCTCCGGGAGATCGCCGACGAGATCGGCCTCGACCTCTACAACGGTCGCATTGAGATTCTCTGCGACGAGACGCTGCGCCCCTACGACCCGGCCGCTGACTTCGGCGCACCGGTCGCGGAGGCGTTCCGCGACATCGCAAACATCGAGGCCGCCGATCTCCCGACACCGCACTCGGCGGCGACGTTCCGCCCGGTGGTCGCGGTCACCGCCGACACGAACGCCGTCTTCGAGACGTCCGTCGGCGTCATCCACCGGATCAACGATCGGACCCGCTTCGTCGCTCACGCCGAACGCGGACAGCCGCAGGTCGTCGACGAGACCGTTGCGACGCTGGTCACCGAGAACCTCCAGACGAGGATCGAACTTGACCCGGAACAGTTCGGGGAGGTGTTCGACGACGTCGAGGAGCGCCGGTTCGGCCAGACCCAAACGGAGTACAAAGAGTGGGCCGTCGACCGGCTCCAGCAGCACCACACGTCGACGGTCACCTACACCGGCGACAACAACGTCACGTACAACAAGACGTGTGAGCCGAATCTCTCGGACATCTCCGTGCAATCGATCGAGCCGGTGTACCTCCCCGAGGTTCGACACACTACCGACATCCAGGAGTACACCTACCCCTACGAGTACTACGCGGCAGGGCCGTCACGAGTGACCGTCGAAGACGGTATCCATCGGTGCGTCCACTGCGAAACGAGCGGCGCCGACGAGACGTACACCTACTGTCCGAACTGCGGGGCGATCGCCTGCACCAGCCACATCAAAACGGAGCGGCTGGAGGGGGAGCCGGTCTGTACGGGCTGTGCGGTGACCGAACGGTTCGCCTTGAAGACGAAATACTTCTACGACGAACAGAATCTCGAGGCGTTCCGCGAGGAGTACGCCGAGATGCCGCTTCACGAGAAGGTGATGGAGAACAAGTTCCTGGCCGGGGGGAGCGTGGTCGCGACGCTGCTGCTCATCGTCGGACTACTCGTCATCGGCGGCATCATCTGAGCGGGCTCGGTGGTCACGCCGGTTCGGCGACCATCTCTTCGAGCCCGTCCTTCACCGGACCGTGGAACTCTTGACGAGGCCTCCATCGCTTCGTTGCCACGGACGCTCGACGGTTCCGGATGTTCCGTGACTGAAGTGGTTACCGCATCGTGACATTGCTCTTTCACACTGAAAAACCCGCGCCACGCTTCGCTGTTTCCCTGAATGACCTGGTGCGCGGCGGACGCACTGAGCGCGCCCTTGCATCTGCCACTATCTCGTACAACTATCATATTTAAATATAGTTACTTTATTCAAGCAGTCGGGTGAAAACGGAGCCACACTGCGGTTAAAAACTTGGTTGAAAAGGCTGATTCACAGCCAGCTCACAGCGAAATGTTCGGATCGAGTCACGGTCGTTCAGAAATCAATACGGGGTACCGACGACGAGCACTAGCCGTACGCTTTAGTCAATCTTGAACCTGGAATAATTTATTCGTTCGGTATTTCGACGGAATAGTCTCCGATCGTCCGAGAATAACACACCGAGTTGTGCGAAAATTCTGATATTTCCGACGCCGTAGTTCTGTCGATGACGCCGCGCACCTCGCAGGCGGTCTTCGTCGAGAATGGTCCGAGTCCCGCATCGAGATCAACGGCAGTAGAAATCAAATAGAATATATTTTAGAAGGTATGAAACTATACCTATTCGTTTTCAAACTATTCTAGTAATGCCTCATCTGTAGGCCGCGGAAACGTTGATGCTGGCTACGACGTCCGGTGGGATATTCAGTATCCTACAGCTGAGCGTTGGTCGTTTCACTCGTTTCATTCGTTTTGTTCGTTCTATTCATTTTACCCGTTCTATTCATTACCACCCTTCGCTACGCTCTTCTCTATCGTTTCGGAGCGCTGCAGACAATCGTTGAGGCGAGTCGATCGATTTGTCTAGTCTGCCCGGGGCTATCTCCGAGGAGAGGGTCCGTAGGACGCTGTCACCTGAACGGCGAATTTATCGCCTCCGTCAATTCGGTGGTAGAAGGTGTAGCCCACTGACACGCCCACGACTTCGGTCGTGGGTCACTGACACTGTGGGCAGATCTCGATGCGATCCGGGGCGTTTAGAACGATCAGCTTTGAGATGGATGTTCCGCAGGATGTGCACTCTTCCTTTATTTTTATTGTGTTATTCGGGTATTGATGCATGGTAACATGATTCTCACTCTGATATAAAAAACTACCTTGCCATGTTATATTAACAATCGGCATTCGTGTATTACTGTTATACCACATATTATGTTTGTGTAGACTCCCTGCTCTTTGGATCGTCTCTGGGCTAGAGTACGTGCTTAGACCTGCTTAACGGACACTGCAGTGAATTCCTCCAAACTTATATTATACTGAAAAACCACTGTAGCGGATATGCATCGGGAACAATCAGAAACACGAAGGGAAAAAGTGTGCCAAGCGCTCTCGATGACCGAGTGGAAAGACTGCTTCGATATCGCGAACCAAACGGGATTCACCCTCGCGGGATGTAGTAAATTGCTCGGGGAGCTATATCGAGAGGGATATCTTCGACGTCGAGCGTCAAGCCGAAACAACAACGCCGATTACGAGTATCTGCTGCGTGCCGATATTGACGATGCTAATTGAGCGTCACGCGTGGACCGGGACTACTGATCTGATGGACCGGCTATCGATATTACGTTGCTTTTCGAGAGTCACAAACGTTGGAGAGAAACGAATGTATCTGAGCGACGCGCTAGCGGCTATCGAACGCCATGTACCGCTCACTGAGTGAGTAGCAGTTGAGTCGGTGCCTTTCGGTGCCTATCGACTGGTAGCGGGTGATTAGCGATACGTCAGCCCGCCATCGGGGTGGAGAACGCTCCCGGCGATGAACGACGACTTCTCGCTGGCCAGGAACTCGACGGTGTCGACGATCTCCTCTGGCGTCCCGTTACGCGGGAGGCACTGCTGGTCGGCGATGGCGTCGAGGTATTCCTGGTCGAGTTGTTGGCTGGCCGCTGTGGTCACGAGGCCGGGCGCGACAGCGTTGACGCGGACGCCGTTTTCGCCGGCCTCGGCTGCGATCGCTCTAGTCAGAGACGGGACGGCGCCCTTCGACGTGACGTAGTGAGGGTACCCGGTCGACCCGCCGTACATCACCGCCGAGGAGATGTTGACGACGCTGCCGTGGCCTTGGGCCTCCATGTGTGGGACCAGTTCCTTACAGCAAATGAACATCCCGGTGGTGTTGACGTCGATCACGTCGCGCCACTCGTCGACCGGGATCTCGTCGTACCGGCGGTCGCGTTTCGGAACAAGCGGCCCGTAGATTGCGGCGTTGTTCACGAGTACGTCGATACTGCCGAAGCGATCGATGGTCTCTGTCGCGAGACGCTCCACGTCGTCCCGGTCAGTAACATCGGTTTGTACGCCGAGCGCCGCCGTCGAGAGTTCTGCTGCCGCTTCGTCTGCGCCCTTGACGTCGGCGATGACGACGTCGGCACCGCCGGATGCGAACCGCTCGGCCATTTGCTTGCCAATCCCCCGGCCTGCACCGGTGATTACGACTGTCGAGTCGTCAAACCTCATACCACCCCGATCGAACGACCCACGCAAAGCCGTTGTTCTTCCAGCAAAACCCGACACTTCGTGGAACGGCCCGAACGAGTCCCGTCTGCACGAGGGACAGCGTCGCTGATCTGCCCGGTCGTGCGTGAACCGTGTCGGCGTCGGGCTCGCGGGGCGCTCGGCTCGCTGGGGCTTCACCCATAGATTTAATCCCATTGTGTGGTAGTATCAGACACGATTGAGCGCATGGGTTACCGAATAGGTACTGACATCGGCGGAACGTGTACCGACTCGACGATCATGGACGACTCAGGAGCCGTAACTATCGGCAAGGATCTGACGACGTATCCGGACCTCTCAGAGGGTATATTCGACTCCCTCAGAGACGCGACGGAAGACTTGGACCTCGGGTTGTCCGAACTGCTGGCGAACACCGACCTGTTTCTCCACGCGACCTCTGTCGGGGAGAACGCCCTCTTCGAGCGAGAGGGGGCCGAGACGGGGCTGCTAGCCACGGCTGGTTTCGAGGAGACCCTCCACGCAACTCGGGGTGGGTACGGCCGCTGGTCGGGGCTCCCGTTCGAGCAAGTGAAGGACATCATCAACACTGACAAGCCCGAACCGCTGCTCCCGCGAACGCGTATCAAGGGAGTTTCCGAGCGAGCCTACCGCGACCGGATCGTCGAAAATATCGACGATGAAGAGGTACTGAAAAGCATCGACGCCCTCGTCGAGGACGGCGTTGAGTCGGTCGCCGCCTGTCTGCTGTGGTCGTTCAGTTCGCCTGAGCACGAGCGGCGAATTAAGGAATTGCTGTCGGAGCGGTACCCGGAGTTGTACGTCACTATTTCCAGCGACGTGTCTCCGACGATGGGTGAGTACGAGCGCACGTCCACCACGGTGCTTAACGCCTACCTCGGTCCGACGGCAGAGGAATACCTCACTAACCTGCGTTCGACGCTGTCCGAGTACGGCTTCGACGGCCTGCTCCTGTTGATGTTCTCGCATGGCGGGTTGGTGTCTCGAGAAGACGCCATCGAGCGCCCCGTCGGACTCATAGAATCCGGTCCAGTCGGGGGGCTATTAGGGAGCCAGTTCGTCGCTAACCGCCGGGGCATCGACAATGTCATTTCGACCGATATGGGGGGAACCACGTTCAAAGTCGGCGTCATCGATGACAACCGCATCGAGTACGCCGACGAGCCGATGGTGGGCCGCCACCACTACCAGTTCCCCAAACGCGACATCCACTCCATCGCTGTCGCGGGCGGCAGCATCATCTCTTTGGAAGAAGGGACGAACGTCCCGCAGGTCGGCCCAGAGAGCGCTGGTTCGGATCCGGGCCCGGCCTGCTACGGTCGCGGTGGGGATCGTCCAACGGTAACTGACGTGGACCTCATCCAGGGGTACTTCTCCCCCGAGTACTTCCTGGGCGGGGACAAGACGATGGACCCCGATCATGCTTATGAGGTGTTCGACGAGCGGGTCGCGGACCCGCTCGGGAAACCAACTGAGGAGGCAGCGGCGGACATCTACAAGCTCATCAACTCTATCATCGCGGACCTACTCCGGGAGACCACCGTCGAGAAGGGGATCGATCCCCGGAAGTTCAGTTTAGTCGCTATCGGCGGTGCGGCCGGCATGCACGCCGCCTCCTACGCCAGGGAGCTGGACATCCCGGAGGTGCTGGTGCCATACACCGCATCGGTCAACAGCGCGTTGGGATTACTTTCGACGGACGTGACACACGAACACCTCGACGTCCAGGGGATCAAGCCACCCTTTGACGCCGACCAGGTCAACGGGGTGTTCGACGACCTGTCAGCGACCGCCCGCGAGAAACTCATCGACGAGGGGTTCGACGCCGAGGAGGTCGTACTTGACCGCTCGATCAGCATGCACTATCAGCGTCAGGTGCACGAACTACTCACGCCCGTCAAGGCGGAGGGACGACTCACCGACGAGGACGTCGCGGCGACAGTCGACCGCTTCGAGGATCTGTACGAACAGCGCTACGGCCAGGGATCTGCGTACAAGGAGGGCGGGATCGAGATGACTGAGTTTCGCGTGCGCGGGGTCGGCCCACTGTCGACGCCCGAACTGAACGAACACCCTGTCAGCGAGTCGAACCCCGAACGGGCGCGGCTCGGGACTAAGGAGATGCACTTCGAGGCGGCCGGTGGCCGCATCGACGGCGTGCTCTACGACTTCGAGGAACTGACGCCCGGCGATGAGATCACAGAGCCGGGCGTCATTTTGACGCCGGTGACGACCATCGTCGTGAACCCCGGCGACGTGGCACAGATGGACCGATACAAGAACATCCGTATCAGCGTCCAGGAGGGTACCAATGAGTGAAACCGACCCCACCGAAGACATCGATTTGAGTGTGGAGGAGATCGACCCGGTCACGTTTCAGATCATCAAACACCGCTTGGTCAGAGTCACAGACGAGGCTGTTAAGGCGCTAAAACGGGTCTCTGGCGCGCCAAACACCAACGAGGGCCACGACCTGATGGTCGCGCTGTACACGAAGGACGGGTCATTGCTGACCGGGGGCGTCGGGTTTCTCCACCACTACCTCGGAGCCTCTGAAGCGACCAAGCATATTATTGACCGCTTTGAGGGCAACATCGGGCCCGGAGACATGTTTATTCTCAACGACCCGTACACGGCGGCGCTGCACCCACCCGACGTGTACATCATCTGTCCGATCTTCCACGACGGGGAGCTCCAGGCCTTCTCAGCGAGTTTCGTCCACGTCGCGGACATCGGGTCTATCGACCCCGGCGGCTTCTCGCCTAATGCGACGACCGTCTTCCACGAGGGGTTCCAAACCCCCGGAATGAAGCTTATCGAGGGCGGCGAGATGCGCCAGGACATCCTCGACACCATCCTTAACATGAGCCGGGACCCGGGGATGGTCGAACTCGATCTCCGGTCGGAGATTGCAGCGAACAACGTGGCGAAAGACCGGCTTCAGGAGCTGATGGCCGAGTACTCTCCGGAGACTATCGAACACGTCGGCGAGCAGCTCATCGACCAGTCCGAAAAGAAGCTCCGAAAGCGTCTCCGCGAGCTCCCCGACGGTCGCTGGGAAGAGCGCCAGTACCTCGATTCGACCAGCGAAAACCGAGCCTTCACCGTCCAGCTGGCCCTGGAGAAAGAGGGCGACTCGCTTCGCTTCGACTTTGCGGGGACCGACGAGCAGAGCGAAGTGGGATTCAACTGCACGGAGATCGGTACCATCGGGGGCGTTATCGCGCCGCTGTTACCTCTCTTGTGTCACGATATGACCTGGAACGATGGCATCATTCGCGCTATCGACGTGGACGCACCCGAAGGGACGATCGTCAACGCCGAGCGGCCTGCTCCCATCTCGATTGCCACTATCGGGACGCTTCAGATGTGCAACTCCCTCTCGACGCTTGCGGTCTCGAAGCTCCTCGGGGCCAGCGAAGCGTACGCCGACCGAGCCACCGGGGTCTGGCACGGCGCTCACTGCCACGTCGGGCTGGAGATCGAACACGGCAGTGACACACAAGTGGAGACCCTGACCGACACGTTCGCTGGTGCCGGCGGGGCCAGGGCCTTCGACGATGGCGTCGATCTCGGCGGCGAAGTCGTCAACATCGTCGCTCGGTGGGGCAACGCCGAACGCCACGAGGCGGTGCTCCCGCTGATGTACCTCTACCGTCGATTCGTCGCCGACTCCGGCGGCCCCGGGGAGTTCCGGGGGGGACTGGGCCACGAGTTCGCGGTCACGCCAGCCGACAGCGAGGAGTACGACGAGATCGACGTCGTGACGATGGCCCGAGGGATCGAGGTTCCCCAGTCGACGGGCGTGTTTGGTGGCTACCCCGGCGCGAACACCGACTTCCTCGCCTATCGCGACGGCGCGGGGACGGACGGTCAGTACCCACCGACTGAGGACTCACTCCCCGAACCCGAACACGCCAGGTGGGGCGTGGAGACTCTCGGCGACGACGACGTGTTCCACGTTCGACACCCAGGGAGCGGAGGCTACGGCGATCCGCTGGACCGCGATCCCGAGCGTGTCGCTCGAGACGTCGCCGAAAAGAAAATCTCCGCCGAGACCGCTCGCGAAGTCTACTGTGTCCCCGTCGACGAGGACGGTACCATCACTGGATCCGTCGAGGACGCCCGCGAACAGTGCTACCGCGACCGCTTAGAGCGAGCGTCAGTCCCAGACGAGACGCCCTCACCGGGGGAGATCGAGCCGACGACGTACCGTCTCGGCGCGAACGTGGCCGTCGAAGCCGACGAGGCGGAGCGACTGTACGCGACGTGTGACAGCTGTGGGACTCACGTCGGGCGCGCCGACGAGGACTGGAAGGGAACGGCCGCCGTCAGCGAGGAGTCACTCGCCACTGTTGGCGAGGCGACGCACCACACGGCGGGATACCGCCTTCGCCAGTTCCTCTGTCCGGATTGCGGAACGCTGCTCGATACGGAGGTCGCGAAGCGAGACGACCCACGACTCGTGAGCCGACTCTCCCCCTGACGAGCTTCCACAGCACGACTTCTTGATCGCCGTCGCGGGTTCACATACCCCCTCGAGGCCCGTCGCCCGCCTGCGGTGTCACACACTTCCGTCCGCAATGCCTGAGGCGACCGTAACGCGTTCAGCGGCCTCACGCGCCCGATCCAAAAGATCGGGGTACGCGTCCGCGATGCCGACCGCGGTCCCGTCTTCAACGACTACCTCGCCGCCACAGACTACCGTCTCGACCTCGCTGCCGAGCGTCTGGTGGACGAGCGCACGGACGATGTCGGGTGAGGGCGTCAACCGAGGGGCGTCGATGTCCACGACGGCGAGGTCCGCCTGCTTGGCGCGTTCGAGCGAGCCTAGCTCGTTGCCCTTCCGTATGGCCCGCGCGGCTTCGATCGTCACCATATCGAGGGCCTCGCCGGCGGTGACTACCCCGGGATCCGTGTGGTGGCCCTTGTGAGCCAGCCCGGCCAGGCGCAGGTCTGCCAACAGATTGACGGTGTCGCTCAGGGTCGAGTTGTCGGTGCCGATCCCGACCGCGATACCCCGGGCCCGCATTGCCGGCACCGGTGCAAATCCGTTCCCCAGCGCGAGGTTCGAGGCGATGTTGTGAGCGACCCGCGTGTCCGTTTCGGCCAGTAGCCGCAAGTCCCGCTCGTTCACCTGCACACAGTGTGCCAAGAGGGCGTGCTCGCCGAGCGATCCGGCGTTCCGGAGGTGTTCGATAGGCGAGAGTGCCCCACCGGCTTGGACGGGCGCCTCCGCGGTGTGGATGGTCGTCATCACGTCGTGCTCCGCGGCGAACTGATACGTCTCCGACAGTCCGTCGTCTGTCATCCCTTCGACGATTGCCGGAGCGACCCAGATCTCGTGGCGCCCGTCGGCGGTGCCGTGGTACTCGTCGTAAAGCGATTCCAGTTCGTCGAGCCAGTCGTCGATGTGCTCCACGTACCTCCCTTGACCGGGGGTGTCGACGGCCGGGTCTCGCCGGCTGATGCGTTCAATGAGCGCCACGAACGCCTCGTCTGGCGGGAGGTCACGCACGCCGCGCGCGTAGATGCTCCGCGCCCCTGCCGTTCTGTAGGCGTCGAACTTCGCTTCCATGGTGTCAAGGGCACCGTGGGGGAGTTCCCCGTCGTTTTCGACGAAGGTGGTGATACCAGCTGACAGCGCTTCCGCGCAGTACAGCGCCGCCGCAATTTCGTGATCGGTTTCAGTCATGGCTGCGATGCCGGGCTGTTTGACGTTGAACAACCAGTCGTACAGCCCCCGGTCGGTCCCGCAGCTCCCCCGTAACAGAATATCTGAGACGTGGGTGTGTGGGTTCACCAACCCGGGAATAACCGCCTTTCCGGTCGCGTCTATTCGGCGGTCCGAGTCGTACTTCTCGTCGAGACGCGCGGTCGGACCCACGTCGACGATCGTGTCCCCGTCAACCGCGACAGCACCGTTTTCCAGCACCTCCCTGTCGGAATTTTGCGTGACGACGATCCCGTTTGTGATGAGTAAGCTTACCATACACCACGATTTCCCGCATCGACGCATAAAATTGCCGCCCCACATCTGCGCTCAACTCGGCTTCGTCAGTCCTCGTCGGTCGAGCCGTGAGTCCGGACCGCCTCGCTACGGTTCGATTCGTCCCTGCTTCCCACCGATGTCAGTCCAGCGAGAGAATGACGTTTTTCGTCTGTGTGAAAGCTTTCAGCGCCTGTGTCCCCTTCGACCGTCCGATGCCGCTTTGCTTGTACCCGCCCGAGACCGCCGCCGGCGAGAGGACGGGATAGTCGTTGACCGCGACCGTTCCGCTTTCGAGTCCGCCCGCCACGGTGTGAGCGCGCGCGACCTGATCGGTCCAGACGACGTTCAAGAGGCCGTATCGGGTGTTGTTGGCCCGTTCGACCGCCTCCGCAGCGGTGTCGAACTCATGGAGCGTTACGACCGGCCCGAACACTTCCTCACAGGCGATGGGCGCGTCGTCGGCGACCCCGTCGACGAGCGTCGGCGCGTAGAAGTGACCGGTCTCTCGCGGGATCTCGCCGCCGGTGAGAACCCGTCCGTCCCCCTCCCTGACACTGTTGACGAACGCCGCGACGTTGTCGCGCGCGTCGGCCGTGACGACCGGGCCAACGTCGGGGTCATCAGCCGCCGGACCGACTGTTAGCGCCTCGACGCGTTCGACGGCCCGGTCGACGAACTCGTCGTAGATGTCCGACTGGACGAACACGCGCGTCGGCGCGAAGCAGAGCTGGCCGGCGTTGTTGAACGTCGCTGCGACACATTCCAGCGCCGCGTCGAGGTCGGCGTCGGCGAACACGATGTTGGCACCCTTCCCGCCAAGTTCGAGGTGGACGTCGGTGATCGACTCGGCGGCCGTCTGCATCACTTTCGTCCCCGTCGAGGTCGAGCCGGTGAATTCCACCGCTCGCACCCGGTCGTCGCGTATGAGTGTGGTCCCGGTCCCCGATCCGCTCCCAGTCACGACGTTCAACACGCCGTCCGGCAGTCCTACGTCGCCGGCGATGACGCCCAGTTCGATCACCGACAGCGGTGCCTGTCGGGGCGCCTTCGCAACGGTCGTGTTGCCAGCCGCTAACGCGGGCGCGATGCCACGGGCCGCCAGCACGATCGGGGCGTTCCAGGGGACGATCTGTGCAGTCACGCCGTACGGTTCGCGAACGGTGTAATCGAGGTGGTCGCCATCGGTCGGTAGCGGAATCTGTTTGCCCTCAACTTTGTCGGTGAGACCGGCGTAGTACTCGAAGTAGCCGGCGGCGGCCCGCGCCGACGCACGCGATTCGCTGACGGGTCGCCCCATCGCCCGAGTTTCGAGGTGGCCGAGTCGGTCCGCGTTCGCCCGTATCGCGTCCGCGACCTTATCGAGGATGCGTCCCCGCTCGACAGCGTCGAACTCCGCCCACGCCTCGCTCGCGGTGTCGGCCGAGGCGATAGCGTCGTCAGCCCCTTCTGTTCCCGCTTCTGGAACGGTGGCAAACACTTTTCCGGTCGACGGATCGGACACCCTCACCGCGTCGTTCGGGCGACGCCGGTCACCGTCGATTACGTAGCCGTACGCGTTTATATCCGGGCTCATCAATCGAACACTCCCGAGCCAGGAACTTATACTTTGACTCCCCCTGTCTCTGAGACCCCCCGCCACAGCGGACGTACGGACCGTACTGAATCGGCGGTCGAGTGAACGACCCCGTCGTGAGGCCGCCTCTCATTCCGCCGCTCAGTACCGCCGGTCGGTCCACTCGGTCGCCCGCTCGAACGCGTCGGCGACTTCGATCACCGTCTCCTCGTCGAAGTGACTCCCGACGAGCATCAGCCCGATAGGGAGCCCGTCCTCGTCCCTACCACAGGGGACGGAGATCGACGGGTGCCCCGTCATGTCGAACGGCATCGTGTTTCGCGTCCGTCCGCGCTTCCCTTGGGCCCGATTGACGGCCTCCTTGCGTCCGATGTCCTCCTCCAATTTGAAAGCGGTCATCGGCGTCGTCGGCATCACGAGGACGTCGTACTCCTCGAGCTGTTCGTCATACGCCTCGCGCAGGGCCGGCCTCAGATTCGACGCCTTTCCGTGGTAGCGGCCGTAGTAACGCTGTTTCACGTACTGGCCCAGGATACATTTGAGTTTCACCGTCGGCGCGAACTCGTCGGCCTGTGCGCGGCGGGCCTTGCCGAAGGCCGCAGCGTAGTCCGTGTCGTAGTGGCCGCCGGCGAAGTAACCGGTCCCCTCGGCGTCGAACATCACTGCCGTCTCCTCGTTCTCGACAGCGAGCCACACGTAGAAGCCGTCGACGTGCCACGGTATCGATACCTCCTCGGCGCTCGCACCGAGCCGTTCCAGTTCGTCGACGGCGTCGCGCACTCCGTCGTTGACAGCCGCTTCCCCGCCGTCGAACTCGAAGGCTTCGGTGACGACGCCGATTTTGATCCCGTCGATGTCGGTGTCGACCGCGTTCAGGTAGTCGCCGACCTCAACCGCCCCCTGGCGCGGGTCTTTCGGGTCCGTCCCTGCGATGGCTTGGAGGGCCCGGGCCGCGTCCTCAACGGTGCGGGCCATGGGGCCGACGTGGTCGTACGAGAATCCCAACGGGGCGATCCCGCGGAAGGAGACGAGGCCGTGTGTCGGCTTGAAACCGACACAGCCGCTCCAGGACGCGGGCGTCCGTAGCGACCCGGCCTGATCGGTCCCGAGTGCCACGTCGACGAGGCCAGTAGCGACAGCGACAGCCGACCCGCTGGAAGAGCCCCCGGAGAGGTATTCGTCGTCATACGGGTTTAACACCGGGCCGAACGCGGACATCTCGCCGCTGCCGGAGACGGCCATCTCGCTCATATTGGTCTTGGCGGTGACGGTCCCGCCCTCTGCCAGTACGTTCTCGACCACCGCGGCGTCGTAGGCCGGGGTGTAGCCGGCTAGGACCGTCGAACCAGCGGTCAGTTCGACGCCCGCGACCGCAATGTTGTCCTTGATCCCCACGTCGTACCCCGACAGTAGCCCTTCGTCGTCGCTCTCAACGCTACAGATCGTGATGACGGCGTTTTTGGGATCCTCTTCACCTGTCGCCCGGTAGCCGGGGTCTCGGCGAGCCGCCGGGCGCTCCATCGTTCGATCGGAGAGTTCGTCGATTCGCTGGCAGTACTGTATCTTCTCGGCCGCGAGATCGTGGAAATCCTCGATCTCCTCGTCACTGAGGGTCATGTGGTACTGCTCGGCGAGGTCGCGTATCTCCGCACGAGTCGGTGGCCTGAGGGTGGGGGGTAGATATGTCACACGACACCATTGGACAATCGAGATATAAATCCTTCCGTCAAACCGAGTTCCGCCGGCCGGTGCGTATCTGGTTTAATTCGTCGATCACCCGGGTCGTTAAACCCGGTCTGATCTGTCCGTTTCGCTCCCGTCGTCGTTGAGTCCCAGGTCGTCTTCAGTCCAGCCGACGGTCCAGAAGTCCGTTTCGGTGAGGCTCGCAGCGATAGTGATCAGCGAGTCCATCACTGGCGTCGCCACGCCAGCGTACCGACCGAGCGCACTCATCGGGACGACCCCGAACGGGAAGTCCTCGTGGAAGTATCGATGGTCGACCGACGACGGTGCTTTGATCGATTTGTTCGGTTCGCTCTCTCGGAGCATCCGCAGGAAGGACCCGCTTTTGCCCGCCGCCTCGGTGGTCGAGCCGATGTCGGCGAACATTCGCGGGAAGGGTTCAACGTCGAGTGCTAGCGCGTCAGCAATGGCCAGTCGCTCTTCATCGATGTCGGCCATGACGTTCGCCACGGCCGGCGTTCCGGCGTCGTAGTAGAATCGGAAATCACCGTCAGAGTGTTCGATCCAGGCCGCCGAGAGCACGGCGCCGGGTGCATGAAGCACCGCGTTGACGTTACTCAACCCAGCGTGCAACACGTCCGAGACAGGCTGAATCGAGGGATAAAGCTCCCGAACCGTCTCGATGACTGATGGTTGGTCCGACGACGGAACCGCCGCACAGCGGACGTTCTCCACCAGCGACGAGATGTGGACGTGCTCGTCGCTTCGCTTGCGACAGATGTATGTGAGCGTGTTCGTCTGTGCTACGGGTGGCAGCGGGGAACGGCCCGCCTCGCGGAGGACCCGTCGGACCACGAGTGCGCCACCGGTCCCGCCCGGATTGAGCAGTATCGGTCGCACTCCGTTGAGGTGTGTGGCCAGTTGGTCCGCCAGCGGCGCTAGGGCGTTCGCCGGGAGACAGACCATCACGAGATCCGCGCCGTCAAGCGCTTGCCCCAGATCCGTGGTGACGACCGGCACTGTCGCGAACCCTTCGCCTTCGCTGAGGACGCCACTGTACCGGATCCCGCCCTCGCGCTGGATAGCGGCGATGGTCTCCTTCGAGCGGTTGTACAGCTGTGGCGTGTGCCCGAGCGTCGAGAGGTGGGCGGCCGCGGCGAACCCGCCGTTGCCGCCCCCCAGCACGGCGATCCTTGTCACGAATTCTCTCCCATCACGCGTCCGCCTCGATACTGTATTCGGCCAGCTTCTCCTCGTCGACCTCGATACCCAGGCCCGGGCCTTCCGGAACCAGTACGGCACCGTCCTCGTAGCCGAAGGGGTCCGCAACGATGTCGTCTTCGTAGTAGACGCTAGCGATCTGGTCGTCGTAGGCCTCGGCCGGTCGATTCACCGGGGTGACGCTGGCGAGTTCCGCGATCGGGACGGCCGCGCCTAGGTGGAGATTCGCCGCGTTTCCGATTCCCATCTCGATCGAGCCGCCGATGTCGCACTGCATCCCCGCCGCCTCGGCCACGACGCCGACCTGCCGGGCGCGGTACAGTCCGCCGGGCTTGGTGACGTACAGCGCGAACAGCTCCGCCGCGCGGTGTTCTCGCAGAGAGAGAATATTCTGTCGCGTCCACGCGCCTTCGTCGGCCATGAGCGGGACGGAGACGTCCCGCGCCACCTGGGCCATGTCCTCGACATCGGACACCGGCTGTTCCATGTATGCGATGTCGTACTCGTTCATCTCCTTGATGACGCGAGCGGCCTCGCTCGGGAGGTCATAGCCCTCGTTGGCGTCGACGCGGATGGTCACGTCCGGACCGAGCGCCTCCCGCAGTCGGCGAATGAGGTCGACGTCCCGTTCCGGGTCGAGCCCAGCCTTGACCTTGATCGTCTCGACTCCCTCCTCGACGGCCTCTTCGGCTTCCGAGACGGCTTTGTCGGTCTCCATGATGCCGAGGCTATGGGCGATGGGCATGCGGTTGCGGTGCTGGCCGCCGAGCAGTTTGGAGACCGGCACGCCCAGTTCCTTTCCCGCGAGGTCGTGCAACGCGATGTCCAGCGCCGCCTTCGCGTAGGGATGGCCCTTAACGGCCTTGTCCATCGCGTGGTGGAGCGGACCGATGTCAAGCGGCGATTCTCCCTCCAGTTGGGGGAAGAGGTAGTCGGTGACGATGTGGCGGGCGGTCTTTGCAGTCTCGCCGTAGTACTCCATGTGCGGACCGCCCCAAGTGGCGATGGCCGGGGTTTCTCCCCACCCGACAGCTCCCTCGTCGGTCTCCAGACGCACGACTAGGTGAGAGCCGATGGGTGTGTCCATCTTGCTCGCCCAGTTGTGCGTTCGCCGCGGCGGCAGCTTCACGTAGTAACACTGCAGGCCGGTGATCTCCATGTTCACGATAGCCACACGGGATAACTTAATTGTACGCATCGGTCTGCATCACGGCCCGCAACAATTCGGCAGCGACCTGCGTGCCCGGTTCCGGTGGTACTCCCGAGTGACCGGTGGCTTCGGATCCGCGCTGTCACCGGTGGGTGCCGTGTCGTCGGGGCGGAGCGACCAGGTGGTCGGCACCCCTACGATTAAGTAACGCTCACCCCGTCTTTGGTATGCATGTACACGGACGACGCCAAGCAGATGTACGAATCGGACGCGTCCCAAAGCGGTGACTCCCTCGCAGGCGTCACGGCGGCCGTCGTCGGTGGCGACGGCCGGGAAGTCGAGTACCTCAGGGGACTCCAAGCGAGCGGTGCCGAGGTCCGTGCGTGCGGCCTGCCGCCGGCGGCCGAGGAGGTTATGGGTCACCCACAGACTGAGACACCCGAGGACGCCGTCGACGGGGCGGACGCCGTGTTCACCACCGTCGTCCACATCACTGAAGAGGGTGAACTGTACACTCCAGAGTGGGACGGTGACATCTACCAGACCGCCTTCTCGCATATCGACGCCGGAAGCACCCTTTTCATCGGGACGAGTACACCCGAAATTGACGGCTATGCCGAGGAGAACGGCTTCGACGTCGTCGAGTACGGGGACGACGACGAGCTCATGTACCTTCGGGCACCCACCATCATCGAGGGCGTGCTCGGGATCACTATCGATCACACGGACGTCTCGATCCACGACTCCGAGTCGATCGTGTTGGGATTCGGACGCATGGGTTTCTCTATGACCCGCACGTTGGAGGCGCTAGGCGCTCACACGACGGTTGTCGCCCGCGATGGGGCGCAACTCGCCCGCGCTCGCGAACTCGGCGCCCGCCCGGTACACCTCGACGAGCTGACCGCGGTCGTCAGCGAGGCAGACATGGTTTTCAACACGATACCGGCGGAGGTACTGACTCGGGACGCGCTCGAAGAGATGCCCCGAGACAGTTTCGTGCTCGACCTGGCGAGCACCCCCGGCGGGACCGACTTCGACGCCGCCGAGGAACTGGGGATCGACGCCGTGCTCGCACCCGGTCTGGGTGGCCGCGCGCCGAAGACCGCTGGCCGATATCAGTGGATGGGGCTCCGACGCATGTTGCTCGAGGAACTCGATCGCCAGGACTGACCGTCGTGTGACCAGCCGTCAGGGATACGGTTCGAGGCGCCGGTTTGTCATCCGAAGACCGGGAGTGACTCCGCGGCCTCGGTGAGCGTTTCGACGCCGTCTTCGGTGACAACCACTTCGTCCTCGATCAGGAACCCGCCTGTGCCCAGTTCGTTGTACGGCGGCTCGACACACATGACCATTCCCTCGGTGAGCTCGCCGGCACCCGGGACGATCGTCGGCGGGTCGTAAATCTCGACGCCGATCCCGTGACCGAGGTGGAACGGATCGAACTTCGCGACGGCGTCGACGCCGAACTCGCGGACGGCCGTGACGCCCGCCTCGTAGACTTCGCCGGTGTTCACCCCGTCGCGGATTCGCCCGAGAGCGGCGTCGAGACCCGCGTAGAGGGCTTCGTACGTTTGCTCGGCCGCGCGGTCGGCCGACCCGAACGCGTAGGTTCGCCCAATGTCCGAACAGTAGTTCTCGTACGTACACCCACCGTCCCACCGGACGAGATCGCCGGTCTGAATTTCACGGTCTCCGGGGAGGGGATGAGTGTATGCGGTCCGCTCCCCGAACCCGACAGTGAGAAACAGAGGCTCGCCGCCCTTTCGACAGACTCGCGCCCGAAACTCGTTTGCCAGATCCTGTTCGGTCATCCCCGGTTCGAGCTCCGCCATGGCCTCTTCCATCGATGTCTCGGTGATCTCAGCGGAGCGGCGCAGACGCCGTCTTTCCTCTTCGGTCTTGACCCGTCGAAGGTCGTGAAGCACGTCGGCCGCCGGTTCGAGGGTGTACCCCTCAAGCGCGCCGGAGAGCCGAGCGTAGCTGTCGGGATCGAACCCCTCGCGCTCGACGGCTACCGTCGACTCCCCAGCGAGGTCCTCGATGGCAGCCGAGAGCGCATCGATGGGATCGTCGAACTCGCCAGCCTCCTGGACGTCTAGCACGCGACGGTCGGTCGACGACAGCGAATCCCCACGATAGATGTTCGACGATCCGAACGGATACACGCCCGCCGGGTCGACTCCGTTGTCGACGAGGCTGCTCCCCTCCCGCGCTGGCATCACGAGGTACGGCCCGCCAGCGTCGGCCGACCAGAGGCAGAACGACGCTTCGCCGAGACCCTTCGTGGCGACGCTGTAGGTCCCCGAGGTATAGAACACGTTTTCGAGCGACGACGCAACAAGAAGGTCGAACTTACTCTCGTCGAGTGCGTGCTCGATCCAGTCGGTTGGCATCATGTCACATGGACTCTCCAACGGACTGAATATAAATTGTCGGATGCCTCCATCGACTTGACCGTTCGACAGGCACAGGACGTTGAGTCCGGCGAGGGTCGCCTCACCGATCGCGGCGGTAAGCTTTTCTCGGTTGGGAATGCTTCTCTCATACCGAGGGACACAAGCATGCCCGTTGTCACTATCGATATGTACGAGGGTCGGACGACCGAACGGAAGCAGCAACTCGTCGAGAGTATCACCGAGGCGATGGTCGACCACGCCGACGCATCACCCGAGCATCTCCATGTCATAATCAACGACGTACCGAAGGAGAGCTGGGGTCGAAACGGCAAGCTCGGCATCCATCGAGAGGACTGACTATGGTCGAAAACGTGGGAACGATCTCGCACCTGCTCATCCAGGCGGTCGATTTGGAACGGTCAGTTGAGTTTTATACCGATGTCGTCGGGTTCCACATCAAGGAACGAACCGACTTTGGCGACGGCCGCCCGCTCGTCATCTTCGAAGAGCGGATGGGGCTGACCGAACTTCCGGCCGATCGCGCCGAGGCAGGACAAGCGGTGGAACATGTGGCGTTCCAGGTTCCGGAGTTCGACGCCTTGGTGGAGTCGCTTGAGGCCAACGATGTC
The DNA here is from genome assembly GCF_000337355.1 of Halorubrum kocurii JCM 14978. GTDB lineage: Archaea > Halobacteriota > Halobacteria > Halobacteriales > Haloferacaceae > Halorubrum > Halorubrum kocurii. The sequence goes on along the minus strand of NZ_AOJH01000006.1, from coordinate 118,132 downwards.
ACCATCGACGATGGCCCAAAGGCGACCAGCTACGGAACGTCGGTCTACTTTTTTGATCCGGATGGAAACCGGATCGAGTGTCACGACTGACCGGGCTCGGGAGGGACCGATGACGACGGTCCCCAGATGACCCCACCTGACGGTGTCGTACTCCTCACACTGCACCAAGACGCGATCGCCCATCGCGCCGACAGTATCATTACAGATGCTACAGAACTGATCTGACGACGCAAATGGAGTATCCACAAGATGGAAAATCTACTAATAAAAGACGTCGACATCGTCATTACCGTTGACTCCAGCGACAGTGTGCTCGAGGACACATCGATCGTCGTTGAGGGAAGTACGATCGAGGATATCGGTCCTGCTGACGAGATTGGTGAGAAGTATCGCGAACCGGATTTCGACCGCGTCCTTGACGGAAGCGGCATGCTCCTCATGCCCGGACTTGTGGATTCGCACTTCCACCTCTCGGAACACCTGAGTCGGGGGCTGTTCCCGGACAATATGTCCACGCGACCGTGGGTATTCAACTGGGCGAAACCGTACTACGCGTCGGTTGATGAGGTGGCCGAACCGTGGAGCATCCGGATGGCCTGTCTGGAGATGATCAAGACCGGCACGACCTGTTTCCTCGATATGGGTTCCCAGACCGACGCCGGCATCAGCGTCAAAGCGGCCGCCGAGACCGGAATGCGTGGTGTTACCGGGCGCCACGCTGCAGACGTCATGCCCGACGAGATCCCGCCGTACTGGTCCGAAGAGATGGTCGACCACCACTTCTTCGACGATGCCGACGAGGCGCTGGCTGCCCTCAGGGAAAGCGTCGAGGAGTGGAACAACTACGCCGACGGGAGGATTCGCTGCTGGGCAAACATCGAAGGCAAAGAGCCGTGCAGTGCCGAACTCCACCGCGGGGCGAGCGAGCTAGCCGAGGAGCTCGGCGTCGGGACGACCTATCACATCGCGTCGTCGATCGAAGAGGCTGAAGGAAGCCAGGAGAAGTACGGCAAGTGGCCCGTAAGCCGTCTCGCGGACATCGATGCGCTCGGCCCGAACGTGGTGCTGGCTCACGTGGTCGCACTCAAGGACCACGAAATCGATCTCCTCGCAAAACACGACACGAAGGTCGCCTTCAACCCGGGGACCTCGTTTAAACTCGCAAAGGGCGCGGCGAACATCGGCAAGTACCCAGAAATGCTCGACGCTGGCGTCACCGTCTCGCTCGGGTGTGACGGGAACTCGGCGGCCGGGTCGGCCGACATGTTCAAGCAGATGTACATTACTGCGGGCCTCTTCAAAGACGCTCGGATGGATCCCGAACTGGTGCCCGCGAGGAAGGCCGTCCGGATGGCGACGATCGACGGGGCCCGTTCGCTGCTCTGGGACGACGAAATCGGATCGGTGGAGGTCGGTAAGCGGGCCGACCTCATCATGCTCGACCTCGACGAACTGGAGTGGACACCATTCCACCGGCCGGTCCAGACGCTCGTCTACTCGGCGAACTCCCACAACGTCCACCACTCCGTTATCGACGGCGACATCGTCATGGAAGACCGGGAAGTCACGACAATGGACGAGGCAGAAATAAAAGAGCAAGCACGCAAGCACGCGATCCGGACGGCCGAAAACTCCGGTCTCTCCGACGAGGTCCCCACGACGACGACGCTTTACGACTAACTACCCCGCGCCAGGCCAGCCTGTTACCGATTAGCGGGTTCGTGGTCTCGCGAACCCTTCTCTGCCCGCCGATAGCGGCCGCCGTCAGCGCTCATCGCGGACGACGGTACGGTCCGCGGTCAGCGGAACACCGCGACGGTGACCCTCCGCCCGACCGGGACTCCTGTTGAAAAGCACCTGACGAGATGCTGTGACCACAGTGTCACTCGCGGTTGCGTCACTCGACACGTTGGGTCCGCCTCTCCAATTCGCGCTCCTATCTTTCTCAAGTCACCCTGTCCGGCCCGAGAATAGTCAGTGGATCCGCCGCTTGCACCCGGAATGGAGCGTGGATGGACACGTGAGAATTCGTTCAATGAGAGTAAACAAATAGCTCACAGCTGTCCGTCGCCCGCCGCACCCGGAGTGGGATGGGTGCACCAACAGAAAATTACAGTCGTACTAGTGTAATTGTAGCCCTGATTACAGCGATATTCTGTCGCAACGAGGACCGATCGTCGCGTGAGGCCGTCACGGAATCCTCTTCGTCGTTTCCACACGACCTCTTAGAAGTTGGAAATATAGAGAGTTTTCTCAGCAGTTCGCGACTACTCTTGATTACATGGCACATTATTTGCCAGATATTTCACACAACTGTAAGGAACGTGTCATTGAAAACGTTTTGTTCAATTGGTACGAACGGTATCGCGCTTCACAGGCTGTCGACAGAGCCGACACGATACCGACAGTCCGGCAATTTGTCGAGGGTATCTGCCTCAGTTAATCCTCTATCGGTCGAAATCAGTCGATAAGAGAGTCGAACTCAGCTACAGTCGTTCCGGCCCGGTGTTATGCCAAGCGTTAACACGAATATCACGATCTTGTTTTGTTTAATCTTAGTAAACGGAATATTCCACCCCAGATTATAAATTATTCGCCGTGTAAAATAACTGTGACTAACCTAAACATACGGCTTTTGTCGTAATAACACCGTGAACCGATTTTGTCTGACCCCCGACAGTCGGACTCGAAGAGCCGGTCCCGCGAGGTGGTGCTGGCGGACTACCCGTACTCGACAGTGACTTCGATGCGATTTGCCGCGCTTCGGAGTCGCTCGTAGATCGGCTCCGGGGACTCCATCCGGCTGACTGTGGCGGAAACGCTCAGCGCACCGTACACATTTTGATCGACGACGATCGGTACGGCGATGCACGATACCCCCCGAAGGTTCTCCTCCTTGTCGCGCGCGTACCCCCTTTCACGGATGACGTCAAGTTGGTCCAGTAACTCGTCTCGGTCGGTGATCGTGCGCTCAGTTACCGCGGGGAGCCCGTGGCGCTCGATTATCTCTTCTACCCGATCCGGACCCATCTGGGACATGATCGCTTTGCCGAGCGCCGTCGTGTTGAGCGGCTTATGTCTCCCGGGGGTCGTCCTGAGGTCGATTGCCTCGTCGCCTTGCACCGAGTAGAGGTACACTCCGATGCCGTCTTCCTCGATCATGAGGTTCACCAGTTCGTTCAGGTCGTCCGCGACAGCGTCGACCGCCTCTTTGGCTTGGTCGAAGATCGTCCTGGAGCGCACTTGGCCACCGATCTCGAGGTACCGCAAGGAGAGCCGGTACTGGTCTCCCGACTTTATGACGAGGTCCTGATCGACTAGTGTCGACAGGTGCGTGTAGACGGTACTCTTCGGAAGTCCGAGCTCGTTCCCCAGTTCTGTCACCCCACAAGACTCCCGATCGTAGAGCGCGTTAACAACCCGCACACTCGTTTTGACCGCGTCGATATGGTTCGGATCTGAGTCCATACGGGCTAATCAGGCTGCGCCGAATTAACGTTTACTCCTAATAAACGGGTTTCTGGGCCTGATCGGCCGGCTGGAATACCCTCGACGGTGGGGGCCTCCGGTCACTATCAAATACCCGACTGACCTGTTTACCCACTGCGGCGTGCCGGGACACCCGCTCCGATTCGCCGGCCGCTGTCAGCAACCGGTCGTCGAGACGCTACCAGGACGTGACATCCACGTTTTCGAGGGGGCGGTTGAGCGGAAGCGAGACGTGTCCGCCGGTGAAGTCTGAGATGTAGAGGGCGATAATAATCTCCAGCGATCGGATCGCATCCTCGCCGCTGGAGCGGTTCGACTCCGCCCCAGTAATGACTGACTCGATGTGTTCGACAGCGTTCGCGAACCCCTTCGCGTAGCCGTCCGGATCTGGCTCCAAGTCTGGCAACTCCTTTTCGACGTGAGCGCCATCGACGAGATCCCAGTACCGCCAGGAGCCCTCGACGATGTTGACTTCAACACGCCCGTCCGTGCCGAGGAAATGATAGGCGTACGTCGACTCGTCGCGGGAGACGGTACAGTCGACCGTGGCGAAGGTCCCGTCTTCGAAGATGATGTGACCGCCACCGCCCGAATCGTCGACCGACTCGTCCGCGCCGAGCGCGTCGACTGCGTCGTTTTCCCCATTCAGATACCCGCTCACGCGCTGCCCGCGGGAGTCAGTCATCAAGGTCATCGTGTCGAGGACGTGTGTTGAGTTCCTGAGCAGCTCTCTGCGGAACAGTCCAGTCATCGAGCGAATATCGCCGATGAGTCCGTCCCTGATGTGCTCGTGGAGCGTCCGCATATTATCCGTGAACCTGGACGTGTGATTCACAACGAGCTCCGTTTTCGCCTCAGAACAGACATCCACCATGTTCCGTGCGTCCGATACGTTCGATGCGATCGGTTTCTCACACCAAATCGCGTCTGGGTCGGCGAGCTGAACGGCATCGACGACGTGGTCGTGGTGTAGGAAGGTCGGTGTCGCGACCGAGACAACATCGAGGTCCTCGGTCTCTAACATCGCCTCGTGTCCGATGTATCGTCCGGATTCTGGGATGTCCCAGACCTCACCGAACCGATTGAGCTTTTCTTCGTTGATATCCGCAACTGCGACGAGCTCGACCGAGTCGCTCTTCGCATATCCACCTGCGTGACTTGCCTGAACGGGTTTCGTCCCGATGTCACCTTCGTCGTGGACGCCGAGCAGCCCCATACCGGCAACGCCACCGGTGCCTATAATACCAGCTTGTAGACTCATACAACGCCATTGCCAGCCACCCATTAAAATAGTATCGCGTCCCCGACCGTCCCGACATCTGCACTGGACACCGACCGCAGCTTGCAGCCCGACAACTCCGGAAACTCTCGGATAGGGTAGATGTACGTCCCTACAGACCGCCGGCCGAGGTGTGGTGACACTCCCTTACAGCCCCTCAGTTTTTATTCTTGGTTGTCATTCACATGCATATGTCTCAAAAGACCGCAGCCGGTATTGACCGGTCAGCCATCCAGAAGTATCTTTCAGATGTTACGTTCGATACACTACCGGGCGAAGGGTTCGGCGAGGCGATATCACACCTGCCGGAGGGCGCGCGTCTAGCCGTCGTGCTGACGCCCAATCTGGGAATGGAACAGACGGTGGAAAAGACCGAACTAGCACGGGAACACGGCTACGAGGTGGTTCCGCACGTAGCCGCTCGATTCGTCGAGGACGCCGACGAACTCGACCGGATCGCTGGCCGGCTCAAGCAAGCCGGTGTCACCGACATCTTCGTTCCCGGCGGCGACCGGGACGAACCGATCGGGGAGTTTGAGTCCGCACTCGATGTCCTCCTCGAACTCGAACGGCTGGGATACGAGTTCGAGGAGGTGGGTATCGGAGGGTATCCCACCGGCCACAGCGAGATAGCCGCGGAGATACTGGACGAGGCCATGCAGCGCAAGGCTCCGCACGCGACCTACCTCGTCACGCAGATGTGTTTCGACGCCGAAGCCATCGTTGACTGGATCGACGGTGTCCGGGACCGGGGCATTGAACTGCCGGTCGAGACTGGGATCCCTGGCGTAATGGAGTATCGGCAACTGATGACACTGGCTCGTCGGTGGGGAGTCGCTGGTCCGCTCAGTTTCGCTAGAAAGACTGCGGGCGTGTTCACTTTCCTCCGCATGCTCATTGGGTCGGGAGGCCATTACAAACCCGACGATATGCTGCCCGTCATCGCTCCTTCGTTGGAGGATCCGCACTACAATATCAGGCGGCTCAGACTTTACACATTTAATCAAACGCGGACAACGGAGTCCTGGCGCAGGGATTGGCTCGACAAATGAGCCGACTTCGGAGCGAACAGCGACGACAAGAGTGGACGAAGGTAAGAAAGTACGAAAATAAACGAGACGGCTACGGGAGGCCCGGCCGAGTTGATAGCGAAGTGGCCCACTGAGAGAATAGGGTCGCGAGCTCGAAGCTGCGAGAGTCGAGAGGAACTACACCTCGGTCGCCTCGACGACGTCCCAGTCAATATCCACCCCTAAGCCGGGGTCGTCAGGCGGCGTCACGTACCCGTCCTCGGTGACAATCGTCTCTTTGAGCATGAAATCCCGCTCCTCCGGAAGGAATCCCGGCGGTTCGTGGGGGTACTCACACCACTGAGCCTGTGTCGCGGCCAGCAGGTGAAGGTTCGCGGCGAGGCCGATGCCGTTCGACCACGTATGCGGGGCGAACTCGAAGCCGAAGGCCTCGGCCATCCCAGCGACTTTTTTTCCGTCGAGGATCCCAGTCGCGAAGATGGCATCGGGCTGCAGCACGTCCAACGAACGGTGGTCGATGTACTCCCGGAATGAGGCGAGGCCGCCGGTCGACTCGCCGCCTGCGATCGCAATCGACGTGCTGTCTCGGAGTTCAGCGAGTCGTTGGTAATTGCGCTGTGGGAGCGGCTCCTCTAGCCACGCGACATCACCGATCGCCTCCAGTCCGGCCGCCACCTGCTTGGCCTCGGCGAGGGACCACTCGTGACCGACTTCGCCGGCTAGGCGCATACTCCAACCGTTGTTAGCATCGACCATGAGCGTCAGATCCGGAAACTCCTCGCGTATCGTACGGGCCACGTCGAGGTCTGTCTCGACGTCAGGCGATCCGAACCGGAGTTTGACCGCCTCGAACCCCTCCGCCACGCGATCTGCTACGTAGTCGAGCCGCTCCTCGGCGGGTTTTATGGCGCCGGTACTCGCGTACGCGGCGATCGGCTCGTCATCACCCCCGAGCAGTTCGTAGATCGGCTTTCCGGCGTCTTTCCCGATGATGTCCCACAGAGCCACCTCGATGTAGCGGGCGTCCGCTCCCAAGAACTCGACCGTGTCGAGGAAGTCGAGTATCCGCTCGACGTGGTGGGGGTTCTCGCCCACCAACTGGCTCTCGAAAACCGGTTCGAGGTCGAGCCCTCCTGGGAAGGACGGCATCGCCGTCACGCCGGTGATTCCTTCGTCGGTGTGTACCTCGAAGAGATCAACGGCTAGCTCTGTCTGCTGTCCGCCCGGGACCCACGAAGCGTCGAATGGGGCGGGGAGTTCGTGCTGTAGCCTGTGCTGGGTGATACCAGTGATTTCCACAGTGGCACAGAATCTGACGGCGCGTAACATAAATTCAGGGGGTGAAACGCCCTTGCTCGTCAGCAATCTCGCGAGGAGGGCGGCTGAACAGCTATCGGCGGTGGTATCTATACGGCAGCCCGCTACCGGTCGGTCCATCCGTCGTTAGATCCGCTAGCGATCCGCCATCAGTCGGTCGGCTGATTGCCCTGAGTACTTCCCAACCAGCCGACGGTTGTTGCTCCGCTCAACCGATAATAATGAATTTACGACGCTAAAATATTGGAATACGTCCGATTATAAGCTGGTTTCCAGTCTACTACATTAATTCAGTTATCATTAATCACATAGTTGGCCAGTTGAGCAAGATTTATGTGTGTGGTCGGGATTTCGTGCTATATGGGAGACAATAACAAGAAAAGTGTCAACCCGGTAACGCGCCGTAGAATAGTTCAAGGCAGCACGCTCGCGCTGGCGGGGTTGGCAGGATGCGGCGGGGACAACGGCGACACCTCGGATGGCAGTGATGGCAGTGATGGCAGCGACGGTGACGACGGCGGCGACGGCGACGACGGGTCCACTTCGGAACCGGATTTCCCTGACCAGATGACGCTTCTCCACTTCGAGACAAACCAAGACCGGCGGGACGCGATCACCGAGATCGCTGAACCGTGGGAGGAGGAGACGGGCGTCGAGTTGAACCAGCGTGCCATCGCGGAAGCAGACCTGCCAACCGAGATCGGCAGCTCTGCCGCCGCCGGGACGCTTCCGGGAACCGCGGAACTGTCGAACCGGGCGCTGTTCAGTGGTCGAGGTGTCGTCTCGAGGGAAGACCCGACGCAAGTGGTCCAGAGTATCGGGGAGGACGCCTTCTACGACCGGGCGCTCCAGTTCGTCAACGATGGTCAGGGCAACTACCTCGGCGTGCCGCTGTACGTCTGGACGCAGACGATCCCGTACAGCGAGGACTACCGACAGGAGAACGATCTGCCGGTCCCCAACACCTGGGAGGGGTTCGAGACGTTCGCGGAGGCGGCTAACGACCCCGACAACAACCAGTACGGCTGCCTGCTGGCATCCGACCAGAGCCAGTTCACCACGCAGACGTTCCAGATGTTCGCGCTCTCGAACGACGCGCACGTCTTCGACACGGACGGCAACATCGTTTTCGACGACGACGCGATGGTCGAGGCCTTGGAGTTCTACGGGCGGATGTGCCGGGACTACAACCCGCCGGGCGATATGGGGGCGGGGGACGTCGGCCCTATCTGGAACGACCGGCAGGTGTACCTCTACAGCAGTAACATCATCAGTATCTACTTCGAAACCGCGTTCCAAGCTGAGACGACTGAGGACCTAGACTACTACGACTTCGCCGCGCTGCTTGACGGTCCGGAGAAGGAGACGACCTTCGGCGAAGTGGTCTCCACGACGACTTTCAACGTGGATGCCGGGACACGCCGGGCCTCGCGGTCGTTCCAAGAGCACTTCCAAAGCACCGAAGGCGGGGTCGAGAGTCCGTACATTTCGTTCCTGCACCTCCAGCCCGCGTTGTTCAACCCACCGCGGCCGGATATCATGGAGAGCGATGCGTTCCGTGACCAAGAGATCATCCAGCGGTTCCGCGACGAGTGGATCGACGAGGTCATTCCCAACGCGATCGAGAACATGGAACGGTTCGGTCGCCGAGGCGAAGAGGTGTTCCCCGAGATCGGAGATATCACCGGCAACTTCCTCATCACCGACGCCGTCCGGTCTGTCATCGACGGTGATGACCCAGAAACGGTCGCGAGCGAGACAGCTGACGAGATGCGCGATCTGATCGAATGATCTGGCCTGATTGCAAAAATAAATAACTAAAACTAAGACAACACAACAAATGTCAACATCCTTCCGAGATTGGATCGCTGGGCGGTCGGTGTTCGACCGAGACATGACCATCAAGCAGAAAGAGATGCTGCTGGGGTACGTCCTCATTCTGCCCTCTGTGCTACTCGTTGGGGCGTCGCTGGTGTATCCGGTGGCGTACAACATCTATCTCAGTTTCACTGAAATTCCCGTCGACCCAACTCAGTCCCCCGAGTGGGTCGGCCTGGCCAACTACCAGGCGTTAGTGTCCGATCCGGAGTTCTGGGAGGCCGTCCAAAACACGCTCATCTTCACCTTTTTCAGCGACGTGGGTGCGACGGCTCTCGGACTGGGCGTAGCCCTGCTCTTCCGAAACAAGTTCCGCGGTGACGGGATCATGCGTGGGCTCGTCCTGCTGCCGTACATCGCCCCGCTGATCGCCATCGCGTTCACGTGGAGATGGCTGTTGCAGCCGACCTATGGAATCGTTCCTCACCTGCTGCAGGACGTGCTCGAACTGTACCCGTCGGGCACGAATATCCGCGAGACGCTGGGAATGGTGATCCTATTCGACACTTGGCGGTACTTTCCGTTCGCCTTTCTGCTGATCCTGGCACGGGTTCGCTCGATCCCCAACGAGCTCTACGAGGCGGCAAAAATAGATGGAGCCGGGCGAGTGGCTCGATTCAAAGATATCACGCTCCCGGAACTAAAATTCGTGCTCGCAGCGGTGTTTCTGCTGCGATGGATCTGGAACTTCAACGTGTTCTCCGACGTGTGGCTGTTCGTCGGCAACAACGTTCCAATCCTCGGCACGTTCGTCTATGTGCGGGGGTTCAACACGATCCCACCGAACCAGGGATACGCAGCAGCCGTGGCAAACTTGATGGTCATTGGGCTGTTTGTCATGGTCATCGGCTACGTCAAATACTTCTTGGACTGGTAACATGTTCACGAAAATCATCACAAAGACGTCGCAGGCGGTCAGTAGCATGAGCCGACGGCTGCGGCGCCAATCGATAGAGGCACCGTTGTGGGAACGAGTCGGGTTCTTCCTCACGCTCGGTCTCGTCGGGTTCGTGTCGGTGTTTCCGTTCTACTGGATGGGCGTCACGAGCTTCGTCGACGAGGCGTGGCTGTACCAGCGGACGCCTCAGCTAGTTCCCGCCGTGTCAGACCTGTCGCTCACCAACTATCAAACGCTATTCGGTGCTGAAACGGTCCCGTTCGTGCAGTACTTCTTGAATAGTCTGTTCATTGGTACAGTGTCGGCGGCACTCGGGCTCGCCTTCGCGATTTTCGGCGCGTACAGCTTCGCGCGTCTGGAGTACCCCGGCCGGTGGATCTTCTCCCGGGGGGTTCTCGTCAACTACATGTTTGCAGGAATCCTGCTCGTTATCCCGATTTTCCAAATTCTCGTCACGCTCGGGTTGGTCAACAACCGACTGGGCATCATCGTGACCCACTTCATCTTCGTGATCCCCCTGGGGCTGTATCTGCTGGGTAACTACTTCCGGTCGATCCCGAAAGAGATCGAGGAAGCGGGGTTGATGGACGGCTACTCTCGAATCGAAGTGATCGCGCGGATCACCATCCCGATGAGCAAACCCGCGATCGTCGCCACGTACATGTACGCGTTCCTCCTGTCTTGGAACGAGTACCTGTACGCGAGCGTCATCCTGCGTGACCAGGGGCTCTACACGCTCCCGATTGGCATCGAACAGCTCCAGTACGCCTTCGAGAACGTCTGGGGGGACGTCATGGCGGCATCGGTCGTGACGACGATCCCGGTGTTGATTATTTTCCTGTACCTCCAGAAGTACCTCGTCGAGGGACTCAGCTTCGGCAACATGGACTAACATGTCACAGATAGACACCCACACGGACGACGGTGAGTCGGGAATCGACGGCTCGACAGGCTACCGAATCACACTCGAATCGGTGACGAAACACTTCGAGGACACTGTCGCGGTCGACGGCATCTCGCTTGAGGTTCAGCCAGGCGAGTTGCTCGTCCTCCTCGGTCCCTCCGGATGTGGGAAAACGACTACCCTGCGGATGATCGCAGGCCTAGAGACGGTTACGGGGGGTCAGATCCGTATCGGTTCTGAGGACGTTACAGAGACCCTGCCCCAGAACCGGGACGTGTCGATGGTGTTCCAGAGCTACGCGCTGTATCCACACAAGACGGTCCGCGGTAACCTCGCATTTCCGCTCGGGAAGACAGACTTGGAGGGCGACGCCAAGCAGCAAAAGATCGAAGAGGTCGCCGAAATGCTCGAGATCACCGAACTCCTCGAAAAGGATCCCGACCAGCTATCGGGCGGCCAGCGACAGCGGGTAGCAGTCGGTCGGACAATCATCCGCGAACCGCGGGTCTTCCTTCTCGACGAGCCGCTCTCGAACCTCGACGCCAAGCTCCGCGTCCAGACCCGCGCCGAGTTGCACTCTCTTCAGCGTCATCTCGGCACTACCACGGTGTACGTCACCCACGATCAAGAAGAGGCCCTATCGATCGCCGACAGAGTCGTCATCATGAACAATGGGGAAATCGAACAGGTCGGCACTCCAAAAGAGGTCTACAAACAGCCGATCAACGAGTTCGTGGCAACGTTCCTCGGCGACCCCGCAATAAACCTCATCGACGTCACCGACGGCGGACTGTTCAACGGCGAGGTGCTGATGACCGAGATCGGGATTGACGCGCCCCCCGAGACGGCCCGTATCGGCGTTCGCCCGGAGGACGCGATCGTGAAGGGCGGCTCCACCGAAGGTCGATTCACGGATCCAGTGACGTTCGAGCTCGACGTGATCGAACCGCTGGGCCACACCTACGAGGCGACGCTCAAACGCAACGACCGGCTGTTTTCGATCCAGTCTCCAAACCTGACCGGTGCACCAGGTGACTCGGTCCAAGTGCAGTTCGACGTGGATCAGATCGTCGCGTTCGACAGCGCGGGGAGGCGGCTCTAATGACTCGCGTTACGCTCGAAGGCGTCTCGAAGGTGTACAACGACGCACAGGGGACCGAGCGAGCGGTCGACGACCTGAACATGACCATCGGCGATGGACAGTTCGCCGTCATCGTCGGCCCCTCCGGCTGCGGGAAGACGACGACCCTACGAATGATTGCGGGCCTCGAGACGGTCACGGAGGGGACGATCAATATCGGCGACCGAGAAGTGCAGGACTTGGCACCGGCCGAGCGTAACGTTGCCATGGTGTTCCAGAACTACGCTCTGTATCCCAGCATGACTGGCCGGGAGAACATGGCCTACGGGCTGAAACACGCCGGAGGCATGTCGAAGGACGAGCGCGACGAGCACGTCACCGAGATGGCCGAACTGCTTGAGATCACGGACATTCTCGATGACACGCCTGACGAGATGTCTGGCGGTCAGAAACAGCGGGTCGCGCTGGGTCGTGCGATCGTCCGCGAACCGGACGTGTTCCTCCTCGATGAACCCCTCTCGAACCTCGACGCCAAACTTCGGTCGGAAATGCGCCGCGAACTACAGCGCATCCACCGGGACCTCGACATCACTACAATATACGTCACTCACGATCAAAAGGAGGCGATGACGATGTCCGACCGGATCGCCATCCTGAATGACGGACGGCTGCAGCAAGCCGCAAGCCCGGAGGAGGCGTACACCCAGCCTGCGAACCGATTCGTCGGTGAGTTCCTCGGCAGTCCGTCGATGAACACCGTCGAACGCAGTGTCGACGGGGAGACTGTCAGCCTATTCGGTCAGGAACTGGGTACGATTGACTCGACGGGCGCCGACGGCAGGGTCCGGAATGTCGTGTTCGGCCTCCGACCCGAGGATATCGTCGTCGGCGAATCGAGGGACCTCTCGGCCACCGCGTCAGTGACTGAGGTAGAGTACCAAGGCGACGGTAACTTCTTGTTCCTGAGCGTCGAGAACACGGATATGACGGTGAGGGCGCCAGCGTCAGTCCGCCCCTCACCCGGGGATTTGGTTACGGCAGGCATCGACCGGGCCAATGTCTACTTGTTCGATGCGGACAGCGGCGAGGCGATCAGCCTGAAGAATCAGGCGGTTCAGTAGCCTTCAGACGACAGTGCCCCGTTCTCAGGGGCTGCTTTCGAGGTGTTCTCTGTCCGGTATTCCGCCAACTGTCTCCCTTTGGCCACGCCCGTTGTCGGCCATGTCTGTTCGTCCGCCGGTTCCGGGTAGGAGGCATCCCCGGACCGATCGCCGCCGGTCAGCCGAGGTCGAGCCCCGCGTCTCGGTACAGTCGTTCGATGGTCCGCATGTCCTCGAGGCCGTGTCGGCCGTCAGGGGCTACGTCTACGTCGGTGAGGACGCGGCTCGCGAAGTAGTCGAACTCCTCGATCATCTCGTTTTCTTCGCCCGGTTCGACGGTTAGAGTCCCTTCGTCGGTCTGGAGGGTGGCCTCGACTTCACCGAAGAAGGTCGGTTCGAGTCTGACGGTCCCCGCCGTCCCGGTGACGTGGAGGTGGCTCGTCACGTCGGATCGCTGGCTTGCCGTGTAGGCTCCCACCGTTCCGTCGTCGTAGCTGACAGTGAACGCGATCGATTCGTCCACGCCCTCGAACGCGTCGTGGCGGTTGCTCACCTGCGCGGTGACCTCGGTCGGGTCGGCATCTAGGAGGAATCGGCTGGTGTTCAGCGGGTACAACCCGAGGTCGGCCAGTGCGGCCCCGCCGGAGAGCTCCGGATCCAGACGCCATTGATTCGGGTCGGGCGAGATTGCCTCGAAGATGTCCTGGGACATGGCGCCCCTGACGTGGACCGGCATCCCGAGGGTCCCTTCACGGAGGAGGCTCCGCACCCAGCGGACGGTCGGGTTAAACTGGAGTCGATACGCTACCATCAGTGTTACACCCGCGGCCTCACACGTCTCGACCATCTCTCGAGCGCGGTCGGCCGTGGCCTCCATCGGCTTTTCACAGAGGACGTGCTTCCCGTTGGCTGCGGCGTGTTCGGCGTAGGGCAGGTGCAGGGCGTTCGGCGTCGCGATGTACACCGCGTCGTAGCTGTCGTCAGCCGTGCCGTCGAGGAACCCCTCGTACGTGACGGCCGACCCGACGCCGTGTTCCTCGGCGATTCGGTCGGCTTTCTCCGCGTCCCCACTGACAAGACAGGTCGCCTCGTTGTACGTCGACCGCTCCAAGGCAGGAATGATCCACTCGCGCGTGAATGACCCGAGTCCGACGAGTGCGAACCGAACACTGCCCTCGGGTTCGGTCTTCAGCCAGTCTCGACGACGAAAGCGTTCGAGCGACGGAACGGTCTCCATACGGACCTGACGGACGAATCGACCAAAACAGTTACGCGTCCCTCGCGGCACGGATATCGGTGAACCACCCCCGTCTCACAGTGACGGCGAGAGGTGTTCGATCCGGTTGACGATGTCGAGCCACACCTCGTCTTCGACGACCACTTCGGTGATGCTGCCATTGGCAATCTTGTAGTCCAGAAGCGCGCGGTCGATGGTAATGTCCTCTACCGCGGCGATAATAGTCCTGATAGCCCCGCTGTGGGTGACCAAGAGGACCGTCTCGTCGGTGGTCCGCAGCTCCGACCATCCGTCCAAGATGCGATCTCTAAACTGGATGTAGCTCTCCCCGTCTTCTGGCACGTTCTGCTTCGCCCCTTCTAGCCCGTCGATGACTGCAAACTCGGGGTTCTCTTGGAAGAACGTGTCTCCCCGGTCTCCTTCGTAGATGCCGAAGTCTCGCTCGCGCCACCGCGTGTCGTACTCGACGTTGAGGTCATCGAACGTGGGGGCTGAAACGACGGTTTCGGCCGTCTCCGCGGCTCGCGACAGGTCAGAGGCGACTATGCGGTTGAGATCCGGATACTGCTCCGCGAGAAACTGCGACGCTGCCCTAGACTGGCTCCGACCACGGTCGTTGAGTGAGATGTCTCGCCACCCCTGGATCCGGTCGACTCGGTTCCATTCGGTCTCCCCGTGTCGGAGTAGTAGTATCTTGCCCATCGGAATAATTAATTCACCCCTGGTATATATATCGTGTGCTGCCTGTTCGGTGTTAGCCCGCCGAATCGAGGTGTTCCCGCCGGACGATTCACTTCGCCGGTGGTCAGTGGTCGCCGATTCGTACCGTCGATCGCCGCCGAAGACGACAACGACCCGGATCAGTCCTCGTCGGCCTCCGCCAAGATGTCGTGCAGTCGATCGAGGTGGAACGCGACCGCCTTCTCGCCGGTCCATTCCGGGTATCGCGGTCGGGTGACGACCCCGTGTGAGTCGACTGCCGATCGGAGGACTGCCACGAGGGAGAAGACCGTCGGTACCGTTGGGTACGGACGGACCGACTCGTACCCGTCGCGGAACGCCGACCGGACCGGCGCGGTGTCTTCGACGTACCAGTCCGCGATAAGGTGTTGCGCTTTTGCGACGGCAAGCCCCGGTGGGGCCGCGAGCGGGTCGCCCCAGTCCAGGACTGCGGACAGTTCGCCGTCCATGGCAAGCGCGTTCCCCGGACGGAGGTCCCACGGAAAGAGACGCGGGTCCCAGTCGCTGTCGTATCCCCACGACAGAACCGCGTCTTCGAGCCGACCACGAACCGGGTCGAACGGGTCGGGCAACGCTTCGATTCCCTCCCTCGCGTATCGGCGAAACCAGCCCTCGAAGTCATCAGACTCAGCGGCGTGGAACTGCAGGCCGTCCGGTCCCATCGAACTGTTGACTTGACCCACTCCCTCAAAGCTGAACGCGTCGTGAATCTCGGCGAGGTAGTGGCCGAACTGCCGAGCGATCCGCTGCTGCGGTTCACGGTCGAGACCGGCGAACCGGCTGTGCAGGTTCTTCCCCGGAGCCAGCTCGCTGACGATGTAGCTGCTCGCTCCATGGGACCCGATTTCGACAACCCGCGGGACTGGAACGGCCGTTCGGGTGCGGATTGCGCGCGCCAATTCGCCCTCGGTCCGCAGTGACGAGTCGGTGGAGTACTGTAACACCACAGGATCCTCCTCCTCGAACCACACGGCGACCGTCCGCTTAGAGTTCCCGGCGGTCGAGGCGGATGCCGACTCGACGGCACGATCGGGGAAAACCGACGCAATCAGGCTCCTACTCTCAGGCATTACCTATCCTAAGAATCAGTTCGTTATGACTCCTTTGCCTGTCAAAGTCGGCGTGGTCCGGAGTGATCTGTCCGTGCGAATCAGTCGTGGCCGCAGTGGTTGGTCAATGTGCCGATGCCCTCGATTCCGACCTCGACGGTGTCACTGTCCTGCAAATAAATTGGCGGCTCCCGGAACGCACCCACGCCCGGTGGCGTCCCAGTGAGGATCACGTCCCCCGGCTCGAGCGTGAACGCGTCGCTACAGAACGAAACGAGGGTGTCAATGTCGAAGATGAGGTTCGATGTCGACGAGTCTTGGAGTCGCTCGCCGTTTACTTCCGTCCAGATCGAGCAGGCCTCGGGGTCGTCGAGTTCGTCTTCGGTGACGATGGAGGGGCCGAGCGGACAGAACCCGTCGAGGCTTTTACCACGGACCCACTGGTCGTCGGCGAACTGTAGATCCCTCGCGGAGACGTCGTTCGCGACGGTGTAGCCCGCGAGGTGATCCGTCGCCTCCTCCGGGGCCACTCTGCGCGTGCGGTCGCCCACGACGAGGGCGAGCTCTGCCTCGTAATCGACCTCCGCTGTTAACTCCGGGTCCCACGCAATCTCCGAGTCCGGGCCGGTGATGGCGTTCGTGAACTTCGAGAACAGGATCGGGTTCTCCGGGCGCTCCTGCCCGCCCTCCTCGACGTGTTCAATGTAGTTGAGACCCACACAGATGATTTTTCCAGGGGACTCGATGGGTGCCAGCAGCTCAACGGTTTCCGCGTCGCGTTCGCCTGCCCCGGTTTCCGCCGCGTGGGTCACGAGCAGATCGAGCTTCTCGCGCCACCGTGGCTCGGCCAGCAGTTCCGGCATGGTTTCCGAGAGCCCGACATCGAGTTCATCGCCGATCGTTTCGAGGTCGACCACCACGCCGCTATCGGGCTTGTGGACGCCGAGACTCGCAGTGGCACCGTCCGTCGCGAACCTTATCAGCCGCATACTGATAGCTCACGAGCGCCCGGGTCATATAACCGGATCACCCTGGCATGGATCGCCGGGAGATAGCCGTCTGGGAGGCGGAGGCCGCACCCGAGCACTGCGTTCACCCGTTCGCCAGAGTTCGAGCACACACCCGGGGAATGATATATTAGGGTTGGATGTGGAGGGTGTTAGTATGCCGCGTGCAACGGTCGCAGAAGCGACGGTGTTAGCAGAGCGTGACGACGGGGTGGTTCTGGACTGCGAGGTCGAGTACGACGGCGGTGAAGTCGGAAACTTTTCGCTCCCGAAAACTGGCTATCCGGTCGAAATCCGGTTTTACAACGACAGCGTGTTCCGCTTCGAGTTCTACGCGACACCTGAAGTGCGGGACGGGACCGAGACGCTGCCGCTCAACGAGAGCGTCTGGGACGGTCCCAACCAACTCGACATCCAGCAAAACGACGGAACCCTCGTGATCGAGACCACCGATTTGTGTGTCACAGTTGAGCTGACGGAGTGGTCCTTTCGGGTCGAGACCGTGGACGGCCGGTGGTTACTATCAGAACAGCGGGACGACGCCGTCGCCAAGGGCGGTGCTCGATCACGGCCACTCGGATTCACCGCGGAAGAGACGAACCGATGGCCGCTTCGGACCACGGAGACCGGTGCCGCGTTTAAACTCCAGGGAGACGAGCGCATCTTCGGGCTCGGCGAGAAGTTCACCGAATTCGAAAAGCGCGGCCAACACGTCGAGTCTTGGGTCACGCAACCGCACGGCACCGACACGACTCATTCCTACAAGAACGTCCCGTTCTTCCTCTCGTCGAAGGGGTACGGATTCCTCGCGGACACCTACCGGAAGGTGGATTTCGACATCGGGAGCGAGTCGACGGTGTCGAACGAGGTTGCCGTTCACGACGATAACTTCCAGTTTGTCTTCTTTTACGGTCCCTCATTTAAAGACATCATTGAGAACTACACGGCGTTGAGCGGACGGCCCGGTTCGATTCCGAAGTGGAGCCTCGGGATCTGGATGTCACGGCTGGCATACCAGAATCGAGAGGAGTTAGAGTCGGTCGCAACCCGGCTCCGATCGGAGGAGATCCCCAGCGACGTGTTGCATCTGGATCCGCCGTGGCTCAAGGACGACCAGTTGTGTGACCTCTTGTGGGACCGCGAGGATTTCCCCGACCCCGAGGGAATGATCGAACAGCTACACGACGAAGGATTCAAACTCTCCCTGTGGGAGAATCCGTATCTGTCGACATCGACGGAGGCATTCGATGAGGCCAGGGAGAACGGCTATCTGGTGTCCGACCCAGGGGGGAAGCCGTACATGTTGTCGCGGCTGAACTGGTCACCCACCCGCAGTAGTATCGTCGACTTCTCGAACCCCGAGGCCGTCGAGTGGTGGAAGGACCGTCACGCACACCTCTTGGACATGGGTGTTGACGCCTTCAAAACGGACTTCGGCGAATATCTGCCCGAAGACGCTATCTGTCACGATATGACGAGCGGTAAAGTCAGTCGGAATCGGCAGGCACACCGCTATACGGAGACCGTCTACGAGGCGATGGCCGAAGCCAGACCCGACCGTCGACCGATTCTATGGGCACGTCCAGGGTGGGCCGGTGGCCAGCAGTATCCCATCCACTGGGGCGGCGACCCCAACACCACCTTTGAGGCGATGGCGGCGTCCCTCCGCGGTGGGTTGAGTCTCATCCTCTCGGGCTACGCATTCTGGGGCGCGGACATCGGCGGGTTCCACGGTGAACCATCGACCGAACTGTACGTCAGGTGGGCGCAGTTCGGCTTACTCGGTAACAGCCACGCCCGGTTCCACGGGACGACCCCGAGAGAACCGTGGGAGTTCGGCGACCGTGCGCTCGACATCGTCCGTGACTACGCGCGGGAGCGGTACCGACTGTTACCGTACCTCTTCTCGTACGCTGAGCGCGCTCCCGAGACGGGCCTCCCCGTGATGCGGCCGCTCGTACTCGAATTCCAGAACGACCGTGGCGTCCAGGGCATTGGCGACCAGTTCATGATCGGTGAGAACCTCCTGCTCGCGCCGGTGTTGACACGTGACGGGTACGTCGACATCTACCTCCCGGACGGGACCTGGGTCGACTACTGGACGGGTAAGCGGTACGAGGGCGGACAGACCATCTCTCGGGAAGTCGACCTCGACGACATGCCGGTGTTTCTCCGGGCCGGCACCATCACGCCGACGATGGAACCGACTGAGTCGGTGCCGGACGCCGCCTTCGAAGCCGTGACGCTTCAGATCCCACTCGACCGCGGCCGGAACGACGCAGCCTTCGAGTACGCCGATGGTGATGTTGCCGGGACAATACGGCTCGAAGCGAACGAGACACACGAATCACTCGCGTTCAGATTCGAACCAGCAGCTGACGGGTCACTCTCGGAAACCCGGTTCAGCGCTACCGTCGAGGGGGTCGAACGGATTCCGGCGACCGTGACGATCGAGACCGAGGAGACGAGCGCCCCCGAGACACTCGAAAGGGTTGACCGGAACCCAGACGCGGGTGAGTGGGCCGTGACCGAGGACGAAACACTCGCCGTCGAGTTCTAAAAGAACAGTTCGCTGTCCTCGGTGAGGTACTCCGCTGCGACATCGCGGTCGATTTCGATGCCGAGACCCGGTCCCTCCGGGAGGTCGACGGTTCCGTCCTCGATGACCGGGCCGGACTCACCGGTTCGAGTGATGAGGTCGTCCCACCACGGGACGTCCCGGGCGTGGTACTCCAAGGCGATCACGTTCGGTATCGCGGCCATCGCGTGGACACCGCCCATCGTGCCGACCGGACTCGCGATGTTGTGCGGCGCAAGCGGGACGCCGTACATATCGCAGATCGTCGCAATCTTTCGAAGCTCCCACAGGCCGCCACACCGGTTGACGTCCGGTGCCGCGATGTCGAGCGCGTCCTGGGTCACGAGATCGTTGAACCCGTCGACGGTGACCACGTTCTCGCCGGTCAGTATCGGCGTCGTTGACTGCTCAGTGACCCGACGGTGGGCTTCGATGCGCTTGGGGGGGACTGGATCCTCGACCCACGCAAGGTCGTATGGTTCGAGTTTGTCGACGAGACGCATCGCTGTCTCGGCTGTGAAGTTCCAGTGAAGATCGACACCCAAATCGATATCGTATCCGATCTCGTCCCGCACCGCTTCGATCAGTGAGACCTTGTGTTCGATGGCCTCGTTGTCGAGGCGACGGGAAGCGGTATCCGCCGAACGGTGCGTCGGCACGTCGAGGTCGAACTTCAGGATATCAAACCCCTCGTCGACCACGCCGCGGGCCGCCTCGGCGTACGACTCCGGAGTGTAGACATCACGGGGGTCTCGCTTCTGGGCCTCTCCCAGCGACTCACCGCCGTGGGTGTCACAGTACACCCTGACTTCGTCGCGGTACTTCCCACCAAGAAGTTCGTACACGGGGAGGTCGGCAACCTTTCCTTTGAGATCGAGGAGGGCCGTCTGGACGGCGCTGAATGCCGCCTGCCCCATCGTCCCCGTCGCCGTGCGGTTCTGTTCTAAGTGTTCGCTCAGCCTATCGACGTCAAGTGGATTCTCGCCGACGAGGAGGTGCGCGTCACGCTCAACGATATCCAACGCCTCCTGACCGACGAACACCTCACCGATGCCGTAGTGGTCGGTGTCTGTCTCGATTTTTATAAGCCCCCAAGTGAAATTCCCTTGGAGAGCCATCGTCTCGATAGCAGTGATCTCCAGTTCACGCTCTGTCGGGCGATTGGCCTCGTCCATCGTCAGGTCCCGCCAAGGAACTCCCCCGCCTGGCGGGATCACGTACTCTTCGTCGGTCATTTAACTGATTAGTGCTGGGAAACCATTTGAAACTTTCCCGTTTCCTTGGCTTGCAGGGTGACGAGAGAGTGGTAGTGAATACAGCGGGCAAACCGCAGCTGCGAACTGTGGTGAACCGCGGGAACCGAAGCGTCTACCGGGATGTCCGTTTCGTGGCAAATTGCCGTTCCGAGTCGCAGACCGGTCTCTTAAGCAGGGGCCTCCGTGGAGTCGTTTCGTCTAGCCGAGTGATCCGCCAGCCGTCGCCACGACACCGGACCGGTTGAAGGACGACCCTGACGGTGTCGCCGGGACCCAGTTGTTTTAATCGTTCGCGGACCGCCTCAGCAGCGTCGATAACTTGATACGTCCGCCCGTTGACACCGCACAGCGTCACGGCCATATCGCGGTTCGGTTCCGCTACGACTCGACAGCGCCGCCGAACATTCTCAGTTGCTCCCATCGACTCGGGACACTCACGGTACGAGCATAAAACGAACTATGAGCCCGGTATACGGCGATAGAGCGCTATTGACCGGTATCGAGACGGTTGGTCCAGAACGAACACACTCTTTCGGTTCTCTCCGAGAGAAGCTTAACCCCCTAAAACTCCCTAAACGAGCATAACGAGCATAACGAACAAAATGAATAGAACGAAGTAAACGAAAATATTGAACGCGTTCTGGAAAACGAACTGGTTGAGCCTGAACTGGGTGCCTTCTATTCGATGAAAAGAATGAGAAACACGAATAAAACGAAAGAAACGAATTAAACGAACTGAATGAGTGGGTTGATGGAAACGAGTGTGTTCGGTTCAACGAGTGTAACGAGCAGTTGGTTTTAATATGGTCGTGTTCCTCCACCCGAGTGAAACTCCCTCACCGAACCTAACGAACCGAACGATCAAAACGAACGAAACGAATACAACGAGAGAAACGAAACAATGGCTGACACCAACACAGCACGAATCACGGTGGCGAATCAGAAGGGAGGCGCGGGGAAGACGACTGACGTCATTCATGCCGGCGGCGCACTCTCCGCCCGCGGCCACGACGTCCTCCTGGTCGATATCGACTACCACGGGGGACTCACCTGTTCGCTTGGCTACAACGATCTGTACTACGACACCGACCGCACGACGCTGTTCGACGTCCTCGACTTCGACCAGATGGAGTCGGTGAACGACATCGTCGTCGAACACGAGGAGTTCGACATCCTCCCCGCGAGCGAGAAGCTCGCGAACAACAAGAACATCCAGACGTTGCTCGAGGCGCCGAAGAGCCGAGAGCGACTGGAGATGGCTCTCGACGAACTCAATAAGGACTACGACTACGTCATCGTCGACACGCCGCCGTCTCTGAACGTCCTCACCGACAACGCCCTTGTCGCGACTGGCAACGTCGTCATCCCCGTCATTCCCGAGAAGCTCAACGCCAACAGCCTCCAGATTTTCGCGAAGCAGCTGAGCTCCCTCGAACCGGCATACGGCGACATCAATCGGCTCGCGATCGTTTGTAATCGGGTCGAACAGAACAGCGAACACCGAGAGACCATCGAGGAGATCAGATCGGCGTACTCTCTCCCGGTGTTCGAGATCCCGAAGCGGACCGATCTCTCCCAGTCGATTGGCGAAGGGGTGTCGGTCTTCGGGTTCGGGAAGGAGAACCAGCGCGTCGAGGATGCACGCGAACTGTTCAACGAGCTCGCCGATCTGTTCGACGAGACGTTCGAGAAGACCGCGCCCGAGAAGGTGGAAGCATGACCGACGGCTGGGGCGATGCGTCCGGCATCGAGGGTAACTACGAAGACGAGGACGATGAGGCCGATTCCGGCGAAACGAGTGAGGCGAGCGAATCGGTGAAAACCGGTTCATCGACCGAAACGACGTCATCGTCTTCAACGAGTGAAACGACCGAAACGAGTAAAACGAGCAAAACGAAGACGAACATCAAAGACGAGTGGAACGGGCGGACCATCTACATCCCCGATGCTGTCCTCTCCGAGATGGAGGATACTTACCTCGAGTCCCAGCTAAAGCTCCGGAAGGCGGGCCAGGACGAATTTAAAAAGAATCGCCACTTCTACCCACTACTTGTCCAGTTCGGTGTTGAGGCGCTCTCTGATGCGGATGCTGAGGAAATTCAGGCTCGCCTTTCAGAACTCGGCGAGGATTGACGTTCTCCCCGCCCCACACGCGGGCCTTCCCCTCGAATATCCGTAACGCTGCACACAATGACGCCGGAGGATGGACCCGCCCGCGTTGACGACGAGCGTGTCCAGCCCGAAGGGCAGTGAACACCGCGGCTGAGAGACCGGCCACGCCGCCGTCGACCACGGCCGCCGCCGCAGAGGTCGAACCGCTCCTCGGTGCTGGAAGACCGCCGAGACTTTCTCGAAGGCCTCGTACATGGTGTAGTGCCGGTAGGTGTGCCACCCGTCCGTCCGCCGGAAGGTTGTGTTCCCGATGAACGGTGCCACGTTCTCGGTCAGCTCCTCGACGTTGCTGTCGTCCAGTCCGAAGAAGGAGTTGTTGAGCGAGAAGTTGAGACTGGCCGTCACAATGCATACGGTTCTTGAACTGCTTCGTGGCTATGGACGAATCGTTTCCTTCGGCGCTTTCGTAGCTTTCACTTCTAACACTTTTTACAGAGAATACCGTATCTCTATTCAGCGATGTCGATCGACCGAGATACCTTTGAGAATACAAGTGAGGACGAGCTTGAAGAACTCTCCGTGCCTGAGCAAGTCCTCGGGTTTCTCGCTGCTAACGATGATCGCGCATTCAAGGCCCGCGAAATCGCCTCCCAGATCGCCGTCGACGAGGGCGCAGTTAGTACAGCGCTCTCCCGACTGAAGGATCGCGACCTCGTCGAACACAAAGCAACGTACTGGGCGATAACCGACGATGCTGAGCGGCTCGACGGATACAGTGGTTACGAACGCGCGACCACACTGTTCAACGAGCAACTCGGTACAGAAGACGAGGAGTCTTGGCGGGAACACGCGCCCAGCGAGCCGCACCCCAACGTCGAGGACGAACAGTGACGGACGGAGGCGCTCCGATTTTCGAGCGTGGAGACGTCGTCTACGGCGATGATCCGTTCAAAGGTGACGAGGACGCTCGACCCTGGCTCATTCTCTCGAACCACAAGGGACGGCCGTTTTACCTAAAATTCAGGCGCTAAGGCCCCGTCCTCAAGGAGCAACGCAGGGAGCGCAGCGACCGAGTAGCGCAGTAGGGCGGGGATACAGCGTCCCCAGAAATCGCAGATTTCTGGTGTGCGAACGAATCGCTCCGCGATTCGTCCACGCCGTCATCGTCTCACAGACACTCTACAACGACCGGCCCACAGGGGTCGCGTTAAGTTTGGCGTGAATTGTGGTAGACGGCGACGGCTTCGAGCCAATCTTGAGCTGTCTCGAGCGCGACATTGCTGAAACCATTCGCAAACGATGATGTTCGTCGTTCTATTTCCCAAAAGACACGTTCGATAGCATTCCGATTTCCGTGTTGAATGACTTGAAATCGATAGCCGTCTTCAGCGAGAACTGATCCGAGATAGTCTGCGTCATCGACGAGAAATTCAACGTTATTGAGCTGATAGCGCCGGTGTAGCTCGGTCAGAAACCATCGCGTCGTCTGTTTATTTGTGGTCGGATAGAGGCTCAGATGGAGGATCTCGTTCGTATACGGATCAACCGCGCCGTACAGCCAGAATTTCTGACCATGGAGGCGGATCATCTTTTCGTCAACCGCGAGTTGATCCTCTGAGACGGTCGAGATCGGCTGTAGATCGGCTTTATGAACCCAGTTATGAACAGCGACGTGACTCCGATCGATTCCAAACCTTTCGAGATGTTTACTTACCTCACGCAGTGACATACCGGCTAAGTGACAGCGGATCCCTATTTCAATCGCCCATCGTGGAGTTCGATCTCGCTCCACAAACGACAAGTTGATCCACGCAATACCTTCGCTGAGGCGTTCGATTTCGGCCATAAGCACTCTGAAGTCGAACGCCTCATCCTCTAACTTTACGCGACCCGGCTTGGGAGGACCGGTTTCTTGAGGGGTCACAGCCGTCTCTGACGACGTGTCCGAGGACTGGGTATCGGATCGCAGTGGTGTATGCCCGGGTTCGAGAACGACGATTCGATACGTCTCACCGGACTGGATGGCGTCGTGGCGTACCTCGCTCGCTGGAAGCTTGAGTGTGTAGCTTCCGTCGTCAGACCCAACAGTCGCACTGAATACCTAGCAAAGGTTGTCAGGGATTTCGACCATCACAAGAGAGGTCAACGTCCGACGCAAATAGTCGTTCCTCACGTCGTCAGTCGGGCGCGTAGGCATCAGCCACACAGTCACGAAGTTCCTCGGGTGTTGTCCACTTGTACGCACGATCCACGCGCTCCATCGAGAGGAGATAATGTGCGAACATCCCGTCGTAGGCCGCGTACTGTTCCTCCTCAGTCTCGTAAGTTCGATAAAACGCTCGCGTCCGATCCCGATAGTTCGGCTGATCGATGTAGCCTGCTTCCCACGCATGCCCGCCCTGGGAGTGTTCGTACACCCCCACGATATGATCCGCGTAGCTGACCAGCAGCTTGAATTTCGATGTGAAGAACTCCGAGACGTCCAGAATATCGTCCATCAGGAACGCGTCGACCCCGTCATCGGAGTTCGAGGCTGCGGCATCGCTCGCGAGTTGGTCGCGAACAGCTTTCAATCGTGGCCGCTCCTCCTCATCGTAGGAACCGAGAACGAAATAGGACGTGTTGTTGATGAACCGTCCGAGGTCCTCGTGCATCGCGGTTTGGATCGCCTCAACCCGTTCGGGTGTGAGCGTCTCGCCCGGCTGATCACCCAATTTGTCGATGACGGCACGGGTAGCGTCGTCGTTAGTCATACTTGGTAGGATTCACTACCGCCACCTAATGGTACGGAAATCCGACCGGAAGTGGAATACGCAAGCACTCTGACTACCACTTCGAATTTCACCAAAATGGTTATCCGACCGGGAGACAAACACCCATACACAATGTCCCGGCCTGACGCCACCCCGCTCACGCCAGCCGAGAACGCAGCCGGCCTCGATCCGATCGCAGCGTTGAGTGTCCTCGACGACACGACCCGCGCGAATATCATCGGGACGATTGTCGGTCACCCGAAAGGTGCGCCCTCGAAGAAAGAACTCGAATACTACAATCCGAGTATCGCAGCGTCGACGCTCACCGACCACCTCATACGACTGGAGGAGGTGGGACTAATCGAGGCCATCGAACGAGATCGTGAGGGGCTCGAACGGGGCCAGCCGTACCGGTTCTTTCAGCTCACCGACGCCGCCCGCGAGCTGTTCGACCGGAACAACCTCTTCGAGCCCGACGCATATCGAGAGCTATTCGCCGAAGTTGAGAAAACAGACGAAATCAAGGCCGCCGAAGACGTCGACCGTCCGAACAGACGGAACTGATACTCACCTCGGGGCGTACGTTTTGCCAGACGGAGAACTCGACATTCAAGAGATTCCGGAAGCGTAACCAGCGCAAAGCCGCCAAGGGGAGTTCAATCTCGATTTTTGGTTCAGGACGGGTGAATCGAATAGAAGGCACGCATCAACCCCAACCTCCGAGGTTGTGTAACTCCCGGGCCCCCAGTTCTATATAGCGACATATAGTTTACCCCTCTGCCCTATTGCCGAAAACGAGGCGTAGAACACCCGTGCTTCCACTCAACAGACGAATCTACCGACAATCGGATTGGGTGTGATTACTTGGATAATCACGACCACTTTGAAGTACCCCGACGCCGTCGGTGAAGCACGAATGCTGCAACCGCCTCACGACGGCGCTTCCCGTGGGGTAGAACCCCCAAGGACGGGGTTCGAGATTTCTCTGACTCTCCTCAGCCGAGGTCGAGGCGATGGCGAAATAATATATTCGATATAGAACTAATGACCTCAACCTATATTAAGACAAAGTGCGAACGGTGTTGTATGTCCGAAGACGAATCGAACTCCGAGGGCCTGATGGAACGCCAGACCACGGGTGAGGACCGCGTGAGGATGACCGTCCGGCAGTTGTCGGAGCCGCGAACAGCCAACTGGATCGCCTCGGAAGCGGGCTGGTCACACGAGCCGACCAAACGCGTCCTCGATCGGCTCGTCGACGATGGCATCCTCCACCGTGACGAAAGCGGGACTCACACCACATATTATCCTGATTACCGTCGCCAAGCGATGCAGGAGGCTATGCGGCTTCGAGACAGCGGGCACACTGTCGAGGATCTCACTGACCGTCTCGGCGATATGAAGGCGCAGATTCGCGACTGGGAGAATGAATTCGAGGTCGAATCACCGAACCAGCTTCGCGGGACGCTCGCTGACGAGTCTCTTGACGCTGAGGAGGAAGAACGTCGCCGTGAGATGGCCCGCGAGTGGGACCACCTTCAGCGGCGTATCCAGATCGTCGGCTTCGCCATCCGCGAATGGGACTTCCTGGCTCCGACGACAGAGTCTGCCGAGGCCAGCAGCTAACCGATGTCGGTCCCGCATCCAGGTGGTGACCCGAACGCAAACCTCTACGCCCAATTGAAGCGGGACGTCCTCGACTGTGTTCCCCAGATCACGGCTGTCGAGTACGTTCCTGACGATATCGAGGCCACCCAGCTGCGGGCGATTTTCGATCCGGCCCGCCTGGATCCCCCGAGAGGTCCTAATTCGCCGGAACTGACCGTCAAGTGGTATCGACAGGACCCACACGATTGGTTCCGTATCAATTACACCGACCCAAATACGGGATTTCATCCCGGCTGGCACCAGGATGAGGACCATCCCGATCTCGGACGGGCGCATTTCCAGTACTCAGTTGCCGATACGGAGGACCGCTGGGGGATTACATTCCAACACGAGACCCCTTCCCTGGTCCTCTGGGAAATCGTCGAAGAGCTCCTTGAGGACGTCCGTCCGACCTACCAGTACGCGAACGAGGGACCATGACACCCCGAGAACGCGCTGATCAGTCACTCACGAGTTCCTTCGAGCGCTACCTCCAGGACAAGGGGAAAGGCCGCGGGGGCGACGGCGGGAACTATCGACGGAACGCAGCCCGCGAGCTCGAGCGGTTCGCCGAGTGGGCCGCCGGCGACCGTGGTAGCGACAGCTGGACCGGGATCGTCCCCGAAGACGGTGACCGCGATCCCATCTTCGGAGACCTCGACGAACGCGTTTTCCGGGAGTACGCTCGGCATCTCAGTGGCGATCGGGGACTCAAACAAAACACTGTACAAACCTATTACCGCTATATCTCTGCGTGGTGCGGCTGGTGTGTCAACGAGGGGTATCTCGAGGCGCACTACGCGCAACGGGCCAGTGCGATGGCACCACTCCCCGATGACGACGGCCGCAAGCCCGGCGATCAGCAGGCTTGGACGTCAGAACAGCGCCACGCGCTCACCCGGTACGTTGACGGCCGAGCCCGCGACGCCGTCGAGACGTATACGACACTCCCGGAGGATACCGACCCGCTCGACAAACAGGGAGCGCGCTACGCGGCGCTGAAAGCGGCTCGTGACCGAGCGCTGGTGTTCGTCCTGGCGTACACGGCCGTTCGCGTCGGTGAACTCCTCCGCGATCCGAACGACCCCCGCCGGCGCGGGGTCCGTTGGGAGGACCTCTCGCTTGAGGACGGGAGTATGGACGTCTACCGGAAGAAACAGCAGTGGGACGCCGCTAGCGTTCCTGATCCGGTGATCTCGCCGCTACGCAGCTACCGTCAGCTGATGGACCCGCCGACAGAGCGATGGTCGGTGTTCCCGACGTTCGACCAACGGACGCTCGCAGAGCTCGTCGAGGAAGAGCTATCGGAGCGAGGAGACCGCCCAGAAGCGATTACTGAACACCGTGAGGAGTACGCTCGCGACATACTGCTGGCGCTCGATGAGGATATTCGCCCGCCGTCGATTACGACGGCCGGCGCACGATCGATTCTTCAACGGCTCTCAGAGGCCGCCGCGATCGATATCGACCATCCGAAACACGACTATCTCGCACCCCACGGCGGTCGACGCGGGATGGGTGAGGTCCTCGTTCGGGCCTTTGGGTACACGGTCGCAGCTCGATATCTGGATAATTCCGAGGAGATGGTCCGAGAGCGGTACTCACACATCGAGGCCGGTGAGTTAGGGGATGTCGCTACAGAGGCCCTCAACGAGATCGATTCTGTCAGCTCTTGAGACCACGCTGAACGCGATGCTTTTTCTTCGATTGTCCCGTAAGCGTCTGGGCAAACCGGCCGAAATTGGATCGCTACTCGAGTTCTAGTTCACTCGCAGCCGTCTCAAGCAGTGAATTAACTGCGGTGTGAGCCCGTCACCAGTGACATTATTACTAAGTACCCGTCAGAAATTGTTTACTGACGAGTGTCTTGGTAAAAAGATTCATACAACAACAATCTTTATGTATGTCTGTGGCCATCGAAGTATATGACTGACCAACTTTTAAGACCTAGCGTAAGTGTTCGTAGTGTTATATTCGGGCCTTCTAACAACACTCTCATACTACAGCGTACATCAGACAAAGAATGGGAACTTCCGGGTGGTCGACTCAGTTCATACGAGGGTGTTTCAGAGGGATTACACCGCGAGATCCGTGAAGAAACCTCACTCTCAGTCGACATCGAGGACATTCTGCTCGCTAATTCGTGGGTTAACGACAGGAATAGCGATCGACTCGGGGTGTACTACATGTCGAGTACCCAGCAGACGGAGGTCAGATTGAGCGAAGAGCACACGAATTT
Organism: Halorubrum kocurii JCM 14978; assembly: GCF_000337355.1. GTDB lineage: Archaea > Halobacteriota > Halobacteria > Halobacteriales > Haloferacaceae > Halorubrum > Halorubrum kocurii. The sequence continues at coordinate 88,536 of NZ_AOJH01000006.1, read as the reverse complement.
TATGTGGGTCAACTCGTCCGAAGCAGCGTACAAACTCTCAGCGGCGCAGGCTAAGGCGGTCCAACTTTCGTGTGAAGGTGTGACGACGAAACCCGTATTGGACATCTAACTCGGCTAGTGATATAAATCTGTCACGTATTACCAACCACGCCGATACCCGTTATTGACAACCTCCAAATTTATTTATAAGTACATGCTAAATCAGTGATATGGAATTAGCAGACGCGAATGTGCTTGTTACGGGTGGTGCAGGACTTATTGGAAGTCACCTAGCGACCGAACTCGTGAAGAGCGGATCGTCTGTGCGGATCGTCGATGACCTCTCGAAAGGAGATCAAGCAAGGGTTCCGGCCGCTGCGGAGTTTGTCCAGGCGGATCTCACGGATCCTCGGGCAGTCACTGAAGTTTTGACCGAAAACGTTGATATCGTGTTTCACCTCGCTGCGTACACAGACACGAACTACGATGAAGACCGGAAGCTGTTCGAAGAGAACACTGCGATGACGTACAACGTTCTTGAACGCATGAATGAAGTTGGTGTCTCGAATATTGCGTTTACTTCATCATCAACGGTGTACGGTGAGGCGCCACGTCCAACGCCGGAGGACTACGCACCGCTGGAACCCATCTCGATTTACGGATCATCGAAACTGGCTGACGAAGCGATACTCTCGACGTACGCACATTCGTACGATTTCACCGTCTGGGTCTTTCGCTTTGCGAACATCGTCGGTCCCCACCAACGCGGGACGGTGATCCCGGATTTCATTCAAAAGCTTAGAGACGATCCGTCCGAACTCACAATATTGGGTAACGGCCGGCAAAAGAAATCGTATCTGCATGTTACAGAGTGTGTCGACGCGATTCAGCACATTATCGAGACGACAACTGCCGATCTTAACACGTACAATCTCGGAACCCGAACAACGACTTCTGTCACTGAGATCGCAGACATCGTCACCGAGGAGTTAGGCTTGGATCCAACGTACGCATACACGGGCGGCGACCGCGGATGGACGGGTGACGTCCCGAAGATGCGACTCTCGATTGAAAAGCTCTCAGGCCTCGGCTGGGAACCAGCGCTATCGAGCCATGCAGCAGTGCGCCGCGCGACTCGAGAACTCGTCTCAGAAATGTCCTAACGCATTTCGCTGGCCTGTCGGCGAGAACAGTGCGACCCGGTGCGTCCGGTTCGACTTTATCCAGCACTTCTGTGGACGGTGAGTATGAGACACCAGCTGGCGATTGGTTCCGACTGTGTTCCGAGGAGGTTCAATAGCGTGGTTCCGAGGATTGCACCGACTAGTAACAGAAATATCGGTTTGAACAGCTCGCTTGGCATACGGTATCGTTTCCTGTGTATTACTAGTAAATTCGGTTTTTAGAACCACATATACCTGCGATATAGGTGTAAAAGAGCTCAGTCGTCGAGTAACGGACTAATCATACGGACTCTTGTCTACACCTCGTTGAGATGGGGATCGCTGTTACGATCAATTGTTGGTATCGCACTGAGACCAAATCGCGGTTACTCTAAGCTAGTCAGGTGTCGAGGTTCGGTGTTGGGCCATCCATGCGTAAGTGGTCCGGGTAGAGGTCGTAATGAGCGCTAAACTATCCGATATCACAAAGAGAGAACCACATCCTCAGGTGTTATACTCGATGCGAACCGGTGCTCGACGGTCTCGGCGGATACGGAGCAGCTCCAGTCCGATTTTTCAGTAATGTTAACAATAACAAACACATATCGCGGTAAATGTGAAGCAGGTAACAGAGATGAGTTCATGAGAGAGTATACTACTGAGGAAATAGATGAACGACTCGAACTGTTAGACCGGTACGAGCGACGGTCTATCGCTCGTTTCCTGCGAGAGACCGAGACAGATCACACACCGGTTAGTGATGTGGTCCGTCACCTGCAAAACCAGGTTCAGACTCCAGACGAGCGAAGCAGGCTCACGGTGGCCCTGCGACATAACCATCTACCCAAACTCGATGCAATCGATGCGTTCGATTACGATTCCCGCTCCGAAACAGTCCAGTACAATGGTGATGAACTTCTTGAATCGCTCCTCGAGTCACTCCCCGAGGCGACGGTTCACCAGTCTGAAGAGTAGGCACACTCCTATGCTCTGTGTGATCGGTGAGTACCGTCGATTCACAGGGACCGCTGAAGCTGACGTTCGAGAATCATGTCAACATCAACCTGAGAGATTCCGGCCGGGTCACGGTGAATTGGTATCTGCGTCAGTCGAACGGTCGTTATTATCTGAGCGATGGTCTTCCTCGCTGTTCATGAGTTCGAGTTCAGAGGCACGGATCGTCTCGAGCAATCGGTCCGGACGGGGTTCTGGCTCGTGAATTCCGTGCTTAATCATGTACTTACGGACCGTTTGTGCTGTCACGTCCACGTCGAGTTCCTGTCGCATTTCTTCGAATGTCGCAGTTGCCTCATATACGGCCGCCAGCTGCTCGGGGTCCTGATATTCGGGGAGCTCCTCTTGGTTATCGCTTTCGGTCATCGGGCGGGCATCCGGCTCAGTCTCAGCTCGTTCAGGTCGGGGATCTGACGCTGACGGCGTCTCATTTGCTTCGCCATCGCCCTGACTCGCAGCACCGTCCGGCTCTGTGACCGGACGTGAATGCGCGGGTGTTTGGGCTGTGGGTTCGCGTTCATACTCCGAACGGCTCCCTGCCCCGGTCCGATCTTGAGAGGCTGACCGAGAGGTATCCGGACTGTTTAGATCGACGCTGTCGACCTCGACCGTCAGATCGAACTGCAGGTTGTTGTCAACGATCTCGGTGTGATCCGCCTGGACTCGAACCCGGTCAAGGCCGTGTACTCGCGGTACCGGTATCGAGAGCCGTACCTGTGCCTCGTAGGTCTCGCCGCTGGTGTGAATATGTACACCCTTGATCTCCGTCTGTGTCGCTTCGATAGCTGCAGTTAGCGAAGCAAGGGTCCCCAGTTGCTTTTCGGCGCCGTCGTCACTCATTTGAGTAGCAACTCTCGAGGCGCCATGAGAATATTTTGGTTATGATACAGAAACTGGAGAGTACGGCAGAAAGGCGAGTCTGCGTCAGCCGAGACCGGTAGGGCGGTTGCTCGGGGCGTTCCGTTTTGATACAGTGCGGAGGAAGGTAGTCGGGACTGCCCTCACCCAGGAGGTGACGCATCCGTTACTGAGACGCCTTCTTTTTTGACCGACAGTCTGAACAAAGGCTCCGAGCTGAGAGCCCCCGCCCTAATACCTTGCCGCACTTACAACGCGGAACCGTTGGCTGCTCTGCCATACTTCTAGCCTTTTTCTTGCTCGTATATAGTACTTTTGCCTGATTTAGCACCGCTACTGCAACTTCTACAGTGATTGGTCGATCGTTCAATTTGTTCGTTTCACGCGAGTACGCGTGTCGTCCGGTGTGTGTATCTCGGCCGCGTGATCTTTTCGGCGCGTCACACGAGCAGCGATGTCCCGTCTAATCGGGCGGTGTCGACCTCGATATCCATCAGTTCCAGGATCGTCGGTGCGATGTCGAGCAGGTCGACGTCTGTCAGGTCCAGGTCAGAACTCGTAGAGAACAGACACGCATTCTCGAACTTGTGCATCCCGTTTCTGGGCCCCGTAGCAAACACCGTCTCCTTATCGGTGAACCCGGCCTTGAGATCGTACCCGTCTGCCGGGATGACGACCAGATCCGGGGCGATCGTCGTGTCGTCGCCACTGAACGCGTTCTCGCCGCGAACGATCTTTCTGCAGACCGGACGACCATCAGGTCCCGTTAACGCTTCGAGGTCAGCGATGAGTTCGTCTCGAACGGACTCGTACTCGGCTTTCGAGACCGTCCCGTTCGGCTCCCGGCCCTCCACGTTGAGGAAGACGCGACCAGGAATCAGCGAATACGCTCGGGTGCTGTCGGCGATGTCGCCGAGTTCGTCGTGGGCTTTAGTCGCGTACTCGAGCCACCCTTCCTCCTCGAGCCACTTGTTGAGGTACACTTCGTGCGTCAGGTGGGTGAACCCGTGGTCGGAGGCGACAATCAGCGTCGTCTCGGCGTCTAGCAACTGTCGAATCTCTCCGATATACGCGTCGAGCGTCCGGTAAAACACGAGGAACTCATCGGCGTACTCCCCGTCGGTCTCGTAATCACCGAAGAGGAAGTGATTCACCCGGTCAGTCGTCATATACACTCCGAAGAAGAGGTCCCAGTCGTCTTTCTGTAGGTAATGCCGGAAGGTCTTGTGGCGGGCTGCGACTGTCTCCTCTGCGTCGTTAATAAACGCAGATTTGTCATCTCTGTGTCCCAACTTCGCGTTCACATCAATCTGATACCCAAATCCCTCGATAGCGCGTTGCACATCTGCACCACTCGACGCTTCGCCGATCGAGGGAGACAGAAAGCCCGACACGTGTCGCTGGATTCGTGTTGAGGGCGGGAACGTCACTGGGACGTTGAACACAGACGCGTCGCGGCCAGCGTCTGTTACCATATCCCACACGCGGGGCCCGTCGACGTGGCTCCCCATCGGCACGTAGGTCTCATAGCTCTCCGATTCGCGGTCTTGAAACCCGTACACACCAGTCTTTCCGGGGTTCGTTCCCGTGGTCAACGCCGGCCAACAGGCGCTCGATTCGGGCGGAACGATACTCGAAATTTGACCGGCGCTTCCGGACGCAGCGATCTCTGTGAGGTTCGGAAAGACCTCAGGGTGGTCCTCAATAAGTCCATACGGCACTCCATCGATTCCGAGAAAGACGACCCGACCGCCCGAGTCGCCACCGAGTTTATCGAAAAGTCCCATATGGAGAACCACAGACTCCTCGATAAATAGTCTTGTGTACATATCACTGTTTAGAGGATCTACTCCCGGACCGCACGTGGCTACACCAGCGAGATAGTCGCAGTGAGCGCAGCGCCAGCGGCCGCGACCGGAGCGACCATCCACACAGCAATGATCCGTGCGACCATCGACCCCCGGAAAAGGGTCACCGCGGTGGGGTGGACGGCGAAGGAAGGAGGTTTCTCACAGCGGACCGTCTCCTCGCGGGTGGCCGGGGGCGACGGTGCAGCTCGATTTCTGCCTCGTTTCGCTCGTCCCCACCCCAGTCCGATTATCGCCGTGATCGTCGAGAGAGCCAGGCTGGCTGGAATGCCGAGGTAGGATAATCCGGTCGTGATCGTCGCACCGATCGTCGCCACGAGGACCGCGGCCGTCGTCGGGAGGGCAGTGAGGTCGCTCCCGACGGTCGCCATTGTTCGGCGGGCGATCGTGAAGGCACCGAACGAGATTGCCCCGACTGCGACGAGGATCGCGGCATCGATCGAGACCGTCCCACTTCCCACGAGCGGTGCCACGGCGTTCGCAACGTTGCTCGCTCCGGCGGAGAACCCCATATAACATGCGATCAACAGGAGGAGAAACGTCGATACGAGATCGGAGCGCGAGGCGGTGTCAGCGATTTGCAGGCTCGGTTTCCCCTCAGCCCAGCGTATCCTGAGCGGGCTCGTTGCCGGTTCGGTGACCCCGACGTGAGCAGCGATTTCGTCGTACGTCCACCGACCGATCGCCGCGGCCGTGCCGAACGCGAGGACCGGCGCGACGACCCACCACCGAGCGATCCGAACGAGCACATCCCACTTGACGCCCGCGCTACCGACTCCCATCCCCACCATGGCGCCGACCGCGACCATCGACGTCGAGGTGGGGATACCAAGGAGGTTCGCGACGAGCACGGTCAGACCGATACTCGCCAGCACGACGAACCCGGCCGAGAGACTAAATGCGGGGGCCGCGACGATGTCGTTCCCGACGGTCAACACGACGTCTCGACCGACAGTCCATCCACCGATGATTGCGCTGATGCTCATCAAGACGCCGGCGCCGACTCGCGTGATCGCGTTCGCGCCGATCGCCGGGCCGAACGCGACGCCGGTCGATGATCCACCGATGTTTATACCAACAAACGTTGCGAGAAACACACCAGCGATCAACAAATTCTCCATCACCTCCGCGTCTTTCGTCCGAGCGTGTAAAACTGCGGGTCACCGTGTGGGGTAAACACGAAAAGACTCTTTTTATTTCAGTGAAATCACCGGCCGTATGGCAGCCGACACTCCAACGGACGTTGATGTATCGTACACCGACGGTGAGGGCGAGGACCCGGCCGATTACCCGTCGCTCCAGCACAAAATCGAGAAGGCGATCGAGGTTACCAAAGCGGGCCTCGAGGAGTACGAAAATCCAGCGGTGATGTGGACGGGCGGGAAGGACTCGACGCTAACGCTCTACTTCATCAACCAAGTCGCCGAGAAGTACGGGTACGAGAAGCCCACTGCCGTTTTCATCGATCACTACCAGCACTTCGATGAGATCATCGACTTCGTTGAACACTGGGCTGCCGAGTGGGATATCGACCTCGTGTTCGCGCGCAACGAGGACGTCGGCTCGTACGCCGAAGAACACGGGCTCACTCCCGGCGACGAAATCCCCGTGTCAGCTCTGTCAGATCATAATACACGCCACGTTCGGGACATCCTCGAATACGAAGAGGGCACGTTCCCGTTCCTACTCGATACGTATGTCGGCAACCACCTTCTCAAGACCGTCGCCCTGAATGACGCTCTTGAGGAGTACGATATTGACGGCGTCATTTCGGGCATTCGGTGGGACGAACAGGACGCTCGGGCCGATGAGACGTTCTTTTCGCCGCGACATGATCCGGAAATCTACCCGCCTCACGATCGGATCCAACCGATCCTCCAGTTCGATGAAGCGGACGTCTGGGACGTGTTTTGGAACTACGTCGTCCCCGATACGGTCACGGTGTTCCCTGACGACGGCTACGTCCCGGACACCGATGACGACCTGCCAACTGGCGTCAGCCAAGACGAGATTCCCATCTCGCCGAAGTACTTCGCCGGGTTCCGGTCGCTCGGAAGCGAAGTCAGCACTGAAAAGACGGAAAGCGTCCCGGCGTGGAAGCAGGATTTACAGAACACGACGGAACGCGCCGGTCGTGCTCAAGACAAGGAGGACCTGATGGAGCGGCTACGGGATCTCGGATATATGTAGTGCGGCGACTGCCAGCAACGGGTAACAAGCGCTCTTGGCGACGGCCGTCGAATCGGAATCGTAAACTGACTGACGACGATGTGAAACTTCTTGATCCTCTTTTGTAGGGGACTGTTGCTCCACCCGGAGCCGCATCTCGATCCCAGTGTTGGTCCGATATTTACCCTCGACGAACGAGAGTGGCCGAAGTAAACGTCATACTGCATGGACAGTTCGGTTTACGGACATACATTTACACCAATACAAGCGTAATAGTTATACGTCAATTGAATATCAGTCGGATGCTAACGCGCCTCAATAGTTTACGTAGGTATGTCTGTAATGGTTGTTTGTTTTGTACGTTCGGTTCTATCTAACATCTATCACGACACGTGGGGAACGGGAAGTAGGGCGAGACGGGCTCGACACGCCGCGTGTTCGCGGGATCGCGGATTCGACCGGTCCATGTGTGTACGCCGTTTGGAGCGTAACGGGGGCCTACGGCATGGAGACTGCCGGGAGAGCCGGTGGGAGTCGCCGTGCACACTAGATTTTTGTAGCCGGTGGAATACTGCGTTACCTGCATGGAAAACCAACGCGTCCTCGTAACCGGAGGAGCAGGATTCATCGGTTCGAATCTCGCAAACACCCTCGCCCTCGATAACGACGTCATCGCCCTCGATAACGGCTACCTCGGAACGCCGGAGAATCTCGACGGCGGCGTCGAGTACGTTGAGGGGGACGTGCTCGATGAGACACTTCCGACGGACGTGGATGCCGTCTTCCATCTCGCCGCGCTTTCCTCACGGCAGATGCTCGAAGAGAATCCGCTCCGGGGCGCCCGGGTCAACATTGAGGGATTCGTGAACGTCGTCGAACAGGCGTTTGCGGACGGCTGTGACACGATTGTGTACGCATCCACGTCGTCGGCGTACGGCAGTCGAACCGAACCGAGCCCTGAGGATATGGATCTCGACGCGGCGACCGGCTATGATGCGTCGATGCTCGGCCGGGAGCGGTACGCGGAGTACTACAACAACTTCTACGACGGGCTCTCGCTCGCCGGCATGCGGTTCTTCTCCGTATACCAGGGGTACAGCGGTAATGAAGCGCACAAAGGCGAGTACGCGAACACGGTCTCGCAGTTCGCCGACAAAATCGCAGCCGGGGAGTCACCGGTGTTATGGGGAGACGGGTCACAGACGCGTGACTTCACGCATGTCGATGATATCGTCCGGGGGCTTGAGGCGGCAGCGGACCACGACCTCGCGGGCGTGTATAACCTCGGCACGGGCGATCCGTACTCGTTCAACGAGATGATCGAGCTGATCAACGACGTACTCGGCACGTCGGTCGATCCCGAGTACGAGCCCATCCCGCTGAACAACTACGTCCACGACACGTGTGCCGATATTTCCCGGATCCGCGAGGCGACAGGCTGGGAGCCGCAGATTCCGTTCGAGGAAGGCGTCCAACGCGTCTGTGAACCGTATCTCCTCACGCAGTAGCCCCCCTTCTCCGTTGTCCCTCACTCCACGACGCTGCTCACTGCCGGTCGGTCGCGGTCGTCTGATGTCTACAAGGTCACTCACCGTATCCGCCTTCGCCGTAACCGCCGCCGGCACCGTATCCGACGACGTACGTGACCTCTACTTTGCTCCCGCACATCGCGACGACGACGACACCAGCCAATACCTGACGTCGTCGCATTACGAGAGGTGTAGGCTACGTTCATCCAAATAATCTCCGTAAGAGTTGATTGATCGATACATAAATCCAGAAAGAGCAGTTTATTACAAATGTTTTTATACGAGTCCGGGCAGTCATAGTAGTGATAGATTCGCATGGACCGGGGCCCGACCGCCTGACACCGGAGCGCCGCAAAGACGGTCTCGTCGGGACCGCCTCACCGCCACGCCGGAGAGCCGTCCTCACCGCATCCATGCCGCCATGAACGCAGAAGCCACCAAATCAACTAATGACGTCGACAGACGCACGAGGAACGCAGTCAGTAAACCCAGTACAGCAGCCCGACGAGGCGGAGCCGCTTCTCGTCGGGCCCGATGCCGACGTGGACCCCACGGTCAGCGTCGTCATGCCGACGATGAACGAAGAGGAAGGCGTCGCTGAATGCATCGACCTCGTCAAGGCCGCAGTCCGACGGTCTGGGTACCGAACGGAAGTCGTCATCAGTGACGATTCGACGGACCGGACCCCCGAGATCGCACGCGGTGAGGGGGCAGTCGTCGTCGAGCCCGACGAACCGGGGTACGGGTACGCTTATCGGTACGCGTTCGAGCGTTGCCGCGGGGAGTACATCATCATCGGCGACGCAGATACGACGTACGACTTCGAACAGTTCCCTCGGCTGCTTAAGCAGGTCGTGGAGGGGGACGCTGACATGGTCATGGGGAGCCGATTGGAAGGCGAGATTAAAGACGGCGCGATGCCGGCGCTCCACGAGTACATCGGGAACCCGCTCCTGACGAGGTTCCTGAACGCGTTCTACGACGCCGGCGTGAGCGACGCGCACTCCGGCTTCCGGGCGTTCCACGTCGACGTCCTCGATGACCTCGACCTCGAGACGACGGGCATGGAGTTCGCCTCAGAAATGATCATGGACGCGGGCGCTCGAGGCCTCACGATCAAAGAAATCCCGATCACGTACCACGAACGCGAAGGCGAGGCCACGCTCGAGAGCTTCCGGGACGGGTGGCGTCACGTCCGGTTCATGCTGTTGAACGCGCCGAACTACCTGTTCTCGCTGCCGGGCGCTATTCTCGGCATCGCCGGGCTGTCGCTTTTGCTTTCCGGTACCACCGGCGTCACGATCGGTGGTCTCTCGCTCGGCACCACTGCAGCGATCACCGGATCCCTGCTCGTGCTCGTCGGCTATCAAGCCGCGAATATGGGGGTGTTCGCCACTTTGGCGAGCGACCCGATCCAACGGCCGAACGACGTCGTCACCGAGACCGTTATCAACCGGATGAATCTTGAGCGGCTGTCGACCGTCGGCTTGACCGCGTTCGCTGTCGGTGCGCTGTACCTCACCTGGGCGGCGATCCAGTGGGTCACCGGCAGCGTCCCCCTCTTCGCCGCGACCCCCGGACACATCGTCGCGCTCACGGTGATGATCCTCGGCGTCCAGACCGTGTTCAACGCGTTCTTCATCAGCGCCGTCGACGACGGTGTTTCAGCCGCGTGAGGAGCAGCTCACGGTGTTTGGTATGCGTCTCCAGGCTCCTTTCTCCGCTGAGACTCCACACCCGGGTCCGAGAGTGACTCGTTGTTCTATCGACGATCGACGCCGGTGATCTGGAACCTGGCACCGCCGTCTCGACTCTCCGTGGCCTCCAGTTCCCACCCGTGTGCGTCAGCGACCCCGCTTACAATCGCGAGACCGAACCCAGTGCCGTCCGATGCTGTCGAGAACCCGTTCCGGAACACTCGGTCTCGTATCGAGTCGGGAATTCCGGGGCCGTTGTCGGCGATATAGAACCCGTTACCGTCGTCCGTCTCTCCGATTGTTACCGTTACGTCCTCGCCGCCGTGTTCGATAGCGTTCCGAATGATGTTTTCGACCAGCTGTTGGAGTCGGGACGCGTCCGCTCGGATCTCGCCGGTGAAGTCGATCGTCACCTGAGCCTCCCCAGTGGAGACGTTTCGCCAACAACGTTGACACAGCGAGGCGAACTCGATCCAGCGTACCTCGTCGACGTCTTCCCCGCTTTGAGCGAGGGTTAACAGATTCTGGATCAACGTCTCCATCCGATCGTGTGCGTGCATTGCCTTCTCGAGTCGTTCGCGATAGTCGGTGTTCTCCCCCTTCAGGTCCTCGTACAGTAACTTTACGTGCCCCGAAGCGACGTTGAGTGGGTTTCGAAGGTCGTGGCTTACGACATTCGCGAACTCGCCGAAATCCCGGCTCTCGTCGGTCACGTTTCGCCCCGCGAGTTCTTCGGTGTTGATCAGGTACCACCCCTCGTCGGTCGGTTCCCGCGACCCGACGGATTTGACCCACACGTACGTGCCGTCCGCCTGCTGATATCGATACTCGACGGATTCGCTGGCTTGTGTTTGACCGCCGGTCAGCGATTGCAACATCCCGGACACCAACTCGCGGTCGTCTGGATGCACGTGGTCGGTGACGTGATCGCCGAGCAACTCCGTATGGGTGTACTCGAGGACGCGTTCAACCGAGGGACTGGTATATCGGATGACGCCGTCCTCATCGACAGCCGTGAGAACACTGTGGGGCTGCAGGGGCAGTGACTTGAGTGAGATTGTCTGGTCGGCGCTAAGCTCGGGCATACTCACCACTCAGAGTATGGTCCGATTAGTGTTCCGAATAAACGGATCCCAATTCACGCTGTCTTCCGCCGTTGGGTACTCACGTGCGCCTCCGATTCCGCCGTCACGTTTGTGTGGCGTACAGCTCGGCGTACGTCCCGTCGTCCGAGAGGAGTTGCTCGTGGGTGCCGTCTTCTGTAACACTCCCGTCGACGAGCGTGTATATCCGGTCGGCGTCGTCGATGGTCGACAGGTCGTGGGCGATACTGATCGTCGCGTACTCGCTCTCGCGGTTTCTGATCCCCTCGTACACGTCGCGTTCGATGTTCGAGTCCAGCTCGCTCGTCGCCTCGTCGAGGACGAGCACGTCGGCGTCCTTGAGCAAGGCTCGGGCGATGGCAACCCGCTGTTTCTGGCCACCGGAGAGACGAGTCCCGTCCTCACCGATCTCCGTGTCGTAGCCGTCAGGCAGCTCCGGGAGGAACTCCGTCACCTGCGCGATTTCGCACGCCCGTTTGACTTCCCGACGGGTCGCATCTTGATTGCCGATCCTCACGTTTTCTACGAGGGTATCGTCGAACAAAAACGGGGCTTGGCGAACGACTGCGATCCGCTCGCGCCACTCTTTGACATCGAGCTCGTCGATTGGGGTTCCATCGGCGAGGATCCGGCCCGAGTCCGGCCTCTGGAGGCGTCCAAGCAACGAGACGATGGTCGACTTCCCGGCGCCCGACGGGCCGACGAGCGCGACTTTCTCCCCGGTTGTCACGCTGAACGAGACGTCGTCGAGTACCCGCTCGTCGTCGTAGGCAAACGAGACGTCGTCGAACACGACTTGGTCGACGGAGTCGATCGACGTGTTGCCGTCGGTGGCCGGGATCTCTCTCTCGTGGAGGTCCTGTATTCGGGACTGTACGCGGATGAAGTGCGGCAGCTGTCCGTCCAACCGGTACACAGTCGTGTTGATCTGATTCACGACGGGCGACAGTCGGAAGACGGCGAACAGAAACACACCCAGTTCAGCCAGCGAAATGTTAGTAAACCTGATTCCCGCGTAGACGAGACCGAATACGACGAGAGCGTTGGTGAACTTGTTGAGGTTCGTGAGCGCCGCCCGATTGCGTCGCAATCGGACGCTGTTTCGCACGTATTCGTCCAGCGTGTTTTGCATCCGCCCGATGATATCGGCGCGTACGTTGAACAGCCGGACCTCGCGTGTCCCTTGGACCCCCGTCTGAGAGATGGTTTGGATACGGTCGTTCACCTTTGCGACATCGTCGCCTGCAGCGTACGCAGGTTCGAGGACGTAGCGAACCGACAGCGTGCTCAGTCCGAGAGCGACCGCAGCGATAAGAGTGAGAACCGGTGCAAGCACCGCGGCGATCGCGAGGTAAATTACGCCTCGGAGTGCAACTTCAATCACATTGTATAACCCCATCACGGTACTCGCCGAACGATTCGTCTCTGTGATGAGGCTGTTTAACAGTTCATCCGATCCGTGCTGGTCTATGTACTCGACAGGGCCGAGCATGAGCGAGTCGAACAGTTCTTGACGGAGATATCGCTGGTAACTCATGCTGAGATCCGAACGGATCCAGGCTGTAAGAAAGCTGAGTCCGAACCGGACGCACATGACGCTAGCGATGCCAAGAACAAGATACTCAAGCGTGAACGGGATACCGAAGAACGAGTAGATATCCACGAAGACACCTAAGATTCCATTAGTCCCTTCGGGTGTCGTCGACGATTGAGAAATTTCGACGATCGGTAATAGAAAGCCCAAGCCGATTCCTTCAAGCAGCGCCGTTGCAAGACTTGATATGATAATCCCAACGCCCAGCAGCGGGCGAAATAGCGCTGCTTCATACAACACAGAGAGCTTCTTTCGGATACCAACTGTCATTTTACTGTTTTCGGATAGTTATCAACGTATTGGACAATCTATTAATAAGTGTTATCCTGATCTAATTTCGTCGATCATAATACGTGATCAACACACAAATTCATATGTGTCAAATCAGTAAAAACATCTATCCTATGAACAAAACGTATCCAACCACTGCACCTCTTAGTGGTACCGACGTCTGACCACCCTGAGCGTATGTTGACGCCCACAACTCCCGAGGCCGAGTTCGTGTTCAGTCTCGTCCGTCACATCGGGAATCCAGACCAAGCTGAGACACGGATCCGGGAGATTGCACACACCAACCCCGAGTGGAGCAAAGTGCTTAGTCTTGCAGCGGACCACGGCATCGTGCCACTGCTGAATGAAGCGCTCAGTGAAATCGAGGATGCCGTTCCTCAAGAGTTCGTACAAACAGTACAGAGCCGGTGTCGCAGTCAGGCGATAGAGAATATCCGGTATATCGAACGATTACACGATCTCAACGAATCATTTCGGGAGAACCAAATCCGAGTGATCCCGTACAAGGGTCCAGTAGTTGCGGACATCGCCTACGGAAGCGTAAGTCGTCGGTGGTTCAGCGACTTAGACTTTCTCGTCGTGGAGGAGGACCCGGTTGATGCTCACGAAGTTCTCCGCCAGCAGGGATACAACCAGACAGATTTCACTGGTGTTTCTCCCTCGAAACTCGTCGAAGGTTCGATTTTCCAATGGGAAGGTGAGTTCCATTTCTTCAGCGAAGAAGACGAGATACCGATCGATCTCCGGCATAGGTTCGTGGGTGAGTATCGAGAGGCAGAAAGACTGTTCTTGGAACTGTGGGAACGTCGGACGTCAGTTACACTGGCTGGCGAGCCGATTCCCGCATTGTCACCGGAAGATCGAGTCGTTCTTCTCCTTGCACACGGCACTAAACACGGTTGGTGTCGTCTCTCGTGGGTCTGTGATATTGCTCTGCTCCTTCAAGAACATACTGCGTGGAATGAGATCCTCGATCGTGCCGCCCAGTACGGTTGGAAGACCGCCGCATTACTCGGAATTTCGGTAGCAGCCGAGTTGGCGGAGATCGATGTACCCAGCAGAGTTCGCCAGCAGATTTCTGCGGATCCACGCGCAAATATCGGGTCATCGATTCTCTGTGCGCTGTTTTTATCAGACCCGACGGGTGATCGGCTTGACCTAGACCCGTTGACGATAATTGTATTTTTGAATAACACTCCACTAGATTCGATACGTGAGGCTGTAAATAAGATAGTCTCGCCGTGGCCGGTCGACCACCGGTGGGTATCGCTACCGCCGAAGCTTTACCCGCTGTATTATTTTGTTCGGCCTCTGCGGTTACTAGTAGAGTGGATTAAAAAGTAATCGCGGGTCGGAATTTGTTTGTGGCCGATTTATTATGCTAACTTTGTAGGGGGCCAGTATTGACAGGCCGCGATTTCGTCAGTCAAAATCAAACACAGACCGCTGTATAAATTTTACTCGTGATCCGCTCAGTGCTACAATTCGATAGCAGCTTTTTGAGCTATTTTAGGGCTCTCGCGTGATGTCGAGGCCGACACTCTTCTGTTGGCAAAGAAATATTAATATAGAGTAACAGAATACCGATAACGCATGGAAAACGCTAACAAAATCGCAGAGACAACGACGGTCGTAGCGGCGGAGAACTGCATCTCTACGGCAGTTGACGGCGAAACCGTCATACTTTATCAAGACGACGGAGTGTACTACAGTGTGAACGAAGTCGGCACGCTCGTCTGGGAGATGATTCAGCAACCCAAAACGCTCGACGAAGTCTCACAAAAAGTCGTCTCGGAGTACGACGTGGCGTACGAGCGGTGTCAACGCGACGTCTCAAAGATGCTGGTCGAGATGGTGGACGAAGGCCTCGTACGTCTCGACGAATGACCACCTCAGTCGGCGACTCGACAGCGACGGTCTCATGGTCTCCCGGCGATCCGATTCGATTCCTTCTGGCAGTTGCACTTTTGTTATCACTGCCGCTTGTGCTCACGAACGTGGTCATGTCTCGAACGCGAGCATCGTTGTTGAGGATTAGCAACTATGGAGCGCTGATCGTTCCGGGAGATCCAACGGCACACAGGGTCGTTTCAGCGGTAAAGATAGCAGATTACTATCTCCCAGGCGGCCGAACGTGTCTCGTTCGGTCGTTAGCCGCCGAAACGGTGTTACGACTGTACGCGTTCGAACCGGACCACCAGATCGGTGTCACAACCGAGTCTGATACACCAATGGAGGCACATAGCTGGCTTGAATACCGTAATGAAGTGCTCATTGGAGAGCTCAACGATTTGGACCGTTACGAACCACTCGCATCAATGGACGCCGGCAAAGAGTTATGAGCGGTATCGCTGCCGTGTTCGATCGGACGGGCACCGGTCTGAATCCCGAATGGCTGCAGCAAATGCTTGCTGCTATCGAACACCGGGGCCAAGACGGCGACGGAGAGTGGTTGAACGACGTTGTCGGTATCGGACACCAGCAGCTTGTAACGACGCCACAAGGCTACGTCGACGAACAACCGTACGCCCACGACGGGTTCGTAGTCGCGTCCGACGCGCGGCTGGACAACAGAGCGGATTTACTACATCGGCTTGGTCTTACCGACGTACCGCGACAGATTCCCGATAGCCATCTCCTCTTGGAGGCGTACCGGCAGTGGGGCGACGCCTGTGTGGACGAATTAATCGGTGCGTTTGCCTTCGTCGTCTGGGACTCATCAAGAGAGACACTGTTCTGTGCCCGAGACCACCTCGGCGTCAAGCCGCTGTACTACCACGCCACTGACGACGTGTTTGCGGTCGCCTCGGAACCGAAGTCGCTCATAGCGTTGCCCAGTGTCAGACCGTCTCTGGACGAATATCGAGTCGGTGACTTCCTCCTCGGGCGGCTTGAAGACAAAACAAACTCGTTCTACGAGTCCGTTCGACGTCTCGCTCCCGCTCACGCCATGGCTGTCTCAATGGGGATGGATCAGACCTGGCAGTACTGGGATCTCGATCCGACGCGAACGCTCACGCTTGAGTCGGACGAGGCGTACGCCAACCGGTTCAGAGAACTGTTCGATCAGGCAGTAGCATCCCGTCTCCGAACCGACACGCCGACCGGTGCGAGCCTCAGTGGTGGACTGGATTCGTCGTCAATCACGGCCGTCACACGGGAGATTCTTCCCCCCGAAACCACACTGACCACGTACTCTGGAGTGTCCGATGAAAGCAGCGCCTCCGACGAGCGAGAGTATATCGAGAGGCTCGTCGAGAGGGACGGAATCGACTCCAATTACCTTTTTCTCGATGATCTGAGCGCCGTGGGCCATATCGACGAGGCTCTGCGGTACCACGATGAGCCGGTGAAAAATACAATGCATTACCTGAAATGGGAGATCGCGAAACGAGCGAGCCAAGACGGCATCGGTGTGATTCTAGAGGGCTCACACGGAGACAGTGCCGTCGATTACGGACTGGGTCTTCTCCCACAGCTGGCGCGAACCGGTCGGTGGAGGCACCTCTACAGGGAATTGGACGCGATGGGAGACGTCCTCGACCGTCGGCCGAGGGGGCTACTCGTGGGACAGGTGCTCCCGAATCTGGTACCGCGTCGAGCAAAAGATATCTTCCGGCGGCTTCGAGGCAAGCCGACGGGGACACAGCGACTCAATCCGACCCTTGACCGGTCGTTCGTGAAACGGACCGGACTCCAAGAGCGATATATGCGTTTGAACGACGAGGGTTCAGTGCTGAAGCGTAGCGCCCGTCGGTGGCAGTACCGCTCGTTGATGAGCGGGGGCATGACCGAGTTCTTCGAAGCCAACGACGTGACACACGCGGCGTTCGGTATTGAACCCAGATACCCGTTTACGGATATACGGCTAATTGAGTTCAGCCTCGCAATCCCACCGACACAGCAGCTCCGAGACGGATGGACCCGAATGATAATCCGTCGCGCGTTAGCGGACGTGCTCCCGGATAAGATCCGATGTAGACCGTGGAAAACGATGATGAACCAAGCGTTCACACACGCGCTCTCGGCCGCTGATGGCGAGGTCCAATCTCTCGTTGAGGACCCAGAGATCCTTCGACCGTACATCGACCCGCAATCGTTATCTGAAGTATACGAGCGATTCAAGAACGATCCGAAACCACGTGATCCGAATACGCTGTGGGTCGCCCTTTCATTTGCCACTTGGTTGGAAGAACAGACCATCTATCGATGACCACCGGCGCTCCTTATGACTGGTATAGTATGTGATCAAACACAGATTTTATATGAATCAAGTTAGACTATGGACATGTAGATATGAGCAAAAATAGCTCAAGTCGGTACGAAGCTCCGGAAGTTAATAAGCACGGTGCGGTAGAATCGATCACGCAAACTGGCAACAAGAAACAGCCCGGTACTGACGTTGACGAACCGGCCATCAATCTGAAAGGGTCCGTCGGTTACAAGTAGTCAGATCCGTTCTCACCAACTTATTTGAAGCGTCCAAAGTCCATACACAGTGCGTCGAAAAGCGCAGTGTCCACGCCCGTGGCCCTTCGATCGCTAGGGAGGTTCTGATACCGGTCGCAGACAGCTTATTCATACGAGAAGATCGGTACACCCCTGTATGATACTGTAGACATCTACTTCGTACCATTCGTCTACTGTCGGTCCGTGTTACTCAATCGGCTTCGGGTGTGCCTTGCCGGATATCGTTAACGACTGTTTCGACCAGTTCGGGCAGTAGGCTGTGGTTTAGCGGCCGAGCTAACACTCGGACCCCTGCGTGTTCCACGACACGAGAACACTGCTCAATGTGAATATTGGGCTGATCGGACTCTGAGAGGAGCCCCTGTACGTATCTTTGCGTGACGAGGCTTAGCAACTGTTCGGACCCGGGGAGCCGGTGCACTTCGAGTTCGTCGGTCTCGGTGAGGACATAGCAGCGGGTCAACGGGACGGTCTCGGGCACTTCTTCGATCGGAAGCATCTGTTTTTTGTACCACGATTCCTCAGAAGGCGTCGTCGTGCCTTGGAGACCGAGCGTGGTGGCGGCATCCGACTCTAGGCGGAGCTGTGGAACTCCCGGAACTACCATCGGCCCGTTCTCGTCGAGTCGGATCGCGACCACGTCGTCTTCCAACACTGAATACCCAGCTGCGTCGAACGCCGCGGCCGTCGTCGACTTCCCAGCGCCTCTCGGACCGAGAAACGTCACCGCTTTGCCGTCGACCGAAACCGCACTGGCGTGGAGCACGAGGTGATCGCGTTGGTGAAGCACCAGTCCGAGCAGTTCGTTCTCGATGAGTCGCCGGAAGAACTCCCGTTGCTCTGCCGCCTCGTCTATCGGATCGCACACGATTCGGGTTCCGTCTTCTACGAGAAACGACCCAATCGAGTCGTACGTCAGTCTGACGGCGTCGGGGGTGGCCACGATCCGACGGCCACCCCTACCTTCCACAGATTCTGGAACGGGTTCGACGGTACCCCGCTCAATCTCGATGTCAGGACCTACAGCGGTTCTATTGGCCACCGGAAGTTCTGGTAATTCGAACACAGATCTAGTCTGCAGATCATACGCAGAGTATGTGTACATACGATTGATGGATTATCTATAATACTGTGCTCATCCGATTTAATACTAAGTGGTTTGTGCACCGGCCGTTTAGATAAAAATGCCAATCAGGCGTACCGCGCTTCGTAACTCGATTTGAACTCACGATGTGGGGTCCATGAACGAGTTTCACGGGCACAGACCACGTTGAAACCGCACCACCCTTCCTTTGATCCGTACCTAAACACTACTATTTAAAAAGGCAAGAACTTATATATTGTTAGTACAATGACGATATGTGGAAATGAACTCGTATAAAAAGCCCAAAATCAGCAGAATCGGTGATGTTGAGGACATAACTGAAAGCGGAGGGACGAACGACAATGCCCAGTGTTTTTCTCGTGCGGGAAAAAGCGATGACTACAATCCCAACTGTTGACGAGTGCTTACTGACGACAACCAATACAAGTACACTGCCTTCGGAATAGACATTCAATCGACTATTCCACTCTCCGGATTTCTTTCTCACGTTCCGAATAGTCCCGATAGATCTGAGACCGATCTAACAGTCAAACTCGGGTTCCTGCCACAGCGTTCAGAGGATCTGGGTTTCGGTGCTAACAAAGTGTACTCTGACAACGCCGAAGGAGTACAGATTTATCGCTTGCAAGGCGGATTCTTTCTATCTTATCAGGGTGTCGGGTCTCTGGTCGTCGAGACTAACGAAATCACGGTCTCACCCAATCCCGCTGCTGACCAAGACAGTGTCAAATGGCTGGTTACGAACCTCGGGCTCAGGCTCGCTCTCGTCGCTCGGGGTGCAGTGGTCTTTCACGCGAGTGCAGTAGTCATCGACGACACGCTCGTCTCGTTCACCGGACCCTCCGGACGGGGGAAGTCGACGGTCGCCGCAGCGTGTTACGCCAGCGGTCACGTACATCATTCAGACGATCTCGTACCCGTTTTCCCTCAGTCAAGTGGGGAAGCCTCTTGTGCGCCCCCTGGGCCACCTCGATTGCGAGTCAACGCAGACGTTGTTCCCTCACTGGAACTATCACCACCTCAGTCGAAACAAACTGACCGGAAAGTGCGGATAGATACTTCAGCCAGACACTCGACGAGGTATCAAGCCATAGATGTGCTGTATCTGATCGAAGACGCAGAAAGCATCGCTATTAACGAGGTCCCGGCACATGATGCGGTCTTAGAGATTTTACGTCAGTCATACGCACTGTACCGCGATTCGGACACCGACTCCGCGCGAGCTCACTTCGAACGCTGTAGTCAGTTGGCTCGGTCGATGAGCGTCCGAACTCTTTCTCGCCCCCGTTCACTACAAAGACTACAGGAAGTAGTGAGTTCCATCGAAGAAGACGTCTTAGAGTGAATGATCTACCGAAACCATCTATACTGTATCGCCTACTATCATTACTCAGTGCAGTTTACTACAGAGCGAACACCCACGGCCGCAGATGAGGTGAACACAGCCAACTACTCCGTTTCACCCTGACTAATGACTGATATCGATGACCGGTTGATCCCGAATTGGTCCCCGCAGGCGCTCTGGACCCTCGCAGTCGCCTTCTTCGTTGTCGGGGACCTCCTCACCACGAGTATCGGTGTTTCCTCGGGACAGATCGCTGAGGTCGGACCGCTCGGTGAGCCGATCGTCAGCCGGTACGGGATCCCCGGGATGGTGGCGTTGAAACTCGTCGTGGTCGGTTGCTCGCGTCTCGCTTGGAGGCTGGCTCCCACTCCGGATCGAATCGGCATCCCTCTCGGACTGGTGGTTGTCGGTATTCTTGTGACTTTCTGGAACTTCTTCGTGGTGCTCTCGGCCTCCGGATCCGTCTGACCGGTCCTAGGAAAGCCTGCGCGGCGTCCGCGCGAGGTCTACGGGCGACTCGAGATTCCTCATCCATTCAAGACGAGATGCTCTCTCGTAACATTGGTTACTATACTAATTTTTACCATCTAACATTTTCAATTCATTTTTGATAATTTGGACCCTGAATTTATTCGTCCTGTTCAAAGAGAAGCGGATAGAAATGAACCACACGGTGGCGGTCACAGGCGAAACGCAGGGAGAGGGCAAGGCCACATCGGTCGCGATACCCGGGGGCGTGTTCGCCGAAACCGGCGCCGACGTCCTGCTCGTCGACTGTGACTTCACCAACCCATCGCTCGCGGTCGATATCGGCATTAGGGACCCGGAGACTACGGTCTACGACGTGTGCACGGGGAGCGCGACGGTCCGCGAAGCGGTCCACACTGGGCTGGCCGGGATAGCCGTCGTTCCAGGTAAGCGATTCAGTGTGCCTGACGCGGCGGACGGCGTTGTCGTTGTCTCGAGGTCGGGGGGCGCTGCGGGGCGGAACGCGGCGGCAGTTCACGGGTCGCTCCGGGAACACGGACGTCCGCCGCTCGGGACCGCGATCACTCGCGTCGAGAGCAATGCGGATAGTACGGACTGGGACTGTGAGCTGCTCGCGACGGTTCCTGAGTCGAACGCGGTCGCGGTCGGGGCGACAGCCGTACTCGACGCACTGTCGGACCCGGCTGCCGGGAGCTGCCGGGAACTCGCTCAGGGCGTGTACCGACGCCTCCGAAATGAGAACGACGAGACGGTCTCGAACACCGTGACCTGGCTCCCACAGCTGTCGGATCTGTTCGTTGCGGCCGCCGTCACAGACGGAGCGTCTGGTGATACGGACACATCTTCGATCGATGAAGCCGGGGAGCCCAAGTCGGCCGCCAGCGCTGATGGCGCTCATTCGACTGTGACCGCGGTCACGGACGGTGGGACCGACTCTGAGGGAGTCGCGGACGACTCGACAGCGGAGGCAAACGGGTCTACCGAAGGACCGACAGAGGACGATGACAACGGTCCCACGATCACACGGCGTGGCGCGCTAGCCGCGCTTACGGTCGCCGTGGGCGGCGTGTCGGCAGGGATACTGAACACGCATGAGACGCCGAAGATCGAGGCGTTCGGCTACGGCGGCACGCCGGTTTCGTCGACCGAATCGGGAGCGACGAGCGCGACGAACAACACGACGAACGCGGGGTCGCTCCCGACGGCCGGGGTCGCCCAAACAGAACCGACGGACGAGACGGGAACAGAGGGGACTGAAGAGGACCCGATCGGGAACGAAACGGAGACTGGCAACACCACGGCCCCCGAGAACGTCAGCAACACAACCGAGACCGGGGAGGATCTAGCTCCCGACGCGGAGCCGGCACCCGACGAAGACAGTGAGACAGAAGCACCACCGACGAACGGCGGTGGAGGAGGGAGCACCGGGAGCGGCAGTGACACCGGTGGCGGCGGCGGGGCAGGCGGGGACGACGGCACGACCGATGAGCCCCCAGAGCCCAGACAAGGAGAGTTTGGAACAGTCGGCTACGGTAGTGGTGGCTACGGAGGTGTCGCGTGACCCGTCCGGAAGCGTGCGTCTGACCGCTTGTTTGCGCTCGTGGGAGGATCAGTCCACTGTAAACGCGTGGGCGACCGCGGTTAGCCGCTCATCACCGATCTCGTCTCGCTGACAGTGTTGCCGGCGTCGTCTTCCACGCTGAGCGTGACATTGTACATTTCACCGCCCCCTTTTTTGATCCTATACGACTCGGAGCCTGAGGCGTTACTACTGCCGACTGCCGTCTCGCTGGATCTCACGGTCGTGCCGTCAGCGCCGTCGACCCAGATAGAGATCGCACGCAGGTCTGCGTCTGTATCGGAAACGATCCAATCGACACTGATCTCAGCGTGCGGATTCGGTGAGCCGGCCTCCGAAACCTCGAAAGACTCGACTGCCGGATCCCTTTCCGCAGTAATCGTCGTGAACGCGGCCGAACTTCCCGTCGCGGAGTCACCATCGCTCGTCGCGGCGAGCGCTCGGAACTCGTAGTCCGTGTCGCTCGCCAACCCGGTTACGGTCTCGCTGAAACTCCCTGTCGCGGTCAGCGTCTGTGTTGCTGTCGCGTCCCAGCTGCTGCTCCCTGCGTCGCGGTACTCGAACGAGACCTCGGCCGAATCGGCGTTGCCGAGGTCGGGCAGCGAGCCCTCGAACGTCGCGCTCGTCTCGCCGACGTCCGTCGCTCCGTCGGTCGAAACGCTCACCAGGTGTTCGACGGTCGTGAAGGCGGTCGTCGAACCGGTCGTCGACTCGCCGTCGCTTCCCGTTGCTACCGCCCTGAACTCGTACTCGTCGCCGTCACCCAGTCCCGAGAGGGACGCGCTGAAACCGCCGGTCGACGAGAGCGTCTGTACGGCGGTGGCGGTCCAGGTGGCGTCGCCGGCGTTCCGGTACTCGAAGGCGACGTTCGCGGACAAGGCGCCGCCGAGGTCGGTCAGCGATCCGTCGAGCGTCGCTGTCGTCTCGCCGACGTCTGTCGCTCCGTCGGTCGCGACGGTCAGCGTTCCGGTGGGACCCCCGTATCCCTCGACGCCGTATCCGCCTTCACCGTACCCGTCCGATGAGGCCGTCGCGGTCCCCGACCCGAGGGTGACGACGGCGGCACCGGCGCCGAGCGTTTTGAATACCGACCGACGCGACAGGACTGGCCCACCGTTCTGTTTCTCAGTTGTCGTTTCTTTCTTTGACATATAAAATAAAAATATATTGAATGTATAATTACTCGGATCTGATTATCAAATATGAGGCTAGTTTTCGACGGTGGTAGTGTTTGAATACCCGAAATTAACTGTTCTCGGCGGGAGTAGTTCAGTCCGTAAAATCGACTGCTGAGACACTCACACCGCTCTGTCTTCCGGGTGCGGGTAGATCGCACCGCTCGGCTGCCACGACGAAAGGGACCGATCGACACGCTCCGCCAGTGGGCGGGAGCCGCCTATCGGTCGTGTTCGGCGTCGCCGAACTCGGCCGGTGTCCGGGTTCCGTTTCTTGTACAGGATGACGAGGGCGTGAACACCTGCGAGTTGGAGGGCGTCGCAACCGGGCCGCTCGCAGGTGGAATGTTAAGTCGAGCAGATTAGTGGCTGTAGCGGGCTTCGAACAGCGACTCGTCGGTCACAGTGCGGGTGGTTGAGCGTTCGGGACTTTTCCGTGACCTTTGCCCCTCACCACGTCAGTCCCTCGTACGTGATTCCGTCACGGCGCTCGATGATTCTTCGCCCGTCGACGACGACCGGATCCGCCATCGCGTCGAACTCCTCGTCGAGCGTCGCGAACTCGTCCCAGTCCGTGACCACGACCGCACCGTCGGCGCCGTCGAGAGCGGCTTCCGCGGAGTCGGCGTAGTCGACGTCGTCGAGGTATTCCTTCGCGTTCTCGATTGCGACCGGGTCGTAGGCGGTGACGGTCGCGCCGCGATCCTGGAGCCGCTCGATGACCGGGATGGCGCGGGAGTTCCGCATGTCGTCAGTCCCGGGTTTGAACGCGAGTCCGAGCACGGCGACGGTGGCGCCGTCGAGATCGATGTAGTCGGCCGTGAGGTCGATCAGGCGCTCCGGCTGGCGGTCGTTGACCTCGACGGTGGCGTTGAGCAGGGACGGTTCGTACCCCGTCTCCTCGGCGGCGGCGATGATGGCGGCGACGTCCTTCGGGAAACACGAGCCGCCCCAGCCGACCCCGCTCCGGAGGAACCGCTCGCCGATCCGGTCGTCGAGTCCGATCGCGTCCGCGACCTCGTACGCGTCGACACCCAGTTCCTTGCAGATGTTCCCGAGATCGTTGATTAAACTCAGCTTCGTCGCGAGGAACCCGTTGTTCGCGTACTTGATCATCTCGGCTGGAATGGTAAAATCGCACGAGATAGGCGAAATTGAGCTGTTCAGCTACGGTGGCAGACTTTTCATATCAAACGGGTTGAGGTCGACAAGCGCGACGTACGGTACGATCTGTGCTGAATCGCCTTCGACTGATAGAGTTACTCATACGGAACCGACGACTGAGGCAGGATTCGGTGACACAGAATGCGATCTATCGGAGAATGTGACGCGAACTAAAAGATCTAATAAAGTAATGAAAGACTTATACTGAAACCACTTTTTTATAACTGGATGCTGATAGCATAGTAAACATGAACTTAGTTGGAGCAAGTGTCAAGATGTTTATATCTAAAGTTATAAAATCTATTGGAGGTTTTCTAGCTGTAATCATTTTTTCGAGAGAGGCAGGGGCATCACCCTTGGGAACATACTATGGCTTTATAGCTTTCATTGGAATACTGAGCATTCCAACAGATCTTGGGATTGAAAGTGCTGCTGAAAAACGAATTAGTGAAGGAAAGGATCGTGATACGTATCTTGCGTCAGCTATCCTGCTAAAATCAGTTATTATAATTGTACCTAGTGTGTTATTATTGCTAGCAAATAACTATATCAATCAATACTTAGGTGCAGAACTCGGCTATATACTAGTATTAATACTGGTGATAGATCAAGGAGCTGGCCTTGGTATGAGGGTTCTCCGTGGTGAGCTCCGAGTTGGTGAGACGGCTCTCATACAAACTATCCATCCGTTAAGCTGGCTTACTGTAGGATATTATCTGTATATCCAAGGATATGGTGTCTCTGCTCTTGTATATGGTCACCTTTTTGGTACAATTCTTACGCTTGTAATATCTTGGTGGAAAGTCGAAACAAATGTTGGCTATCCCTCGATTAATGCTTGCCGATCGCTATTTGATTATGGTAAATATAGTGTGGTACCATCTATAGGCGGAACAGTATATAGTTGGATCGACATATTAATTTTGACTCTATTTTTAACTGAAGTGGGAAATATTACGCGTGGTGAGATCGGGGCCTATGAGAATGCTTGGAGACTATCTCTACTCGCGTTGATGATTAGCCGTTCTATTGAAACAACTATCTTTCCTCAATTTAGTCAATGGGATGCTGAAGGCGCCACCGATCGTATTGAGGAGGTTATCCCAAAGGCAGCTCTTCCCTCGTTGCTTGTTGTAATTCCAGCATTTGCAGGTACTATCGTTCTTTCTAAAGACCTCCTTCGCGTGCTGTTTGGTAGTGAATTCACCGTTGCGTGGTTGGTCCTGATTATTTTCTCTGGAGAAAAGGTTATCCAATCACTGTATGGGGTCTTTGCACGACCACTGATGGCTATTGATCGTCCAGAACTGTCTGCATATGCGACAATCACTAGTATAATAGTTAACATAATACTTAATATTGTATTGATCTTTGAATTTGGTATTATTGGTGCAGCCGCCGCTACAACGATATCTTTTGGTTTAAATACTATTCTACATGCTCGCTATCTAAACAAATTTATAAAAATCGATCTTCCACTATTTCAGGCAGCTTGGAGCGCAGTTGTTTCCCTCGTAATGATGCTTCTGGTTTATATTACTTCATCAATAATAGTAATTAATACAATCCCCGACCTAATCTTTGTAGTTTTATTTGGGGTAATTATATATGTAATTGGAATATTGATATACAGTCCGACTCGGACAGCGATTTGGCAAATGACTAAACCAATTATTGGAAAGTTCTCATCAAAAGTATCTGTGTCGTAGTCATCTCAAATACAGATACTTTTATTATGCTAGGTTTAATTGTGAGTAGGATGTGGAAGAATCTAATGTGTGGTAAAAAGCTAGATTCGTCAGTAACTGATGATGATACAGTGAATATAACCATAACTAATGTTTTTGGGTACAGTAATAAAGGAGATTCTGCTATTGTCTTGAGTATGTTAGACGCTTTGAATAAGGAACTGGGTGATGTAGAGATTGCTATCGAAAGTTGGCACCCTGAGTTAGATCAAGATATATATAAAAATTGTAGAGTGTTTGATCGTCTCTGGAAGGGAAGACGTTGTGAGAAGTTCGGAAATTTTAGTCCGTACCCAGAAAACCTGTTGGAATCTGTGACCAAGTTACCTTACCTGATTAATTCTATACAATCAAACAATGGACCTCTCTCCGAGAGTATTTTCTTGAGTTCCAAAGAAGAAGAGCTTATCAGCCAATTACAGGAGTCAGATGTTATAGTAAGTGTTGGCGGTGGATTTCTCTTAGGATCAATTGAGAGCTTGGTTCATTTGTATTCATTAAAAATTGCAACACTCAGTAACACCCCTGTTGTGATATACGCGCAATCTATCGGTCCTTTTGATAACAAACTGGTTCGAGAATTAGCGGCGTCTGTTTTACAAAATGTTGACTATATAACTGTTCGAGACAATATTTCAAAAGAAAATCTAGAATCTATGGGTGTTACTTCCCCAAAGATAGAGGTAACTGCCGATGCTGCATTTCTATTTGAGCCAGAATACACAAGCAATATCAAAGATATAAATAACGATATTAATAATTCTGGTTTCTCTGTTGGAATAACTGTTAGAAATTGGCGTTATCCCAATTCGAAGAATCCGAATAAAAAAAGAAAAAATTACCGTCAGCAGCTGTCTAAATTTGTAGACTATATAAACTCCGAATATGCCGATCACATTTATTTTTTCAATCATACAGAGCAAGATTCTGCTGAGGCTGAAAGGATCATCGATATGAGCAGTTGTGAAAGCGACATTACTAATTTGAGATCTGATATCCCACCCAGAAATCTAAAACATTTAATAGGTAAGATGGACTTATTCGTTGGAACGCGGATGCATTCTACGATCTTTTCAATGGAAATGGGTGTTCCAACTATTAGTATTGCATACTTACCTAAGTCAATAGATTTAATGCAGCGTGTCAATTTAGATAAATACGTTATTCCAATCGAAAAAACAAATAAAAACGATCTGCAGATTATGCTTGACAACATTATTAGGAATGAACAAGAATATCTACAAACTATGACGAAAAAAATACAAAGACTGCGTAAATTGGCGAGAAAAAATGTAGAAATTGTTAATAAACACGCACAATCTTAATTCTATTTAATTATAGCTGACTAGGGTGCTCTATTGAAAATGCGGTAAGGAAGCGAGATCATAGTGTTTTGACGAGCTACTTGAGGTTGTAGCGTGTGAACGAGAGGATGATCTCACGGAACTGTCGGTACCAGAACTGCGAACGCAGGGCGAAGTCCTGCGTTCGCTTGACTGTTGAGTAGGAAGTTTTTGACATCCATCGCTGTGTATAGCCTTTTTTTCGAATGAGCGCGGTGTTGGCGGCTGATTTGGAGTTGATCCACGTGAACGAGGTACTCAACATCTAATGCGGTAATCTCGTATTCGGAGTACCAGTCCTGAAAACTATTGTCGGCAAACGGCCCACAGGTCGTCCGCGTTCCGGCGGACGACCCGCGGGCCAGTCTTCGTGTCATGCTCACGCTTGATACAGCAGTGAACGTCTAGTACCGCCAGCGACTCTGTACCGGTTAATGTTGTCTCTTTGATGATCTTTACTCTCTGTTTTCTCCACTGGCAATAGTACTCTGAAGCGTGGAACCGATTGAAGAACCTGCTGTCGAGTGCGAAGTGGCCAGATTGCGGGTGTTGTTGCGCGTTTCAGCGCAGCAACGCCCGCCAGATGTGTATCTTGTATCGATCGAACGAGTCGCTAATACGCTCCTCGAAAAGGATCTCGATGAACTGCTCTCTGAGCAGGCGGAGGTCTGCGCAGACTTCCACCTGCGGCCCTACTATGGTGACGAAGACGACACAGACGACCTCTGTCACCCGGTAGCAAAGTGTGGAACTACTGCGTTCCACGCCTACGCCACACTCTACGCGCGCGTAAAGAACAAACACTACACGCTGGCGGTATCGCCGTCTCGGAGACGGCGATACCGCCAGCAGTGTCCTCGCTGAGTTCTTTGGTGTCCTCGACGGCCTTGACACCATAGTCAAGGCTGGCTACCTTGATCGCGGATTCTAGGACAGCAAGTGTCTCACGCTGCTTCAGGCGCGCAATTACGCGTGCGTGATCCCGATCATCCGGTGGGGTGAGATGATTCAGCAAGAGCTCTCGGAACGATGGAGTCGCGTCATTCAGCACGATCTGACAGGGAAACTCGACGGTCACAGCTGGACCGTCGAGTTTCCCGTCTACATCGACTGTACGTACCTGAACGGGAAGTACGACGAGAACGGCGTGGCGCGTCACGGCTACGCCGCCGTTCATCGACTCACTACAGGACGCTCGATACCACTACTCGAAACGCTTCGGTATCGAGTCAAGCTATCGGTCGTTTGAGCAAGCGACAACGACAACACGAGTTCCAACGGTACGGCTGCTGTACGTCGTGGTGAGTCTTTTTTCACAGAACGTCTGACGGTACCTTCACCACAAATATGTGGCGACGCCCGCCTCGGCGAGGCGTCGCCTCTGTTGGTGGCCGTACAAGGAGTTCGTCAATATGGTTTGACGAGCTGCGTGGACAGCCCGGCGCGTCGCGAGGGCCGTCCCCGCGGATCGGCCACCTGACGACCGATTCAACCGCTAACCACCGACCGAGCAAACCAGCAGAGCGAGTGGCAACGCTGTCGCTGTCGGCGGCGGCTGGCCGCTGCCGACAGCGACAACTCTCCATCGATCTGTCCGTAACTCGACACAGAACTCAGGTCGCAGAAACAGCTAGCCGAGGATGTTTTGTGAGGTACTGATACTTGTTTCGCTCTTATGAAGTACATTGTTGGTGAGTCAGAGAACTGCTTGGACAATCTCTTTCAACGCCTCTCGACCCGGTTTACGGAGGATTCGTCGCCGAAGCTGGAGCGGTCTGAGATACGCTGTCAGTTTGTCCTTTGAGACGCCTCGATGCGGCGAGAGCCACCGTCGCGCCAGCGACGCGTGGCTCTCGCACGTGTTCACGTGCGCGTCTCCATCAACGTACTCGCCGTCGCCGTGAATTACTGATTCTCGGTGGAAGCTCTCGTCATCGTTAAGTGGATCGTAGGCCCGAAATCCGTCAGTATACACGGTCAGCGACTCCTTCTCGTGGTTGCCGAGAAGGAGTCGCATCGTCGCTTCGTCGGCGGATTTCGCCGGAATGACGTATCGCTGACCGCTGCCGCGATCCACGAGGACGAACACGGGTGGTTTGTCTTGATCATACGTTCCCCGTCCGCGTCGAGAGAGGCCGCGAGAGCGCGACCGAGAGTCGCGCTCGCGGCCTTTCTTCCCGGCAGAGACGTAGAACTCGTCGATCTCGGCCGGGCCAACGAGAGAGATGGCTGGCGCGTCGAGCGTTCTGGCGAACTGCTCGACGCGCCGGCGGAGCGAGCGATACGAAACATCAATTTCAGCGTCTAACTGGCGGATACTCGTGTTGAACCGGAGGAACGAGTAGAACGCGAACAACAACTTGTCGAGACCGATCTTTGCGTGCGCGAAGATCGTGCCGGTCTTATCGTTGAACGTGCGGTCGCAATCCTTACAGAGATACCGTTGATACTCTCGATAGCTGCCGTGTTTGATCACCGACTCAGACCGGCAGCGCGGGCAACAGAGGCCCTCGCGCCAGCGAACCTGCTCCAGCAGGTTCGCGGCGCTTGCCTCTGAACTCAGCAATTCAAATGGGAACATTGCATTCGGGTGACGCGTTCGCGTCACCCTTGCCCGCTACGCTTCCACAGCGACAGCTCTACCTGACCAACAATCTACTTCCGAAGAGCGNGCATTCGGGTGACGCGTTCGCGTCACCCTTGCCCGCTACGCTTCCACAGCGACAGCTCTACCTGACCAACAATCTACTTCCGAAGAGCGTACTTGTTTAGCTACACGCAGTGCTGTCTCAACGAAGTCGAGTACGCGACGCTCATAATCGCTTTCTCGACCTCATTTTTTCAAATTGTTACGGGAGGATCCCGTCGCTGTCTTCTATTTTTAGTAGAGCAGTTGGAACACGTCGTTTGCGGCCGATTCCGACCCAAACATATTAAGTAGAATCACATTGTCGAATATTGCTTCCACGGTGTTGTTGTCTGTTTTAATACGACGGTGAAAGCTCAACGGCATCAATAATCTCCTACTGAGACGCGTACATTTATATACTCGGTCTTTATTCATGTAGGTAGATGACTGAAACACCAAACCATAGATTCAATACACCTAGCGAAGGCGAATCAGAATGGCACATCCCTCTAAATGAAAACTTTGAAAAACTCGATATAGATGTTGAAATTAGAGACACAGAAGCCAACAAATCAAATTATGACCCAAAAAAAGGCACAAAGTATGAAGCAACAGACTCTGGCGCAATTTACTACGGAGATGGAAACTCGTGGATTTTAGCCAGTAGAAAAATAAATAAACTAGAATCAAAAGAGATAACATTCGGAGAAGCATTCAATAAGGGCCCAGGGTTTGCGATCGTTGCACCTTCTGAACCACAGGCATATAACAAGATACAAGATGCTATTGACGCTGGTTACAGAGACATCTGGTTATGCGAAGATGTTGATGAAAATAATATTGTAATTCCACCCAATCCTGATGGTGAGTTTCAAACAGCTGGTAATCCTTTTAGACTTCGGGGAATGGCGCAAGATGGTAGACCTCAAATTAATGACTTAGGTGATGGGTCGCCAGTAATAACCGTAGAGAAGGGGAACACTACAAGCCGATTTTTCCTACAAAATTTTAGAATACAGGGAGGTCTAGATACAGGACCGTGTATTGATCTTGGACGACCAGATTTTGACGGTGGAACCGCAGACCCAGCCGGGAGACCAGCAAGAGGATGGATTGAGAACGTATCGAGTAGAGGTGGGCCGTGGATTATTTGGGCGGGCCGACATAAATTAATCCACTGCGACAATAGAAATCTCGGTGGTGAACAACAGTCTCTAACTGTAGCCGAAAAAGAAGTATGGCCTTCCATCTACACTCAAGGTGCTACCTTTGCGATGTATGGTGGGGCATGGAGAACACAAAAGGGCGAAGATAATACTCTAATTCAATCTGGCGCATTTAGTATTTCTGGCGGTGCTACTTTTAATAACCGAGATGGAGAGAACCCTAACGGCGCAACAGTTACACTCTTAGGGGCCACTAGAGGGTTCTTAGGTGGATTCTCATGCGAAGGGGGACCTATTGACCTGCGCTTAGGATTGAAAGGAGACAACTTGAACAGAGGGATAGATAATCTTGTGTTCCTAGCTCCTTCTATGGGAGGTAGTGATGGAATAGAAATGGAAATCAACCAACCGGTCGGGGGGTCAACCTTCTTTTACCCCAACATGGATGTTAAAATACAACAGAATGATCGTGCAGAGCTGTTATTTTTCTCCTCCTCAAATAATAGCATTACAGTAACTGGCGATTATAATACGGGGATATACAATATAGCTCCTGATTTTGATGGTCAATTACAGTTTGGGGGGGTTGAGGGAATGGATATGCGGATACAACTACCTACAGCGGATTCTAAGCCAGATACCCCAAAAAAATACTCTGAGGTTATCGCGTCTGGGGAAGGCTGGGATCCCGCCGAGACTGGCAATCCGGCAAAAGTTATATATAATGGTAATTCTTGGGAGATTGAACACGAATTTAGCCCTTAGCAATATATAATCTATGAGATTGAGTATGATCATGACACAAAATGAACATCCAGATACTGTTTTATATGATAGTATCTCAAATATGAGTATCAATGGATACCGCAATCCTCCATTTAGGCAACGATATTCATCCAGCTCATCGCGGCTTTGCAGAAGCAATAGATGCTGATCTCGTCAGTTGCTCAAAAACTGGCACAACTCCACATTCAGTTGATTCGTTCATTAGCGAATTTCAGATGGGTAGCCAAATAGATGGATACGATGTTCTCATCGCAGAAGGGGCTCGTCCTCTCTATGCTGGCTTAGTCGCTAAGACATTATCTGATGCCTCACTAATATATCTGTGTGCTGAACACCGCCTCTACCAACTAATTGAAAGTGAGATTGATGTCCATTCCTTTTATACACGATTAAAATCGATCGTTGGAAGCTACGGACTACCCGCAGTTAGCCGTATTCTGAGATACAGTGTTGACGGTGTGATTGCCGTTTCAGAGTTCATGAGGCAGTATCTGAAGCGTCTAATTGGTGATAACACTCCTATTCGCGTTGCACACCCGTATATCCAAAGACCATTATTTGACGATCTGGGCGGGCTTTCATCGACACCCGATTCAAAGATCGTGAGCACCGTTGGCCGCCCGGCAAGTTACAAGGGCGTAGACTTGTTAGTCGAAGCTTGGAAAAAGATTCACAAAAAACACTCAGACGCAGAGTTACATATTATTGGGAACGATCATCCGGAGGAATACGAGTCTGTAAACGGAGTTGAAGTACTGGGCTATGTTGATGATTTAGCTGCTGAATACGGGAAGAGTGGACTCTATGTTCAACCGTCTCGAGTAGATGCTTTCCCAGTAACTGTATTGGAGTCGCTTAGATCAGGCACGCCAGCAATTGTGACCGAAACGACTGGAACGAAATCAGAGGTTAGTAAGATGTCGGAAGATCTAGTTGTGAAAGCTGACCCGAAACAGTTAGCCCATGGAATTGATTGGTGGTTCAATCAGAATTTAAATAAACGGAAGAATTTCTCGAAACATGCTAATGAGATTGGAGCACGATTTGATCCTGAATCGCGAAAGAGAAAATTCAGAGAGGAGTTCAATACGATTATTACAGAGATCTGAGTTCTTACAGAAGAGTCCAAAATTTATTATACAAGACAGTCACCTAACTGTTATTCATAAATAACATCTAGATATTGTTCCGCCGATGTAACGTCAGAGAAGTCCTGTGCACGGTTACGCAAAGCTGTAGGATCGTACGGATCGTCAATAGCGTTATTTAGTCCCTCTGCGACTGCGCTAGCGTCTCCCTCCTCGACCAAATAGCCAATCTCGCCATCCTGTAGAATCTCACTAGGACCACTGGGACAATCAGTAGAGACTACTTGAGTTCCACATGCCATTGCTTCAATTAATATATTAGATAATCCCTCCCAATTACTCGTCAGCGCAAAGGCATCTGCGTGATATAAATACGGATAGATCTCATCAACTAAACCGAGAATATCTACTTCGTCTGCGATATCGAGCTCTTGGGCCTTCTGTTCCAATTCTTCAGTCTGGCCACCCTGTCCAACAATTATCACTCGCAGTTCACAGTCTAATAACGCTACAGCCTCGAGTAGCAGTGTAAGGTTCTTTTGTGGTTGTGGCTTTGCTCCTAGAACTACCGGGATCTCGTGTTCTGAAGTAAGCCATGGATGCTGTGGTGGATCAAAGTCCGAATTAAGCAGCCGTTCGGTAACTACTGGGTTATATATATGTGTTATGGTATCCGGTGAGACCCCTGTCTGATCAATTATACTGTCTGAGACACCCTTAGACACGCCCACCCAACGCTCGTCATCCTCCCGAAGTAAAGATATCCCCCTAAAAATCGCACCCGATCGATACCGCCTGAATCGATCCCGGTCTTGGGTGAGTCTGTTCGCATCGTTGTGAAACGTGAGGACCAACGGGATGTCTTCAGGTACCGCTCTAAGCGCTATCTGAATAGCAAGATTAGCATGTCTTAGTCCGGATATGATACCGTCCGGTTGGTACTCCTCAAAATATCGTATGAGACTTGGTACGGTGGCCAACACTCCTATGCCTCTCATCATCGGTGAGGACAGTTCGTCAACCTGGACATCCGAAGAAAGCTCATCAGTTAATGGCCCACTCGACTCGCCTTGTGGAGTGAGAATAATTACACGCAGATGCTCCGAGAGTGCATTCGCGAGATTTACACTATTCCGTTCTATCCCTCCTGCTGCATCAAGTGTTGGAGTAAAAAGTACAATCTCGCGAGGGGAGTTCATGTTGTTAAGACACAAGACAGTCGGCAATATATATTGGGGATACAGGCAGTGTTCAGACAAGCTAGTTCTATGCGAAGGCAAACACTCAAATAGATTTTCGTCGGTTTCTGCTTTGGCACGGCTAAAGTAGTTTGAAAATTGGTCAGTCTAGTTCTCGAAGGATGCGTTCGATGCTTATTTAATTCCTGTATATTCCGAGAGAAATTAGAGGCCATGATAGCCGTAGTGCGGAATTCGTAAATAAGATCACAAGGTTATGAAAACCCCTCACTCAAGATATCCAAGTGACTCTAATCGATCCGTGATTTCGTCGTCAGATATCTCATTATCAACCGGATATAGGTCGGGTTGATAACTCATCCTGTCTCTGGCGTCCACTTCAACCCATGGTACTCGCCGAACGCTAGGAACTCTAAAATCACCGTGCCCGTAGTAACCGCGTTCACCGAAGGCATTTGCGTGATCAGCACTCACAACCACATTATTAGCATCCAAATTATTTACTAAGGTTTCAATATCGTCTAGAACGTGTCGTAAATTACCAACATATGCTTCCCATACTTCGTTGTGGTCAACTAACCCATCTCTGAGCTTATCCCAGATATTTCCTTTCCATGCTTTCCCTATACGCTCAATGTCGATGCCGGATCCAAGCTCCGGATGCGTTATCGAGGGAAAATGTGGCTGCATATAATGTACAATCATCTGGTCTGGGGAGTCTGTCCGCCATGTGTCGATTGCTCTGTCTGTTAACGATCTTGGGGGAATAGTTCCTA
Source organism: Halorubrum kocurii JCM 14978 (assembly GCF_000337355.1). Classification (GTDB taxonomy): domain Archaea; phylum Halobacteriota; class Halobacteria; order Halobacteriales; family Haloferacaceae; genus Halorubrum; species Halorubrum kocurii. The sequence goes on along the minus strand of NZ_AOJH01000006.1, from coordinate 53,209 downwards.
ACTGGTCGTCCCACGCATACTTCCACACTTCGTCGTATGTTTTGAAATCGTGTGACCCCACGGCGATATCTGAGTGTGGATTTCCGGTAACATATGCAATATTAGAGAAATCATATTCGGGAGTAATCGTTCGTTGTAACCACTGTGTAGAATCACCAGCTACGGATACATATGTTTCAAATGAATCTTGGTTTATGAAATCGTATTCTGACATAACCTCCCTAAATGTATCTGGTCGACAAGCGTCGAGTAGTAATAGAACATCAAAATCTCTCTCGAGGATGTGTTCATCGTTATAATCAAAAATATCTCTAGATATATTCCGCACAAATACTTCCTGATATATTTGGGAACTGCCCCACAAAAATCCATTTATATTTGTCCTCTTTTTTATCCCATTCATAAAAGAATGTATTTTTTTATAGTTCATGTTAGGTGTTGCTAACTAATGTGTAGTTACAGATTAACACATTATAAGTGTAGTGTTCAATGAAACGTCCGAAATTATTTGTTAGTACTAAACAATAGAACTCGATATCAACAGCATTAATGAAAAATCACTACGACTCCGTCGTCGATTTCGTTGAAGCGGTCCCGAGAAGCGTCAATTCCATCGCAATCTGTGGGACGTCGTACACGGACACGGGCGGTATCGCCAGAGTGGTCGAACAGCAGGCACTTGCGCTCACCAAAGAAGGATTTGATGTCGAGATCAACACGCTGACTGGGGATAAGGACGCCCCAGACGGTGTCACCCTTCACGAGCTCGGCCGCTTCGAGACGACGCCGTACAAGGAGCTTGACAAACTCCTCACCCCGATTGTGCCGGACGGATGGCGCTTCCTCTCCCGGATGGCTGACATTGACCTGGTCATCACCCACCGATTCCCCTTCTCGATTCTGAGCTACCTCGCCTCGCGGACGAAAGAGACCACGTACGCGTTCTGGTCGCACCCCTCTCAGTCCTCCGACGACCTCTTCGACGGCGTCGCGAAGGTCTGGGCAAAGGCCCAACACCACATGGAGACGACCAATTTCACGGTAAGTCGCGCGGACTACGTCTGTGCCGTCAGCGAGGAATCACGGTCGTACATCGCGTCGAAGACTGGTCGCGACGCCATCTACGTCCCGAACACTGTCCCCGACTCGCGGTTTGAGGAGGTGGCCTCGAAAGAGACGATCGAAGATCGGTACGACATCGATCCGACGGACACGGTGGTGTTACACGTCGGTCGCATCACGCCGCGCAAGAGCATCGACAAGCTCGTCGAATCGTTCGAGACAGCCACCGACGCCGAAGAAGGATACAAACTCGTGTTGGTCGGCAAGGAGAACATGGACGAGTACTCCACGACCGTGCGCGAGAAGGCGAGCGATGACGTGATCTTCACCGGATTCGTCGACGACGAGACCCTCGCCGGGTTCTACGACCGCAGCGATGTCTACGCGACGTGCTCACTATCCGAGGGGTGGGGACTGCCGCTCTCGGAGGCGAACCGGTTCGGGACCACCATCGTCGCGTACGACTCGATCCCGGCAGTCCGGTCGATCGAGAACGCGGTGTTGGCGATGGACGGTAACCAGAATGACTTCGAGGCGAAGCTCGCGGAGACTATCGGCGTACACGCCGACCATGCCGATCGATCCGAGGTCGAGGCGCGCGATGTCGACGCAAGCTAATTATACCCACACCGTGTCGCTTCAGGGGACAACAGCACACCAGTATGAGCACTCGTGTTACACCCGCCGTCTCGACAGCGTGGATCAGACCTTCGTCGATGCCGACTGCGGTCCGGCTCTCGCTGTTCGTGCTCGGCGTTCATCTCCTGACGCTCCTGCCCGTAGATATTCCGGGTTTGTCGGTCGTACAGGCCGTATCCGGGTTCCTAATCCTCTCGTTCGTCCCCGGGTATCTCCTCGTGAGCTACGTGCTTGACGAGTTCACTCTCGCCGGATTCCTGTACGCGGTCGGATTCAGCGTGGCCTTTTCGATGTTCCTCGGATCGGCGGCGAACCTGTTGTATCTCGGCTTCGACACGGCTGTCGTCCCCTTCGAACAGCCGACGATGTCGATTATTTACCTCTGGGCGTCGGCGATGTTGAGCATCCTCGTTTGGACTCTCACGGATCCGAACGACGTCCGAACGTTCACCGTCAAATTCCCCGACTACGACGTTCGAATCCTAACGTTGTTGGCGCTCGTCCCGACGTTTGCCATAACAGGCGCGATGTTTATCAACCGGTACGCGTTCAACGAACTAACCCTGTTCACGATCGTCTGTATCGCGCTCGTCCCCGTGTTCGTGTACTACTTCGATGATCGAGGAAGATACTACCCGATAGCCATCGCCGCAATCTCGTCCGCCCTTCTTTTACAGAACACGGTCATTACGACCTATCTCCGTGGTGGCGATGCTACCCGTGAATTCGCAAGGGCCAATTTCGTCCTACAAAATGGATTCTGGATACCTGCTGGAACGTTCGGTTCTATGCCACGGATTGTGACCCTCCAACCTGCCTACTCGTTACTAACGGACGTGAGCCTATTTTGGGTGTTCAAACTCGTTCATCCAATCCTGTTTGTCACGGTACCGCTCATCACGTACGTACTCACGGCACGATACTTCTCGAAGGATATCGCCTTCTTGAGTGCAACCTTGTACATATTCCTCCCCCGGACGTACCAGATCATTAGTCGGAACACGCGGACCGGTGCGGCAATCATGTTTACAGCGTTGCTACTATTCGTGGTACTTGATACGGATCTACCAACCCGATTACGACAGTTGTTCGTTATTACGTTTTTTATTGGTGTTCTCATGTCGCACTACGGAGTCAGCACGCTCGTTGTGTTTGCACTCTTTGTCGCGTATGTCGTAAACACTCTGGCCGCATACTTGCTCGACGGAAAGCGTTTTTCCAACCTCTCGTTAAGGAATATGGCGCTGTTCGGCGTGCTGTTCTTCGTGTGGTATGAGTACATGACTGATGGAATATACGATTTCCTAACTATGTCGTTCTACAATCAGATATCTGATGCGCTGTTCTTCACCCAAGGGAGTACCGCAGTCCGTTCGATCAACCTCGCGACGGAAAGCACGGGCGGTGCGTTCGGGATGCCGTCAGCCTCGTACGAAGTCATGTTTATTGGTCACCTCCTCCTCGGAGTGTTCACGTCTATCGGGATCAGCCTCGTCTACCTCCGGTACTTCGGCGATGGAATCCCGTACCGGCTCGATATTCAACGCTGGATTGACAGGAACGTGTTACCCGGACTCTCCGACGACGTACTTGAGGATTCGGACTACGTCCACCTCGTCGTGGGAATGTTCCTCTTTTTTCCGCTCTCGTTCGGTCCACAAGTCCTGAGCGCAGGCCGCACGTTCGCGTTGGTTATGGTTATTGTCGCACCGTTCCCCATTCTGGTACTCAGATCAATGCGGTTCGAACGAATCGGGTCGAAACCCGCAGTTGTACTGATGGTCGCCTTCCTTCTCGTCACGTCCGGGTTTGTGTCCGCGGCGGCGACACACGATGTTTCCCCACAACCAATTATCGACGGAGAACGAATTGTAGAGAGCGGGTCCACCACAGAGCAATTCGCATATTATGCTGGATACACGTCTCGAAACACTGTCACTGCGTCAAACTTCTTGATAGCCTATCTTCCAGACGGAGCAAACGCAGAGGTAACCACCGTCAGTCAGTTTATTCCGTATTTCTATGAGGGTAATCGGAGAGCAAACATTCAGTTCAGTAGGTTCGATGGCTCCACTAAAAACGCCGAAGGGTACACTTATCTCTCGGAACCTGACACTGTCACCGGAAAGAACACACAGTCATTTCTTGGCTTTGTTTTCTACACCTACGATCCGCTCCCAGCATTCGATGAATCAAACACCGTCTATACGACGGGACACGACAGAGTCCACTACAACGGATAAAAGAATGCCTACACTTGGTTAACGACTCTCGGCGTACACCCGACCCACCCGCTCCGCGATCGCCGTCCAATCGTGGTTGATCGCCCACGTCCGCGACTCATCTGCCATCCGCTCGTACTCGCCCGGCTCCCCGAGCAGTTCGTCCATCCGCGCGGCCAACTCCCTGATCCCGTCTTTCGGCACCAAATACCCGGTCTCGCCGTCGTCGACGGCGGTCGGCACCCCACCGACCTCGGTCCCGATCACGGGCGTTTCACACGCCATCGCCTCCATGAACACGATGCCGAACCCCTCGTACTCCGAGGGCAACATGAACAGGTCCACCGACGAGTACAGCTCGGGCAGCTCCTCGTCCTCAACGAACCCGAGGAACCGCACGTCGTCGCTCACGCCGAGCTCCGCAGCCAACTCCCGCAGCGACTCCTCCAGTCGCCCGGTGCCCGCGATCAGCAGTTCCGCGTCCTCGCGCTCGAGCTGCGCGAACGCCCGGATCGCCTTGTCGATCCCCTTCCGCGGGTCGAGCCGGCTCAACACGAGGATCGACTCGCGGTCGGTGTCGACCGCGGGATGGACCTCGTCGGTCGGCCGAAACCGGTCGGCGTCGATGCCGGGGGGAACGGTCGTCAGGTCGTCCGGGTCGAACCGATATAGGTCGCGCAGCTGCTCGCGCGTGTGGTCGCTCACGCCGATGATGTGGTCGGCGAACCGCCCGGCCACCGCGTCGAGCGCGACGTTGATCGGGTGGAACACGTATTTAAATAGGTAGTCGGGCGGGCTCTGCGGGTCGACCGAGCGCGCCTCGTCGTAGGAGGTGCCGTGGCTCGTCAACACCAGCGGCGCGTCCGCCTCGTCGAGCAACCGCGGCCCGAGCGCTATCGTCGACGCGGGCATCAACGTTCCGTGGATCACGTCGTACTCGTCGAAGTCGATCCGGAACCGACACGCGATCGAGAAGTACAGCGTCGAGAAGACGACCAGCGGCCGCGCCTTCGTGATCCGCGTGACGGTCACGTTCGGGTGCGTCGAGACGTCGTCGTCCTCGCCGGGGACCGACTGGGTGTACACGTCCACCTCGTGGCCGAGCTCGCCGAGCGCGTTCGCGAGCTCGTACGCGTACGTCGCACCCCCGCCGGTCCGCGGGGGGTACATCTTCGTGATGAAACACACCCGCAACGCGTCGCTCATAGGTCGGCCTCGCCCGAGACCACCTCGGCCGCCGCGTCGCCGACGCGCGCCTTCTCCGTCTGGGTCGCGTCGTGGCTCGCGAGCACGTCGGCGAGCGACGCGGCCACCTCCGGATACGACTCCGAGACGTCCGTCGTCTCGTCCGGGTCGCCCTGGAGGTCGAACAGCCGCGCCGTCTCGCCGTCGTCGACGAGCTTCCATCGCGACGTGCGGACCGACTGCGTCGCGTTGTTTTCCGTGTGCGAGACGACGAACTGCCGGGTGTGGGCCGCCGGGTCGAACGGCGTCACGTCGGCGAGGTCACACAGCAGCTCGGGCAGCGACCGCAAGGGGAGCTGCTCGTCGACCGTCCCCGTCGCTCCGGCGTTGTGGACGAACAGCGGCACACGGAGGTTCTCCTCGTACAGCGTCTGTTCGTGGCCGAAGTTCCCGTGTTCGCCGAGCGCCTCGCCGTGGTCCGAGAAGAACACCGTGACGGGGTCGTACGCGTCGACCGCGCCCGTCAGCGCGTCCACGAACCCGTCCACGGACCGGACCGCGTCGCGGTAGGCCTGGCCGATCAGCTCGCCCGCCCGGTCGGGGAGTTCCGCGTCGTTCGTCTCGCCGTACCAGTACCGCAGGATCGAGTAGTACATCTCCCACGCGGCGGACTCCTCCCGGTAGGCCCGCGGCGTGATGTACGGCTGGTGTGAGTCCAGAACGAACACCCACAGGAAGAACGGCTCCGACAGCGACTCGATCCGGTCTTCGATCAGCTCGAAGTACCCCGTCCACTGCGAGAACCACTCCTTCTTCGAGCTCCACCCGCCCGGGTCGCCGGGGAGCGACTTCAGCCCGCCGTCGGCGACGGTGAACAGCGTGGAGTCGGAGAGGTGTTTCGAGTCGACGTCAGGGCTGTCCGCGCTGACCTCGTTGAAGTCGTCGAACCCGTGGTGGAAGCTGCTCTCGCGCGTCGTCCACGGGTTCGTCGTGAACGTCGCCGTCTCGTACCCGCGCCGCTGGAGACGTTCGCTCAGGTGCGTGAACTGCTCCATATGACGGCCGATACGCGACTGTCGGCCCTGCCAGTCCGCCATTGACCACTCCGGATCGTCGGTCATGAACTCCCCCGTAAAAAACACCGGGACCGACGAGGGCGTGCGCGGCCCGGGCGCGACCGCCTCCGAGTACGAGACGCCCTCCTCGGCGAGCCGGTCGATGGTCGGCGTGAGCGACGACGCCGAGTCGACGAAGCCGCAGTGGTCGGCCCGGAGGCTGTCAGCCGTCAGCATCACGATGTTCCGCGGGTCGTCGGCCACGGTCACTCCTCCAAGTAGCCGAGCGACTGGAGCCGGTCCTGGACGCCCTCGCGGGACGCCTCCGCCGCCTCGTCGCTCTCGCCGTCTCGTTCGACGCGCGTGACCACCTCCGAGAGCACGAACTCGGCGTACTCCGCCGGGCTCTCGAAGTCCGTGCGTTCGACGCGCGCGTCAATCCTGTCCGCGAGCTCGTCCGAAATGGTGAGATCTGTCATCGGTGAGTGGGTCGTGTTCGGTCGTGAGATCCGTTCGATCGCTTATAAACCTCCGTGCGGTGGCGTCGTCCATCGCGGCTACTTATACCCCAGCGCGTCGAGCCGTTGTTCGATCTCCTCGCCGACCGCGTCGTCCTCGTCCGCGTCGCCCCCGTCCTCCTCGCCCGCGCCACCAGTCCCGTTCTCGACGCGCACCCGCTCCTCGACGTGCGCCTCCAGCGTCGAGCGCAGCGACGGGTCTGTCGACGCGGTGTGTTCGATAGCGCCGGTGTCCGTGTCACGCTCGCAGAAACACGTCTCCTCGCGCGTGCGGAGCGCGTACCGTCGAAGGTGGCTGTGTTCGTCTTCACCCCGCGCCTGCGAGAACACTTGTCGGTCCTCGTCGGGCGGCTGTAACAGCGAGAACGCGGGCTCGTCGCCGAGTATCCCCTCGATCGTCGCGACGATGTCGAGCGTGCTCGCGGGCGTCTCGACCGTCTCGCTCGACCCGTCGGGGAGCCGGACGAACAGCGGCACGTGGGTGATTTCGTCGTGGAGGTACCGCGGGTGTTCGTAGTAGCCGTGCTCGCCGAACGCGTCCCCGTGGTCGGCCGAGACGATGACGATGGACTCATCAAGGAGGAGTCGGTCGCGCAGCGCGTCGAGGAACGCCCCAAGATGTTCGTCGTTGTATCGGATCTCGGCGTCGTACAGGTCGATCAACAGCTCGCGCTCCGACTCGGTGATCGATTCGGGGTCGTCGATCGCGCGCTGGTACAGCGACTGGGCCTCGCGCCCGCTCACCTCGCGGTCCGCGTACAGCGTCGCGTACTCGCCGGGCGGTTCATACGGGCCGTGAGTGTCCATGTAGTGGTTCCACAGAAAGAACGGCTCGTCGACGGTCTGGGCGTCGAGCCACGCTAACGACCGCTCGTTGATCTCGTCGGCCCGCGCGTAGTGCCGATTCCGTAGTTTGTCGAGGGCGCGCTGTGCGAGCGCGATGAGCTTGTGCTGACCGAGGTGAAGGTCGTCGTCGAAGGTGTCGAACCCGCGGTCAAACCCGTAGGCCCGCGAGACGAAGGGGTTCGAGTGAAACCCCGCGGTCGCGTACCCCGCCTCGGAAAGCGTCGACGCCACGGTGTCGCTCGCGAGCCGGTAGTCCGAGCCGATCGCGATATCCGGGAACTCCCCGGTGAGCAGCGCCGGCACCGCTTCTCGCGTGTGCGAGCTCGCGCTGTACGCGTTCGTGAACCGAAGACTCTCGTCTGCGAATGCGTCGAGCACCGGCGAGGTGTCACGGTGATACCCGTAACACCCGAGATGGTCCGCGCGGAGCGCGTCAGCAGTCAGTAAAACGACGTTTGGGCGGTCCTTTCGCATCGATTTCGAGAAGCGTGCGTAGCAGTATATGTGTTACGTGCCGGGTGTGTTCACGGCCGCGGGTAGAATGATACGTTCACTGACTAGTGTCAACGTTCCTAATGGTCTTACATTACATCTATATCTGTGTAAAGGAAGTGTTGCACGGATATAGTTACCAATTTAACTATTACGCCTATACGAGCGTAAATGATCATTCCCCGACCGACAGGCGGATCATACCATTCTGAATCAAACATTTATTGAAATAGTAATGATATATGGCTATTGGTGCAGTTATATACATAATAAAGACGGACGACTACTAATCAAATATCGAGATAGCACATCGTTTGTGTGCTTATCATATTGCAGTATGTGTTCGGTTCGACGGTTGGAGGGGTGATGCTGCTCGGCGTCGGGCAGAGGAAGTCGGCCTGTTGCGGAGGACCCAAAAGTCATAGTGGCTGAGCCACTCTCTCAGAATCGATGCGTGTCGCGTTCGTCTCTAACGTCGTGTATCCGTACGTCACTGGCGGCGCAGAAAAGCGAATCCACGAAATCGGGTCACGGCTCGCGAACCGAGGCCACGAGGTGACGGTCTACGGACGCCACTTCTGGGACGGTCCGTCGGAAATCACGAGCGACGGCATGACCCTTCGAGCGGTCGCCCCGGCCGCCGACCTATACAACGACGACAGGCGGTCGATCACCGAGGCGCTCGATTTCGCCGCGCGAGCCCTCCCGCCGCTTCGACGTCGGCTTCGCGACGACGAACACGACGTCGTCGTTGCCAGCGTCTTCCCGTACTTTCCTGTCCTCTCGACGAGACTCGCGGCCCTCGGCACGGACACGCCACTCGTCACGACGTGGCACGAAGTGTGGGGTGAGTACTGGGAGGAGTACCTCGGGTCGCTGGCCGTCTTCGGGAAAGTGAGCGAACGCGTGACGGCGCGGACGCCACAGCACCCGGTCGCCGTCTCGGGGAGTACGGCCGACCAGCTCGCGGCGATCGGTCCCGGCCGCGACGACGTCGCCGTCGTCCCGAACGGCATCGACACCGAGCAGATACGGACCGCGCCGCGTCCCGACGCCGGGTACGACGTGCTCTTCGCGGGGCGGCTCGTCGAACACAAGAACGTCGACCTGCTGCTCGAGGCGTTCAACCGTGTCTGCGAAGAGCGCGACGTTTCGCTCGGGGTCATCGGCGACGGCCCGGAGAAGGCGCGCCTCGAATCCCAACGCGAGTCGTTGACGAACGCAGACGCCGTGGAGTTCCTCGGCTTCCTCGACGAGTACGAGGACGTGTTGGGCCACATGCGCGCGGCCGACGTGTTCGCCTCGCCGAGCACGCGCGAGGGGTTCGGGCTCACGCTCGCAGAGGCGATGGCCGCCGACTGTTCTGTCGTCGCCGCCGACCACCCGGACTCGGCGGCCGACGAGGTGATCGGCGACGCCGGATTCCTCACTGCGCCGACCGCGAAGGCGCTCGCCGGGGCACTGGAGACCGCGCTTGACGGCGACCGACCCATAGTAGATCCCGTCGATCGGGCGCAGCGGTTCGACTGGGACGCGGTCGCGTTACAGGCGGAGACGGTCTATCAGCGAGTGGTCGATTCCGACGGGCGGCCGCTCGAGTCGGACGCAATGCTCGGGACGTCGCCGTGACTCGGGCGAGGCGTTTCCGTTTCGACACTCGGTAGGCGACCGGCCCTCCCTGAGTGAAACCCCCGTTCGAACCGCGCGGCAGTTCGAGAAGGCCGAATTAACGCTGAGACCGACATAGGACGTCTTAATAACCGGTTTAGGAGAGGAAAAGACACTTTCTGCAACAGAAATCAGGACATTAATTATGAACAAACATACAGTTATTTAGCTAATATAACAATGTATATAGCGTTTAAAGCTGTTTCAAATCATGTTTGCTGTTATATGTAGCTATTACCTTATATTCTGGATACTTCTTATAGTGTTGCAGAAAAAGAATTATACATCTGGTATGAAATTCGTTACTGTGAATTGAAATAAGACGGAGCGCACTATGAGCAAATCAGAATCCCCCTCGACGCAACCCAAATCGATCCGTCAGAAACGGATCTTGGACATTGCCGCTGACAACCCCGGTGCGACGCTCGCAGAGATTGCAGAGCAAATCCCGAGCGTTTCGGCCGATCACGTCGACCGCGTCCTCGATCAGTACGGCGATCCGGCCGCGTCCGACGAGTCGGACCCAGACCAGTCATCATCGGGGCCACCGGACGAAAACTCGAACGCCGATGCCGACCTCGATTCCAAAGGCTCGTCCGACGGTCAAGCGACGACCGAGGCGACGAACCAGGCCCACGAACTGTCGTCGGAGACCGACAAAGAACCGGACGGCCCATCAGTGACCGAACCGCCCGAAACTGCTTCTCAAATGGACCCGGAGACGGAGGCCGACACGACCGAGCCAGGAGTAGAGCCAGAGCCGGCGGCTGAGGCCGGACCGTCCGACAAATCGGCGGAGACGGCCGGATCCGGTGCTGACACCTCCTCGCCCACTAATGAGTCGATCCCCGATCCCGAAGGACTGACGCAGAAGGAACGCGAGACCCTTCGGGCGATCTCTTACGAGCCGACCGCGACGCAGAATCAAATCGCCGATATGCTCGGTGTCTCACGTGCCACGGTGTCGAACCGGGTCAACGCGATTCCTGGGTTTAACTGGGCCGACCGTGACTCATTCGTTGAGGAGGTGTTCGATGATCACCTAACCGTCGACGTGTCGGTGAGTCCGAACGGAGACGACGGTTCGGCGGCCACGCAGAACACCGGAAAAGAAGCCGTCACTGACGGTTCGCCGAGCAGGCAGTCCGAGGATGCCACCGGTGATTCATCGACTCAAGAGGACTCGAGCGCCGCCGCTGACGGCGTCGTCGATGGCACGGCGCCAACGGCACCGGCGCCGCAGGCCGCCGACCGGGACGCCACGACAGAAGACTCGGACGCCGCGTCGAGCGAGGACCTCGACGCGATTTCACACCAGCTGGACGACTTCGCCGAGCGGCTCGCGGCAGTGGAACAGGAGCTACAGGACGACGGTGAGACCGGTGAGGGGTCGCCCTTCAGTGATACTGACCTCTTGCATAAGGTCGTCTACGCCTGCATGAACTCCGACCGGATCGTCGAGGAGGAGGAGCTACAGATACTCGACGCGCTCGTGAACTGAATCGGAGCGGAACTCTTTCCAGCCAACCGCGAAGCGCAGTCGGATAGCCCCGTGTTTCGGTCTCACTCGTTAGTCTCCGAGATCACTGCGAGCCTCACTGTCGTCGCTTCGGCGTCGTTGACGACGACCGGTTCGCCGACGCTCTGCGCGGCCGCACAGCCGAGCGCCGACACGATCGGATGGTCGAGACGCGTCAGCGGGCCGAAAGCGGCCTCATCGACCGAAATAACAAATTCTTGGAAATCTGTCCCTTTTTCTACTGCTATCTGATCGGCCACCTCGAAGTGCTCGACGAGCGAGTCGGCGGTCTGTTCGAACGCGTCGAGCGCCGTGGTCGGGGTCTGCGCCGCTCGGATCCGGTCAACCTCTCGCGTGAGCTGCTGCCCCGACGGTGTGAACGAGAGCCCCTGTGACCCGGTCGTATCGCCCGGAAATGCGTGCGTGACGTTCTCCGGGACTTCGAAGCCCCGCTCCCGCGGAATAAACCCCCGAGTTTGGTCACCGACGGGAGCGTACACGGTAATTGCCTGTAACCCCAGGTCGTCTTTGAGTCCGGCGAGCGTCGCCGTCGCGGCGTCGTAAACGCTCTCGCTCACGCCCACCGGCACGACGCGGGCAGGCGTGAGATACCACGTCATCACCCCGCTGAACAGGCCGATAGCTCCAGTGACAACCAATACGGCACGGACGTCCGGAAGGATCGCTCCGCCGAGGACGGCCACGGTACCGATCGCGGCGATTGCCAGCGCGGTTTTCTGGTACGATACCGTGCGAGCGCGGGCGTAGTCAGCCCGTAACCGGTCGTTTTCCGTCTGCAGCACGTCGATGTACGTCTCCAGCTCAGTGATCCGCTCGGAGGGACCAACCGAATCGGACACTCCCTCAGCGTTACCGTTCAGTGCCTGTTCGCTCCCCTCTGGTGCCTCAGCGGTCGGTGTCTGTAGGGTCGCGGTCTCTCCGTCGCCGTTTTGCGTCGTCCGCTCCGTGGCGTCAATGTCGTCGCCGTTCGAATTGGGTGCGCTCATTTCTATGTGACGGCGATCTCGACTGCGGCGTCGAAGTCTGCACTGACACCCTGGGTTCTACGCTTCAGTGCGGCTGAGATCGGAAGTCGATCGACTACGCGCCAGCGACTCATCGGTCGTCTGTGAATGCCGGCCGGAGCAGCGAGCGGCGGAATCGTTGAGCGTCTCGCTGTCATCACAGCGGCTTCGTCACTGGGGCGATGGCGGTCTTCCGGCCGTGTCGAATCCATTAGCGTACGAACTTGTCCGTCGCTAATTGAATGTACTGGTGATGGCGACAGTATCTGTTATTTTTCGGTTTGTACTGTGCTATATGCGATTTAAATGTATGTTTCTAGTATTTTAGAACCACTTCACACTAAACATTCACTAAACACAGAGGTAAACACGATAAAGTATAAGAATACACACCGATATCACTGTATTGTGTCACGCTCCCTCGTCCGCCGTCTCTTGATTATCGGGTGTGCGGTGGTTGCCATCGCGGTCGTCGGCGTCTCAGCCGGAACGGCAGACGCGGGAGTACAGTTCGACGCGGGGTGGACGCAGACCGACGATCCCCAGCCGAACGCGACCACGGTACGGCACGAAGATCCGGACTCGGTGACGCGGTCCGGCAACACGTCGGCCCTCGAACGGCGCCTGTCCGTGGCAGTGACCGATCGATTGGCAGAGAGTGCACGCAGGATCGAGGCCGGAGAGTACGATACCGCACAGCGGCTGCTGGCGGACGGGTACGACGAGCGGGTTACCCGCTACATGGAAGTGTACCGGACTGTCGTCACGACCGACCTCGAACGGGTTGAACGGCGGGAGACGCTTTTGATTGAGACCGCTGCGCTGCAGACGCGGTACGCAGAGAGGCTCTCAGAGTACCGGCGAGTGGCCGCCGAGTACGAGAGTGCTCGGCAGTCCGACGATCGGGAGCGTGCGCAGCGGCGCGCACGCGAGTTGAGCAACATCAGTAGCGATCTCCGTCGGATCGAACAGTCGCTGACTCCGCGGTATCGAGCGATAGCTGAGACGACGCACGGTTCGGTCACGACGGCCGACAACGTCGTCTCGGCGACGACGACTGAAACGGCGCAACGGACAGCGAAACGAGTGCGGGAAACGTACACGTCGACGGAAGTGAGCGCGGAGGCGAGCGCGAACGGATCGTTCGCCGAGCCGGTTCGCATCACCGGACGGCTGACTGCGGAGGACAACGACCCGCCGAGTGGAAACGTCTCGTTCAGGGTGAACGGGCGGCACGTTACGACGACAGTCGACCGAGACGGGACGTTCGATATGCTGTATCGACCCGTCACCGCGCCGGAGGGACCGGCACGGGTCTCCGTCAGCTACGCGCCCGGCGACGCGGCGCTGTACCTCCCGTCACGGACCGAAGCGTCGACCGCGATTACGCAGTCGACACCGGCCGTTTCGATCGATGACGCGTCGTCGCGTGGGCGGGTCGGGTCGTCGGTCACCGCCGGTGGACGGGTAACGGTCGAAAACACCCCCGTTTCGAACACGTCGGTCACGCTTCGGATCGACGGGCGGAGACTGGCCGAAACGCGGACTGAGGGCGACGGCACCTATCGGTTCGACACACGCCTGCCGGCGAACGTCTCTGCCGGAAACCGAACGCTGTCAGTCTCCGTCGGGAGTACCGGTACCGCGCTGACACCGGTGACCGAAGACAGCGAGTTAACCGTCGAAGAAACTCCGACGCAACTGACGCTGTCTGCGGTCCGAAGCGGGGGTGCCGTGGACGTCTCCGGCCGGCTGGTAACTGACACCGAAGCGGGTGTCAGCGGGCGGGAAGTCGACGTGTCACTAGACGGCGACCAACGAGCGACCGTCCGGACGGCCGACGACGGAAGCTTCCAGACGAGCGTCGAGCTGTCGAACGCGACGAACGCGTCGGACGCGGTTTCGGTACAGGCCGCGTTCGATGGCAGCGGCACGAACCTCGGATCCGCGACCGTCGATGCCTCGCTCACCCCGCCCGGACAAGGGATCTCACCGGGGGACACGCGGCCGCTGACGCTCGTGTTAGTCGCCGGGCTCGTCGCGGTCGCGGCGGGCGCAGTTGTGGTCTACCGAAACCGCCGTGAGAGTGGGTCGGCACGCGACTCGCTGGTGGACGCGGTACAGCCGACCGCGCTCGACCCGGGAGTCGTCGCTGCACCGGTCACCACGGATGTCGATGGGAGCGAGTCCGACCCGGACTCCACATCAGGTTCCGGACGGACCGAGGAGGACTCATGACTGACACAGACACTACCACCGGCGACGACGAGCCGAACGGCGACGGAGCCAGTGCGGATGACGGCACGGACCGTGAAATCGCCTCGGGTTCGACGGTCCCGATATCGGCTGACCTGGCTGCGGTCGCTCTGGTGACGGCCCTCGCGAGCGCTGCGGTGACGCTTCCGGTAGTCCGTTCGACTCCGATCCGGTCCGTCCTGGCGGTCCCGCTGGTGCTATTTCTCCCGGGCTACGCGATCGTCGCAGCTCTGTTCCCGGAAGCAGGCGAGCGTGCCGCTGACGGTGACGAGACGGATAAGTCACCCCAAGCTAACGGTCCCGGACTCACGTACGTGGAACGTGCCGCGCTATCGTTCGGCGTGAGCGTCGCGGTGGTCCCGCTCACCGGGTTGGTGCTGAACGTCACGCCGTTCGGGATTCAGTTGGCGCCGGTGTTGTTCTCGGTGGCGGGTCTGACCCTCGCTGCCGCTGTGCTCGCGCAGTATCGCCGCCTGCAACTGCCGCCAGGCGATCGGTTCGCGGTGCCGTACCGTCAGTGGGGCCATTCGGTCGTCGGAGTCTTTTCCGGCCACGAGTCGAACCTCGATCGCGCGTTGACCGTTCTCACTGTCTTGGGACTGCTCTTGGCCGTCACGAGTGCTGGATACGCCTTCGCCGTTCCCAAGGAAGCGGGCGCGTTCACTGAACTGTATCTGGTCACTGAACAGGACGACGGCGACCTGATCGCTGACGACTATCCGACGGAGTTCGTGAGCGGTGAGTCCAAGCCGCTCGTCGTGGGCGTCGGGAACTACGAACACCGGAGCGTGGAGTATTCGCTGGTCGTCGAGCTGCAAGACGCCACCGTCGAGAACAACTCGACGCAGATCCACGAACGTGACGAGCTCTTCCGACAACAACTAACGCTAGGTGACGAGGAGACGAGCGAACGGAAACTGAACGTGACTCCAGAGATGACCGGCGAACGGCTGCGGCTCTCGTTTATGCTGTTCAAGGGTGACCCGCCATCGAGCCCGACGGCGGACCAAGCCTATCGTGAGACCCACTTGTGGATCTCCGTCTCTGACGGCTCTCAAGAATCGTAACGCCTCGACGAAACGTCGCTTGGTCAGTTGTTCGATCCGGGGTCGTCTGTTGTGAACTTCGATCCGGGGTTGTCCGTTGTGAACTTCGATCCGGGGTTGTCCGTCGTGAACTCCGCCGCGACGCGGTCGACTCGCTCGTCGTCCCAGTCCGGCCGGCGTTCGCTCAGTTCCTCTTTGAGAGCGGCCCGCGGGTGCTGGTCGCCAGTGGGTGTGTCTGAGGAGTCCCCATCAGTGCTGGCAGTGACTCTCCGCCACGCGACCCCGACCGCGGTGACGAGTGCCGCAGCCAGCAGCAACAGACGGAGCGGCGAATCGGCCGTCGTCAGAAGAAAGGCAATGACATCGGGGATCGCCGGTCTGCGCTGGTGGTCGACAATGAGCGTCTCTGAACCCCCGAGGAGGTTCGCTGCGAACTGCCGATTGTCCGTTCGGTCGAGCATCTCGTTGATGAACACGCTCCCGTCGCTGACGAGGAGCACGCTGCCGTTTCCGACGTCCTCCCGGACGACTATCGGGTACTCTTGAACCGGCTCCGTGGGGTCGAGCTCACCGTTGGCGTTCGCATCGAGATACGAGAACCCCGAACTGTTCACGAGCACGGTCCCGCTGTCCGAAGCGGTCACTGCCGTCCCGTGATTGAGCGTCACCCGTGAGACATCACTCGTCGCGGACGTGTCGCGGACGGGTGTTCCGACCGGTAATGCGGGACTCCGGTAGTGCCGTTGTTCGTCTCGGAGCGGACGGCCGTCGAACCGTGAACTGACATCGAGCTCGGTCAGTAGCCGGTTTGCCTCACCGCCGCCTTCGGCCGCGACGACCACCGTTCCGCCGCGATCGAGGAACGACGCCACCGCGTCCGCCTCCGTGTCGGCGTACGGCTCCGTCGGCTCGAGGATGAACGCCGTTGCGTTCTCGGCTGCGGTCCGGTGATACCCCGCAGGTGAGCGCACGATTTCGACGTCGGCTCCGGCGTCCGCGGCGACCGTTCGACTGTCGCTCGTTCCGTCCCAGTCGTAATTATACGACCCGTAAGGCGTCGACGAGGTCCCGACCGCGACGCCCGTCGTTATCAGGGTGACGAGTAACACCGCTACGAACACCACCCGCGGATACGTCAGTTCATATCCACGAAGGCGCATCGATCACACCACCTCCGGCGGCAACACGGCGATTGTGCGTCTCGCGAGGACGACCAGAAAGCCCGCGATACCCACGAGGACAATCCAGCGGACCCGCTTGCGCCACAGCGGTCGGACGTGGATTGGTGACGTGAACTCGACAACGATGAGGACGCCGATGAGTGAGACGACGAAGAACAGTTCGTACGTGAGCCACCCCGTCGTGACGAGCACGAAGAGACCGGTGAGCGTCCAAGCGAGCACACCTGAGATGAATCGATACTGTCGTGCGACAGTCATTACCTATCTCAAGAATGGACGCGAATATGTAGTTTCGGTTCGCGCGGAAACGAACACTGCGACACGGTCGACGCAGATCCACACACGCTTCCAGTCGAATAGCACACGGATGTTTAGTTATACCAACATTGGAACATGTATGAACAAACACGAGGACAGTGGAATCCGGGACTCAGGTATCGGTGTAAAGCTGGTGAAGCACGTCACGGAGGGCGTAATACGCCGCTATCGAGAGGACGCCGATAGAAAACAGCGTGAACAGGTGAACGTTGATCGACTGAGGGCCGGCCCAGTACGGGATAGCCGGCCTCGGGGTCGGGTTCGACAGCGGCCACAGGAGGTCACTCGGTATCCGACCGGCGGCCAAGCCGATGTAATTGTCCGCGGTGAGATGTGACGCGTACGCGATGACGAACACGACCCCCGCTTGCACTCTATCGGTCTTCCAGCTGTACAGAACGACGAGTACCCAGAGCGGGATGGCAATTGGCAGGGAGTGCATGCCCACGCGGCCCGTCGGCAAGAGCCCCAGTTCCAGTGCGAGCGGCTTATCAACGATATCCGGGAACTGACTCCCGACGACCGCGACGGCGGCAAGTTTGAGCGACAGAAGGCGGTGTTCCGTAACGAGAATGTACCCGGCGGCGAGAGAAAGCGCGACAATCAGGTGCTCGATGGGTCGCATTGTCTCTCACTTCATTCCGACGGTCAAAACGTCGTCGTTGACGCGTCGCAGTCACGACGTATCGGGACCACCACGCCGGGGATACCGCGTGACAAGCTCCCAGTCGGTTGACCACTGGCTGGCCGGCTTCTCTTTCGAATGTGGTTCATACAATCCAAATAGCTATGTTCGATTCTTCGCTGTACTTGAGCCGATGAAGCCCACGCGTCGGATACTCGGCATCTACGCACGTGGATTCTGCATGGGAGCCGCTGACGCCGTCCCGGGCGTCTCAGGCGGAACGATCGCCCTTCTTACGGGGATTTATGAGCGACTCATCGCCGCCATCACGGCCGTCACGGTGAGTCGGCTTCGTCGGCTCCTAGGCGAAGTGCGTGCTGGAGACCGTTCGACCGTCATGCGCACGCTCCGAGAGATGGATGTCTGGTTCCTCGTCGTCCTCGGAGCGGGAATCGTCACGGCGGTCGTCAGCGTCCTGCGAATTATCAGTTGGCTACTGAGCGTCTCTCCGGTCGAGGTGTACGGGTTCTTTTTCGGACTGATCGGTGCCTCCGCCGTCGTGTTCTACCGGGACGTGTCAGTGTCGTCATGGGGCGAGCGTGTCGCTGTCGTCGGTGGATTCGCAGTCGCATTCCTAGCCTCCGGGTACGCGGCGACGGGCCTCGATACATCGCTTCCGGTATTGTTTGTCGCCGGGCTGATCGCCGTCAGCGCGATGGTTCTACCGGGAATGTCAGGGTCACTGTTGCTTCTCGTCCTCGGACAGTACGAGTACATGTCCACTGCGCTGAGTCGGTTCACAGACGCGTTACTTGCCGCGGCACAGGGTGGCGGCGTCGCTGGCGTGTACCAGAGTGGTGTTCCCGTCCTGACGTTCCTCCTCGGTGCCGCTGTCGGCTTGGTATCCGTCGCTCACGCAGTCCGCGCCGCGTTCGAACGGAACCGCGAAGTGACGATCGCCTTTCTCGTCAGCCTGATCGTCGGCGCGCTTCGAGCCCCCGTTGAGCAGGCGTCTGTTGAACTACGTCTTATGGGAATGAACTGGAGCCCGTACTGGGTCCGCTCGTTCATACTGTTCGCAATCGTGGGAGTCGCCGTTGTGGCGATCATCGAACGAGCGTCGACGCGAGTAACCCAAGTTACTCCGGTGGGAGAGTCCCAAACTGAGTGATAAGACGTTCGGTATCGGTCAATACCGACCGTATCAACGGCTCCCCGTCCGGGTCGC
Source organism: Halorubrum kocurii JCM 14978 (assembly GCF_000337355.1). Classification (GTDB taxonomy): domain Archaea; phylum Halobacteriota; class Halobacteria; order Halobacteriales; family Haloferacaceae; genus Halorubrum; species Halorubrum kocurii. Next base: position 34,324 of record NZ_AOJH01000006.1, on the reverse strand, counting down.
TCATGTATACAAACCGAGACTTTGGACTATCAGGCCGGCTGCCTAGTGACTCAGCCCTGAGAGCGGTCTCACCCCGAGAGAATTGTAAGAGAAAGTATATAAATTGCTCTCGGAAAGGCTGTCGAACGTGTAGATTTGTTCGTGGTCTCTTATCAGTACTTAAATATATAATAAAATATATTATATATTATTTTTATTTGGTATGTTTGATAGGCGACCGACCTCAAATTTCATAGAATGATATTTTGAAGATATTTTCATTTGAAAGTGTTATAACAGGATTATCTAAGTCATATAATTCACAATCAGAGTAGAGTTCTGCCACGACCGCAAGGCGCTATTATTTTATTAATAGAATATATTCAATAACAATTTTTAATCATATAGGATCACCGCTCTCCCAGAGTTTATCTGACAAAATTGTTGTTTTATGCCTAATCCCACTGTATAAATAATATACACAGAGCGGGATGGTGCTAATCACAACAAATTGACCACAATGTGTATACATTAGCAGTACTTTTGAATGTGATATGGATGCAGAGAACATTCCGGTTGAAAAACTGATGAGCACTGATCTCCTGACTGTTTCACCCGGTACTACTATCGAAGAAGCCGCGAATATCTTGCTTGAGGAGGGTGTTGGATCGCTGATTGTGTTGAACGACGAAGACCGTCTTGCAGGGGTTCTCACGAGTACCGATTTTGTGTCAGTCGTCTCGACAGATCGGGTTCCCCAGACGGCGACTGTCGCTGACTACATGACGGAAGACGTGCTCACGGTTCCCACGACGGCCACGATCCACGATGCCGCGGTCAAGATGATTCGCGAGGATATTCAGCACCTTCCTGTCTCCGGAGGCGAAAACGAGATTGCTGGGATGCTCTCGGCCACGGATCTCACAGCGCAGCTGACGTATATGGGTAGTAGTGGGACCGACTGATCGCATCGACCGTGGCCGCCGTTGTACTGAGTCCGATGTCGAGTGTACTTCCGCGCGAAGCGATCTGTGAGAGTCGGCCGCGTCGATCGGAGACGCTCGTGGCCGCTGAGGCTGTCAGCGATCCGTAAGCACGTGATCGTACGCTGCAGCGATCGGATAGTTCCACCCGCGTCCGAGTGCCTTTCGCGTGATGCGGAGCGGGGGCGGCGTCTGTCGCCGTTTGAATTCGGCGTGTGTTGTCCGTCTGAGCGCGTCGTCAACGACGTGGTCGGGATACCCTTGCTGGATCGACCCCGCGTTCCTGCCGCCCTCGATGTACTGTTCCAAAATGGGGTCGAGAACATCGTACGCGGGAACCTCTTCTTCGTCGGTCTGTCCGGTACGGAGCTCGGCGCTCGGTTCTTTGTCGATCACCGACGTCGGAATGATCGGTCCTGCCCCTGACGGCGGAGAGAGCGCGTCGTTGAACACGTCGGCGAGCTCGTACACCAATCGTTTGTAACAGTCACCCAGCGGGGCGAGCGCACCCACGGTGTCGCCATACAGCGTGCAGTAGCCGACTGCGGCTTCGCTTTTGTTATCCGGGGTGAGGACGAGCGCATCGCGTTGGTTCGCGATACCCATGAGTATGGTTCCCCGAATCCGTGCTTGGACGTTCTCCGCTGCGACACCGGTGAGCGAAGCGTCGTTGGCGTCGAGCGTACTGGTTACCGCTTCCACCGCCGATCCGATCGGGATCACGTCGAATTCGATGTCCACGTTCGTCGCGACTGCGCGAGCGTCAGCGACGCTCTGTTGGCTGGTGATCTCACTGGGGAGTGAAACCGCGTAGACGTTATCCGCCCCCAAGGCGTCTGCCGCGAGCGCGGCGGCCACCGATGAATCGATTCCACCTGACAGCCCGATGACCGCCTCCTCGAAGCCGGTCTTATCGAAGTAGTCGCGCACTCCAAGTGAGAGTGCTTCGCGGGCCTGTGAAGCAACGGCGCCGGTAGCCGATGCTCGGACGTCTGCTTCGACGTCTGCGTCGAGCGAAACCTCCGCGACGGTCGCGTCGGACTCGAACCCCGCGAGCCGGTTTCGTATCCCGTTTTCAACCGCGACGAACGAGTGACCGTCGAAGATCAGCTCGTCGTTGCCGCCCACCTGATTGACAAACACGACCGGACAGCTCGTCTCAGCGGCGTGCGCGCAGAAGCGATTCTCACGGCGGCCCGGCTTATTGAGGCTGAACGGGCTGGCCGACAGCGTGAGGATGACATCAGCACCGGCCGCGGCCGTATCCAGCAGCGGCGTCTCGTCGTGGCGGCGCGTCCCGGTCACGACGGTGTCCTGCCAGGCGTCTTCGCAAATTGTGATGCCGACGGCCGTGTCGGCGACCTCAACGACCTGTGGGTCGTCGCCGGGGCGGAAGTATCGGTGTTCGTCGAAGACGTCGTAGGTCGGGAGTAACCGTTTGTGGTACGTGTCAGTCCGGTCTCCATCGCGTAACACAACCGCGGCGTTGTGGACCGGAGCCCCCGTGTCATGCGTTGTTCTGACCGCCGCGCCGGCGATCAGTGGCGGTCCGTCGGCGGTGTGCGAGGCCAACTGGTCGAGCGCCGACTCTTGCGCGTCGAGTATTGCCGATCGGTGGAGCAGGTCGCGGGGCGGATAGCCAACCAGTGACAGTTCGGGTGTGACGACGAGATCTGGATCGGCTTCTAGCAGTGCAGTGTACTCACTGGCGATCCGGTCGGCGTTGCCTGCGACGTCGCCGACTACGGGATTGTGTTGAATAATACCCATTCGAAGAACACTTTGCATTGTTTTCAAAAGTTACTACGACCACACACTATTAAAGAGTAGAATGAGCGTATATTATCGAGTATATCGACGATTATTTTACTGATATTAGGACAAATGGTCTAGCCATCGACCCCCACCTGTTCTCATCGTGCGAAGAGCGCAGTTTTGACTCTCCGAACGCGACACGCTACACCCGGGCAAATATCATCTACCCCGTGATGATCTGGATGATCGCCTTCGGCGGCTATCTGATCGGCGATAGCGACCGTGTCGGCAGCCGTCAACAGCCCCTGTAGTCAGCGCTCTCGAGGGAGTCGTCCTCGAAGCTGGCCTTTCGATTTGACTGTTGCTCCGCCAGGACGGAACCCGTGATCGATGTTCTAGTAACCGATTGGCCGCACCCGCTTTCAGCGGTCCGCCTGCATGAATGACTGGCCTACTCTTGTAACTTCACTCTCATCAACAGTAACTGTGTGGTGCCGCTACGAGCAGTCCGGAGCCTCGTCGGGATACCGCACACGGCCTTTTCACGGAGGTAGACGTACGGGCAATATGGACACCCGTTCTCGTGCTTCGTCAGATTGGGGAACCCCAACCGATGACGAGCCAGTTGCCATCCGAACGACGGGACTGACAAAACGCTATGGGAAGGACGTCCTCGCCGTCGACGACCTCGATCTGACTGTCTACGAGGGCGAGATATTCGGTTTTCTCGGACCGAATGGCGCCGGGAAGTCCACGACCATCGATGTGATTATGGACTACGTCCGCCCGTCTGCCGGGAGTGCAACTGTCCTCGGATTCGACGCGCAGACTGAGACGCGGGAAATCCACGAGCGGGTCGGTATTCTTCCGGACGGGTACGGGCTTTACGAGCGCCTAACCGGCCGCAAACATCTGGAGTACGCGATCGCGTTGAAGCGATCTGATGACGCTGTTGACGACCTCCTCGATCGAGTCGGGCTCGATGCTGCAGCTGCTGATCGCGTCGTCGGTGGCTATTCGAAAGGAATGATGCAGCGATTAGCCCTCGCGATCGCCCTCGTCGGCGATCCGCAACTGTTGATCCTCGACGAGCCGTCATCGGGACTCGATCCCAACGGCGTTCGCCTCGTCCGTGAGATCGCTCGCGATCACGCGAACCGAGGGAAGACCGTCTTCTTCTCCAGCCATATTCTCAGTCAGGTCGAAGCCGTCTGTGATCGCGTCGCGATACTCAATCGTGGCCGACTCGTCGCTATCGATTCGATCGACGGGCTTCGCGACGCACTCGGAACCGGGTCGACGATAACGCTCACAGTCGACGCTGTCCCGGACTCGCTCACCCTCGTGGAGATAGCCGGTGTCTCAGATGTCGTAGTTGATGGGCGGATAATCCGAGTTAGCGTCGACGATGCTCCCGCCAAAGTCGACGTGATCGATCGCATACGAGATGATGGCGCTTCAATTCTCGACGTGACGATCGAAGAGTCGTCGTTGGAAGACCTGTTCAGCGCCTACACGGGTGATGTACCGCCGCGAGGTAATGACGCGGAGGCGGACCGATGACGCGTGCTCCGCTCTGGCTGACGATCGCTCGCAAGGAGTTCGCCGACGCCCTCCGATCGCGAATGATCTGGGGAATCGTCGTAATCATCGCGGTGATGACGTCGCTGTCTGCAAGTATCTCACTCCTCGTCCCCGACGTCGAAGGCGGTGCCGAGATGGCGATCGGCGGTGCGTCGCAGTTCGCGGGACTCCTCGTTCCGATCATGGCGCTGATCGCCGCCTATCTCGCGATTGCCGGTGAACTGGAGTCAGGGAGTCTGAAGGTGATCCTCGGGCTCCCGCCGTCGCGGGGCGAAGTGCTCTTCGGGAAGTTCCTCGGCCGGAGTGGTGTAGTCGCTATCGGACTCGCACTGGGGTTTGTGGTATCGGGTGTCGTCACGGCTGTCCTCTACGGTGGCCTTCCCGTGGGAGCGTTCGTTGGAACCACACTACTGACTGTCCTTCTCGGCGTTTCGTTCGTCGGCATCGGCATCGGAATCTCGGCGGTTACGGCGACACGATCGCGGGCCATGACTCTGGCTATTACTGCATACCTCGGGCTAACGCTGCTCTGGGATCTGGCTCCCACTGTGGTTCATCTACTGGTCACCGGTGAGATGCCCGGTGGAGTTGTGCCCGCGTGGTTACTACTCATACAGGGAGTCAGTCCAACCGGCGCGTACAACGCGCTCGTCCAGCGGTTGTTGCTCGGGAGCGGAACTGCCGTGGAAGCACGCATCGGGGGATCGGCACCCAGTTATCTCGATCCGGCGGTGTTTCTCGGAATACTGTTTGCGTGGGCTGTCGTCCCGCTCCTCGTCGGGTATTCCAAGTTCCGCCAAGCCGATCTGAGCTAATACCGCAGCATTTCGAAAGTTCAAATCGAACTCAGGAGTCTAGGTTTCTCGCAGGATTAATTTTTCAGATTTCAATCGGCGATTAAAAGGCATAATACATAATATCATTAACTTTATCAGACGACCTGTGCTATCGCGACAGCTTCCCGGTAGCAGGCGACGGCCAGCAATAGATATCCGCCGGCAAGAAGTGTCAACTCACTGCGCGTCAGCGACCAGTCGCTGGGCGATCGTACGCGGACGAAATCCTCTTTCCACCGGGGCCCGGACTCCTGATGCCACAGCGTTACGCCCCGCGTCGCGACCACGACCGCGACGAGCGCCGTAATCTCCATCGGGCCGCTGCGTTCGACGAGTACGGCCAACGACGGCACGATGCGCTCTCCCGTCCCGATTGCGAGGGACCCGGTTCCCCAGACTGCCCCGTACCAGGGCGCCTGGACGACCTCAATGACGTATCCCATCGGTGTGTTCACCGACCGGAGCGTGTTCGCACCGACGGCGATCAGAGAGACGCCGACGTTCCACCCGAACAGCCACAAGAATTCCCGCGTGATACTTCCCGCGTATCCCGTAGCTGCGCCCGGGTTCCCGCCGCGTAACAGCCCTTGGGGGAGAACGAGGTAGCTGAGGACCCACGATGCCGTGAACACGCTCGCGACGACGACCCACAGGGAGACAAACCGGACGAGGACGTCGTCGTGGTTAACGTACTGCCCGATTCGCTTCGACACCAGATCGACCAGCCCGGTCGCGTTCGACGCCGCCATACGGACAGGCATCGTGCTCTGCTGACAAATACATTAACGAGCCGGACGGGCAACGCCAAGCGACGGCCCAGCACTGATGACAAGGGCGACGACGGCGATTGTAAGCATCATAACGAGAAGTCCGAACCCGAGGGGTGTCGTCGCACCCGCGGCACCACCGACCGGATAGTAATTCAGGAGTGCGTTGGCGCCCGCGTGCAAGAGAATCGCTGGTAGGATGCGTCCGTCGACCCGGTTCGTGAGCCACGCCAATAGAATCGAGAGTTCGACGAGCTGGAGCAGATAGAGACCAAGCGGGAGCGTGTTCTGGATGGTACCTGGAATGAATACTAGCGGAAGGTGCCACCCGGCCCAGACGACGCCAACGAGGAGTCCAGCCGTGAGCGGACTGTAGGCATTCTGGAGTGCTGGTAGGAGGTACCCGCGCCAGCCAGGTTCCTCGAGCCCGCCGCCGAACAGGACGACGAACCCGAGGAAAAGCGGATACTCGATGACGCCCGGAAGCAGGCCCGGTGTCACGACGCCATCGAAGAGGACGACGTGGATCACAGCGGCACCGAGCAACAGGGCAACCGGAAGCGCAAGGGCGAGCGCGTAGTACCGCAGCGCGATTCGAGCCTCGAAGATTTCCCGAAGCCACGCCCTCACGTATCGACCCGATGCCCGAACGAGGACGGCACTCGCGGCGAACGGTCCGAGCCCGCCGAGCACGAACAGGACCGTTCCTGTGGGTGTCGACCCGGTCTCGCTGATCGCCCACACACCCCAGAGTGACCACGAGATGGCGTACGTGAGGGCGGTGTACCCGAGGAGTGTCGCTCGAGGCGACCAGTCGTCGACAGCGACGGCGTGCGAACGTGACGGCATTCGATCACACCCGGCGGTTCGGGGACGCGATCGTCGTCACGCCGGGACTGTAGTAGTGCACGGGTTCGGTCTCGGGGTAGGCGAACCCGTTGGCCTCGAACAGCGTGTTGGTCTCGATCGTCGGGTCGGCCTCGTACAGCGGCCACGGCTCGTGGTCGATGGCTGCGTACCGCAGCGAGCCGTCTTGTGCTTCTGTGTAGTATCGGTAGCGCTCGGTGAGGAACGCTTCGAGCGAGTCTGACTGTACCTCGAGTTCCGGACCGGATGGACCATATGTCGCGGCGAAGTGAACGGGGCGAGCGCCGGGATGCAATCGCCTGCTCTGGAACCGGATATCGCCGTCAGCTTCGGTGAGCGAACAGCGCGCGTAATAGTACAGGAGGTGATGGAAGAGACGGGCGCCGACGACGCTGAGGATACCCTGGGCGTCGAGACTGAAGAAGTACACTCCGCTGTGGCCGTCGTGAGTAACGTATGTCCGGAGGTTGAGTTCGGGGAGTGAGAACCCCCAACCTTCGGGGGCCCACGTTGGCCGGACGTCGACGTTCGTGAAGGGCACGACGGAGAGCCACGCGTCGCCGTCATACGTATCGGCCGAGAGTGCCGACGGGAGGTGCGCGTTGAGGAGCTCGGGGTCGACGGACCAGTTCGCGAACAGGACGTGCCGCCAGCCCATGTGAAGTGGTGTTACCATCGATTGGCCACCTCGGTTCGGATACTCCGATCGTGGAGTGCCGTGTGCATAGTTACGTTCCTCCCGGGATCGTGACGGGTTCGAACCGCTGGAGACCGAAGTACGTGTTCAGAACGGCGCCGAACCCGACGACCGCAACGGCGAGTTGTGCGATCCCACCAAGGTACGGCACGATCCCGAAGAGCTCGAGGACGAGCAGGAACACGGCGATCCCGGCAAGCGTCGCGACGCCATCGCGTTCGATCGGGAGGCGCGTCCCGATGAGGTACCCGAACACTGCCTGGCCGTAGAGGATAACGAGGAACTCGGCAAAGAGCCCGACGATCGCGAGCGGGAGAAGGATGAGGGTGAACGCCATGTAGACGAAGAGGACGAGGAGGGTCGTTGCGCCGAGACTACCGACGACGCCGCTGACGAGCGCGTGGTCCGTGACGGCTGCGCCGACGTTCTCGAAGAGGAGTGGATGCCGCTTGACGAGCCACCACCCGAACGCGCCGAGGACGAGGAACTGCAGAAGGAACCCCCCGACCCGCTGTGCGGGCGAACTCGACGGCGTCGGCGCCTCGAACTGTGAGACGCGACCGACCGACGCATCGGGGCTGACAGAAGCCGATCCCGAATACGTCTGGACGGCGCCAGTCACGGTCGCGCCATCACTTACCGAGATATTTCCGTTGAGGAGCGTCACATCGCCGTCGACAGTACCGTCGATGGCTGCGGTCCCACCGATGACATAGATGTCGCCGTCGACCGCCGCGTTCTCGGGGACGGTGGTGGTTCCGCCGGCGACGACGTGGACGTCCGCGAGGGCCTCGACGTCGTTGTCGCCCTCGAACGTCACAGACATGTCCTGCACGTCGCCACCCCCGATGGAGATCATCAGGAGGACGACGATGAGGAGCGGAATGGCCTCTGTCGGACTCATGCATTAGCACCTCCGGTCTCGCGAGCGAGTTCGACCATCCGTTTGGCATACAGGCCGACTGCGAGTCCGAACAAGAGGAGGAGAGAGAGCGCCTGCACCACGTTCAGGTGCGAGAGGAGTGTGAGGTCGGCTGCCTGGAAATACAGCGCGAGTGCCGTGCTTGAGAACGTGGCGAGCCACCCGGCGACGCCGATGCCGATCGCGGAGTGGGTGCCGACCGTCTCCGGCGTCGAAAGGTCGGGCCAGAGCGCGAAGTTCAGGGTCGTGTAAAAGCTCACGGCGATCGCGTACAGGGCGGGGTTCAGCGGAGAGGTTCCGCTGCCGGCGATCGTGGGGAACACCGCCTCGATTCGCAGGTCGGACGTGTACATGACGTGCGTCAGGGCGAACAGCGCGAACGTCCAGAGAAAGACGCGCGATAGCGAGTAGTTCGCGTAGATGACACCGGCCATCACCGCGCCGACGACGTGCGCCACGGCGATGAACAGGCGCGTCGAGAGGTCGGGCGACTGCCAAGAGCTCAACAGGAGCGACGGCGTGTCGATGATCCGGAGGAACCCGAGGCTGTCGATGAAGAACACGCCGAACATCAAGACGACCGGGACGGCGAAGGCCAGACTCCGCGCCTGAACCTGGGTGTCGTGACAGAACCGCCCGGTGCCGTACGTCTCGTGGCGTGTCCCGAGGACGTCGAGAACTGCATCGAGACGGTCGAAGCTGGCAAACGAGAGGACGGCCAGGACGAGGATACCCGGCGCCATCGCGGCGACCATCAGCTGACTGAAGACATCGACCGACCAGGAGAGCGGAATCGCGTTCGCCAGGAAGTACGCGATCGCTGTGATCGCCGCGGCGACGTAGCCTCGGTCGGGGACCGGAACGAGATCGATCGCGAGCGAAAACGAGACGGGAAATCCGACCCCGAGGCCGATCGACGCGAAGACAATCCACGCGCCGAAGGCGGGGACGGTCCGGATCATCGGTGCGACAAGCGTGAGCGCGAACTGGAGACAGACGACACCGAACAGGAGTCGGAGCTTCGTTCGGAGGGTCGTACTCCACCCGCGGCGGTCCATTGTCACGCCAGTCACGGCCGCCACAATTAGCGTCACGAGCGCGAGCGCTGCCATCCACATCGAGACGTCTGTCTCGGACAGTCCGACGAGGCGTGTCCCGAGGTCTATGAGTCCCAACTGGACGAACGTGATGTTGTAGTAGTAGCCGGCGACCATCAGCGCGGTGAACAGCAGATACCCGGACACTGTTGTCCATCGCCGCTGCCGCACGTGCTGGAGAAATTCCATCGAATTAACCTTGCCTACTTGGGAGGCCGATACGATATAGATCTTGTGTCTGAGGCGTTCCTTAAAAGTGGTCGCCTCCTGCGCGGTTGGCCAGCTAGACCCTGTTCTGTGATAGCGCGGCAACTACTGTTAATTATTTAACTATTAGGCGCGTGTTCTCTCTTATGAACCGTCGGCAGTTTCTCGGTGCAAGTGGTCTCGTCACGGTCAGTGCGTTCTCGGGGTGTCTCGGTGGCACGCCATTCGGTCGCAGCCGAATTATCCAGACAACGGAGGAGTCGTTCCCGGCAGCGGACGTCGAGACGGTGAGAGTTACTAACGACATCGGTGACGTTCTGGTCACAGCCACCGACGTCGACAATGTTCGCGCTCGTGTGGTCAAGCGGTCCACGGAGGGTCAGTCCGGACTGGATGATATCGAGGCCACAGTTTCGCTGGACGACGGGGTTCTGACCGTCGAGACACGTATCGACGACGATGCACAGTGGTTCACACGCTCGTCGCCAAGCACGGACGTGACAGTGAGCGTCCCCGAAGGAGATGCGGGACCGGCCGTCGACTCAGTCACGTCGGAGTTGGGGGACGTGACGCTTCTGAACACGCGCGGCGACACCAGGGTCCGAACTAACCTTGGGAACGTCACTGCAAACGGCGTCAACGGCTATCCCGACCTCCGATCGAACCTGGGAGAGGTACTCTCCTCTGGTTCGACGGGGTTGGATCGCGCGCGATCTGATCTCGGAGCAGTGAAAGTCGAAGTGTGGGACGTGCGCGACGACATCGAAATCAGGACGGATCTTGGCGATGTCGCTGTCGGAATCGCCGATGACCTCGATGTCGACGTCCTCGCCGAATCGGTCTCGGACATCAACTCGACTCTCGCGCTCACAAACGTGGAGTCGAGCAGCGACCGACTCGCAGGACAACTGAACGCCGGCGGCTCAGAGGTCCACGTCCTAAGCGAGTTCGGTGACGTCTCCCTGCGTCCACTCCAGCGGGAGTGACGACCCGCACCGCTTCGACGGGATGACGTTCCGAACGCCGTCCCGATTGGTCAGCCGGAGTTCGAACACTAACGAGGGACACTCCGCCAAGTTCGACCACCGCGTGACCTGCTTCCAGGTGGGACGGTCCTCCCTGTCGTCTTCAACCGCGACCTGGTAGGTGTCGTCGGGATACCCTGCACTGGTGAACGTCCGCCCGATACCCGGTTCGATATCCTCGCCGGTGAGCGATTCGACGACGTCACCGGCCTGGTTCGTGACGGTCACTGCGATTGTGTGCGTGATCGTGTCCTCGTTGGTGACGCTTACCATGAGTTCGCCGATGCCGTCCACTGAGCCGGCGCAGCCAGCCAGCGCCGCGAGGGTCCCTGCGACCGTGGTTCCAGCCGCGGCGCCGAGGAAGTCGCGGCGATTCACGGTCTCATACTGCTCCCAGTGGGCTGAGGGGTTGCATCGGTCAGCATCTCTTCGTCGTCAGCGACTCCGATGTTGCGATCAGTCCAGAGGAGCCACGTCCCGAGAATGGCGACCCCGAGGACGACGGCGATGTTGACGGGAACGAACACCGCCATCGCTTCGGCGGTAAGGAACGCCGGAAAGGAGTTCTGAAGGAAGTGCCATCCGACCAGCGGCCACAGCGTCCCCATTCTGAACGCGATCGCCGCGAGCCCGATACCAGAGACGGCGCTCAACACGCCGACGAGCAGCACTTCACTCAGGGGCACGCCAACCGCGAGCAGCGAGAGGTGAGAGGCGCCGAAGAGGAAGCTGGCCGCGAGCGCCGCGGGAATCCGACCCCGCGACTCGAAGCTCCGGAGGACGACACCCCGGTACAGGAGTTCCTCCGAGACGGCCGCCCCGAGGGCGAACCCGACGACGACGAGCACAACGACGCCGGCCGTGGAGAGGGGCTGTCCATCGAGGATCGTAAACTCCGGGACCGCGAAGGGCGCCGGCGCGAGCGCGAGGGTTACTCCCAGCGGGACGAGCAGCAGGGCGGCCAACACGAGGAGATACCGACGGCCGCCCGACGCTATCGGTGCAGTCAGCCGGACCTTCCGCCACCAGCCCAGCCAGGCGACCAGGCCGACGACGAGTGCGACGAACAGCCAGTTGACGACGACACGGATACCGATGACGGAGAGTCCGGGTGCGAACGTCTCGACGAGGGGTCTGGCGAGTACGCCGAACGCCAGCATCGCCGCGAGAATACCGACGTACAACTGCACCGGGCGCGAGTGGAAATACCTCAGGCCCATCCCCTGATCACACTCCGAGAGCAGCGACTAGTGCCAAGCTGAAACTGATCGCGTTGACCAGGCTGTGGATCACGATGACCACGACGAGATTTTGCGTGCGCTCGTAGATTACACCGAAGATGACAGACCCAACGCCGATACTCAAGAGGGCGAAGAACACGCCCAGCGAGAGGAGATCCGATCCGCCGACCCAGTAGCTCGGAACGTGTCCCAGCGCGAAGCCGACGGAAACGATGGCGATGGCCGGCACAGGCCCCATCTGTTCACGGAGGCGGCCCTGGACGATACCTCGGTAGAAGTACTCCTCGATGGGGCCGATGATGAACAGTGCGCCAACGATCGCCAGGCCGTACACCAGAACCGGACGTTCGGCGGCCGCAGCGGCGCTGAAGTTCGTTGGCGGTGTCGCATTGAGCAACTGCATCCCGATCTGGATCAGGATTGCAGTGATAAACATGATGACGACACCCGCGACGATCCAGCCGCTCTCGCGCAGCGTCGGGAGCCATCGCGGCACGTGGACGGTAACCGGTCGAACGCGGTGGTACGCGACGCCAAGCAGGCCGATCGCTAGAGTCGCGAGGAGACCCCCGCCGATAAACGTGACCGCGAGATCGCCACCGTATCCGAACTGCGCCTGTACGAGCTTGAAGCCCTCAACGATGGCTAACGGGGGAATTGCCGCGGCAAACAGTAGCCCGAGAGCGACGAGAATCGCCCGGCGCGGGCTATCGGCAGTTCGGGGCTGTACATCCGGTTGATTGTACGTTGAGGTTGACATGATGAACACCGCAACGAAGCACGATGCTTCCGTTTTGCTCGCGCTTACATACGGGAGGATGACTCCTGAAGACGTAGGCCGTATCAATCCGCGTTTTAAATACCCCGTTCGATCCAGTTGGAATCCTCAGTCCCTGGGTTAAGCCAGCGTACCACATACGGAAGTCGGCAGCCCTTTTGTTCGCGTCGGTTGCTAATTGGTTCCCAACGTGTCGATGTCGCTGACTGCGGGGAGCTGTCGAAGCGTAGGAACACTGGCGAGATAGACGGCCAGTAGCAGAAATCCTATCCCGGCGACTGTTATCACGGCCACTGGCCCGACTAGGGAAGCAGTGGCTCCTCCTGCGAGGGCTCCGAAGGGCGTCGATACGGCCGAGGCGCTTCCCAATACGGCCGTCACTCGGCCCAGTAGTGTTTCGGGGACCACAGCCTGGATTACCGAGACGATCAGGACATTCGTCACGCCGACCGGGACGAACGCAAGGACGAACAGAGCGACAGTGGCGGGCAGCCAGCCGACTGCGACGGCACCGAGCCAGGCGATGCCTGAAAGCAGGAACGCCACGATCGACAACCGACCGAAAGCAAAGCCGGCGAGGAGAGAGGCAGCCAGCGACCCGAACAGGATGCCGACAGCGAGCGCTGCCATCAGGAATCCGTACCCCTCGACACCCCCGACGAGAGCCCCGTACGACGGGAGTACTGCGATCGTCGCCCCCAGGGCGAAGTTGATGACCATGCTCCCGAACAGCATCGAGATGAGGAACGTACCCCGGAGGTACATGATGCCCTCCCTGAGGTCAGCGAAATATGCCGATTGACTATCGTCTCCGTCGGACACGGTGGCGTCGAGACGCTCGTCCGATACTGTCTCTTCGATCTCCGAGACCGGCTCGTCGGGCGACTGTCCGCCGTCGGGAGTAGCCTCGACATCCTGAGTCGGCGTCCCGGGGAGCGTCTCGGGCTCGGCATCGAGATTCGAGTCCGTAGCGTCGGTCCGCGGCACCGAGAGCGTCGAAAAGAGGGCCGCAGCCAGCACGAAGGTCACCGCGTCGAGGGTGAACAGCGCCACAGCACCGACGACCACGACGAGCACGCCGGCCAAGGCATTGAACACTGCGTCGACCCCCTGATAGGCGAGTGCGAACAGCGAGTTCGCGGCCACCAGCTCCTCTTGTTCGACGAGTCGTGGGATGGCGGCGGTTTGTGCGGGGTAGACCAGTTGATTGAGCAGCGCAAGGGTCGGCATCACCGCGAGCACCAGCCACACTGAGAGGTTGCCAGTCGCTGCGGCGATGGGAACCGACAGGACAAGCAGGCCCTGAACGAGTTGGGTACCGACGAGGATGCGACGGAGGTCCCAGCGGTCGACTAACGGGCCAAAGAGAAACTGCAGGCCAGAGGGAGCTAACACGAGAAAGCCCGCCAGCCCGGTGAAAAATTCACTGCCGGTCAGCTCCCAAACGAGCCACATCGCGGCGACGAAGTAGACACTATCGCCGACGTTGGTGACGAGGCGGCCGGCGAACAGGCGGGTGAAGTTTCGGTTCCGGAGTAACGTGTGCATGAGGTATTATGATATCTGGGATCAGTGTGGTCAGAGGTCTGCGGCGGCGAACTTGCGGTAGCCGAGCACCAGCGGAACGACGAGCCAGAGCGCAAGCACCGCGATGCTAGCCCATCCCGTGAGGTAGAACGGGACCGCACCGTCCAGCATTCCGCCGAGAGTCAGGGCTGCCGCGGTACCGTCACCGAGGAACCATCCGAGGGCGTTCTGATAGGCGGCCGACGGCGTGACGACGTTGAGGAAGGCATACCATCCGGGGACTGCGGCGAGTCCGCCGAAGGAGAACCCGTTCACGACGAACATGACCGCTGGGGCCAAGAGATCGCCGAGGAACTCGAGGAGGACGAACACGCCGACCCCGAACGCCATCGCCCGCCCGCCGTTCCCGGTCGTCGCGGAGACGGCGATCATGATCCCGACGTACACGAGGGCAAATAGGAGCGTCACCGCGGCGAAGATCGCGTAGTCGACCGGCGAGAACGACGGCAACAGGGCAAGGATCACCCCCAGCGTGACGGCGAGGCCGGCAAGGATGGCCACCCCGAGCACTGCGGTGCGCCCGATGAGCTTCCCGAGAACCACGTCCGCGCGGCTGTGTGGGAAGCCCAAGAGGAGCTTGCTCGATCCACGGTCGCGCTCGCCGGCGATCGCTCCCGCGCCGATGACGATCGCCGCGACCGAGACGAACAGCGTCGTCACGGCCAGCAGCAGCGTCAGGTAGCCGAGGGTGCTCAGTTCACCGATATCCTGACTGAGTTCCGGGACAGTGGCGTAGAGGACCGCCATCCCTGCCGAGAGGAGGACGAACGCGGCGGTGATGGCCCAGAGGGCCTTCGAAAGCCGGGCGTCTCGGAAATCCTTCCGAGCAACGACGGTCCAGCTCATGCGCGCACCTCCTCGCTCTCAGCCGAGGGAGCCACGAGTTCGCGGTCGTCCTCGTCTTCGCTGCTCGTGGCCGTGTCGTCGTCCGTCGTGTAGGCCGCGAACATCTCCTCGAGAGATGTCTCCTCGATATCGAAGTCGACGACGGTCCCGCCAGCCGCTTCGAGGGCGTGCATGACGGCCGTCTTCGTCTCCGGCGCGCACGTCACCGTCAGGCGAGTCTCACTGTCGGCGTGGACGCCGGTCACCTCCGGAAGGACAGCGACCGCGTTGACCATATCGTCGGTCACCGACTCGACGGTGAGGACCAGTCGAGTGTCGGTCCCCAGGGCGTCCCGAAGCGCGTCAATCGTGTCGACGGCCACCAGTTCCCCGTTTCGGAGGATTCCCACGCGGTCACAGACCGCCTCGACCTGTTCGAGGATGTGCGAGGAGAAGAACACCGTCGCCCCGCGATTGCGCTCCGCCCGGATGATGTCGCGCATCTCGCGCGCCCCGTTCGGGTCGAGTCCCGTCGACGGCTCGTCGAGAATCAGCAGCTCCGGCGACCCGGCGAGCGCCATCGCGAGGACGAGTCGCTGTTTCATCCCCTTCGAGAAGCCGCCGGCCTTCCGGTCGGCGGCGTCGGCGATGCCGACGCGCTCTAGCAGTTCGATCGGATCGTCGTCGCTGCCTTTCGAGGCAATCGCGAATTCGAGGTGCTGCCGGGCCGTCAGGCGATCGTAGAGGTGATAGCCGTCGGGGAGAATTCCGACAGCCTGCCGAACCGCCATCGAATCGTCCTGTGCATCGTAGCCGAGGACGGTGGCCGTCCCTGCCGTCGGGCGAACGAAGTCGAGGAGGATATCGATTGTCGTCGACTTCCCGGCGCCGTTGGGGCCGAGGAAGCCAAAGATCTCTCCCCTTCGAACCGTGAGAGAAACACTGTTGAGGGCCGTTACGTCGCCGTACTGCTTGCTTAATCCGGTGAGCTCGATGGCCATCTCATCAGAAATGGGGTCCGAGCGTGAATCGGTGTGACTCATTGACGCCTTATACGGGTCAGATACCCAAGATTGCTCTCGCCGTATCTATCCGGTTTTTATAAACTCTGGCCGGACTCACTTCGATCGGTAACGGAGACTCGAAGAAAAAATCCGCGAGCGCCGGTGTTGACCCCCACCCACGACCGAAGTCGTTGCCTCGCTCCTGTGTTCTCTGGAGGAGGCGGTCAATCCCGGACCGTTCGATCGGTGGCTAGCTCAGTCGTTCCCGGGGCCCACCTGGCTCGTCCGTACAGCCACGCGTAGCGCATCGCCGATGAGCGTGTTCTGTGCTCGGCGAAGGCGGTCGGAGAGTGACTGCGGGGTGATATCGAGTTCTTTAGCGATGACCGCCATCGACGTCTCCCTCGGGAGCTCGAAGAAACCCATCTGCCACGCCGTTACTAGCGCCTCGTGTTGTTTCGGGGTGAGCCCGAACTGGCTGCCCGTCTGCGCGTAGGACATCTCGTGAAGACGGACGAGCTCGAACGAGAACCCTCGATCGCGGAGGTGGGAGGTGAACGCGCCGACCAGCGCATGGTCATCGAACCGGATCCGGAGCACCCACCCGTCCGCCGTACCCATCGCTTTCAGAATCGATGTCCCCTCGTCCGTGTACTCCTGCACCAGGGCTTCGACGCTATCCCCCCATATCGCACGATACATCGTACCCTGCTCGGCGTCGAGGATCTGCTGGAGGGCATCGATCGACTCGTCCAAAGCGGCGGCTTCTTCGAAGGCCGCGTTCGACACTCCCGAGACGATGAAGTACTGGGTCAGCGACTCCATCTCCGAGGCGACAACTCGGTCGATCTGGATGACAGTCTCCGGCTCAGCATCGAACGTATCTGAGAGAGCGAGGGCTCTGGGAGGCACGCGGAACTCTCCAAAGACGCTCATACTGTAACAGTTCCAAACGAAACTGGATAACTGTTCGGGAGGCAGTGGCGGGCCACTAGAGCCGAGGCGGTCGCCACGGGGCGATCGACTCAGTCCTGCCGACCTGCTCGACGGTAAACCACGGCGCCGAGCACCGCCCAGGCGGCTGCAAAGGGCACGAGGAGAGTGCCAGACTGTAGCCACAGCCTTCGCGGCGTCGCCGGGAGAACGCCGGACGAGAGGAGTGCCACCAGTGGTAGCACGGCCGCGACTACGAGAACCACAGCCGCGATCGTCGGGCGGGGAGACACCCTCCACAGCGCAATTCCGAGCGATCCGGCGCCGACGACGACGAGGGTAGAGCCGGCATACGCAGCAACGAGAACCAGGGTGTTCTCTCCGGTCGTGGGGACTGCCCGGAAGCCGGCCGACACCAGTACGATGACAGCCCGAACGTGCAGTCCTGCGATCAGAACCATGCCGGAAGCTACCACTCCGAGGCCGATTCGGCCACTTCGCCCGTACTGGTTGCCGAAAGTGGTTGCTACTCCGATCACCCCACTTATCATCAGCGTCCACCCCAGCAGCCTGAAGACGTCGAGCACGGTCGCATCGTACGGTCTGGTACCGAAGACGACGGGCTCTAACAACGACGAGGCGATCCAGCAGAATGCACCCACGACCGCACTGATTCCGCACCACGCCGTAGTCGAGGGGCACACACTGCTACCGCTTGCTCGCCTACGGACCATCGATACCCTCCTCGGCTGTCACGGACCCACTCCGTTTGGAGTCGAATTCGGAGGTGTATGCCCACAGGCTGTGAGGTCAAGCCTTGCGTCTCCGCGTGCGGACGCCGTTTGACGAATCGGATCGGGCATTGATACGAACTACCGTATATGCGGTCGGACGGCAACACCTTTTCGCTGCATCCATTCGCAGGTGGTGTGAACTCGGGATTAACTTATAAAACACGGATGGATACGGCGGGAGCTATGTGCCCATACGGGTCGTATCTATTGATATGTCCTCAGCAATAATTGATGAAGAGACAGTCGTACAGAATCGTGACGAGCAGACGCAGCCGCTGAGCAGAACGCTCGATGTGGCCATCTCGCTGTTTCTCGTGCTCGCAGGAGGCGTTTTCGGAGCTGCCGGATATCTCCTCGCCGGGTTCGCGGACGTTGGCCGAGTCACGTCTTGGGTAGCTTCCGGACGGATTACCTCGACGGAGATGAGTGACCCCGAACTGATCGACGCGGTCTACGCCTTCATCTGGGGGAGCGGAGTCAGCTTGACACTAACCGGCGTGATGCTGGTCGGTGCCGGTATCGCGTTCTTCGGGGTCCAGACCCGCGCGCGACGCCGCTTCGACGCGACCGGGATTGTATCGCCGAGTACGACCGGGAATGCCATCCTCGGGGCGATGGTCACTATCGTCGCGTCGTTCGTTCCGTTCTCTCCCGTCATCGGTGGCGGAGTCTCGGGCTACCTCAACCGCGGATCGAATGACAGTGCCATTCGGACCGGCGGCCTGACCGGCCTGTTTGCCAGCCTACCGGTTGTCACCGTGTTCGCGGTCGTCACCTGGAGTCTCCTTGGGAGTGCCACTGGGCTGACGGCGTTCATCCTCGCTATCCTGGCATTCTCGCTGATCGTCTCCGTGGCGTACATGGTAGGCCTGAGCGTCCTCGGCGCCTACTTGGGCACCCACCCGTCGGTCGTTAACGCGGTCAGTACCACCGAGTAGACGGGCTCGGTTCCAGGCTAGCAGATATCGGTGACTCCGTCGTTTCCCAACCATGCGACGATTCCTAGTCCGATTATCGCATGAAGAGACGCCAACTACGATCCAGATAGGTTGAGGGCCCCGGTCGCAACCCCAGCTAAATGCACGAGTCCACGGTTGCTGGGCCACCAGGCTTCTTCCGGAGCAACACCTTTGTCAGCGGCAGCAAAAATCGGTGTCAGACGCTCAAGATGACTGTCGGCGAATCCCCGCGCGAAGACCAGCCAGACGACGTCCTGATCGCGGAGTACGGAATGTCACGGCCGCTCATCCTCCAGTGGACCGTCGTCAGTATGCTTGGATTTGTGGTTGCTCTCTTCGGTCTGCTGTTGTTGTACTACGTGTCAACCGGTGATACGGCTGGAACGGAACTGGTCGTGACACCCGATACGGGGTGGTGGAACCTCGGACTCACAATCGTCGTTCTCGTGGGTATGCTATTGCTCGTGATCGTCCCGCATGAACTCTGTCACGGCGTAGGGATCCGTTTCTTCGGCGGGGAGCCGCGATTCGGTCTGGGAGTCGCGTATTTCGTCTTTCCGTACGCGTTCGCAACGACCGAGACGCGGTTCTCGCGCGATCAGTTCATCGCGATCGCACTTGCCCCACTTGTGCTGCTCTCATTGGTTGGCGTCCCGGTGATGATCGTGTTCGAGTGGCGATGGCTCGCCCTGCCGTTGGCGCTGAACGCCGGCGGCGCCGTCGGGGACCTCTGGATGGCATTGACGCTGATGCGCTATCCTCCGTCCGTAACGGTGGTCGATACGAGGACGGGACTCGAAATCTACGGCACACCGTCGCTCGAGCGAACCGAGACCGCCCCGGCCGTCGTCGTCTGGGATCTGCTCGTCGGCATCGCAGGCGGCGTCGTGATCCTCGCCGTCTGTGGGGGGATCCTGGCACCACTCGTCTTGGCTGCGATCGGTCTCGATTCATTCACTCTCGGCGTGCCAAATAGCCGGCTGTTGATCCTCGAGTTCGTTCAATCGCCCGACGGAGGTATCGAGTTCACGATGGGCACGGGAATTCTCGCTTTCGGCGTCTTCATCGGGATCTGCTACGCCTATTTCCGAGCGAGCGGACGACGTTGATAAGAGTGGATTTCACCAATTCCAGCTACTCGTCTTCGAGAGCGTCATGAATATCCCGGCTCGAATGGTGGCGGTTTGCGCTGAACTGGATGACGAACTCTTCAGCAGCTAACCCGTAGACGGTCATCTCCCTGCCTTTTGAGGAATACCACGTATCGACAGTCTCGATGAGGCCCGCCTCGGCAAGACGGTCAAGGTGGTACTGGGCGTTTTGGATGGAAGTGTCGACGGCGTCGGCGATCGTCGAGGCTGTCCGTGGCCCGTCACTGAGAACGTCGAGGAGCTCTTGGGCAGTGTCAGACGACAGTGCTTGGAGGACTGGGGAGTGCTCGTCGCTGCCGATAACGATCTCGGTTCGGTCGCGGGGCGTGTAATCGACGGAGGGCTGGAGTGGAAAGGCGCTTGCCATTGTCTTGGTAAACCGCTGTCCGTTTTGTTTGTTCGGCTCACTCCGAACAAACCAATCAAACAATTTAATAATTACGGAGTTCATCGAATACATATGGTTCACCGGGGTCTCCAACAGGACAGCGGACACGACGAGTGCTCATGAGTAGCGACGAGATGACAGACGCCCGCGAGCGGGTCATTGAATCGATGGAACAGTCGGCCGAAGTGTACGGACTGAGCCGGAGCTCCGGCCGCATCTATGGGGTGCTGTACTTTGCGGACGAACCGCTCTCAATCCCCGAGCTCGTGGACGCCACGGGCTATGCGAAATCGACGGTCAGTAACGTCACGCGAACGCTGACTCGAATCGGACTCGTCCACCGACGGTCCTCTGAGGGAGGTGGGCGGCGAGTACAGTTCGAGCCCGAACGCGAAGTGTGGTTCACGATTCAGGACGTGTTCCAACAGTACATCCACCGAGAGATGCAGGCGACGCTCCGAACGATCCACCGGGCCGAAGATCAACTCTCAGCTGAGGACAATCCCCATGAGAGGGAACGCGTCCGTGAGCTGCGGGAGACGTATGAGGATCTCAGAGAAATTGTTCAACTTGCTACCGAATTCTCCGCGGCGGAGTTGCGTGAGGCGCTCGAAACGTACGAACGGTCGTAGCGGCCGCTCCCCGGACTCACCAGTGAACTGTGTACGTGCACGTGTCGTCACCCTCGCGGCGGCAGCCAGCCCCCGTTTCTTCGATGAACACGAATGAATCAACGGGAGCGTACTCCTTAGCGACGCCGCGGATCAGACCGCGGTCGAACGGGCATGGATACGGGTTGTGGCACGTTATCTCACCGACCTGGTCATCCGTCTGGGTGAACCGATAGAAACCGATGTCGCCGCCGCGATGGTTGCGCTGGTAAGCGTCGTCGATCGACCGGAGGGCGTCGGGAACCGAGGTGATGTCGCTGGGCCACGCCGCGATCGACGGAAGTTGCTCTCCGAGGCGATCGAGGACGTGGGGCTCCAGATCGGCAGCAATTGTCTCGAAGGCGTTCAACCACGCCTGTTGTCGATACCACTCGTCGGGGGCGGGATCAACGATGTCTTCCTCGGCAAGCGCAGCGTTTGCCCGGTCCCGGTATTCCTCGGAGAACCGTCCCATGGCCGTCTCGACAACCTGTAGTACGGTCTGACCCTTGATTTCGACGTCCTGATCGAATGCCTCGTACGGCACCATTATCCAATCTGTCGTTACAGCGAGCTATAAAACTGACACATATCGCTTCCGAGATATCATATCGTCCACCCCGATGTTGCGTGTCTGTACCGCGATCAAGGCAGGCGAATCGATTCGGTTGCGGGTTCGATTTCGACCTCACCGCCGATTGGAATGGGACACGTCGGATACGTGTGTCCGAACTCGCAATCGAAGACGACGGGCGCGTTCGGATTGTACGTTTCGAGCACGTCAGCAATCGCGTCACGTTGGCGCTCTCGATAGCCCACTCGCCACTCTCGTGGGTGGTCTTCAGCGTGTGAGCGTGCGGCGGCGCGTCCGACAAGCACACCGTCGAATCGTTCGAGAAGACCGCGTTCGCCGAGTGCCCGGAGGTTCGCACCGACGACAGCCGGGTCAGGGACCAGTTCGCTCGTCTCTACCGCAAGGACGGTGCCGTTCAGTGCGTCGGGATCGGGCAGGTAGCGATCGGCGAGGAACTGCTCAACGATGACTGCATAACAGCCGCCCCAGATCCGACCTGCGACAGTCTCGTCGCCGCCACGCCAGATCCTGCCGTCAGATCGTTCGATCTCGCGCGTGGTTGTGACTGACTCCGGGTCTTCCCAGTCACCGGCCTCATCGGTGAACACCTCTGATTCGGTCCACTCACCGACAGAATCCTCGAAGAGCACACGCCGGAGGTACTCCTCGGTGTACTCAAACATCTCGCCGTCCATCGCGTATTCCAGCAGTGTCGATCCACCGTAGTACGAAACGATCCCGTGGTTCCAGAGAAACAGGGCCAGATTCGTGTTGTCAGAGTACCCGTAGAATCGCGTCGGGTGTTCGCGGAGGACGTCCCCATCGAGATACGGGAGGATCGTGATCTGGTCGTGGCCTCCGATATTCGCGATCACGGCCGAGATGTCCGGGTCACGGAAGGCGTCCATAACCTCTTCGGCGCGTGCCTCTGGATTGTCTGCAAGCCACTCCGGGTCCGCAGTCGCAGTCGGATACTCAACCGGATCAAGGTCGAACACGTCGCGCATTCGTTCAAGACCGAGTTCGTAGATGAAGCGCGCGGACTCGGGTGCGTTTGATGCCGGTGCGACAACCGCGACCTGATCACCTGGTTCGACAGGGGGTGGAGTGAGGAATTCAGGCATGAGTAGAATCTATAGGGAGCGTCAAATATTTCTTGTTCAGCAGTTTTCGAGGCGGAGCCTCCGGCCTCAAGGAGCGAGGGGTTCCGACGCTCAGTCGGAAGCGCGACGCGAGTAGGC
The DNA here is from genome assembly GCF_000337355.1 of Halorubrum kocurii JCM 14978. Taxonomy (GTDB): domain Archaea; phylum Halobacteriota; class Halobacteria; order Halobacteriales; family Haloferacaceae; genus Halorubrum; species Halorubrum kocurii. The sequence continues at coordinate 11,480 of NZ_AOJH01000006.1, read as the reverse complement.
CGGAGAGGAAGCC
>NZ_AOJH01000006.1:0-11459 GCF_000337355.1 Halorubrum kocurii JCM 14978 | reverse complement strand
TAGCCCGGCCCTGAATGGTGGGTTTGTCGACCCCGAAGGGCGTCCGGTAGGCGGGGCGCACAAGACGCCCCGTCGCGCCAACCGAGGGCAAAAACCACATCAAAGCCCCACCCTCAACGAGCGAGGCCGCAAGGCCGAGCGAAGTAGGGTGGGGTCGGTTACCCATGTGCCGTAGTCTCAAGAGAGCTAGGAGACTGGCGGGACAACGATGAGTCCGAGGCTCGTAGAAGGCAGATCTTTGCAACTGCATGAGTTGCCCGTCGAAAAGAGGACATCAAGAATCAGTAAACTACCCTACCCTACTCCCTCGGTGCTCTGCGCCTCGGTCCTTGAGGGTAGGGCTTTGATGTGGACTCCTGGCAATCAGTCCCCAGTAATAGGCTGGTAACCCTCGCCGTTCAACGTCCCACCAGTTATACGCACGTCTACTGGTGCGTCTCCGCTCCCCGACTTGGGCGAGGAGCGGAGTCTGTGTTTCCGCTTTCGAGCATAGCGTAGCCCGACATTCTTCGCTGCATTGTAATCCGCGTTGACCTCATATCCGCATTTCTGGCACTCGAAGTGTTCTCCGTTGCGGTTCGCTTCATGCGTGAACCCACAATCCGTCCGAGAACAGCGCTGAGACGTGTGGTTCGGATCGACTTGCTCCACGGAGACGTCTTGTTCTGGTGCCTTGTAGGAGACGTACTCGTACAGGCGTCGGAACGCCCACACGTGGTGCCATTTCGCCTGCGGGAGACGCTCACGGATGTCGGTTAACTCCTCGAACACGATCACGTCGCAGTCGTGTTCGACGGCTTCCGAAACGATCTCATTGGCTACCGTGTGGATGTACTGCTTCCGCCACGCTTCTTCCCGCTTTCCCAGGTGAAGCAGGGCGTTGTGTGCGGCTTGCGTGCCGCGCTGTTGCATCTCACCACGCCGCTTCTCGAACTCGCGGCACCAATGGTCGTAGTCGTCTCCCTGCCAGAACGTGCCGGTCGAAGCTACTGTGAGGCTGTTGACGCCGAGGTCGATACCGAGGACTGTTTGGTGCCCGGTATCTGCCGAAACCTCGGACTCGTCGTCATCATACTTCCGGGTTGTAATGTGGAAGTAGAACTCATCGGCCACCTCGTCGTACTGTAGTGTGCTCGCCCGGAACTCGTACTCCCCCGAAAGAACGTACTGTTCGTAGGGCGTTGGGCTGTCCGCCGGAAGTTCAAAACCGCACTCAACACGCCCGTTGACAATTGAGAGCGAGACCTTGTTCCGGTAGAATGTGGCGCTTCGTTTATCATAGACCATGCTCCACGAGGTGAACTCCGGTTGGCTCACACGTTTACCCTGTTTCCACCGTTCAACGCACCCTTTCGTCGCTTGGACGGCGCGTCGGATGGCCTCTTGAACGAGGTTGGCAGTGAGATCAGTTTCTTCCCGCAGCTCCGCGTAGAGTGCGTCTCGTGCAGTTGAGTTTGCAGTGGTGCAGTTCGTGTAGGAGTCATCGTCCCAACAGAACTCGGCAGCACGATTCGCACAGTAGAGGAACTGTCGCGCAGATTCGTGGAGGTCGTCGCGCCGTTCATCGGGAACAACGAGTTTGACCGGCGCAGTTCGACGCACCTCCATATTTCAGACTACTACTTGACGATTCTTATACCCTTGGGAGCCGGGTAGCTACCGTCGTGCGGTTGCGTCGTTGTTTGTCGGTTTCCTCTCCGACCTACTCGCTCGCTACACTCGCTCCTTGAGGTCGGAGGCTCCACCTCGAATTATGCTGAAAAGTGGCTGTGTTGAAATCGATTCTTCAGACACATTACCGACTGAAACAGCCGGGCAACAAAGAGTGCGAATTGGCCGTTAAATTTCTACCAGCTTAGAGAGATGTTCTGATAGCTGTGCGAGATGCAGGGCGCGTATCGATGACCACCCATCTGGAGCAACAGATGAGCATAGCAGAGATGCGTTTTCTCAGTTACTAATATAGCTTGAATTAGAGTCATAGATGAGAATTATAGACATCTCATATTCTCATCGGTGGAGAATCGTAGTTGGTGTGAAGACTGTTCGAAATCTTGTTTACACTCGGAGGATATCATGAGTGACCGTGAAACGCAGAAGTGGTACAATTGGAGATCTCAGCAAGGATGGGGGCTCTTATTCGGTTTCTCTATCGGAGCGGCTATTGGATTCGCAGTAGATGATTTTGCGCTCTGGATAGCTATTGGGATGGCGCTTGGTATCGCTTTTGAAGCGTTGATGAATCGAAAGTGATGGTTTTGTTGAAATATGCAGGTATTGACAGTCACCGTGTCTCGTGCTGTATCCACCCTCCGTATCGGTCACGCCGTTACTGACAGACTCAGAGTAGTTAGCGAAGGCGCTGCTGCATACAGCGCGCATATTGATCAGCCGAAGCAGACTGGAGCACGGGTTGCGATTCGGTCAATATAGCGGATTTACCTGAGCAGTGTTGGTGTCTGATTCTTTGTCTATTCTACCGCTATTATAGTTATATCGCAAGAATATAGTGAAACGGGAATAATCTAATCTGATATGGTTTCCCGCAAAAATGAAATTGTGTTTATATGTGCTGTTATAGGAATTATCCTTGCCGTATTTGCTGATGATGGGTTAGATGCCCCGTTACTCGTGTCGACGAGTGTCTTAGTTCTTATCGCAGCGGTTCTCCCGATGGTTATCAACAATTACATTGAGAGTACGGAGAGCACTTGAGAATACACGATATCTCAGGAGAAAATCATGAATCCTTTTCGAATGCAGACTCTCAGACTACTGCTCATTTCGCACACCCAGTTAGTAGCCGATTCATTCGAGAGAGTCGGGAATGAAGATGAGAGCCGTGCTGACTTTACGCTCTGTATCTCGCACACCGGTACTGACAGCTGTTGAGCAGTTTGAGAAGACCTTGCTGAATACAGCGCGCGAGTCGGTAACTGAGAATTAAAACGGTTTGTGTGGTTATCCGAGCCCGATTTCCTTGTGACGCTTGTAAAGATAGGCCACCCCGGCCGGAATCGTGATTAGTTGTACGGCAGAAAACACAAACGAACCCAAATGTAGTATGGCAACGCCACCCCACAGCACTCGGTTTGGTATCCAGTCGCTGTCTTTCTGACGGAGTGTTCTGGCATCGAGATAGATGCAGAGCGAGTACAGTGGGGCTAGAAGGCCTCCGATTAGAACGGTCGCTGCTACCGAGAGCAAGGAGAATAAGAATAGCAAACCAGTTTCTGGACTGGAGGGCACGAGGCTTGGTGGAGAACCGGCCTGTGGTTCGCTCACTAACTGAAGAATACCGTACGAGGCCTGTACTAACACAAAAACCACGATGAAGAACGCGACGCCATACCACCATCGTGAATTGGAGGGCTTATTGGAGGACCTGCCGGGCGACTCTTCGGACATTGGCTATGTTAGAGAGCGTGATTGTGGTAGGTCATGTAAATTGTGGAATGAAATCTCTGACTCGATACTAACGCTGACTACATTCTCTGTATCTCGCACGCTGATACTGACATATTGTGGAGAAATCGGCGTTAAATATCGGTACGTGAGTTCCCTGTATAGAAGGCGACCGGCGGAAATATATCACTTTCTGAGGATTTCAACAGAGCTGGAAAGTCAAAAGTACCTGTCTGACCCCGATTTAAGTGGAGAAAAAGTCACGCTCGATGTGTTCGGACGAGCTCTCTGAGTTCCGATTTGCTGAGAGGGTGTATTTTGCGGCGGTCACCATCAGCAGTGTAGAAAATCGATGCGGAGACCGACCGATCTGGATATTGGTCGACAACGACATGGTAGTATATGCTGAGCTGTTTCTCGTACTCGTCTTCGGCGTGGGTTGTGAGATCAGTTTTGTAGTCGATGATATCAACGCGGTCAGGGGTGACGTGGAGCAAGTCGATGATCCCGCCGATCGTCACCTCCTCGTCGTCGACGGTCAGCGGGAGGAACGCGTCGATCTCAGCGGTCTTCTCGCCGGCAAGCGAATCCAAGAACTCCCTCACATGCTCTTTGTCAGGGTTACCGCGGGTGTCGGCAGCCTCACCGAGCACGTACCGCTCTGCGAACTCGTGGACGTCCGACCCGAATTCCATCCCTCGACCGCCGGTGTCCCCTTCGAAAACGGCGTCGTCAATGAACGTATGAGGAGAGTACCGCGCTGGTCCGTCAGGGTCCGGAATAGCAACCGTATACGGTGCATACTCGTCGTCTCGTGAGTCGAAGGTCGACAGATCCGGATCGACCGTTTCGACGGCGACGGGCAGTTCGTCGAGGAACACGTTCGGATCCTCGCCAGCGGTCAGAATGACGTGGCTCTCGGCGCGCGTGATCGCTACGTAGAGGAGCCGGCGCTCCTCGTCGTAGTTCTGCGGGAGACACTTGTTGAGAACGTCTGTCTGCCAGTTGTCGTAGACGTGTGGAACATCGTGAGCCTCCTCGGAGTACACCTTTCGCTGTCGGAGTCCGATCGGATCGGTGTAGGTAATATCGCTCCCGCTGCCGCCGCTCGACGGGAACTTGTTCGCGTTCATATTCGCGAGGATGACGATCGGGTATTCGAGGCCTTTCGTCGCGTGAATCGTCTGGACGGTCACCGCGTTTGTCCCCGCACCGGCTCCAACCTCATGGGTGCTACCGTTTTCGATCGCCGCTTCGATGAACTGAATCAGTTCTCCACGAGTGAACGTCGTCGCCCCGTGGACCGACTGAATGGTGTCGAGAACGACGTCTGCGGTCGGACCGTCCCGATCGTATCGGTCGAACACGCGGCGGGCGACGCCCCCCAACGTCTCCATCTCCCGCAACTCCTCGCGGAAGGCACCCATCGGGTCAGGATAGGCGTCGCGGTCGAGGATCGCGTTCACCTCGTCGATCGTGTACCCAGCCTCCTCCAAGACGAGCGCCCACCCACGATCGGCGTCGCGTTCGAGGATACGGAGCCACGCTAACAGGAGCTTCGCGGCGTCCGTCCGGAAGACCTCGATGCCACCTTCGTACGCCATCGGGAGACCGAATGCGCTCGCCGTGTCGAGTAGATCTCGTCCGAAATCGCGGGTTCGGGTCACCACGGCGACATCGCCGTAGTTCGGCGCGCGGTACTCGCCGTCGTCGCCTTCGACGGCGTAGTCCTCATTGTCGACGATTTCGTCGATTTTCGCGAGGATCGCCTCGTGTTCGTTTTCGCTCGTGAGCGCCTCGATACGGCTGTCGTCACGGTTCGTGTCGGCTTCCAACGGCGTGACCGTCTCGGAGATCGCCTCCGTGTCCAGTGACTCGCTTTTCGTCGCACGAGCTGTCAGCGCATGGGTAGAGAACTGCAAGATGGACTGCGTCGACCGGTAGTTCCGCGTCAGTTGTTTGCCGGCAGCCGTCGTCGGCCGGAAGGCGACGCGGTCTACGTCTCGGTTGAGTTCACCGACGAACCGGTGGAGTCGGCCGTCGAACTCGCGGATGTTGTCGACGTCGGCGTATTGGAAGCTGTAGATGCTCTGTTTCCAGTCGCCGACCACGCAGATGTTGTCTGTGCCGGCCAGTAGAAGCATGAGCTTGAACTGGATCTCACTGGAGTCCTGAAACTCGTCGACCATCACGTACTCGTACCCCAGCCGCTCTCGGAGGTCGTGGTCTTCACACAGAAGGACGAACGCGAACAGCTGCAGGAACCCGAAGTTCAGGTAATTCCGTCGAAGCGCGAACGCAAGGTAGGCGTGATACACGTCGTGGACGAACTGCTTGAGCGCTGTCCGATCTTCCTCGAACACGCGCCCGGCAACGTCCGCTGGAATCTGCTTGCCGTTCCCGCGAAGTCCCCGTCGGTCAGGCGCCGCTGGGAGGTAGCTCTTCTCTTTGCCATACTCGTTGAGCTTCGACCGGAGCTTCGATTGCTTGCTGCCGTCGTTCCGCGGGGCATTCAGATCGGCGAACAGCGCCTCGAACCCCGCAAAGTCACCGTCGAGGTGTGACTCGCCGTCGCGGTACCAGCCGTTTGCGGTGGGGAACACCCCCTTCGCGGACAGCTCGTTGATGAGATCGAGCAGCTCCGTCGCCTTTGAGATCGCCGTAAAGAACTCGTCGTACTCCGGATGCGAGTCGATGAACTGGTCGATGAACTCGCGAAACAGCGCCGCTTCGATGATGTCGTCTTCGATGACTCGGGTCGATCCGGTGATCGTCTCCTCGATCCCGAGACACGTGGGGGCGTCGTGTCCGTGTTCGTCAAGAATATCGTGTGCCAACGAGTGGAACGTCTGGATCGGTGCGTTGGAGAGCTCCCGCATTCCGTACTCGCTATGCCGCACGATCCGCTCTCGCATCTCCTCGGCCGCGTTGTTCGTGAACGTCACCAACAGGACATCGGACGGGTCGATCCCGTCTTGGTCGACGATGGTCGCATATCGTCGGGTGACGGTGAAGGTCTTACCGGTGCCAGCACCAGCGTCGACGAGATACGGGCCGTCGATCGACTCGATAAGGTCGCGCTGCTCCGGATTCGGTTCGACATCGGTCATTGTTCCCCCTCCAAGAGCAAATCCCGGTTGTCCACCCGCCGGTAATTCGGCTCGCCAGCAAGTCCCGCAACGGGGAACGGGTCCTCGCCAGCGCGACGTCGGTTGATCTCGATGAGCCGGTCCTCGACGAACGACTCGAACGCGTCGAGATCGGGTTCGAAGAACGCCCCCTTCTGTTGGCGGGCGATCTCCCGCATAACCTGTTCGCTTCCCGTCGTTACGTACTTGTACTCACCAATCTCCGCTTCGAGGCGCTCGATCATTGTTCGGCCGAACTCCGAGTCGATGAGTTCGTCGCTGTCAGTCGTCTCGACGAGTTGTGCGGCATCGAAGAGGGCCGCGTACGTCTGATAGTCGATCTTCGAGAGGATCTTCTGGCAGTTGTTCGCCCCCTCCTCACGAAGGTACTCGAAGAACTCCTCAGTTCGGACGTGTTCGGTCAGCGATCCGGGATAGTAGGTCACCGTCGTCAGCGCGTCGTCGAGATCAGCGTCGCCAGCGATCACGTCGTCGACGAGTTCGGTGACATAGAAGAACGTGAACGAGAGCTGTTCGGCAGGCGTTTGTGACCGCCAATAGGTGAGATACAACACCGCCTGAAAATCGGGCTCGTCCGTGGGTTCGTCGATCGCGGCGTGTTTGACGATCGAATTGGCGCTGTTCTCACTCCCGCTCTTGTAGTCAAGCAGTTCGCTTTCCGACTGAACAAGGTCGATCATCCCGTTGATGCCTAGGTCCGCGTCAGCGAATCCGCGTTCAGTTACAGGGGACTCGATATCGTCGCCGAAGTGGTCGGCAATAGCGTTCTCACCGCTGGTGGCGGGCGTAAGAAACTTCCCGTCTGTCGGCGGACGAGCGTCGAGATACGAGACGATTGTTTCGAGGCTTGCACGGTATTCGGTGCGAGACGTCCGTTCGTCGACGGAGCGGACCAGCGGACGGACTTCATCGAGCATGAGATCGACGACTTCCGTCAGTGCCGCGTCATCGATAACCGCTGGATGGTTGACGTAGAACTCCGCAAAGTCATGGAGCAAGTTGCCCTCTGTGAGATAGTCCTTCTCTGGGCCGTCGACGATCCGGCTAAAGTAGTAATCCCGGGGTGAGTTCACGTAGGTATTGAGACTCGACTTACTGACCGTCTCGATAGGCTCAGCAGTCACGTCAACTGGCTCTGTGTCGAATACAGTCCCATCTCGTGGTTCAGAGTGGAGTTGATGGGTTGTAGACGGCAGTTCGGAGAAGCGATCGTACGCTGCTTCGAGCAGCTCTTCGAAGTACAGACACGGTGTGACAGGCGATCCACCGGTCGCGTCCTGTACGAGGTAGTGTTGCTGGCTCCCGCTCTGTAACAGCAACTGGAAGCTCTTGAGATTCCGTGTGAACTGGGCGTCCTGATCAACCCACGGACGGCGTGGTGCCGAGTGGGTCCATCGATCGTCGAGTCCCAGGTAGAAGACGACCTCTCGCCCGACGTACGACGCCGATTTCGCGTCAGCGAGGAGCACGCCTTCGTTGTCTCGGTCGACGGGCACCTCATAGGTCTGCAGATAGAACGACACGTCGTCGAGTCGGGCTTCCGTAACGAACTCATCGGCGATGCCAAGCGTGTGTAGCTCCTCCCGAAAGCTATCGAGAGTGTCGCCGGTGCGGTGTTCGAACGCCGAGAGCGCGTCCGAAAATGTGTATTCCCGAATATCGTGACAGAAGTCGACTAGCCACGACAGGTCCCCATCGTCGAGTTCGTGGAGTCGCTTGTCTGCGTCACGGTCGGCAACGTCGCACTCGAAGGCCGTCAGCAGCGACCGAATCTCGCTTATCCGGGTGTCAGTTCCGCGGTGAGCAGTCCGCAGGAGATGGAGGAACAGTCGGTGTTCGCTGCGATCAGTGAAGCCCGGCCCCCCGAAAAACGGCAGGTCAGCCGCTTCGAGCGCAGACTCGATGAGTGGCGAGTACTCGCTTTCCTGATCGAGGACGATCCCGACGGTTTCCGCATTCCCCTCAGTGACTGCATCGACGACCGTCTCGACGATCGCCGTCGGCGAGTCGTGAATACGGAAGGGTGGTAGCTCGAACTCCGCCTCGGTGAAGAGGCTGACTGTGTCGTACTCCGCGGGTAGATACGCTCGTTCGAGTTGCGTAAGCATCTCCGGTTCGACGACGACCACGTCGAGGTCCGGATCGATGGTCTCGTTTGTGAGCTTCATCGACGCCGTTTCGAGCTCTTCGATCCGCTCGACTGCGCGTTCAGTGGTGTCGTCGAGATACGCGTCGTACTCGAAGATAGCGTCGTGTGTCCCTTGGTGTTCCCAACACTGGAGGATGTTCCCGACCGCGTAGGCGCACCGTTTCCACGAAATGTCCTCGGTGGCGATCATGCCGAGGAACGCGAGGCGGTCTTCGGACTCTTGGCGCCGACCGATGGCAAGCCGACGTGGCGGGATCGCGAACGGACCGAGGTGGGGCCGATCGAGTTGGCGGTTCAGCGAACTTGCGAGCGGCCCGTCTGGGGTGATCACGCGGTCGTACGATTTGACTTCGTCGTAGAGTTGGCGTGATGATTTCGCGCGGGGGAATGGCACATCCGGTGGAGTCGATGGTGTCGCTTAAATCTTTGTCAGAAGTTATTGTTCGTTTTATGACTATTTCTACTCCGGTTTCGATGAGCTTCACAACAGAACCAGTGATCCATATCTGTGCACGCTCTCTTTCGCACGCTTCGATGTACAGTTCGAGCAGTGTTCTCGCGTGGGCTACCCTCACTCCCCCTCAACGACCGTTACCGCCACTTCATTTCGTCGCATGAACGGCGGTGTCCACGGGTCGTTATACCGGAGCAGATAGGGATCGCCGTCCGGTTCGATGTCTTCATGTTCAAGCGTAGCAAGTAGCTTCTCCGTCCGTCGTGTGACCCGCCACTCCGGGGCATACCACGAAAACTGATCCACGGCGACTGTCTTCGGTGGTTCGGTGACAAGTGTAACGTCTGAATCCGTCGGTTCCGGTGCTGTTTCCGGCGTGTACTCGGAGGGTAGATAGAACGCCATCCGGATCGTCTCAGCGTCGGTCCCGGTCGCCTCTGATCGAACGGGAGTCGTCATCGCAAGTGAAAAAGTGCTACCGTGGCTAGATGAGTGAACGATCAACAGACGTACTGACAGACAACTCTCGCGATCGTCCGGTCGGGAGTTTCATACAGCCATCTGACGAAGTGCCTCGTATGTCGGAGTCAGCGACTATCGACCCCGAAACTGCCGACTGGTTAACCCTCGACGAGGACGAAGAGATTGTTTGGTCTGGAAAACCACACGAGAGTAGCTTGATCCCAGCGCTTGTCGTCGGACTGCCTCTCGCTCTCATACTCGTTGGGTTGTTCATCATCGCGGGGGCCTATTTCCAGCGCGAGAATACCCAGTACGTTGTGACAACCGATGGGCTGTACAAGAAGACCGGAATCCTCTCACGTGACGTCCAGCGCATCGATTTCGGAAAGGTCCAGAACACCTCTTACAGCCAGGGATTCTTCGGCTCTCGATTCGGCTACGGAAACGTCGATATCTCGACCGCCGGCGGCTCCGGTATCGAGATGCAGTTCCGATCCGTCCCGGAACCGCGCGAGATTCAGGAGCTCATCAACAAACGCGTGAAAGGCAGCCGTGGTGAACCGACGACGGAATCGGGTGAAACCAAGCGTGACGTGCTTGACGAGATCCTCGTCGAACTCAGAGCGATCCGCTCTACTCTCGACGCGCAACAGGAGACCACAGGAAACACATCGGCCACGACGTCCACCACCGGTACTGCGACGCAGGAACAATCGACCGGTGAGGACGACACCAGCCACGATGAGTTCGTGAGCAGCGACCCGAGAGCCGAGAACACTCCCGCCGGCCAGGAGTCGGATAATGGATGGTAGCCCGCCATGACGGACTCGATCGACCCGGCGATCCCGATCAGCACTAACGAATCGATCGACTGGTCCGGCCGCCCACGGATCACTACCATCCTTCCGTCAGTCGTGATCGGCGTTTTCCTTCTCGTCTCCGGGATCGTGGTCAGTGTTACCAGCGAATCCGCGCTCTTCCTCGCGGTCGTGCCACTCGGAGTGGCGATCCCGCTCTGGCAGTATTTCGCGCTCCAAGGCGTGCAGTACGTGATAACGGACGAAGCGCTCTACGTGAAACGCGGCGTGCTGACCCGGTCTGTCACACAGGCGAACCTCGAAACCGTCCAGAACAGCTCCTTCGGGCAGGATATCACGGGGTCGATATTCGGATACGGCTCGGTAACGTTCGAAATCGCCGGTGGGGACGACCTTTCCTTCCGGGCGATCGAAGACCCTCGTGCAATCCGGGCACTCGTGGATCGAGCAGCATCGAGCGACGATGGTCTCGGTGGGATGGATCGACGGGAATCCGGTATCCCTGGAGATCTGACGCAGTGGCAGCACATTCGTGACGAGATCCGAGCGGTTCGCCGCTCTCTGGAAGAATAGTCTTCGAGAACGCCAGAGGGCGGCGCTCATGTCGAGAGATCGTCTCAGGACCCTTCTCTCGACGGTCGGCGGGCGGATAGGGCGTCGAACGTCTCGTCAATGTCACCGAGCACAAGCAGCGCGTAGTACCGGAGATACGTCACGACGGGGACTTGTGCGATCGTCCAGATGACGAGCATCGACAGTCCGAACAGAAGCGCGAGTGCGACGAGAACGACAACCCCGACCGTCGACGACACTGAGACGGTCACGTGCGTGATCGCGGCGACGATGAGGATGGGGATGAGAAGCACGATTGCGACGATCCCGACCGCGATCGAGACGATGATCCCGGCTGCGACCGTCAACAGGAACGCGATCACGACGTACGCCAGATACTGCTTCCACGCGGTCTTGATCGACCCCCAGAGGAGACGCCACGCCGCGAGTACACCCGAGTCTGTCTGAAT
>NZ_AOJH01000005.1 GCF_000337355.1 Halorubrum kocurii JCM 14978 | reverse complement strand
GATGTGTATAAGAGACAGGAGTGACACCTCACCGGTGCGGAGCGACTCGATCAGCACGAACTCCATGATCGCGCCGATCAGCGCGAACAACCCGCCGAGGAGGAGTCCGGCGGCGACGAACACGACGACGAGCGTCACTACGTCGACCGGGAGGCTGAACGGAATATCTCCGTTCGAGACGCTTCCCGACGGCGTCGACGTGTTGAACTGCGCCGTCGGGAAGCTCACGCCGCCCCCGACGAAGAACACGACGAGCGCGAGTTTCAGCCAGCGGCGGAGATCGATGGGCGTCAGAAACTCTCGAGTGATGTCGAACGCTTTCTCGACGTTTTCGACTGCGTGGAGGGCCATGGGTCGGGATACTCAAACGGTATAATTAGCCCTTCTGGTCAGTTACGGAAGTTCGAGGAGAAAGCCTCGCGCTTCAGCGCGGAGATGAATCCGACAAACTCCACACTACCCACGTTTGACGTTCCGACGGATGGTTTAA
>NZ_AOJH01000004.1 GCF_000337355.1 Halorubrum kocurii JCM 14978 | reverse complement strand
TAGAGTGTGGGCTTCTGCTGTAGATCTCAACAGAACCGAAGATTCGGATCGTACCGTCCTTTTATACTGGTTAGCAAGGCGAATACCCCGACCCACCGTGGTCGGCGATGAAGCCGACAACTCGTGATACAAAACACTAACTAGACATATCCCTAATCACAAGACAGCGATGGAATACAGTCACCGCTACCACGCTTACCCGACACAAGAGGTAGTGGAAAGTCTGGAACACCATCTAAACGTTCATCGCCAACTCTACAACCACGTCCGCTGGGACTACACGAATAGTCCCGAGGACGACAAACCGAGCGAGTACGACCAGAACAACAAACTCCCCGAGTGGAAACGCACGTGGCCGATATTCAGTGAACTACACTCGAAAGCTGCACAAGCCACCGTCGCTCGCTTCCACCACAATCTCACTGTCCTGAGTGAACTCAAAAAAAAGGGGTACAATGTCGGTCGGCTCAAACGGCAAGCACCCAGCGACTACCGAAGCGTCACGTACAATCAGTCTAGCTTTGACCTCGATGAAAAGAGGGGCCACGGCAAGTATGCGTACGTCCGCTTCAGCAAAATTGGTGGATGAAAATTCGGTACTCTCGCCCGATTCCTGACCACGCTTCGATCAAAGAAGCTACCTTCAAAAAGGAACCCACGGGTGAGTGGTTCGTCACGTTCAGCCTCGAAACTGAGGCCGAACACACTCCAGAGAAGCCCGCTGGTCAACAACCCCACCCTACTTCGCTCACCCTGACGGGTTCGCTCGTTGAGGGAGGGGCTTGTCCGTGAGCTCGGCCTCGAACCCGTCCGGGTGGGCGGTGAATCCGCCACTTGGCGTCACCGTTCCAGACTTNCGTTGAGGGAGGGGCTTGTCCGTGAGCTCGGCCTCGAACCCGTCCGGGTGGGCGGTGAATCCGCCACTTGGCGTCACCGTTCCAGACTTTAGGGCGAGTTGACTGTCGCCCGTCCGCCGAGACGACTGTTGGCCTCGACGAACGTACCGCATCCCGATGTTCTTCGCCGCATTGTAATCCGCGTTCGCTTCCGACTCACACTTCACGCACTGGAAGTCCGTGCGAGTTCGGCGATTCTCGTCTGCCGTGAACCCACACTCGGCGCACCGTTGGGATGTGTACGCCGACCCAACTTGCTTCACAGAGATGCCGACTGCTTCGGCTTTGTACGCCACCTGGTCGTACAGCGTTCGGAACGACCACTTGTGCCCCCAGGACGCACCCGTTCGGTCGCGAATGTCAGTCAAGTCCTCGAAGGCGATCACGTCGCACTGGTATCGAAGTGCTTCATCCACAATCGCGTTCGACGCTTGGTGAACCACGTCACGAACGTATCGGAGTTCACGTCCACTTGATTGTTCGAGCGTTCTATGGGCGCTTCGCGTGCCTGTCTGTTGGAGTCCTACACGGACTTTCTCGAACTCACGGAGGTTGTGTGAGAGTTCGCGCCCATTGATGAATCGTGCTGTGCTGGTGACGGCGAGGTTTTCAATACCGAGGTCGACCCCGAGAACCGTTCCGTCCTCGGCGGTGTCTCGCTCAGTCTCGGTCTTGGGTCGTCGGAATCCGATGTGCAAAAAGTAGTCGCCGTCACGAGCGGTGAGTGTGCTTTCCGTGACGCTCCACTCGTCGGCGTCGAGGTACTGCCGTTGGTAGCCATCCTCGGCTTCAGGGAGGGCAAGTTCACATCGGACGCGACTCTCCGTCGTGGAGAGTGACACTGTATCGTCATCGAACAGCGTCATCGTTCGAGTGTCGTACGTTACCGTGGGTGCGGTGAACGTGGGTTTACTGACCTGCTTGCCGTTCGAGCGGCGTTCGAGACAGCCGGTGATGGCTTGTGCGGCTTGGTGGGTGGCGAGAATTGCGTGCTGACTACCGAGGTCGGTTTCTTCGCGCAAGTCGTCGTAGGCGAGGGGTTGTACGTCGCTCTTGGCGTTACACTTCCCCCACGCCATGTCCGCGGCGAGTTGGCAACCACGCTTCCATTCGGAGATGGTTTCCTCAAGCAACTCGCGTTGCTCATCGTCTACCGAGAGGCGAGTGATTGCCGTCCGACGCACGTAGTCGTCTGCCACGTCTTCAATGTGTACGAGTGGCTATTTATAGTCGGGTGTTTGTGACAGATACGAACGCGCTCCTCCCCTCCCTACTCGCTCCCTTCGGTCGCTCCTTGAGGAAGGGGACTCCGCGCTACCGCTTCAGTTGAATCTCTCACCGCGAGTAACAGCGTAGGGATCAACCTCGGTATTCTCAACTACATCCACACCAGCGACGGCAAGACCGTGGATTGGCTCGACCTCGAAGACGACTACGAACGACTTCGCCGCGAGCAACGGAAACTCTCCCGAAAAGAGGAAGGGTCGAGTAACTGGAAGACACAACGCCAAGATGTGGCGAAGGCGAGGCGCCACATCCAGCGGAAGGTACTGGACTACCAGCACAAGCTTACGACGTGGCTCGTGAAGACGTACGACGTCGTATTCGTCGAGGAGTTGAATGTCAAGGAGATGCTCGAACAGTCGCACAACGCTCGGAACAAGCAAGATGCGCCGTGGCGACAATTCATCACGCTCCTCGAATACAAGGCTGACCTGTACGGCTGTCACGTTGTACAAGTTGAAGCAGGAGGGACGACGAAAGAGTGTGCGTCGTGTGGCGTGGAGACTGTGAAACCCATCTGGGTCAGAGAACACTCCTGTCCAAGCTGTGGATTCGAGACAGACAGGGACGCGAACGCGGCGATGAACGTCTTGCAGAGAGGCTTTGCTGAACTAGGGTTGGGATGGCCCGAATCAACGCCTGTGGAGAGTGTGACCGTTACGGACACGACTCAGTTTGAGTCGGTGTCTGCAAGTCAAGTCATCGAAACAGGAAGCCTGCCCTCGTAAGAGCAGGATTCCCCGCGCCACCGTGCGCGGGGTAACATTCAAATATTCTTCTCGTGGTTACAAGAGATGTGGCCCTCCACAACCCCTCCCGAGAAGCCTCACGGCTCCACCGTGAGCAACTGCTACTGTCCGTCCCGATGGCGGTCGCCACCGTCCACCAGACCCCACAGCTGTTCTTGGAGATTCTTGATCCGATGATCTCTCTCGTTGAGGCAGACGAGACCGCATGGCGGTCAAATACGACGACGGCCGACCGCTGGTCCAAGGCGTTCGACAATCTATCTCCCTCCCAGTAATGCTGTACACGGTGGCCGGGAGCGGCTTCGTCGCGCTCGGTCTTGCGATCGGGTGGTACGGGATCCGACCGCTTACGATCGTTCCGGGTGTCCTCCGTGCTAACGTCCAAGACCCAAGTGAAGTGACCGACACCGGTTCTTTCGTCGTGTGCCGCGGCGTTGCGAACGAATCGAGCGAGACCCTTACGGCCCCGTTCACGGGGTCTCAGTGTCTCGGTTTCGAGTTCGAGGTCACCGAACGGCAACCGTTCGGGATCGGGATCCCGTGGTTTCAAGCCCATCTCGACGACGGGGTGGCGACGCGTCCGTTCACCCTCGACGATGCGGCCGGGGCTCTGGACGTTGTCCCATCCGCCAAACGGTTCGCGCTCGATACGGAATCGACGATCATCACCGTCGGTGCCAGTGAAACGCCGCCCGAACGCATCCAACGATTCGTCGACGTACGAGACGAACTCGACCCCGTTGCGAGATGGGTACGGATTTTCCCTGGACTCGGGACGCGACGTTACGTCGAACGCCGGATCGATCCCGGCGAGGAGTATCTTATCGCGGGAGTCACGGAACGCCAGCAGAACGAGGTCGTCCTCGCGGATGAGCTCGTCATCACCGACCGCTCCCCGAGACGGTTTGCGTTCGCACGGCTCCGGAGAGCGGTGTTTCCGACGGTGATCGCGCTGGCGTTCGTCGCTGTCGGAGTCGGAGGCATCGTCTTGTGATCGACTGCAATGCGAACCCAACCACCCTACCCTTCCAATGACACGAGATACGGACGCTATTGAGGCGCGTGAACTGACGAAACAGTTCGGGACAGAGATCGCCGTCGACGGGCTCGATCTCACTGTCGAACGCGGCACGGTGTACGGCTTCCTCGGACCGAACGGGGCCGGAAAAACGACGACGATGCAGATGTTGACGTCGCTGACGCGGCCGACCGACGGCGAGGCGTGGATCAACGGGAATCCCGTCTCGGATCGTGATGCGATCAGAGCATCGATCGGGTATCTTCCCGAGGAACCGCCGGTCTTTGACGAACTTACCGGCCGTGAACAGCTCGAGTACTTCGGTCGGCTTCGAGACCTCCCAGCCGCCGAGATGGAGACTCAGATTACAAATTGGTTGGAGCGGTTCGCTCTCACTGACGACGCCGACAAGCGGATCAACGATTACTCGAAGGGGATGCGCCAGAAGATCGGGCTGGTTCAGGCGCTGTTACACGAGCCTGATGTCGTATTCCTCGACGAGCCGACCAGCGGACTGGATCCGCGGGCGGCTCGGACCGTCCTCGACGTCATCGCAGATCTGACCGACGGCGGCCACACGGTGTTCCTCTCGACGCATATTCTCTCGGTCGTCGAGGAACTCGCGGACGTCGTCGGTGTCCTGTACAAGGGCGATCTCGTTACCGAGGGTTCCCCCACGGAACTGACAGCACGGATGGAAGCCGAGGAGGGAACGACGTTGGAGGATGTGTTCCTCTCTGTCACCGCTGAACGCGGACCGGCCGCTTCCGGGCCGGCTCCCAGGAACAATGGAGACGGTACGGCCCGACAAGACGGACGAGTCGACGATGACGGACGGAGTGAGGACCGATGAGGCGGGCAAAACAGCCGCGGCTCATTGCCCGGACCGAACTCCGGCGTCGGTGGCGAACGATGAAGGGGAATACGACCCAGCTGTTGGCGCTCGCGTTCGCGGGCGTCATGCTGCTTCCGTTCTCGATTGGCGGGG
>NZ_AOJH01000003.1 GCF_000337355.1 Halorubrum kocurii JCM 14978 | reverse complement strand
AGAGATGTGTATAAGAGACAGCTCGTGCTCTGGTCCGCGTTCTTCCTTACAGTTGGAAGCGCCGCCACAGTTGCGTTCGCCGTCGGTGCCGGCTCATTACTCACGATCCCCGCCCTGTTGCTCACACTGTGTCTTCTCCTCGTAACCGGGATCCCGGCTGGCTTCATCCTTGCGCTGGGCGTGCGGAACGCCGGCGTTCGATCGCGGCTGCTCAGTCGCCTCCGAACGCTGTTTCTCGTTCTGCTCGGTATCGGGTATTTGGCGCTGATCTTCACGAACGCATTCGCATCAGTTCTCGAACCGATCTATCGGGTGCTTGCGCCGACACCGATCGACTGGTTCGGCGATCTCGCCGCACTGGGGCTCGGGATCGGTGCGTCGCCGCTCCGAGCGATTGGCGCGGTGGGGTTCACGGCAGCATTCGTCGTTGTGGCGGTTGCGTCCCTGTACCGACTCTCCGAGTGGCTCTGGTACGCTGATGGCGTTCACATCACCCACGAGGCCGAGCGATCGGACAACGGATCCTCGCGGCTCAATGGGCTCTCAAGAGTTGTCTCACAGCCAGTTTTCGGTGTCGCTGCGGTCGATTGGAAACGTGCCCGCAGGTCACCGATCTCGCTGTCGTTCGCATTGTATCCCCTGATCGTCCTCGCCGGCCCGGCTGTCACGGCTTTTCAAACAGGGGAGATCGGAACCGGGCTCCCGTTGTGGATTCTGCTTAGTGGTACGTGGGTTGCCGGGTCGTTGTTCGCGCTCAACGTAGTGGGCCAGGAGGGCGCAGCGCTCCCCGCTACACTGCTTACGGAGGTCCCCGAGCGCTCGCTGGTCATCGGACACGTCCTCTCGGGGACCCTCCTGATAGCACCGATAACCGTCGCAGCGACCGTTATCGCGGGGGTTCTGAGTCCGCATTCGGTACCGGTCGTTGCGAGTCTCGGCGCATCAGCGCTCGTCTTGTCGGCCGTGTCGGGTGCGATCGGGACCGGAATCGGTGTCGGATTTCCTCGTTTTGAGGCTGTCAGCGTCTCTCGAAGCACGAAAGCGATCGTCCCCAGTGCCTTCGCGTTCGGAATCTACTCGGTCGCCGTGCTTGTCGTCGCGCTCCCGACCGTTATCGCACACTCAGGTATCGCTAGCCACGCACTCGCCTCGGTCGTCGGCGTCAACCGGTTCGTGATCGGTCTCAGTGGGACGCTTGTTTCGGCAGTCTTCGCGTGTCTCGTTGGTCTCATTTCAATGTACGTCGCACGAGACCGCGTTCGAAACTATCAATTTGAGTGAAGACACAGGGCAGATTCGTTGTGAAAAAATAGCTCGATCGAGTGTTTCGTTAATTCAGTTACCCCATCCGAACCCACAGCAGGTTCCAATACTGCAGGAGCCAGTACAAGGCGGTCGCCGCGACGACGACGGCCGAGTAGTGGATGCGAGCGGCGATCGACCAATCCGCTCGGACCCACGCACGAACTGCGTAGGCGACTGCACCTGCGGTCGTAATGGCTCCGAGCGTCGGCACGACAAACACGATTCCGAACCAGGCGGGTGGTCGGTCGAACAGTGTTGGCCTGCCCATCGATGTCACGGCAACGGAAACGGCAACGAAGGCGAGGACGAACAGCAGGAGCCCGGCGACACCCGCGCCAGCGACCCACCGAGCGCGAGTGACAGACGCCGGTGGTGAATCTCCACCCCGATATCGACGCCACCCCCGGGCTGCCGGCCATCCCACGAGACCGGTCAGCGCTATTACTGTCGCAGCCGCCGCGACTCGGCCTTGTACCGAGAGCTGTTCGTGGTAGCCAATCTGCTCGTACGCGTTGAGTCCGTCCAACAGGTGGGTCACCTCACCGTCCGTCTCGCGGAACACCAGCGTCGAGTCTTTCTCGACGTGCTCGAAGACGAGCGGATCGACCTCAACCCATTCGTCCGTCCTGTCCCCTTGCTCCGTTATGAGCCGGCCGTCGTCGGCGACTCGGGCGTCGATCGGTTGGCCGGTAAAAAGTCCGAAGACAATTCTCTCGGAACTGACCGTGTCAGTCGCGT
Organism: Halorubrum kocurii JCM 14978; assembly: GCF_000337355.1. Classification (GTDB taxonomy): domain Archaea; phylum Halobacteriota; class Halobacteria; order Halobacteriales; family Haloferacaceae; genus Halorubrum; species Halorubrum kocurii. Next base: position 664 of record NZ_AOJH01000003.1, on the reverse strand, counting down.
TCACCGAGCGGTATCGACCGCCGAGTTCGTCAGCATGTTCGGGTGTTCCGTCAGGAGACCGCCGTTGGCCACTCGAATCAACGGGCGCGTACCGGTCGAAGAGTGCGTCTGCGACGTCCTGCTTCGCATTGTATGCTTCGCTACCGTGGGCGACCACGAACAGGCCGACTCCCTCCTCTGGGAGGAGAGCGAATTCTGTGGCGAACTGCGGGACGCCGCCATCGTGACGAACGATCCGAGTATCGCCACGAGTTCTCTCAAAGAGACCGAACGCCATGCCGTCCATCTGTTCGTGAGGTGTGAACCACTGCCGGTGCATCGCGTCGACCGCGCTCTCTGAGAGGATCCGTTCGCCGTCGACGACACCATTGTTTAGGTGTGCTTGGAGCAGTCGCGCCATGTCTGCGGCGGTCGTGTGGAGACCGGACGCCGGCGACACGTCGGAGTAGAAACTCACGACATCGTCAACGGCCGTTCCATCGGCAGGTACGAGTCCGGGCGGAGCCGCTTGGAACGTACTGTTTGACATCCCGAGCGGCGCGAACACGTTCTCCGTGACGAACGAATCGAATTGCTGCCCAGAGATGTCCGCGATCAGCTGTCCGGTTAGTGCGGCGGCGTAGTTGGTGTATTGGGCGAGTTCACCCGGCGGACGGACACGCGC
>NZ_AOJH01000002.1 GCF_000337355.1 Halorubrum kocurii JCM 14978 | reverse complement strand
GCCGCTCGTGTGGACCTCGTCGCCGTCGACGACGGCGACAGTCAGTCCGCCCGCGTCGTGTTCCGCTAACGCGCGGGTGGCTGCGTCGTCGATGAGTGTATCCACGCTGGTCGTCTGTGTCGGTTCGGTTGAGCCGCTCACGAGCCCACTGGCCGCGACGGCGGTACCAGTGCCGACGGCAGCGGACCGCGAAAGGAATCGGCGTCGTGAGAGTGTGGAGGGCATCGGTGGCGGTGTGTCTGTGGGATGTCTCACGCCGTGGAGGGCGGAGCGAGTCGTCCGGTTGAGTTGTGTCGGAGTCGAGTGCGGTGATGGCGATCAGCCGGATATTTGCGTCGAGACGGTTATGCCGTCCGCGACGGGGTGGTACACGCGGCTGGCTCACACTGGGTTTTTGTCTCGAGTGCGATGGTGTCAAACACACATTAGCAATCCCACATGAATCTTATCCCGCGTGATTAGGAATTAAATCGACCAGACGAGCGCAAATGATCTCAGCAGGCGTCGGTGAGCTGTTTTCGATCCTGTGGCCAAGCGCGTACGCACACATCTACCATTCAAGGAGTCGTTTCTACATTCAAGGAGTCGTTTCGCAAACCGAGGCTCGCGTCGAGAATTCAATTCCCCTGTATCGCGTACAACACGGTACAGAGGCCGATAACTGTCACGAGGCCGCGCACTAGCAAGACCATCCCGTTCCCAGCGCCAATCATAGCGGCGAGCACGGCGGCCAGGTAAACCCCTGCCGTTAGCAGACCGATGCCGATGGCTAGCGATCGCATCTTCGTAGAGCCATTCCGTCGGTACCCACGGTAGGCCAGCATAGCGACAAACAAGCCAACGAGAGCAGTCAGGCCACGGGTCACCGACACCACACTGAGCGGTTCTATCACCAGCAAACTCACTGCGATCACCGCATCCCACCTCCGTACACGGTCCACAGGATTGTCCCTAACCCGAATAGCTCACAGCCACTGACGAGTACCGACCGACCGACGGCTCCGATGTCGGTCGCCGTCGGTAACCCGACGCGAAGCAACTCGGGTACCGTTATCAAGAAGATGAGACCGACTGCGAGCCAAAGCATCCCGCGATGGGACGGTCCTCGACGGTAACCACGGACCAGAACTACGGCGATCGTCAGCGACAGCGCTACCGAGAGCACGGAAAGGACGAGCACGCCGAGTGCGATGAACGGGTCAGTCCCAGTCGCATCCAACTGGAAGAGGAGCATCTCAGGACAACCCCTCGAACAGATCTGTGAAGCGGTCGGCAGGATCGGTTGTCGAGCGGGTCACTGCTACTTCGTAGCCCCCATCAGCGAACGTGACGGTGACAGTCTCGACTGTCGCTGCATACCGCTTGTAGTGATGACCGTCGGGGTCAAGCTCCTGGTGTTCGGTCACGAGGTCTGCGTCCTGTAACCGGTTGAGACGGCGGTACGCCGTCGCGTCGGACATCTCACAAGCCGTACAGAGTTCATCGACTGACATCGGTTCAAGTGTGAGGTGAGCGAGGATCGCTCGGGCGTACTCGTCGTCGAGTACCGCCAAGACGGTATCCTCGTCCTCGTCCATATGTATGCCAGACCCCGGTAATAGTAAAAAACCCGCCACAACTTCTGGGTCGGAAGCCGTGCCTAGGATGCTACTTGTACCCGTCCTCTTGAGTCGTATATGTCGTTACGATCGACGATTGACCGTATCCTCCCGACCACCCTCCACCAGAGGGTCTTCCAACTCCTCTGGCCGGTCTGGAACACTGAACAACACCGATTGCGTGCGCCACTTCGTGCGCTACTGCCGGCCCTGCTGACCTTCATTCTCCTCGGAATCCTTCAGACTGTGGTCCGATCCAGGTTCGAGCACCCCGTCCGGGAAGTCGTTGAACTGACTGGCATTGGCGTCATTCTCATCGGTGCAATTCTCCTCAGTGCACGAGTCATTGACCGACACCCGGTGAGTGAATTCGGGCTCTCGCTCGACCGAGAGTGGTGGCACTCATTCGCTGTTGGTGGAATCATCGCCACCGCAATCAACGGTGGGGCATTCGTAGTGTCACTCAGTGCTGGCTGGGCTACGTTCGTGGGTGTGATGCGCGGGTCCGGCGATCTACCGTTCGTACCTGCGATGGTGGTCGTATTCGCGTATATCGCCCTCGCGGCTACGTGGGAAGAGTTCATCTTCCGTGGTGCGATGTTGAAGAACTTTGCCGAGGGATCGAACAGGTTTGTTCCCCAGTGGATAGCCGTTGGCCTCGCAGTAACTCTCAGCACGCTCGTGTTTGTGTTTCTACACGGCGGAAAAATAACGAATCCCAGCCACTACGGGTACTACCTAATTGCTGGACTCGTACTGAGTGGCGTGTACGTGCTAACCGGTGAACTCGCACTCAGCATCGGCTTTCACGTGTTCTATAATTTCACACAAAGCGCGATATTCGGACTGGGACATTCACAGCAGACGCCGGAGCTCCTCGCCGTTAACATCGTCGGCCCACCGCGCTGGGTCGGAGAAGAGGGACTCGTCTTTGTCGGCTTCGCCATCCTCGGCGGCCTGGTACTGGTCGCGTATATTCGCCGGCGTCACGGGCCACTCGAACTCGACGACCGCGTAACCAGCTACACTGAGCGGTAACTCACACCAATCAGCATCTATGCCAACAGCATTCCCCTATCGCACCCCCATCGATCACACGCCGCGCGAACGCACTAATGTCGTCGTTGACGACGACCAGTCGAGTGACGTACTCCAGACGGTCTCCTCGGACACTGCACAGCAGATACTGACGACGCTTGACGATGAACCAGCGACAACTTCAGACATCGCTGAGGCTACCGGCACGTCTACCCAGAACGCCAAGTATCACCTCGACCGCCTCTGTGAAGTTGACCTCGTCGAAGCCGTCGATACGTGGTACTCTAGAAAAGGAACAGAGATGACAGTCTACGCACTCTCTGTAAAAGAAATAGTCGTTCAGTTTGGCGATCCCATCTCATAGACACGGCGGTGAATCACGAGGACTCAAATTGCGCTCACGACGGTGAACGAAGTAGCAAATCCGACCACTTTTACTCACTGGGTGACATTTCGGAAGTGCCGTAAACAGATGTAAGAAGGTTCGGATAAGTACAAATCCTCTTACCGTCTATCAGCGTCTTCGCATGTTTTATTACATCTGATTAGACACATTTGATCAGTATGGCCCTCCAACTCAGCCATGCGGTTAGCGACGGTATTCGACGGACAGTTTCTCGAACTGGGGGAGTCCTGTTTTTGGGATTCCTCGCCATCCAGTTTGGGCTTCAGATAAGCGCCAACAGCGCCGTATTGGGATTTCTCCCGCCAGAGGCAGCCGAACAGTTTAGCCAGAACGCCGGACTCGCGCTTCCGGTCTCCGGGAGCGCTGGGGTTGCTCTATTCGTCGCACTCACGGTCTTGAGCGCGGCGTATCTCGTCATCCTCTCGCGAACATTTGCTCAACCACTGAGTGAGATGTCACAGTTTCCTGCAACGTCCACGCGGCGACTCGGTCGGACCACGGTCTTCGCACTTGTTGGCGGGTTGATTATCACTGTCTCGATCATGCTTGGGACCGTTCTCTTAGTTCTTCCCGGATTGTTTCTGGCAGCCTCGTTCCTGTTTTTCATGTTTGCTGTCGCTGTCGAAGATCGCGGGATCATCAGTAGTCTCAAGCGGAGCTGGGGGTTGGCCCGTGGGTCCCGGCTCAAGCTCGGTATCCTCATAATTGTGACTGCACTCTTCAGCGGCGTCATCGGTGCGGTCTCGCCGTTGTTGACTCTTGCTGGTCTATCGGTTGCTGCCGATATTGTAACGGTCGTGCTCACAGCGGCGTTCTTCGTACCATACTACGCCATTATCGCGTCGGTGTACCTCCAGTTGCGAGACGGAAAGGACGCCCCGAACCGATCGACACAGAACCCGGCTGACGCGTCAGAAATTCCCGAACTCTAGCCGAGCCAAGGCGCGGGTTATCAAATTTTGGATAGTAAGAAAGATTTGAGCAGGTTTTGACAGAGGAATTAATTGATGGGAGAAGGAGTTAGGACTCTGTTGAGATACTCAACTGCTGATCGGTAGGAGAGGCTATGCTACATAGCAGGCGCGAGCCGATCTCAATATATCACGTTAACAAGACACAAATATAAGAAAGCTTATCATAACGTGTGGCCTCTACTGTCTGATTATGTGTTCAGAAAGACGCAACAGTCGCCGAGAGACGGCGCCAGGTGCGACCGTCAGCCGTCGGTCACTACTCGCAGCGAGCGGGATCGCTGCGGTTGGGTCACTCGCTGGCTGTCTGAATCGGGTTGCGTCGTCAGTGACGAACACGGGGTCGTCTCCGGCGGCAGTGTTCGCGGGCGTTGGTAGACGACCGGGTGCCGGCGCAGGGAAGGTCTCACTCGAACTGGCTCCCGAGAGCCCGCACGTGGCTCGGCTGACTCCGGCGCTGGCAGAGCGAGTGGAGTTAGAGGGATGGGTCACGTCATCTGCGGTGATGGCGCAGAATCACAATTCCTCGCGGAGTAACCGGACCCAACCGTTGACGCGTGGAGATGGAGATTCGGACGGGGATGGCGTGGGTGACGCTGATGAGGACGATGCGCTTGTCGCGTATCTGGGCGGCGAGCCGATCGTCGGTGAGCGGTTTACCGTCTGCTTGCCTGATGCGGAGGTTCCGGGTGTGAATGGCAGTATCCGTGAGGCGGTGACGCCGGAGCGACTCATTAGCTATCTAGGGGGCCAGTCAAACGGTGGCGGACGGGTTTACTCGTGGGGTTCGGCGAAGGCTGGTCCGGGGGGATCTGCTGGCTCTGGTGATTGTGATGATGGCGACCCAGATCGACACCCGGGTGCGGTGTGCGGGACGACGCCGCACTTCGTCGCAGAGGTATCGGGGCCAACGGCGACGGGCGGCAGCCTTGATGTCGTTCGAGCGGACGACGGGACCGTTGCAGTGATTAACTCGCCGCCGAACGCTGACGGCGGTCCGGCTGTCGTGCGGGTCTCCGCAGGTGGTGGGTCGGACGGACCCGAATCGTCGACTGAAGCGATCTACCAAGCATGGAGTGGTGCGTCGGACGGAGGTGGGAAAGCGACGTCAGAAATCTCCGAGACGATCGTGACGCAGGTGCTGGTCCAGCCGCCGGGATGCCCGCGCCCGTTCCCAGCGTTGTTCTACGTGGGGCGCGCGATGAGCGATGACCAACTTCTCTACTCTGGTGGGTGGGTTATCGACGACGCTACCCTGTACACAGATTCAGTGACGGTGCTGACGATGGCGGAATCGGCGCAAGTAGTGGGCATCGAGTGCTGTTTCGACTACTCTGCTGACGCAGATGGTGATGGCTTCGGTGACATGGTGGCGCGTGCAGGGCTGAGTGAGCGGTCTCTTCGAGGGGCACAGATAGAATCAGGGACGGTCAGTGCGCTGGTTGAGACCGGGACGCTTTCGGAAGATGGGGGTGGGAACGTGTACTGTTGGGGAAGCAACGAGTACTCGAAAGAGAACTCTGGGTCTTGCGGAGAGACTGATGGAGATGGCGGCGAAGTGATGGTAACGCACTGTCCGTTAGACGCACCGATACTTCACTTAGTGAATGCGGGAAGCGCGTCGAGTGACGTGAAGTTCAAAGCAGGGGCCGAGCTATCGAAATCGGTGAACTAACGATCCCGGCCCAGTGGCTCTATTGCTGTTCGACCTGCCCCAACGAGGGGATGATCGGTAGCTGACTATCCAAATTGGTATATAAATAGTGGCTCTGTTGAAATCCTTAGGAATTGATACAAACTATGTGCTAGATACAGAGGGTGGGACTTGTTTAGAATCACGACCTCATCGTTTTCGAAAGCCTGTCGATGAGCAATCCACCGGTCCACGTGCCATGACGAGGCTCCAGGGAGGGCTTCGAGTTCGGCACGCCGTTCTTCGGTAATTTCATCTGGGTTAGTGATCCCTAACTCACTGAACTGCTCCACTCGGTTTCTCCCGACCTGGACGAGATCAGTCAGTCGGCTCCCTAGCAGATGGCGAGTGTCGTAGAATTCGTAGTCAATTGACTCGTTCGAGGCGTCGATGGTGATGAGTGCGTACCTTCCAGGGTCGTCTACTCCGTCGTGGGACGCAATGTTGATCACCGTGCCGTACTCGAGGGTTTCAGCTCTGCCTCCGAATTGATGGCAATGACCACAGACGGTGACTGGGGGCTGGATGTCGTCTATGAAGCTCCTGACGGCCTTCGACCCGATATGTTGTTGCCCGAATCGCTTCCCGATATCGAGAATGCCGAAAGGAGGAGTGTGTGTGACAAGAATCGGAGTTCTGTCTTCACTCTCGCGGGTGGATCTGTCGAGACAGCGATTGAGTGTCTCGTTATCGAGTCTTTCCGCAATTCTACATAAGAGCGAGTCCGCTCGTCTCCGCCGTCCGCGGCAGTCGCAAGGCTAAAGCAGGCCCGTGTTAATACTTTATGTAAGAAACGCAGGTGTGAGTACCATAGAACAGTCACAAAATATACGCAAGGGCCTCTCGACTCGAGAAAGTCGACTCCTTGCACGACTCGCTGGCGCGGGTCACCAAATCATCTCCGTCGACGACATCGAGACGACGCTGGAGGTCCCCCCAAACACCGCCCGCGAGATCGCCTCCCGGCTCACCGAGAAGGGCTGGCTCGACCGGCTCTTCCCGGGCACGTATCTCATCGTTCCACTCACTGCCGGCGAGGAGGCCGTGTACACCACCCACGAGTACCTCATCGCTGCCCACGTCGCCGAGCCGATGTACATCGGCTACTACAGCGCCCTCAGCCACCACGGGCTGACCGAACAAGTACCTCGGACGGTGTACGTCGTCACGCCGACCCGAGCGCAAAGCACGGAGATCCACGGCGTCCCGTACCGCGTCGCGACAGTCACCGAGCGGAAATTCTTCGGCTTTGAGCCGACATCGGTCGAGAGCACGACCGTTCAGGTCAGCGACCTGGAGAAGACGCTGGTCGACTGTGCGGACCACCCCGAGTTCTGTGGTGGCCTTCGAGAACTCGTAACCGCGATGCGCACCGCCGACGACCGGGGCTGCGACTGGGACACCGTCGGCGAGTACCTCGAACGCCTCGACAACGGCGCTGCAACCAAGCGGATCGTCTACCTCGCCGACCAGCTCGGCATCGACCTCCCCGCCCGCGAGGAACTCGTTGCGTCGTTCACAAGTGGCTACTCGCTGCTGGACCCGACGCGGCCCGACACCGGATCGACCGACAGCACGTATCGCCTCCGAATCAACGTCGAGCCAGCCATGCTGGAGCCGACGGAGTCCTGATCACGATGATCAGTCAGGATCGTCTCCGGATCCGCGCTCGCGAGCTGGGCGTTCGGCAAGGGTACGCCGAGAAGAACTACGTCAATTCGTGGCTCCTCTGGGGCATCTTCACAAGCAGCTACGGCGACAATCTCCTGTTCAAAGGCGGGACCGCGCTGTCCAAGCTGTATTTTCCGCAATCGTGGCGATTCTCGGAGGACCTCGATTTTGGCGTCAAAGGGGAGTACCAGGGGTCCAAACAGGAGCTCCGAGCGGTCCTCGATACGATTGCCGACCGCTCTGGCATCGAATTCGAGATTCGCGAGCACCACGAATCCCAGCAGGACCACTACCCGACCCACTACGTCGACATCAGCATTCAGTACCGCGCGTCCTCAACCACCCCAACACGACCAGCATCGACGTGATGGTCGACGAGCACGTCGCCTTCGACCCCGTTCAGCACACTCACGCGTACGAAGATGTGCCCGAATTCGATCTCCAGGCGTACAGCGTCGAGGAGATCTTCGCCGAAAAGCTCCGAGCGATCTACCAGCGCGGAGCCGCCCGTGACTACTACGACCTCTATCAGCTGCTCGAAACCGATTCGGTCGCGATCAACTTTGTCGACGTGGGGCCCGCCTTCGACGCGAAGTGTAAACACGATGGGCTCACCGTTGATCTGAACGACGGACTCCCGGACGAGCAACAAGAGATGATCCGCCACCAGTGGGAGACCACGCTGCCGGACCTGACCGGTGATCCGCCGGCGTTCGAAATGGTCTGGGAGCAGTTGGACACGGCGATCTCCCAACAGGGATCGCCGTAGGCAACGGCCGATGTCGGTGTCGATGACTTCAGCCTGTGACGGGACGAGATCTGATTAACCAACAAATCTATGCCGGTACGCACTTTGTTGGTTAACAGGAGGCGACCGCTGATGTCCTACGAGCCACCGACGCCGCCAGCGGAACTCCCGACAGACCTCGTCAATACGCTCAACGAGTCCTCTTCTGAGCAGCTCCAGCACGTTGCCCGCTACGCTGAAGAGCTAGCTGAGCACAAAGCTCGCGAGGCGCGTCTCGAAGAGGACTCAGATGAAAGCGAAATCGAAGAACGCCCCGACGATCTGCCGGACGACGTCCCGGCGAAGGCCACGATCACGATCAAGGAGATTAACGACAACCGCTACTACTACTGGCAGTGGCGAGAAGGCGAAAAAGTGCGTTCCCAGTATAAAGGCCCCGTCAGTCCCGACGAGTAGACGGTGGTGAACCGTAGGTGGGTGTTTGTTCAGCGCAATTAGTAGCAGAAAGCTCTGTTGACTCGATGGAAACGCTGCTACCCTACGAGAGCGTGAAACAAGATATGGGGCGCAAGAGACCGACCTGGATTTCGTGCCACAGAGCACGTTTTGTTGACTGGTCCGTGTGCGAAAGAAG
>NZ_AOJH01000001.1 GCF_000337355.1 Halorubrum kocurii JCM 14978 | reverse complement strand
CTCACTCTCGCCGGAGGATCTGTCGAGACAGCGGTTGAGTGTCTCGTTATCGGGTCTTTCCGTAGTTCTACATAAGAGCGAGACGCCAGATAGCCACTTGTACAGGTGCACCCCAAGCGCGAATGTAGACTCCCCCAATAGCGTAACCAGTGGTGTCAGGGGCAGCGAAGGCGTCGAGCGACGACGCGTGTCCGACCCATCGACACTGCCGCTGTACTCTCGAATAGATCCGCTTGACTCAACCACGTCTTCCGACGCAGTCGAGACCGCTCGGATCGAAATCCGCTGGTTTGTGTATAAGCGACTACTCCGACTACTCTGGGAGTCTGTCTAGCTGATTGTATATGTCTCCCGCTACGCATTCGTGGTGGCGCTATCGGCATCGTCGCGATTGATAAGCTGATAGCCGATATGACGTATCAGCCAAATAGATAGAGATAAAAAACCACAATAAAACTGGGTAGTGTGGAGCCCTCCGCAGTCAGCGTATTTGGCGTGATCGTCGGTGTCGCAGCGGCCGGTATTGCCGCGGGCCCAGGTATCCGGACTGCGATCACACATCGCAGGAGTGATAATGGAATCGCGTTCGGAATACTCGCGGTCGGTGTCGTCATCTGGACTGTATCTGGTGTATGCCAACTAGTTGCCCAAGAGACGATTGTCCAGAAGTATTTTCTGGTGTTGTCGCTAATCGGGGCGTCGGTGACAGCCCTTGGCTGGTTTTTGTTCGCGAGTACAGCACGAAGTACCCCAGAGCGACTGAGTCGACGCTCGATCTACGCGGGTGTTACACTCGTGATCGGGTTGAATATTGGACTCATCGTGACGATCCCAATACACGATCTGTATTGGAGTAGCGTCACCGATGCTTCGATGGAGGAAACGAGGAGTATCGTTGAGACCGGCTATTGGGCCCACACTTTGCTAGTGGCTGGCTTGTGTTTAGCTGGCAGCTGGTTGTTTGCGAAAGTTCGGGGAAATCGACGGGATCGCATCCACGGTCTGGCGTATGCCATCTGTGGAATCACTGTAACCGTGACCATTCTGATGAGTAATTCGATGACACCGGGTTCTGGAATGCTATCCCCAATTCTAGCCGCGGGACTCGTTTGTCTCGGGATCGTACAAGCCACTCGATCGTGAGTCCAGGTGTATCGAGATACCTCAATGAACTAGCGGTCTAGACTGGCTAGGGAGAGAGTAAGGGAGTCTCATTTTCCCAGTAGATCGACTCTACTGCCGATGGGAGTTGTTGCACTCGGGTATCGAGGACGGCGAGTGGGTGCGCATCGAGAAACATCGCACTATACCGATCGACGGGTGTGTCTTTGTGGTTGAGTTGGATGTGGCAGGGGCCAAGATCCGGATAGTCGGCATCCTGATGGAAGTCAAGCATGAGGTTCCGCTCCGGTTCGACCTAGTTGATGCGATAGTATTCGTGGTCGACACCGGTCGGGTACCAAAATCGGATTTTCAGTCGTGCGGTCTCAGCGTCGGAATCATCACCCAAGAACGTTGTCGGCGCGAAATCCACGCCCGCCGGTTTAGCTGCTAACGAGTTGATCGAGTTCATACAATAACACCGGCAGAAACACCATCGCTAGCGTGAGGAGGCCCAACTCTGGAAGAAACTCACCAAACTGGTTGGCCTCTAGGATGATTGAGGTCTCACCGCGAACCCACATCGCGCCAAAGAGGGCCCACAGCACGCTCAGCGAGGCAAGTGCAGCGCTGAACACACAGATCGCCACGAGTCGGGTAAGTGTCATTAGATTGGCTGCCGCAGGCAAGGCGGCGTGAGAACCGACGCTTTCCGTCGGTCGCTAGCAACTCGAGCATCTGCTCGAGTGGACGCCAAGACTAATCGAGCGGCCGATCCATTGCAGTGATCCACGGTTACACCTGTGTTGTCTATCGGAATATCTCAAAGGTATAGACAGCCTACTGGTAGTATAGTGGGAACAATAGAATAGTGCCACCTCAATGGAGTACACGTGTCGCCATCGCACGGGCGCTGGCAGCCGATCCCGCCGTGGTGATTGCGGATGAGCCCACTGGCGAATTAGACCGGGATACCGGCGAACAAGTGCTCGATCTTCTCACAGACATTAGCGACGACCGTGCAGTTGTCGTGGCCTCTCACGACGAGTATACCCTCGAGCGAGCAGATCGGGTGGTTAATTTACTAGATGGAGTCCGTCAGTAATGACACGGTTAAGCCAATTTGTAGGGGTGATCGGGCTTGGGGTGCGCCGGGTTATCGGTCGCCTTCGTGGTGCCGCACCGGGTCGCATGACTGTCTGTATTCTCGGGGTTGCTGTCGCCGTCGCACTGTTAGTTGTTGTCACCGGTATCTCACTCGGTTTGGCGAACAGTACGACTGTTGAAAGCGAAGATATTGATTATTGGATCGTCCCAGACGAAGCCGGTTCCGGCAGTGTCCCGCTTGAAGCAGAAGGGGCCCGTCTCAGTCAAGTTCATGAGGTAACCGCCGACCTCAGGCGTGACGACCGCATCGACTATGCATCACCTGTGGTGTTACAGCCACTCCAGTTGCGGAACCCAGCGACAGGTGATCAGGAGTATGTTATTGCAGTCGGCGTGATTCCAACCGAAGAGCAGCGACGGATCGCGGACATGGAAATCAGCTCGTTAGATACTGCATACAGCTACTACGATGACGGGACATACGACGGCGAATGGTCTGGCCAGTTTGTAGCGTCGCCGAGTGTCGCTGAGCGATTAACACTCTCACCGGGAGAGACGGTCACCGTCAGCAACGACGATCGGTCCTTGACACTTACCGAAATCAACGATCGTGAGATGGCGGCTGGCTTCGGTGAAGTACCAGCGATTGCGATGCCGCTCGCAGAGTTACAGTCGCTTACGGGACTCGACCGCGCCGATCAGGCCGACCAAATTCTTGTGAGTACGACCGATCCAGCTGTGGAAACAGAACTTGCGGGGATCTATCCACAAACTGATGTCGTGTCGCGGGCAGGAATCAGTGGGGTCGACGCAACACCGACAAATCTGCCCCTTGCGATGGCACTTGCAGCCACGCTCGTGGCGGGTGGTATTGGGGTGGCGTTCGTCGCAACGATGATGGGGCTTGAACTGACAGCCGGACGCCGCGAGCTGGCAGTGCTCAGCGCCGTTGGGTTCTCCGGTCGCGCCAGGGCCTTGGTCGTGGTCTCAGAGACAGTAACGGTGGCTGTCCTCGGTGGCATTCTCGGTGTGGGGCTCGGCGCGCTCGCAACGGTGGGTGTCAATGCTGGCGTTGCCTCCGCAATTGGTATCCCCTCGTTAGCCACCATCACGCCGGTGTTAATTGGCTATGCACTCGTCGCCGCTGTCGCCGTAGGTGTGTGTGCAGCCCCCTACCCGCTGTATCTAACGAGCCGTACAAATACACTGGAGGAGCTCACCCGATGAGCCGGCTTCGAGCGGCCGCCGGCGTGGTGTGGATTGCACTCCGCCAACTTCGCTCGGATCGGATGCGGACCGTGCTTGCGGTGATCGGCGTTGCACTCGCTGTGTTATCAGTTACCCTGCTCACGGGGGTTGGGGCCGGCGTGGTTGCCACTGGCAACGAGATGTTTGATCAGTCGGGCCAGGATTTGTGGGTGACTGGTGGGCCGATCGAGATTGCGCCCGGATCGGTCGGCGGCTTCCAAAACCCGATTCCGAATGCTCACCCGCTAGCGGAGAATATTAGCGCGCACGAGGACGTCGACGCGGCCGTCCCAATGGCATTTCAGGTGGTATATGTGAGTACCGACGGGGAAGAATTCACCACAACAATGGGAAGTGGAGTGCCAGGTGGCGGCCCCTCAGTTGCTATTGAGGAAGGAGAGGGGTTCACTGGTCCAGACACCCACTACGCTGACGGGACATACGAGGGGAATATGACCCACCAAGCGGTTATCTCACCATCGATGGCTGCCGAGTACGATCTTGAAGTGGGAGATACCATCTATCTTGGCGGGACAGTCGCAAACGCCCGCGAAAATGAGTTTGAGGTGGTTGGAACTTCCCCAACCTTCGAGAACTTCCTCGGCACCGGAACCGTAACCACCCGGTTGAGCGAGCTACAAACGCTTACTGGCAACGCCTATGATGATAGTGCGACGCTGATCACGATCCGAACAACACCCGGTGCCGATCGAGAAGCGGTACGGGATGACCTTGCCGCACAACACCCGGAGTACACATTCCGCACGAATCAAGAACAGCTCGTCTCGCTGCTCGAACGGCAAGCCGTCGTGCTTGCAGCGGGGGCGAGTCTCGTCGTTCTCGGGATCGTTGCCGGCGGCATCCTCTCGTTGAACCTGTTGTTATCGCTTATTTACGTGCAACGACAGCCGTTGGCAGTACTGCGTGCCGTGGGAGCAACGAGACGAAGTGTTGTGGGCGTGGCAGTCGTCCAAGCACTGACCATCGCCACGATCGGGTATCTGGTTGGGATCGGCGCAACACCACTGCTGGCGATGCTGCTTGACCAGATTGCGCTTACCGTTACCGGGTTTGAGGGGCTAGTACAGGTCCCTCAGTACGCGTATCTCGCCGGTGCTGGCGTCGCGTTCGGCTTTGCACTACTTGGTGGCATCACTGGCGCATGGAGAGTGACGCGGGTAACGTCGGCGACCCAGCTCGTTCGATGAACGGCAGTGGGCGCTCAATTCACCTGAGCAGTCGGGATGCCAGAGGATATTACCCTTCACACCAACGACTAAACTGAATGAGTACCCGGCGACGGCAGCGGTTCATTTACGCGCAGCTCGCGTGGATGCTGGGAGTGATTACGCTGCTTGCAGTGCTTGGTTCGCTCTCCCTTGAGCTCGTATTTGTGCTGTCGCTGATCGGCTTTCTTGTCGTCGTTGAGCTTACAGCACCGTTCAACGTAACGCCGCGCTGGCGACGCCGCTTACTACCGATTATTGGCCTTGGACTGCTTGGCTTCGGCGTAATCGTGATCCGACGCATATTAGCCATCTTACCACCGGGACTAATCTAATGCGGCGGCCACCGCTCCCACGTCTCCTCCTATATGCACTTACGGTCACTCTGCTGTGTGCGGTCGTGATCGCCGCGAGCACGTCCGGTGCAGCCTTTGGAGCGTACAATCCGGCGTGGGATGGGACCGCGGACCTCCGTGATACTACGGCAACACACAGCGAGACGATCGTCTCACTTGATGGGGAGGCGTACACCACGGATCAGCCGGATCAGACGCTGGCCGTTGTGCTCGCGCCAACGACTCCATACGACGCCGAGGATGCAGCTCCCATGCGCCAGTTCGTCGAAGACGGTGGGACACTGCTCGTCGCCGATAACTTTGGACCGACCACAGACGACCCCCCGTACGGGAATACACTCCTGGCGAACATGGGAGCAACAACCCGGTTTGACGGCGCGTTGCTCCGTGATGAGCACAACTACTATCGATCACCGGCACTGCCGATTGCCCAGCCGGTGTCTGATCATCCGTACACGAGAGGGGTGAGCGACGTGACGCTGAACTACGGAACCGCAGTGGTTCCGAACGACGCTGAAACGCTTGTTCGAACCTCGGAGTTTGCGTATCGTGACACCGATCAATCCGGGAGTCTCAGTGGTGACGAGGAACTAGCACGCTATCCAGTTGTGACCGTTGAAGCTGTGGGTGATGGGCAAGTCATTGCGGTGAGTGATCCGAGTATCTTTATCAACGCCATGCTCGACCGAGAGGGGAACTCGGCATTCGTCGCCGCACTCGCACAGGCACATGAGCGGGTCATCTTTGATTACTCACAAAGCGGCAGTCAGCCACCAGTCTCAGTAGCGCTGCTTGTACTCCGAGAGACGCCGCTGCTACAGGCGCTGGTCGGTGCGATCGGCGTTGCGCTCGGGTGGGGCGTCGTAGCCCGGCCAGCCAGTCTCACACGAGGGCGAGACCGACTGGCTACAATTGTGCCAGTCGGAAATGCTGGGTCGGACGCCAGCTCGACACACGAAACCCAGCAACCGACCCCTACAGAGACCGAGCTCCTCGCGTATCTGCGTGCGGAGTATCCGGACTGGGACGATGATCGCTTACAGCGAATTGTAGCAGACATTATAGCGGAGGAGCCAGCACCTACTGATAATGAGTAGTCCGGCCGCGCTGTATGAGTCGATTCGAAGTGAGGCTGGGAAGGTTGTTGTCGGCAACGAAGACGTCTTAGAGGGACTGACTATCTCACTGCTGACGGGCGGCCACGTCCTCCTTGAGGGTGTCCCCGGAGTCGCCAAGACGACCATTGCCAACACGTTTGCGACGACACTCGGGTTGACGTACAGCCGAATCCAGATGACACCAGATATGGTGCCGGCAGACGTGATGGGGACTAACGTCTACCGGCAAAACACCGGCGAGTTTGAGCTCAAACAGGGGCCGGTGTTTGCGAACCTCGCGGTGGCAGACGAGATCAATCGGGCTACCCCAAAGACACAGAGCGCCCTGCTCGAGGCGATGCAGGAAGGCACGGTGACGATTGATGACGAGACACTGGCGCTACCGGACCCGTTCATGGTCGTCGCTACACAGAACCCGATCGAGATGGAGGGTGTGTTCGAGCTTCCAGAGGCCCAGCGGGATCGTTTCCAACTCAAGTACGTTGTTGAGCTGCCCGACCATGATGATGAGCGCGAACTACTCGATCGCTACGACCGCGATCCGGCATTTGCAGCTGAAAGTGTCGAGCCAGTTGTGGACATGGAGACACTCGCAGCCGCCCAAACCGCGGTCAACGCGGTCCACGTTGCAGATCCCGTCAAAGAGTATATTCTCGAGATTGTGGCGAAAACCCGCAACACACCAGAGATTCAGCATGGGGCGTCGCCGCGCGCAACACTCGGCTTCTTATCAACGGCCAAAGGCCGGGCGGCGATTCACGGCCGCGAGTACGTGATCCCCGACGACGTGAAAGCGCTTGGCCGTCCGGTGTTACGGCACCGACTCATTCGAACGACAGACGCCGAACTCTCGGATACATCGATCGCCGAGATTCTCGATACAATCTTCGAACAGGTTGATCCACCAGGAAGTGACGCCGAGTTCACACAGGCAGTTTCGCAGGCTGACTAGTTTTTGGCTGCGGCGTCTGGCGATTCGGCGTCGGACTGCGTCGACGTCGCTGATGGATCCCACCGATATGTGACCACCGGAGGGGCTGTGTCCTCGACCGTCATCCGCACTGGTGTGTCAAGCCCGACAGCAAGACCAGTGGCGAGCAGCGATGACACCGGATGGTCGATCCGGTCAATACGACCGTACGCAAGTCCGGTGAACTCGACGGTCACGCGGCCACCGGCGGCATCGACGCTTGTGTCAATCCCATCAGCAAGCTCAAAGTTCTCGACGAGTCCTTCTGTGAGTTGATCGACAAGCGATGATGGTGTCGTCGCCAGCGGCGTCGTCAGCGATCGCCGAAATTCCTCGAGGAGTGGCCCACCAGTCGGTGTTAACGCGATACCCGGGTTGTCATCTGGGTCGGTCACGAATAGATTGGTGAGTTCATCTGTGGACGGAAGCGGCTGGTCGGCCGGCTCCGGGAGATCAGCAGCCGACACGTACAGCCGTGGGGAGTCGGCTGGGATATAGATTGGAGTGCCCGCCAACCCCAGTTCATCTCGCATCGCGTCACGATCCGCAGCGAGCGCGTCGAACACGCTCCCGCTCACGGTTGCGGCGATGAATCGTTCTGGGGTAAGCGCGTACGTAAGGATCCCACCGAACACACCAGTTCCGCCGAGCGCAAGCAGGACGGTCCGTGCATCAGGAAACACCACCCCAGCAGCGATACCGAGCAGGCCAACAACGACGAGGCCAATCGCTGAGCGACGGTAGGTCTGCTGTTGCGAGCGAAGATACTCCTCGCGTAGTTGGCGGTTTCGCTCACGGAGGAGCTCAAGCTGTACAGTGAGTTCCTCGCGAGAGTTTGTTTCCGTGTCACTCGCGGCTGTGGTCGTCTGTGTCGGCGGCGACTGCTCTGTAGATGGTGCGCTCATTGGTCTGGGGTGTCCGACACGAGGCCAAGCATCACGCGTTCGTAGCGGTGGAGAGCATACATGATGAGTACAACGATTCCCGACACGACGACCGTCACGGCTGGGAGCGACCAGACAGTGAGCAGTCCATATGTGATGGCAGCGATCACGATGCCACCACCAGCGGTCGCTGCCAGCACGCGGCGGCCGGTTGGAGCCCCCACTGCGGGGTCGACAAGCACCGCCATGAGGCCGACTGTGCCCAGCGCGTAGACGAACGGGTCACCGGCTGAGCCAACAAGCAGGCTAGCACCGCCAACCCCGAAGGCGACGGGCGCTGGGGCTACCACCCCGATCCAAACAACACCGAGCCCGATGAGGAGGCCAGTCCACCCAGCAAGGAGCGTGAGTGCTGCTACGACGAGCGCCAGTCCGACCAGCCGAACCGGGCGTCGGAGGCGGCTGCGCCACACCTGTTGGGTCGTCGTCTGTGGCGGCTTCGGGTGGTCATCAGCGATCATGAACGGCCCTCCGAGCGCTGGCCATCAGATCGATTATCTGCGAGAAGCGTCCGCAACTGGTCGCCTGGTGCCACCTCGAGTGCTGTCACGCGAGGATGAGAATCAAGATCGCGCCGTAGGTCCTCAAACGCGGTGTAGGCGTCGTACGTGTCGTCAATTGTCTCGAGCCCTGGTTGCTGAAAGAACACGGTTGGTACAATCAACACGAGTACGGCTCCGCCATCTTGGGTCGCTATTTGAACGCTTTCGCGCAGCCGTACGGGGTCAGCGTCAGTCGTCACCAGTACGAGCCACACCCCTGCGCCGAACCGTGTTCGTGCCCGGTGAACGGCGTCGACGAACGCGTCATCACGCACCGCGTCAACAGCCGTGACCGATGCTGTCGCATACGGCTGTAGCGTCGCTTTGGCCGGGGTCTCAGCTGCCACCCTGTCGACAACCGTCTGAACACGGTGGCCGGGCGCTGATCGGTGTGTCGTCGACGTCGTGGTCGGGGTGAGCCCGAGCAGCGTCGAACGGACTCGTGTGTACGTTGTCGGGGTGCTTCCGGCCGCGATGGTCTCAGTGAGACCGTCATCGCCAACGGTCCAGAGGCTCAGCGGGTCGGCGTGCTCGGCGGCACTGGCGGTCATCCCAAGGGCCGCCTCACGAATGTACTCAAGTGGCGTCTCCGCGGTGGTGCTGGCATCGGTATGGGCGCGATGGTCAACGAGCAGCGCAGTGTGTCGATCCGTTTCGCCCTCCGTCTCTCGTACATATGGTTCCCCCAGCCGTGCCGTCGATTTCCAGTCGATATTCATTGCCGCCTCCCCGGGGACATACTGGCGGAGGTCACGAGTGGTAATCCCGGGCCCCGGCTGGTCAGTAGCGTGGTCACCAAACGCGTTCCCGTACGATTGCCCGCCTTTGCCAACGTGGACCGTTGGCGTCTGTGGGAGCACTGTGAGTTGTGGCTGTGGGCCTGCTGGGAGGTGCTCTGTGTAGAGGCCAAGCGAGTCACCGAGCGTGACCGTCGGGGCCGGCAACGAAAATTCACCGGCGACAGCGGCATGCAGTGGGATCGTTAGTGTTGCATCGGTCTGGCCGGGATCGAGCGTGATTGTCGTGGCGTCGGTTGTGCGGGTAACTCCGGCAGGAAGCGTGGGTTCGATCTGGACGGTGCCCACGGCAGTCTGTGCTGGTCGATGTATCCGCAACGTCGCCGTCGTCGGTGTGTCGACGTGAGTCGTCGCAGGATCGAGCGTATACTCGATGTCCAAGTGCGTGGTAGTCTCGTGAAACGAGTGCACAGCGACCCAAGCGGTCGCAAGCAACCACGCACCGATCCCGACGACACCAACCAGCGCAACAGGTTGGCTAGCACCGACCGCAAGCAGGCCAAAGACGACACCGATAGCTGTCGTCGCCCAAAACAGCCGGGTACCCTGCATCACTAACCCGGTAGCCACCAAGCGAATTGAACCTTTCCTTCACCTAGTTGTAGAGTGGTTTCTGCGTCCGCAAATGACACGTCGGGCTTGTCGCGACAGCTGACAACACGTATTTACGTCCCGACAGCCGTACGACGCATGTGTCACGCCTTCCGCACCCATCATCTATCCTCACACTTGTGATGGTGGTGGCGCTTGCGGGAGGCCTCATGACTGGTAGTGCGGGCGCTGTCGGGCCGTCCACCTCGGCACAGGATATCGAGGTCACAAATACGGTCGCCGGTGGTAACCTCACAGGAGAGAATACAACGACTCCACACGAGGATCCGGAGACTGTCGCTGAAGATGGCGACACCGAACAGATCGCGTCTCACTTATCAGGGCGGTTAGGAACACTCCTCGGGGGGAGTACACGGAATATTAGTGCCGCAGAGTACGACCAAGCACGATCACTGGTTGGCGATGAGTACGATGAGGTTCTCAGCCAGTATGTGACAGTCGCTGGTGAAACCGAACAAGAAGACACTGCTGAGACGTTTGCTACCGTCCAAAACGATACAGCTGAACTCACCGCACTTCGTGAAGAGTTCGAGACTACTCGCACAGAGTACGAGGAAGCTGTCGCCGAGGGAGACACCCAGCGCGCACGGCAGTTAGCCCGTGAGCTTGCACGCCTGTCAACAGAAATTAATGTGGTGACAGAGCGGCTTGATAAGAACCTCAAGAGCATTGAGAATGCGACGGGCACCGATCTAGAATCTGTTCGGAGAAATATTGAATCGGTGCGATTGACAACCGCAGAGATATCACGCACAGCATTACAGGTCGAATTAACGGCAACAACGATAACCGCAACAGCAGCCCCGTCTACATTCTCGTTTCAGAACGCGACCCAACTAACTGGAACGCTTCGCACGACAAACGGCACGCCAATTAGTAACAAACCCGTAACGATACAGGTTGGAGAGCGCTCCTACAATATTAAAACCGACGCTGAGGGAAGCTACACACTAACCTATCGACCTGTTTTTCTTCCCGTTAATGCGACGAGTGTGCCGGTAGAGTTCCGGCCAACAGATACCAGTCCGTATCTCGCTGCTAATACGACGACACCAGCCCAGATTACTGCTCAAACGACCACGACAGTTACCGTGGCCAACGATAGTATTACAGGTAACTATCAGACGCCACTCCGGGTGTCAAGTATAGTAACAGTCGGCACCAATGCGACCGTTTCGGGCCTCCCAGTGAGGTTGTTACTTGACGGCCAGCAAATCGGCACCGGAGAAACACAGCCTGATGGACAGGTAACGCTGACTGGGACGGTCCCAGCAGACGTTGCTGGCGGCGCTGCCAATCTTCAACTACAGGTGCCGCTGAGCGAAACAGCTGTTACCGGGTCAAACACCACAACAACCGCAGAGATTACTCCGGTAGAAACACAGCTGACGGTTAACGCAACAGTCACCGGGACAGACACTGAAGACATCTCTCGTGAGGCGGTACTCACCGGTGATTTCACACTTGCAGATGGTAGCCCTGTTCCCGGACAGTCGCTTGACGTGTTTGTCGGCGATCGCCAGATTGGGACGGTTACATCGACTGCCGACGGGAGCTATCAAACAACAGTTGCGGCGACAGAATTTGATGAAGGATCGGATGCACCGACTATCCGTACAGCGTTTACCGGAAGCGAGACGCACCTAGCCGCGAGTGAGGCAACGACGACACTGGACCTGCCAACAGCATCACAGCGAGATACCGAAGGTTCTACTGAGGATACATCTGAGACTTCCTTGCTCGGCTCGTCGTCAATATCACAAATCGTCCAAACAGCTGGTTCCGAGGTGTCGCTTCAAGAGCTTGCTGGCATCGGAGGGGGACTCCTTCTTGTCGGGATTATCCTGATCTTGGTTGCTCGGAGATTTGGATGGGACCCGCGCGACAGATTAACGCCTCCTTCGTCGGCATCCTCAACAGCAGCGACCGACGACACTCCTCCGACGACAGATCCCAGTGGAGAGCCATCGGCGCAGACAACGCGATCACAGCAACTCCTCGATGAAGCGGCCACCGCACTCGCAGCTGAGAACACCACGGTTGCGGTTCAACTGGCGTACGGCAGCCTCCGGGCAGCGCTACAAACACAGGTGGATACATCTGAGCCAACCACCCACTGGGAGTTTTATGACCGCTGTCAGGACGCCGATATTGAATCGCTTGCAGAGACGAAAGCGGTCATTACCGCATACGAGATGGCAACGTTCGCACAACCGACCGTCTCGACTGAGCGAGCCCGTGAGGTACTCGAACAGGTGGCGGCCGTCATCGATCAAGGCGGGTCGACCCCAGCAGACTCGCAGTTACTCAGTGACGATTGAATTAGCTGAGTTAAACGCTACGTCCTCTGCTCTCCTAGGCACCGACAACCAAGAGTGCGGGCAGAGCGGGATGTACCGCATGATAGTTCTAATATCCTGTTCGATGCCGTACAGCTGACCGGGGAGCTACTCGTCATAAAATCGTAGGGCAGACGCCAGCAGATTCACTCGTGGTTCACTGACCAGCGGAGTCGACGACATCTATCCAGAGATGAAGGTCACGGTACGCCGTTTCCTGCGTGGGTGTCTCTGGAGGGTCGCCTTCGTACAACAAATACTGGACACGAAGGTCCTCACCGGTGCGTGTTGGCGCAAGCTGATGCTGCTCATGGTGGGTGGTGTTATGATCGAGTGTTGTGGTGAAGCGATCGAGCTCCTGTCGGTCGATAACCTGAGTCTCGTTTCCTTCTTGGGTTACCTCTTGCAGTTGGACCACAACCGTGTACTCCGTGCGTTCATACTCGTTGTTCGAGATGCCGACGGTCAGATCTGCCTGTTCGCCCCGCTCCAACTGTTCGGGGTACCCGTCAGCCACCAGCTCTCCATCAGGATTCTCAGTCAACAGATAAAATTCGCTAAACTGCTCGCCCTGTGGTGGAACAGCTACAGCATAGCCAACGCTGCCGATCGCAAGCAGCAACGAGGCGATAAGCAGTACATTTAGCGCAGAATCCGTGCGACTCTCAGGCTCGAACAACTCCGCTCGTGCTGTGGAAATCCACGTTTGGTATGGGACTGAGAACTGATCGGTTGGTGGCAGTGCGTGACGACGGTGCGCGGCCACCGCAACACTGCTAAGTGTGAAGCCAGCCACCGTGACGACAATCGGCACCAGTCGGATCCCCCACGGAGTGAAATTCAACACCAAGCCGATCAGGGGAACGATGGCAATCGAGAGCCCAAATGAGAGCGCAACCCGCTCGATACCGTCGATTCCTTCTTGATCCGGGTCCGATGTTCGTGTTGGTGTCTCCGCTTCGGCAATCGCTGCGTCAGTGCCTGGGACAGCACTTGGTTTCTCGGTCGATGTAGTAGCGGAATCAGCCGTATCGTCCGCTGTACCAGAGGACGAGTGGCCACCAGCTTCTGGAAAGAGCGCAGCAATAAACGCATACCCAGGAAGAAATAACACGAAACCCAGTCCAAACACGACTCGCAGTGGAGTGTCGTTAATGACCGGCACAAACACACTCACAAGCGTGATCGCCGTGAGGAGCACAACTGCAGCTAAATCTGCAGGAAGGGTCCGGAGGGGACGAGGGAGGAGTAGCCACACGTCCCGTCGATCCATACAGTATCGCAACGCTAGCGTCAATAAAAAGCGTACGATACAACAGGTGCTCCCTCCGGACGCGTTATCGGCGGCGATACGCGCTCTGACGGTAGAATTAGACTGAGCCGCTTTGTTTCATCCGGTGATAGTGACGAGCCCACTTCAGGTGGCAACAAATTAGGAAGCGATACAGTTCCTCTTAAATATTATACGAGTGAACTTTGAGAAACTCTGAGAGCAATTATGATGCCAATAAATGAGGCCTCTGGCATATCACCAATAGTGGTGCTTGCCGTGGTCGTCTCCCTCATCCTTGGTCTGGCAATTACGCGTGTCGTACGCGCTGTTGACTGAGTGTGCCGCCTCAGTAGTTTTTGATACTAAGCGAGATACATCAACATCCAACAAGAGGGTGTTCTAGCGAGAAAACTAGCAAAACAAGGCGGTCATGTCAGTATGAAATCCAATATGAGATCGGTAGTATTTCAAAAGTTGTAGATGTAAAATTAGCTATGTATGACCTCACTGGCTTTCAGCGAGACTTGCTGTACGTAGTCGCTGGTCTTGATGACCCTCACGGGCTCGCAATTAAAGACGAACTAGAGGACTACTACGAAAAAGAGATCCACCATGGTCGTCTCTATCCGAATCTCGACACACTCGTTGAGAAAGGACTGATCGAAAAAAGTCAGCGCGATCGACGAACCAACGAGTACACTACCACCCGCCGAGGCACCAGAGAGATCGAGGCGCGGGCTGAGTGGGAAGCACAGTACATCGACCACGACGACTGAGCACCACGACGGCTAATCAGATCGTTGCTCGGGTGTTGGGTCCCATCGCAGAGAAGTTGATAGAATTACAGGCAGACGAGACGTACCGTGTGGCTGTTCTACCGTCATCCGTGACCAACGAGACTAACAACACTGACGTCGATCCACAGCCCGAGCAAGCGCCGCAGACACCCCCTGTCGAAAAAGGCGAACAACGCACCGTCGAAATCGAAGATATTGGTGACCAAGGCGACGGTATCACGCGTGTTGAGCGCGGGTTCGTCGTTATCGTTCCTGACACCAAACAGAGCGAGCGTGTCACTATCGAGATTACCGATGTGCACGAGAATGTCGCCTTCGCGGAAGTTGTCGAGCGCGTTAGCTACTACGAGTAGTCTAAAGCGCATCCTCTTCGTCTTTCCTCAATAGCTCTGTAGCCGAAGCAGGAGCTTCGGCCGTTCTCATAATGACCGCAAGGCGGAAACCCGCGTCTTTACAGTAGGTGCCGAAGTAGCTGAGTCGTCGTTTTCGTTGTTGGTGACCAATCTGCGGTATGATCCACGCAACTGAGGCGATGCAGCTATCTCGTGCTGCTTCTACACTGTTATTCACACATCTTGATTTTGCGACGAAGCCGAACGGACAGTATCCGAGCGAGGACTTTCTGAAAGTCCTCGCTCGGAGTTCCTTCGACGGCGAATTCGTCCATACAACCGCGAAAGAGCTTCAGCTTGCTCGGAATGAAGATATTGATCTCCAGCAACGGAGTCCGCTTGCCAAATCACTGCTCTACCACCTGCGTGGACTGAGCCCGGACGCCATCGACGCTCAGTTCGATGGCGTCCGGGCCGCAACAGTCGCTCACGCCCGCCGCCAGCGGGCGTTCACTCGTCCAGTCGATGTCGCGCTAGACATTCACGAATGGCTCTACTACGGCTCGGACGACACACCGCACGTCTGTTCGGTCAATCCAGATCGCGAAACAAACCTCGCGTACGCATTTGTGACACTCTGTATCGTCGATCCTGCCGTTCGATTCACGCTCGCATCCGAATCTGTTGCGGCGAATGACTCCCGCACGCTGCGGGAGTCGATTCGTCGGCTCATCGCCACTGCTCGACAATTCGTCGAGATCAGCCGCGTTTACTGTGATCGCGGCTTCTACCGCATGCCACTCGTTGAGACGTTCGTTGAGCTTGACCTCGAGTTCGTTGTGCGTGCGCCACAGACTGTGGGCGTCAAGCGCGCGCTTGACGCCCACGACGCTTCTCCATTCGTCACAGATTACGAGATGGTGCGAAAGAATCCACCGACCGGCCGGGTTCCCGTAACACTCGTCGTCGTCCCGCACCGCACACGGGACGACGACTCGTTTTGCCTTGTGACGAACTGTGCGGTGTCGAAAGATGCCGCTGAACCGCTTGCAGAAGCATACCGCCGCCGGTGGGGAATAGAAACCTCCTACCGGAAGATCGGTGAGTTTCTGCCGCGAACATCGTCACCGACGTTTGCGGTGCGGCTATTCGAGTTTCTGTTTGCGGTGGCGATGTACAATCTGTGGATTCTGGTGTGTCTGTTTCTTGCTGATCAGCGAGAATTCACTGATCGACCAGCCGTCTCGACAGCACTGTTTCGGCTGTTCGTGCTGTCAGTTCCGGACGGATAGCGACAGATGCGGCGGCTGACCCGGATCCCTCCGGGTCAGCACGCCGCTGGCTACTGACAAGACCGTCAAACCACTCGCTGTTGCCATTCTCTTCGCTCTCGGACAGTGGTTCGCTGAGGGAAAATATTGACTTGATCGGTCTTTCTCGACCACGAGGAACGGAAATCAATTGAATCTCTCCAGTACTTCGGCACCTACTGTTTAGGCGCGGGAGGAAGCCGACAATCCATTACACGAAACATACCCAATAGCAGGCTGACTCCCCCACGTCAACACAAACCATCATAAGAACTCCCTGCCTCGTATGAAGTACAGATGGTGGAGGATTCAAGCACTCGAACCGTGCCCATCAAACTCGATGTGGACCAGAGTGCCGCTACCCTTCTCCACCAGACAACCGACCACTTCCTCGACGCCGCCAACTACGTCGTAGACGTAGCGTGGGAACCAGACTGGAAAATCACCAGCAAACAGAAACTCCACGACGAAACGTACTACGATGTTCGAGACGACTCACCGCTCCCGGCCAACCTTGTGCAAGCCGCACGCAACCGAGCCGCAGAAGCCGTCAAAGGCTGTGTCGAACGCTGGAAGGAAGCCAAGAAAGCCTCGAAACCACACTTCACATCACGGTTCGCCAGCTACGACGCCCGAACCGTCACCGTCAACGACGACCACGCCACGCTCGCCACCATCGATGGGCGAGTCACCGCCGAGTTTGTCTTCCCCGATGAACAGCGTGACACGCCACACTCGGCGTACCTGTTCAACGACGATTACGATGTGAAGGGTGCTACACTCCACTACGATACAGTTGAGGGCTGTTTCTATCTTCACGTGCGGACAAAGCCCGCCGTGGAGAACGATGATGCCGAACAAGGCGATGCCAAGCACGTCTCCGTCCTTGGTGTTGACCTCGGCATCACAAACATCGCAACCACCTCAACCGGCACGTTTTGGAGTGGCGGCGAACTCAACCACTGGCACCGAGAGTATGAGAAGCGTCGAGGAGACCTCCAACAAACCGGGACTCGGTGGGCGCACGAGAATGTTCAGCGGGTCGGTCGAAAACAAACCGGACGCTTCGAGCAGCTGCTTCACACGATCTCGAACGAACTCGTGGAGGAAGCTCTTGAAAACGACTGTACGCACATCGTGTTTGAGCAACTCAAAGGCATCCGCGAACGCCTCCCGCACGCGAAGGCGGTCCACAAGTGGGCGTTCCACCGACTCTACGAGTACGTCACGTACAAAGTCGAGTCTAAAGGACTTGAGGTGAAGCAAATTAACCCGGCGTATACGAGTCAGCGTTGCTCGAAGTGTGGATTCACGCACGAGGATAACAGGCCGACACAGAATGGTCAGGATGTGTTCGGTTGTCTGAAGTGCGGGTACGATGTTCACGCGGATTACAATGCGGCGAAGAATATCGGTCTGAAGTATCTCCGCGACCAGCAAAAGTCTGGTCGCGGAGGCGCACCCGTAGGCGTGCGCTTGAACAGCGGGACGTTGAACNGTATCTCCGCGACCAGCAAAAGTCTGGTCGCGGAGGCGCACCCGTAGGCGTGCGCTTGAACAGCGGGACGTTGAACGTGAATGGCGAGTATTCGCCTACCGCGCTCAGCGGGTAGAGCGGGAGTCCACGCTGAATGCCACGCCCTTCAGGGCGTGGTAGCTTACTCACGGGAAGACGAGGGTATGCGCTCGTATCCCTATCATAGAGCAGCTACATAATGTGGATAATATAGATTGCGTGTATCCGTTAATTAGTACTGAGGCGGAGGATGATCATCGTGCTGAATACGTGTGAAATGTGAATAATGTAAATTATGTATATTATGCAAATTTGGTGAGCAGTCTAGCAAATAAAGATTGTGAGCAATATCTAAAAATCGCACAAAATGTGAATTGTGTAAATAATGCACACAATTTGTCTGACATAGAATTAAGTTGGGTGAACTTCATTAGCCGCGTATGAGCAGAGCAAAACACACATTATTCACAAAATGTACACAACATACACCGTCTACCCAAGGCACATTATATACAAAATGTACAAAATTTACTCATCACGGAGATGCTAAATCATGAGTGCTGACGAGTTTGAGGGGCTTCCTGGAGCAGCTGTCTCGTTGCTCAAAGGTGGCGTAGGAAAATCTACGATCGCACTCAACATCGCGGATCGACTCGCTGATCGTGGCCATGAGACGGTGCTACTGGATCTAGATAAGGATGGACACATGACGACCCAGTTGGGGTACGACGATGCGTACGATCGAGATGCGAACCTCGGTGACGCCCTCATCGATGGTGAAGATCCCGAAGACCTGCTTATCGAGACGGACTTCGGCGTTCACCTCCTCCCATCGAGCAACGATCTTGAGAATGTAGAGACGAGGCTGAAAGACGAACGGTTCGCAGACGTGAAGCTTCGGCGGAACGTCGTCGATCCACTCATCCAAAATGGATACGATTACGTGATAATTGATGCCGCAGGCGGCCGTGGGAAACTCTCCGACAACGCCCTCATCGCCGTCCAGCGCGTCATAGTCCCGCTGATTCCGCGTGCTGGCTCGATTAACGGCCTCAATAAGATGATCGAACGCCAAATTTCTCCAATCCGGCAGAATATCGGGTTAGACATCCTCGCGGTTACCCCAAATATGATTCGCGAAACAATGGGACAGCACAACGAGCATCGGACTCTCGTTGAAAATCTCAACCGAGAGTTTGGTTCGTTCGTCCCTGAGTACGCTCGTATTGAGCCGGAGATCTTCGATACGCTTGACGATTCTGAACAGACCGTCGATAGTATTCCAAAGCCCGGAATCCGTGAACGAACCGCAATTTCTCGTGCTTTCAAGCAAGGGATGCCTGTCTCGAAGTTTGACGAAGATTGCGACCAGATCCCGAATTTCGACCACTTAGCGGACCTCGTGGAGGAATACAGCCATGCCTAATGAGGACGACCGTTTCGGGGACGTCGCTGAACAGCTCAAACAAACAGAGGAAGAAGTAGAATCGGACGACAACGAACGCACAGGCACTGAGGATGAACCGCAACCGGACGAAGAAATAGCTACTGAGAACGCAGAATCGGAGACTGAGTCTGCACCAGACCAAGATGATGAGGATGTGGACGAATCTAGCGGTGGGCCAGCTTTCTCCTTCGACGAGACCGATATGCACGGCTTCTATGTCCGAGAAGAGACGTGGAATGGTGTTACCCGGATGCGATCATCGGTCACTGCCGCGTGCTCTATGTTTGATGTTCCTGAGTTCGAGGGGAGAGAGTTTCAAGATGCGTGTCTTCAGGTGATTGCAGACCACGGTGACGAGGTTGCCCTCCAGATTCTCCGAGAGCGTGGTATCGAAGCAGACGAGGAACGTGTACAGGAAGTTGTGGAGATGCTGAGCGAGCAGGTCACAAGCGACTGATCGGAAAATCGGTCAATTTTCGACTACTTAGACATTGTACATTATGTACATAATGTGAATTATGTGAACTCGATCGAACAGATCAGAGTCCTTCCGTATAGTTGGGAATTATTTTCTCGAAGAGCTCATCACAGCACTCCCAGAGGAGTTTCGGGGGAGACACTGCCTCGAACACAGCCTCTTCGTAATCCGGGGTCTCCATCGAAGCCGTCTGGTACTGGAAGTGCGCTGCGCCGAGGTGGGTATGATCTCCATCTTGGTGCCAGCCGCAGTGGAACCCCACATTCGGGTCGGCGTAGTCGATCCTAAACTCGTCGTGGGGAGCAGTGAGTTTCCAGTGGACCTCGAGTTGCGGTGACTCAGGCCCAGTCGACGGCACCACACGCTGTGGGTCGATTTTAGCGGCAAGGAATCGTTTCTGGATCGCGTCCGGCTCCAACCAGACAGAGATGACTTCTGCTTGCCGTTCCAGTACGTCTTTGAGTGTTCGATAAATGGCCGGATTTTCTGATCCCCGACTCATACGGATGCAGAGCGCGGCTCACCAGGGAAACGGTCGTAAAGTCGGAGTGCATCCTCAACGAGACCGCGGCGCGTTTCAAGATGGTCCCACTCCTGAGCTACTTGTCGACGCTCGCGTTCGTCTGTGACGTCTTCTGTCCTGCTGAGGCTTGCACGGAGTTCGTTGGGGGTTTCGACGTCGTATTCTGCCTTCCACGTTCGAATTTGCTCGTTCATTTGTTCAAGACTCGTGGCGAGATCGTCGGGTGAGTGCTCTTCGTAGAGCTCACGCATCTCGACGAGGTACTGACCGACAGGGTCAGGCTCATACGTAGTCTGCTGGCCACGTGTATCCGAGCGTAGTTTATTATCGTCTGTGAGACGTTTGAGGTACTTCGTCGCCGTCTCGTGGGCGACCTCGGCTTCTGCGGCGATCCAATTTGCCGTTCGAGGCTCACCAACAGTGAGTGCGACCGCTTCGACGCGCTCGGCCGCCGACAGTCCGTCAGTCCAGCTTCGGGCCGGTTCGTCGCTCATGACTCCGTCTACACACTCAATATAGATATAATTTGAGCCACCTCAAATTATATCTAATACCTTTTGTCGGAATGAACACCCCACCGTC
The DNA here is from genome assembly GCF_000337355.1 of Halorubrum kocurii JCM 14978. Lineage (GTDB taxonomy): Archaea > Halobacteriota > Halobacteria > Halobacteriales > Haloferacaceae > Halorubrum > Halorubrum kocurii. Next base: position 71,370 of record NZ_AOJH01000001.1, on the reverse strand, counting down.
GAAATGAAAATGGAAGAATGTTGTGTACCAGTTGGAATACGAGGCCCCGTCACCTTCTCCGTCCTGAAGGGCGGAGTTTGTCGGTGACCTCCCATTCTGGCCACCCTATCGGTTGGCAGGCGAGTAGCGACCATTCACGTTCAGCGTTCCCGATTTCAGGACGAAGTGACGTGTCGCCCCTCCATGCGGAGACTTTTGCCCCGCACGGAGTAGCCGAAAGCCGATGTTCTTCGCCGCGTTGTAATCCGTGTTGACCTCGTATCCACACTTCTGGCAACGGAACTTCGCCTGCGACGGGAGATTCTCGTCCAGCGTCGTCCCACACTTCGAGCACCGCGTGGACGTGTACGCCGGGTCTGCCTGTGTGAAGTCGATATCTTCCGCTTCGGCCTTGTACGTCGCATAGTCGTACAAGCGGCGGAACGGTCACGCACGGAACTTCTGTACGCCCGGCATCCGATCACGAATATCCGTCAACTCCTCTAACGCTATCCGGTCACACCCGTGTGCGACCGCCTCGTGGGCGATGGCTTTCGAGATGCGGTGTAGGTAATTCTCTACCCACCACATCTCGCGGTCGCCCATCCGTTCGATGAGCCGGCTCCGTCCCCGTCGGTTGCAGACTCAAGGCTCTAGCACCAATCTCCGAACTCCCCGGTTCTCTCACCAGCTACTATCAGTACGCTGTCTTGCAGTTCCCTCAAACGGGCCGCCCAATTCTGTTGCTAATAATGGTACAAATTATTTCCGCTGTAGTTGTGACCGGTTGTCTCAATTCGTATGCCTCAAGCCCTCTCTGCTCAGTCGTTCAGAGCTGATCGATCGGCTTGTTGATGATCTGGAAGACTTCGCTCGCCCGGTAGAAGCGATTCCGGTCTTTCCCGGTAAGTTCTTCGATTATTCCGTCATCTTCGAGCTGTCCAATCAGTCGGTTAGCCGTGCTGTATTCGACATCCAACCAGTCGGCTGCTGTGTTCACGTCCAGGTACGGATCTTCGAAGAGCCGCATCACCAGTTCAAGGATATTCCCAGACCGCTCGCTCTGATAGCGCTGTTGATAGTCTTCTCGGAGGTCAACTAGCAGGTTGGCCCGGTGGTGGGCCTCATTTGCTTGCGACTGTACGCCACGCAGGAAAAACAGGAGCCACTCTTCCCATTCACCGTGCTGACTGACTGCCAAGAGATGATCGACGTACGCTGAACGTCGTGCGTTGAAATACGAACTCAGGTAGAGATACGGCTCAGGCAGGAGACCGTCACGTTGCAGGAGGAGACTGATCAATAGTCGCCCAAGTCGTCCATTCCCATCGAGAAACGGGTGAATTGTCTCGAACTGGTAGTGGATTAGCCCGATTCGGAGAAGTGGATGCAGATTCGTCTCTTGGTTCCCATACTCGAGAAGGTCTTCGAGAAGGTCGGGGATCTCGTTCGGTGGCGTCGGCACGTATCTGGCGTCTTGGATGTATGGCGTACTGCCGATGAAATTCTGAGTCGAACGGAGTTCCCCTGGGTCAGCCTCATCTCCACGGACACCCGAAAGCAACCGGTCGTGCATCTCGCATAGCAATTCGACGGTGATTGGATCGCCAGCTGTGATCGCATCCAATCCGTGCGTCAGCGCGTGTAGATAGTTCACGACTTCTTGGGTACCCTGCTGCCTGTCTTCGTCGATGAGAGCTTCTTGTCCGGCCTCATAGGCGTAGATGTCTGAAAGAGTAGCGTGTGTGCCCTCGATTTGGGAGGATTCCAGCGCTTCTTTTCGGATGAACGGCTCGATCAGGATCTCCCTTGAGCCGACACGTGGACCGATGCCGTGAAGTCGGCCAAGTGCCTGTGTCGCCTCCGCTAGCGGCGTAATGAGCTGTTCAGTATTGATTGAGGGCGGAAGCGGGTCAGGTTGAAACGCCGAATACGTCCCCTTCGCCGTCGTCGTGGGAACGATCTCACCGGGTGCTGCCTCGTCGAAGTCATCTCGCTCCATTAGTGGTATCCCTACGAATATGCCCACCACTATTGGTATTTTTGGTACTAAATCAAAATAACAGTCTGGCCGATTGCGCTGTTACAACTACTCAGGATCTTTGGGGACAGGTTTGGAGGCACATATCTTTTCGCTGGGTTTGCGGGGAACACCTGCTCAGATGGGTCATACTACGTCGGAGATGTTGCGAGAGAGCTTCTGTCGATCGCTGATGAATACGTCAACATCAGGATGGTGTATGCTGACCGGGAGTTCCATGCGGCCGACGTGATACAGACGCTTACTGGCAAGGGATTGGACTACGTGATCCCTGCTCAGAAAGATCAGCATCGGATTGGACCGATGTGTGACCGGTTTGACCAAGTGAAGCAGGGTATCACGAACCGAACGACACCCCGCTGTATGTCGAGGACGATTTCGTCATGCACGGTGCAGTGAAGGGTGGCGTCTCAAACCACACGGTACATACGACCGTTGCCGTGTTACCCCCAGCGGAAGATGATGATGTCCATGAAGAGGGATCGCCACAGCCCTTTATCACAAGTCTCGATGTGAGTGACGAGGTCGCACTCGATCGGCGCTGGGCGAAAAAGCAGATTGAACAGTACAGTGACCGCGGATCGATCGAGAACTCGTACTCGTCGATCAAGAACGCAGCAGCGTGGACTACCTCGAAGGAGTTTGGAGTACGGTGGTTCCATTTCGCCTTTGGGTGTGTGGTCTACAACATGTGGCTGTTAGTCGATTTCCTCACACAGGAGCGCATTGGAGTCATTAAAACCCGGAAGAAGCCCAGAATCACACTCAGTCGGTTCCTTGATTGGCTGGACAAAGAGCTGATCACACTCATTTAGAGCTCGGTCTGGGCTAGCCCTTCGCGAGAGGCATCACTCTTTGCTGAGATAGATTTCGACCGATAAGTTTGTTTAGTATAATAATTCTGTCTCTATGATAGCTATTAGAGCGTAATCGCGGCTATTTCTATCGGGTACTGGTCCGAATAGAGTCGATCCCGTGAACGTTTTGACCGGCATTCGCAACTCCAGAGCGAAAAATTTGTATAGCGATATGTCATATATGGTCGATCCCACTTGGATTAAATACGCTCTAACGGCTGAAATCAAGCGATCAGCGCTCACAACCGAGTAAATCCGCTATTTCAATATACTTTGTCTTAGGCGAGTAAGACAGAGTAAGTTCTTAGTGACCCCCACCCGTGGGCCCAGATGAGCCAGATTCAGAATTATGGCCGACGCTTCCCCAGACTGTCGCTCCAGCCGGAACCCTACGTCAGCAGCGACGTCCCACCGGCACAACCCCCACACTCCGGAGGTCCAATGACGGGCCGCCGCTCCGTCGAGACCGCGATCGACGACACGTTCACGAAGTACCTCACTGACAAGGGCAAAGGCGATGCCGGCGAGCAGGGCGCGTACCGCGCCGACGCCGAACGCGAGCTCCAGCGATTCCGCCACTGGTGTCTCGGACGGACCGCCGACTCGGCGAACGCTTCCCCGCCGGAGTCGTGGGCGGGCGTCGTCGACGGCGACACCGTCCGGTTCGCAGACCTCGATACGACGGTGTTCTCAGACTACGCGCGGTATCTCTCAACCGCCGGATACGCCGCCGGGACCGTCCTCACCTACTACGCGCACGTCGCATCGTGGTGCGGATGGGCGCACGCGCAGGGGTACATTCCGCGGCACTATGCCCGAGAGTCGGACGCCGAGGACCCACTCCCCGAGAACGACGGCCGACGTCCGGGCGATCAGCAGGCGTGGGAGCCGATCCACCGTGACCTGATCACGCAGTTCGTTGACCGGCGCGTCTCCGAAGCGTTCGACGCGCTCGGCGCGATCGGGGTCTCCCATACCGACCGGGGCGACCCGGAGAGCGAAGCGTGGCAGGCCAAACAGCGCGCCCGGTTCGAGGCGTACCAGCGGTGTCGCGAACAGGCGCTCGTGTACGTTGTCGCCTACACGGGCCTGCGCGGGTCGGAGTTCCTTTCGGCGCCGAAAGAGGACCGCGAGGGCCGCAACGGGATCCAGTGGCGTGACGTGTCGTTCGCGGACAGCAGCGTCACCGTGTTCCGGAAGAGTCGCGAGTGGAAGGAGGCATCTCTCCCCGAACCCGTCATCGGCCCGCTGCGCCGGTACGCCGAGGTGCTGGACGTCCCGGACTCGTGGCCGGTGTTCACGACGCTGCACCGGCCGTCACTCGCTTCTCATGTCACTGAGAGGCTCGCCGATGCCGGCCTCGACAACGACGCGATCGAGCGCGTCCGGGGCGGGGCGCCCGACCTGATCGTCGCCGCCGAGCACGACCTCGACGCACCGAAGCCGCTGACGACCGACGGCGCCCGGTCGATCATGGAACGGCTCTGGACCCACGAGGCGCTCGCCGAGCGTCGCAACGAGCTGGACCTCTCACTCGACGGCGACTACCTCGAACTACACGGCGGGCGTCGAGGCGTCGGTGAGGTACTCGTCCGGCAGTTCGGCTACGCCGCGGCCGCACGGTATCTCGACAACAGTGAGGAACAGGTCCGCGAGGCGTACCAGCATATCGAGGCGGCCGAGCGCGCCGACATGGCGACCGAGGCGTTCTCGCAGACGGACAACCGGGTAAACGAGCGGTAAGGTCCGGACCCTCTTGTTACTATACAATAGTAACGTCTGAATCAGTGGACCCGTCCGGGAGTACAGTCCAATATCTTCGGCGGGTTAGCTGAGTAGCGTATCAGCACTGCTGGTCGGTCCACTGACACCACTTCTCGAAGTCCTCCGCCCCGGACTGCTCTACGATGTTGCGCAACGTGCCAATTCGGATCTGATCGTGTTGCGGTACAGAGACAACGCAGACATCATCGTCGTTTGCCGGGTGCTCGTACCGCAGGTTGACGTGGCTACCAGTTCGGCCAACAATGACAAAGCGGTTTTTCGTGAGTGCCTTGACGACGTCGCGCCCGGAGAAATCGCGTGACGCCATCCGATTCACTACATAAAGTCGGGGAGGCCTTCGTGCTCATCACGAGCCCGCGACACCTCATCCGTATCGATACCGAGATCTTCGAGTACTTGCTCCTCTTCCTCCCGGGTATCGATCGACTCGCCGATCTCCCCCTTGTGGAGCGCGACTGCCTCGTCGAGGTTGTCGAGGGCGTCCTGCTTCGTCTCACCTTGGCTCGCAACACCTGTCTCCTCGTCACGGGCGACCCACCAGCTGTCGTCCGCCTGAGTGAGCGTGATGGTTCGCCCACTCTGGGGATCGTCGTTCGTACTCGTTTCAGTGCTCAATACCAGCGTATTACCTGAGTAGTGTGATAAGCATTCGGCTGGTGAACGAGCCGTCTTAGATCTTAATCAGCAACTCCAGTGTGAATCTTCAGAACGGAGGTCATCGATAGTAGCCGTTATGAGATCGAGTTGAGTTGTTTTCGAGAACAAGACCGTCAGTCAGTGGCTCACCTGTAGCTGCTTCTCGGTAGCACTAAGACCACGTCAAAGCAGTAGCTCTACCCGTCGACGTCGACGACAGTCGCCTCTTCAGGCGGTGCGATCTCGAGTTCGGCAGTGCCGCGCTTGATCTCCTCGGGCGTCGTCCCTTCAGCATTGGCGAGCAGCTCGGTGAGCTCCTCGTCCGAGACCATATCGGCGTCGGCCAGGGATTCACGGCTCATACCGCGTTCTACCCGGCGTGAAGCATAAACGTAGGTGTCGATCTGCGGCAGGTCAGTTCTCCCGCTCCCACCGTTCACCTATTTCTTGTGCGCCGATGTCGAGGGTTGCGGTGATCCCACACGAACAGTGGATGCCGACGGTGCCGGGTTGGGTTGTGATTGGGCCCTTCTCCTGTCCACAGCCCGGGCAGTTGACGCGGAAGATCTCGCCCATACACACCGATCTGTGTACTCTGGGAAAGACGCTCCGCACACTCTTAACCAACAGCCAGCAGTTTGATTACCGATTGTTGGTTAAGAGTGAAACCGCAGGACAGTGAGGGGATAGGGGAAGAGTTCTAGATAGCCCTATTTATCCGAACCTCTGGGATACCATCCGCATAGAGAGATTCCGTAACGCCGACGGTGTCCCCGAAGAAGCCTTTCCGCCCTGCTGACCGGCACCCGGTTCGTTCGGTGACTGGGTGCGGCGTCGAAGATCCTCGTGGGTGACACGTGACCCACGGGGACGGGCGTGGCGGTCCCAAAGCCTTCTTCCACGGGTCAGGATAGACGCGGTCGGAATAAGTCCGAGCGATCGAGCACGACGTCGGTTCCATATGCTGTATTGTTGACAGCCTGAGAGATACGTCTTGCGGACATATTCTCAAGGCAGATATTTGGGTCGGAGTATTTATCACTATTCTCTTGGTTAATTCATTCATACCAACGGACAAAGCGAGGATCAGGGTGGCTGGACCACCCGACTCGGTTGCGCAACACAGGACGCCTCAGTGGGCACCTGTCAATCTGCGTCCGAGTGTCGTTAATCTTCGTACCTGTCCCGTTGGCGACACAACAATGAACCTCAAATCATCATTTCAGGACAGTGAACGGGCCGTCAGTCCCGTTATAGGCGTTATACTCATGGTCGCAATAACTGTAATTTTAGCGGCCGTGATCGGGACATTTGTGCTCGGACTCGGAGACTCACTGAATGATAGTGCTCCGACGGCAAGCATTGATGCAGATGCTACTAGTAGTACCCCTGCTACAATCGTATTCACACATAAGGGTGGAGATACGATCGATGAGGGTAACCTTCGGTTTGTATCCTCAAACAGCAATGTAGAGTTTGTATCTGCCACCAACAACCTAGCCAGTGGTACTGACTTTGCAACGGCCAATACGGTTACAATCGATCTTAACAATACTGTTTCCAGCACTGAGACCACTACGATATCACTAGTATACGATGACGGCAGTACTTCATCAACACTTACGTCTATCGAAGTGGATGTCGCCGTCGATGGCAGCATAGACTAAGGGGCAGTAATTCTCTCCATATTTCGCAACTTGAACTCCGGATATACCTTACCAAACGGTTAGATGATAATCCAAACACGCTCGACTGCGTTGGGTCGGTTTTATCTATTTTCACTGGTTTCGACCCACTGAGGAGGTATTATCCAAGCGTCTGGGATCACCGTCCGCATAGAGAGGTCCTGTAACGCCGACGGTGTCCCAAAGGGTCTTTCCGCCGTGCCAACCGGCACCCGGTTCGTTCGGTGACCGGGGGCGTCGAGATTCTCGCGAGCGACACCCGGCCCACGGGGACGGGTACGACGGTCTCGGAGAGCAACTCTCAGCCGAGCACATTGCCAGTTGAACACTTATGTCGATCAAGCGAACCCGAGTTCACGGGCGGCGTTCGCCGAAATAGTGATCCCTCGCTCCCCGTATGAGACATGACTGGAGACGGATTCGCTGATGAGTTTGTGTAGATCGACGATATATGACTTCGGGCGCTCCTCTTGGATGCGTGTCGTCGCCTTCGTCTCAAAGTGTAGGCCACGGTGCGCGACGTACACCTCGACAAATCGGCGCCGGATCGACTCGGGACTCTCCCAGACGACCGCCGGGACGGCATCAAGGGCCGTCTTTGCGCCCTGCGGGGCACCCATGGCGACGAAACACCGCCCGAGTACCGAGGCGTCCGTTGCCGGGTACAGTTCAGTCGCGCGTCCGTCGCTGTTCACATGGCGACAGTGTGCGTCGACGCCGACCGCTGTGAACGCCGCTTCGATCGCTTCACGATCAATCCGACGTCCGATGGAAATTGCGGGAACAAACGTTTCGTTGATACTCCCGCCCGCGAGGACGTGCGCGAGCAGTTCGACGAGCGCGCCTGCCATGTCACACTCGGGATCGAGCCAGCCGTTCGCGCTCGCCGTCTCGATCCCGCGCACCGGATCGGGCCGTCCACCGTTGAGCCACGGCCGAACCCGCCCCGCCGGTAGTTCGAGCGCGGTTCCCACCGCTGTCCGACCGGCGTTCGGGTGCTCGGCGGCGTACGCCTGCACGCGCTGGTAATCCTCGACCTTTTCCCATGGGTCGGGGTAGACGCGATCAGAATAGGTCCGCGCGATCGAGCGCGCCGTCGGTTCCATGTGCTGTATGTTGACAGCCTGAGAGATACGTCTTGCGGACATATTCTCATGTTAGAGATTTGGGTCGGTGTATTTATCCCTCTTCTCTCCGTTAATTGATCCATACCAACAGACAGAGCGAGGATCAGGGTGGCTGGACCACCCGACTCGGTTGCGCAACACAGGACGCCTCAGTGGGCACCTGTCAATCTGCGTCCGAGTGTGGTTAACCTTCGCATTTGTCCCGTTGGAGACACAACGAAACTATGAACCTCAAATCAGCATTTCAGGACAGTGAACGGGCCGTCAGTCCCGTTATAGGCGTTATACTCATGGTCGCAATAACTGTAATTTTAGCGGCCGTGATCGGAACGTTCGTGCTTGGACTCGGTGACTCGCTAGGTGGTTCTGCTCCGACAGCAAGCATCGACGCAGAGGTTGTCGAGAATTCGGGTGGGGATGACGAAATCAGATTCACACATGAAGGTGGAGATACAATCGAGCTGGATAATCTTGAGTATGTAACCTCGAATAGCAATGTAGAGCTTGGCAGTGCAAGCCCCAGCTCTAGTGGTGACTTCTCAACGGCCAGTACGACTTCAGTTGCTATCACCGGTCCTGATACAAGCATCGAAACCACTACGATATCACTAGTGTTCAATAACGGTGACACTTCAGCAACGCTTGCGTCTATCGAGGTGGAAGGCGACGGCAGTTCAAGTGCAGATGATAGCGAGGTAACCGTAGTTTAAAACGGGGTATTCACCCCTACATTTCTGTAACAGTTTTTGCTAACCTATTCTGCTGGAACCTGCCGCTAACAGCCTTACAACACTTGGTATCGATAGATAAATCCTTTTACCCTGACATAAATTAGTAGTCCCATCGCCAATTTCTATCACCATCCTTTCGAATACTATGACGGACGCCCCAACCACGACCTTGTGTATGTAGCCTTTCTTTCACGGTCAATAATGTCCGCGGGAGGTATGTCACGCGACGAAGAAGGCGTTTTTCCCCGGACCTTCGGGTCGCTCTCTCACCGAACGGTTACCGGTCGATGCCCTCGGCGCCGATCATCGTTCCACCGCGCCCGCGTTCCGTTGGTACATGTTGTTGACCGCCCGACACTCGACGAAGATGGCGAGCCAAGCGGCGCTGAATACGTCCGGTATACCGTGTGCGACGTCGAGGTCCTTCAAGCGGACACGCGCCACGCGACCCACCGGGACGGGTGCGACGGCGTCGGCGAGCCGGTCTTAACCAACACGCGAGCCGAGCGGTCCCGTAACGGTCCCGTTTCCGACACGTCCCGCCGTCGGTCCGCGTCAGCCACGCTTAGGCAGTCTTAGGTATCGGATCAAACATGGCTGACGGCGTCGGGGTCGGGTAAGTGCTGTTTTGCTAATCCTGACCCACTGAGGAGGTGTTTGGGTAGTAATTCGAATTTGTGGCGCCACCGATATACCGATCGGTAACTGGGCGGTGTTCGTGATAGCGCCCGTTCTGAGATGTCGACTTCAGCTATGCTATGCGAACCAACAGACCACCGAGCATGTAAGGTGCCCCATCCCAAGTGCTTCCTATTGCTTGAGGACGACGACTTTGGTCAGAGGATCTGATTTCATTGTGATATCGGCGCCCTCATTTTAAAGACGGTGGGCGTCGATTTGGCCGTGTTCGTTGAGTTTCCGACTTTGGTAATAAAGTCGGAAACTCAAACGGCTAAGCGGCACAATTAGGGCTACAAGCTACTTAAAAAGATGAGCGAGTCAGCGAATTCGGAAACTCAAAGCAGGCAAGTCCAAGTCTGGCTTACGCCCGAGCAGCTGGTTTCACGCAGTCGAAGTAGCACTACTATATCTTGGCAACGAATGACACTATGGCAGCCCCTCTGAGAATTTGGGTTTCGGGAGCAGTTGAGGGCTCGACGCTCCCTGCCCATTAATGAGATGGCTCGTAGCGTCGATCGGACCGCTGCTGGCGAACGGCAGGCGGTTTTGTGTTCGGTGTTGGACTTCTACCCAACGCTTATACTGTTGGCCGGTGTTCCAACAGGTGAGAGATGGCCCAGGAACCGCTGTTCCAGTACACACACGTTGAGGCCGGTCTCGTCGAGAACGTCGTGCTTCGGCCGACCGACGACACCGAGACGTACCCCTCGGGCTGGAAGTACACGCTCCATCTGGGCACTCTCGACGACCTCACGCTCGTTCGATACGACAACTCCCACGAGGACACGAAAGGCCACGAACACCACACCGCAGCCGGCGACCTTGACGACGTCGAGTTCCCTGGAATGGAGGACCGGCTTGTCGAGTTCTGGGCGAGCGCGGACGAGTACTGGGACGCTGTCGGCGGCGACCCGCCCCGGCCGCACTGATCGAATACCGACACACGATACCCGACCATGACTACACTCCACATCACCGTCGGCGACCGAGAACAGCTCCGTGAGGACGCGCTCCAGTTCGTCCAAGACGTCGAGGCCGACGATCTCGACGATCAGGATGGAAAGGCAACGCTCCAGTTCGGCACCTACGACGACTTCGTCGACAGTCTCACGCCGCTGCGCCTTGAGCTCATCCGGGCGATCGCAGAAGAGGCGCCTGAGAGCATGCGCGAGGCAGCGCGTCTCGTCGAGCGTGACGTGTCCGACGTCCACTCGGACCTGAAGCAGCTGGAAGTACTGGGCATCCTCACGCTCGAGGAGGGCGGGCCCAGCGGTGCAATTCAACCCGTCGTTCCGTTCGACCGCATCGAGGTCCACATCGACTACCCGCTCATCGATAGCGGCGACGCCGATGGGACTCCCGCAAGCGCGTAGTCACCACTCTCGGAGTGTCCTCGTGTGATGGTTACTCACGATTCACAATCACGCTGCTGTCCTCGAACAGTACTTTCACTCCGCTCGCCCGAACTATAAGTCACAGAGTCTCAAATTTTGAGGAGAGGGAGCACTGCTGAGTCGGTTTCAACAACCAGACCAGCTCCAAAACAGTGTCACACGCTCCCTCTCCCCCTCGAAGTAGCCCGTGAACTCGTGAGAATGACTCCTGATGACCCAGAGACAGTCCGTGGCGACTGCTCGTTCTGTGGCGAGACAGTTACTAGACAACACGCGATCATCCACTATGAAACGGCTAGCGGGGAACCGGGAGTGTGGGCCGAATGCCCCGACTGTGGCGAGATCGTTGACCCCACCCATGCTCAGTAAACAGTTCATCCAGCAGATTGTGAGGCTCAAGCCGTCATCGACAACGCACCACGAGTGCCGTCAGTGTGGGTACAGCGTGGAGAAAGAAATCGATGAATGTCCACAGTGTGGCTCTCACGAGATTGCGGCCTACGATCTTGAGTAATCGCTGAAGTGGTCACGGTTGGTAGAGAGGGTTCAATTCCTTATGTAGCATCCGAACGCTAACATGGCACCGGTTGTTACATAAGGTATGGAGCAGCCGTCACCACCCACCTCGCTCCCGAAGTATCTCGCAGAAGGCATCCCGAAGCAGAACGTGGAGACCCTCCGCGATGTCCGCAAGTACGTCGACGTCTTGATCGAGTACCGAGAACAACCGGTCGAGGCCGACGAACTACCGGACTCTGCCCAGCCTGTCAACCGCGACAATAACGGGATGGGCACCGTCGTAAAAGAGAAAGTGAAGTGCGGGGACGAGACCTGCAAGTGCGCCAGTGGGAACCTAGGCGACATGCACGGCCCGTATCTGTACCGGTACTACCGCGAGGGTGGCAAGTTGACCTCGGAGTACCTCGGGAAGCCATGAGTTCCTTATGTAACACGCTACGCATATTGTCGGCAGATATTACATAAGAGACTCTGGTGAAATCCTCTTCTTCAGATAGATTCCTGTCTGAAATAGCTGGTCGCTGAAGAGTGCGAACTGACCGACGAGAATCCTACCAGTCTCAAGTGATGTTCTGAGCGCCGTGCAAGATACACAGCGCGAGTCTTGCACGAAATCCTTTATCAGATTTTTTCTCCCTGATGTTTTCGATCACCGGCTTAGTCACTTCTAACAGGTCATAATCCCCCGAAACACGGCACGAATAATGGTATTTTGACATATGGTTGATTGAGCCATTCAAAAGTATATTATAGAATCGCAAATAAAAAGCCATATGCCTCGATATAAAGACAATTTGTTTGTCAGGTATGGTGACCCGAAAGAACCTGAAGAGGTGATTACGGATGCTTTGATTTCTACACTTGAGAAGGGATCCCCAGAGCTGAAAGACTCTGTGGCCAGTTTAATATCTCCGGTACCACTAGACAATCCCTCATTCAAACAGGAGCGAACAGCAATTGCATTAGAATCAGCATTATCTAATAAAGAAATATATCTCGTTGGACTTTCTAACATTGAGGCTGAGCTGCCCGGCTTGAGTGAAAATGAAGATATTACTCTGAATCAACGCCGATTTGACGTTGTAATTGAAGATGAAGAGAATATCATAATTATTGAAATTAAAACCCACGACAGTAGCTTCCAGAAGTTAGATGAGTATGTGGACTTGCTCGGAATAACTAGCCAAAATAGAATTGATTTTTATAGATGGAGTTCGCTTACTGACGCTCTAAGCGACGTAGAACTCTCTAATAGCTTAGAACGAGAGCTAGTTGCTGATTTCTGTGAACTAATAAAATTTAATTCCATAGCTGAAACTATCAGAGTGAGTTCATATGGTGATAATAATACAAAAAAGAATCATCTGAAAATCACACACCGCACAGATAATATCAGAAAGACTCCTTATGCAGATTCAGATCCAATATTTGCTCTCCAAATTGAATCAGACAAAGAAGGGGCCCAGACAATCAGATTCACTCCCGGAGAGTGGACTGAACTAATAAATCAGCTAAATACTGAAGAGCGTAAAGCTATAAAAAATGCAGATTTCAGCGCATTTGAAAGATATGAAGGTAATGGTCAAACAGTTCATGCTTCCGTTGGACGGAAATCAACCCACCAAAAAGTGCTTCAGACGGCAACTACCGATGGACATTTTGCTGTCGGATTTAAGCATCGGAATCCCGGTAAATCAGTGTATCACGGGCAGGGTGCTTTTCCAATGCTTACTAAATCAGAATTCAATACCCTCTTCAACAAATTCAGTCAGGAGCAACGACAGCGACTCGTTAAGGAGCGTGATTTGACTGTTTTCATTGAGGATCTTGATAAATGACTGGTATTTATACTGCTCAAAACGGCGATCCGCTGTTTGAGGGAGCGACTTCAATTGATTGAGCCGTATTGTTTAATAATTATTTATTAAATTTTGGAGCTATCTTCATGCGTTTCAGAAGCCGCGGTGACTACATCCTCTGTATCTCGCACAAGATTACTGACAGCATCTCGGGTATTCGCCCAGTTCGTGCTGAATACAGGGTGAACGGTCGCGGTGCTCTCTTCGTCCCAATGTCCCGCGTAGGTGAATTATTCTCTCTGGACTTTCAGCACTTGGCCAGTCTTTTTGGGATGGTGGAGCTCCCACGGGGGTTCTCCGGGATATACACCTTCTCCAGACTCATGAAAGATACCGCGAATCTCTCGTTCCCTGAGATCAGTATAGTAGAACGCTATTGCCGCCATTTTCTCAGCATCATCCCATTCAATGAGATCAGTCATATCACGTGTCCACAGAGCGATTGTGTCTCCGAGGACCCCTTTAATATCACCCTTTGTTCCTTTGGAGCAGTACGCTTCTCGATGCCCACCTGCGTAGATCGCCCAAGCAACCACGAGTATCGGCTCTGGAATATTTCCTATTAAGAATTTCTTTTTTGAGTCTTCTGATAATTGTAGAGAGTGAGGATTAGAACCTCTGTATCTTGCACACCGCTACTGACATATTGTGGAGAGATCGGTGTCCGAGATCGGTACGTGAGTCCCCTGTATTGACCGTAATCAGATCAACATGTGTTACCTACTCAGAATTCCAACTGGTAGTTTGTATCCTCCAGAACCCGGTGTATTTGACCCAGAAACCCGCCAAAAGCTTACGTTCAAGCCCTGTTAACGTTCATTTGGAAGGATAGTGTCACACGCTCCTTCCACCCCTCACTAACTGATTCCCACTTGGGTGTGGGAAGTGTTTCATGCCGCACTTGCCACTGCTAGTCAGCGAGTCCTAGACTTCTTGGCGAGGGTTTCGATCGACGACATCCGCGAACGCAACGTTTTCGCGCACCTGTCGCATCTCGACAGTGATGCGGTCTCCGATGCTCGTTTCGGGAACGATCACGACGTAGCCGCGCTCGACTTTTGCGATCCCGTCACCTTGGTCACCGAGATTCTCGATTTCAACATCTCTTTGTTCACCCTCTTCAACAGGCGGGCCCTGGTATTCCTGCTGCTGATCTTCGTGGTCTGTAGAGTTGATGGTGTCAGTCGTCTCTGTATCGTCAGCATCCGATGCGGCCGTTGAAATGAGCGCAACACGGTATGTCTCAGCTTCAGTGAGTGTCCCGGTTTCTATCTCGCGTTCCGGCACGGTGATCTGGTAGGTTCCATCGTCCTGCTCAACAGTCGCCGTATACAGTGTCTGAAGTGTCTCAGAAATATCCATAGATTGCGTATATCTTGACTTGTGCTAGGGGACTTGACTCTAGTGTTTCCCCAGCACTCAATCGCTTACCGCAGTTCGGCTCGGAAGAACTCAATAGAGAACACAGTCTGGCACAACTATCAGATTATCGAATTGCACTCACCCACAGATCACTTCGGTCAATTCGTCTGTAACTACGTTCAGAAGCAGTATACTCGGAGTGCATTATATTATAAATCCGCAGAACGTGAGTAAATGATATGGCGTATGAAAATCTTGATCACAAGCTTGTGAACTCCCTACTCGGAGACGGTCGCGCCAGCCTCCGAAGTCTGGGGAAGGAACTGGACGTTTCTGTAACGACCGTCTCTAATCACCTCCATGAGCTCGAGGCTGAGGGAGCAGTGCAAGGATACAGCCCAATCGTTGATTACGACAAGCTAGGCTACGACGTAACAGCGGTCCTTCAGCTTAAAGTTGAAGGCCATGCACTACCAGAGATTGCAGAGAAACTCCGACAGAAAGAGCAGATGGTGACCGTTTATGAGGTCACCGGCGACGCAGACATCATTGCAGTCGGCAAGTTCACTGACACCGACGGGATGAACGATCAGATCAAGTCGCTGCTCACTGACGCGGACATCCGCGAGTCAAACACGAACGTTGTATTAAACGCCGTCACTGAAAACGAGCAGTTCGAACTCGATGTCGAAGACTGACCGTACGGGCCATCCGCCTTCAGCTAAAGACGAGTGACTTCACTCCTTATCGCCACGCACAAACACGCCGGCAAAGTCGTCAAGAAGCTCCTGTGATGAGCTCCCATCGGCACGAGACGGGAGCGGTGCTTCCCAGCATTCGATCTCGAGTGTGTGCGTATTCGACACCGACTCCGACTCAGTTACCACATTGAATATGCCGGTGCGATAGATAGCCAGTAGTCGCTGATCATGAACACTGACGTAATCGATTCCAGCCCGAGTCAAGACTGCTGGAACGTCAGTCGGCTCAGATAGCGAGATAGAGGCGCTTGGAGACGCCGAGTCGCTCATACCATGGCTTCGTCCATCAGACCGATAAAGACCCACCTCGAGGGAGAATCTGGATGCAGTATCTGGCCATCCCCCCGTGGCCGGTCCAGCGCCCCCCAGCGAGCGCTGCTGTGGAACAGCAGTCCTCACTTCCGGCTGTGACATCATTCTCCTAGACGCTGGCTACCCACCAGTTGAACGAGTATGGAAGGAGGCTCCGGAGTCAAAACTGGTGAGTTCGGTAATGCGCTGCTCCAACTCCTCGATCTCAGCTTGGAGCTCGGTTGTGTCTTCGTCGGCTCCAGCCAACTGGTCTTTGAGTCCTTGGAGACGAGTTTCTTTCATCTCTTCGTCGACGTCTGCCTTCCGTACATACTCGCTCTCTTCAATCTCGTAGACATCGGATTCAGAGAGTGACGTTACCTCCAACGCGTCGTCGAGTTTGCTCGTGTCGACGCTCATCACGCGCTCGGGGTCGATCCCTTCTGCTTCCAGTAGCTCAAGGACTGCTTCGTCATCTTTGAGTGTTCGATTCCGACGGACAGCCCGTTGAACGGACCCGTATTGACCACTCACAGGTTGATCGTGATGGAGACGGTCAAGCAAGACGCCACGAACCTTCTGTCGGAGGTCATTAGCGTTGCGCTGGACGTCGGACAGCAGCGTGTAGAGGTTCACGAGTGTCGGCACGTCTAATTCGGTGAGTGACGTCACATCGTGCTGCTCGAGCGCGTCGATCAACAGGAGCGCGTCTGCGTACACTGGGATATCGGGCTCTTCTCGTGGGCCATCGTCGTGTTCGACCGTGTGCGCATCGACGAGCGGCGACGGTGTTGGCGTCTCGCTTTCGGAGAGCGTGCCGTCTCGATCGTCGATCGTGAATCGCGGATGAAGACTCATGACGGTTGCATACGGTTCAGCTCCGGGCGGGAGGCGATCGAGATCGAACGACCCAGTCGCATCGGCGACACGCTCAAACAGCGTCTCAAACTGCTCTCGCTGGAGCGGGACGGTGTCACTGTCGGCCTGATACTCAATCAGCACTCGGTGTTGCTGGACGTTGGTAATGTGAAACGGCTTCTGAGAGAGCGGAGTGAGGAGTGTAGCGTCTGCTGGAAGTTCCTCCACGTTGTCGAGGAGATTGTCCCACGTCACTCGAAACGACATACTGGCGATTCAGTACTACGAGACAAAAGTATACGGGCGTACGTGATGGAGCTCACCATGATTAACCAACAGACAGCAGCAGAAGATCCAGTCTGTTGGTTAATTTTTGAGCCTATCCTCAGAGGATCTTTCCAAGGTCCCCAGTACCGTCTAGGTTTGCGGTGTGAGGTGATAGAGATCGTTTCGTGAGTTTCGTCTGTACTGATCACCACCTCACCCCCCACTTTTCACGAGAGTTCTCAACGATATCCATCATGTATTCTAATTGACGTACTGCTCGCTGTTTCAGCGCTTGTACTCTCCACCGAGGTGGGTGTGTGGGGGGTTGTGCCGCAAGTGACCTGTGAGGCGTGTCCTTCAACGGTCCTCAATGCGTGTCCTTCAACCGTCCTCAATTAATCTTCAGTCTGACCCGTGGCGGTAGTGAAAGGTGATCAATAGGCGTGCTGGATTTTCTCTCCGTCTCGACGACTACTGGCACGATCCGCAAAGGCCGCCGTTCCGTTTCAATCCCGTCTTGGTCTTCTTGACCTCCCCCACCCCTCGTTCCGAGTTTAAGTTGTTCGCTCCATGGGGGCGTCATAGATCCGGGATAAATAATCGTTGCTGTCGATTTCTGCTGTTAGCAGTCGCGAAGTCGGTGTTTATTTCAATATATCTAAGACGGATTATCCGATGAAACGAAGCTGCGCTTTGAGCAGGAAGTCAGTATCGATTTTGATAATACAAACGGAATTTATTCGATTCCCCCATGAGAAACGAACGTATGCCACAGCGAACTGACGGGTGCCAATTCCACCTTGAGAAAGCTCTTGAGGCGGACACTCTCGAAGAGAAAGATTTCCATATTCGACAGGCCCTCCAAATCGGTGCAGTTGACGATGAACCGGGAAAGTCGTGAACGAACTATTTAGTGCCCGGCTGCGGGATGGGTATCGTCGTCTCGGTCGGTATCGATCGGTTCGTAGTCGTAGTCCATCCCCATGGGAGTGAAGCCTGGAACGTAGCTGAACCGTTTGCCAGGTTCTCTGTAGAACATCAAGGGGAGACTCCCCCGATCCTCACGTACCCCATACTCTGGAGGCCATTCGTTGAGTTCAGCCGACAGGCTGTACACTTGGGGAGCAGGAAGCGCTCCACGTTCAAGATCGCGGAGATCGAGGACCCGAACTTCGAAGTGACGGGCGAGTTTCTCAGCCCGAGGTGTGAGCTCGGTCGTATGACAGAGGACCGGCATTGCCCGACAGGCAAACGCTATCGTACACAGCCGGAAGATCTTCGCCGGGGTGATCGTGTCGCTCGTCCAGTCTTTACATTGGGCAACGATCCAATCGCTCGGCTTGTGCTGTTTTGTCTTTCGGGTGGCGACGACGTCAACCTCGAGATTGAACAGTGTCTGTCGAGTCGCTGCCTGGTACCCCCACCGTCTCAACGCCCGGTGGAGTTGATATTCAAGCCACCGCCCATCTCCAACTTTGCGTCCGGCGACGCCTGCGTACAGTGATTGACGGCTGGGGAGTTGCTCGGGGAGCGTAGCGCTCTCTGTGGACATCTCTAGAAGTGCGTCTCGAAGGATCACAAGATGCTCCTGAACCGCGCCGAGCGTCTGTTCAATCTTGTATTCTTCAGAAGATGCGTCCACCTGTTCGAGTGAGAACTCTCGGAGCAGTCGTTCGAGACGCTGTTCGATGTGACTGAATGCTTCTTCGTATCCGTTCCAAGTCACCTCCCGATCGGACTGGGACGTGGGTGACTCCGAGCCGGCGAGTTGCCAGCGGATCGTTTTGAGCGGATGAAGCATCAAAAACAACCGACGCCGTGCGGTCACTTGCTGTTCGGTCGTCAGTGTCTCCTCGGTCGTGAGGGTGGTTCGGAGCGACTCAATGGACGCGATCAGTTGGCTGAGTTCGTCGGTGAACCCCGGTGGAAGCGATGATGAGTCGTTCGTCATTGGCTGAGCGGACTTGGGGTGAAGTGATGGCGACACAGCGGCGTCTCTGAGAGCGAGTGAAGCGTTGGCTGTCCGTGAGAGCGAAGATGGTGGTAGAATTCGTCTGTCGTCGCTGGATACCACCGGTCACTATCGCGCTCACGGTAGCGAAGTTCGTCGTCAACGCAAACGACTATGCCCAGTTCAGTTGTAGTCGTCTCGGAGAAGACGAGCGCTGGTGGATCCGGACGAGCCCAACTGTCGCGGGTCCACTCGAGCATCGTTTCGATCGGTGTGGGATCGACTGGCTCTGGATACCGCGCCGCTGCTGGGGCACGTATCGCGACGTTGTCGAGGCGATCACTCCCACAGGGACGCCACTCAGCGCCAGTCCACTCCCATTCGCGACGGGTCCACGTCTCGCCAATACTGTCGGGCTCGAACCGGAGGCGGCGAGGCGGAGCACTCAGTGGGTCCCACTGGAGGAGACATGTCCCATCATCAGCGAGTGTAGCGTCCTCAGTTCGACGACGATACGCGAACAGTGCGGCGTCGATCTGTGCCCGTGCCCGCCGTAGTGTGGAGAGTGGGTCATCGCCTGGCATGGAAGGGGCCTCAGAGTCGTTGACCGCCTCGAACAGCCGGTGGAAACTGGTATCGAGGTCTCTGAGTGTCTCCAGCTCTGGCTGGTACTCAGTCATTGGAACTCCTTCGAATCTGGCTTGTAACACGCAGTCTGGAGTCGGCGGATGTGTTCGGCGAGCGGTTCGGTCGCGTCTGTCGGAGAGACGGACTTCGATCGGNAATCTGGCTTGTAACACGCAGTCTGGAGTCGGCGGATGTGTTCGGCGAGCGGTTCGGTCGCGTCTGTCGGAGAGACGGACTTCGATCGGTCATCAAACGCGACTGCACCGCACTCATCGAGCGTCTTGAGATGCGATTGGGTCAGCGAGATGTAGACCGAGGTGCGTTCGTTGCTCCCGATTTTACTGGGGTCGATCGCGTTCTCGATGGCAGCGATTTCGACGGCCAGATCACCTGCGGTAATCTCTCCATGCGACTGTGAGAGTGAGAGCAAGACGCGGCGGCGACGACTATTTGCGATTGCGTTGAACGCACGGTCTGGATCCATCGGGATAGCGAACGAGGTCGGATCGTCGGTGGGTTCGGTCACTTAGACCGACCCCACGATGGTTGTCCGGCCGGCGTTTCGCTGGCGGCGGTTCGGCGAGCTACTGAAACTGGTCTGTGCGACGCGGTGTGTCAGTGGGTCAATGCCGAGTGGGATACTCTGAAAAACAGAGTTATCACTCCTGACCCTATTTGGGTTGGTTGCTGTCATTAGGTGGCAGCACGACTCCTCCGGCGTCCTAGCGCCGGAGGGTTCCGTCAGGAATCGTGCGTAAGTTGAAGAGAATCGGTTGTAACTTTTATAAGAGTGTCACAAACCGAGAGTCGGTTATTTGGCCTTTTGAGTGTCTCTAGAGTTGGAATTGGATTCTGTTCTTAATCACCTCTTAATTCACGCCTCACCACCAACCGGTAGTTAAAAATAATCAGTCATTACAGCGGCCCTTTTACATCAAATTATTAGGTGAAATGGACCAAGTGACTAAGACTTGATCTCGAAATTGTTCACAAACGTGGAGATTTCGGGTCAGTGCGGTTGAGGTCCGGTAGATTAGTGGCGATATACAGGAATCCGAGGACAAGACCGATAATTGCCCCAGGAGCCGCAGTAACTTGACCCGAGAGAACGTCGATAGAGAATATTCCGGTGTAGGCCCAAAATGTTCCGAAGATCACTGCCCAAGCACCGAATATCGCTGTAATACCAACAGCTCGCTTCGGCGACGGTGGGTAATGCTCCAATTTGTCCGATGCCATAGTAGAGGCATGTTCAATTCGGAGGCGAGCGCGAGTCCAAGCACTAATTGGATCTGTGGCGGCTGACGACTCGTGTTTCGAGTTCTGTTCATCGTTACTGGATGTCTTCAACTCGTCGCGAATGTCGTCGACGAAATCATCGATGGCTTTCTGTACGTGTTCGTCACGCTCAGAGTCGCGTGCCTCTTGGATGCCCTCGAAGTCATGTACCTGGTCTTCTCCGAACACGGCCACGAAGTACGATTGAGCGAACTTACGGAAGTGATCTCGTTCTCCCTTGGCAGTCAGGTAGTGGAGGTCAATCACTTTGGCCGAGGAGACTCCCTGTTCGTCCGCAAGCATCTCGACATTAGCAAGCCACGCCTGGCGTGCGTTGCTATAGTGATTATACCAGAACGATCGGAACGACTTCGGTGTCGGCACCTCACCGTCGGGGAAGGTGACACCGGCGCGATTTATGATCGTTCCGATGGTGTTATTCACCCACCCAGGAGGCCGCGTTCCATCACGAGACTGTTTACTTGGGAATAGACACTCTCCGTCCCAATAGTCCAGCTCTTCGAGCTGGTCAATCCATGCTTCGATGACCTCTACACCGGCCATGATTGGTACGGTCGCTGCCCCCGTTTTCCGTTCATCATCGAAGACAATATACGGATCTTCTTGATTGAGGCGTAACTGGGAAATTTTCAGATTAGTTGGTTCGGCGCGACGTGTACCAGCCGCGACGAGAATAATGAGAAGCGCCTTTTCTTCTAGTGTTTCAGCTGCTTCCCAACATTTTCGAATCTGCTCTGGCTCAAGTTTGTGCTCAGGCGAGCGACGGTCAAATTGGTAGCCCATCATTTTGCGAGCCCTATCAACCTCGTGGTCATCGATCTCGTTTACAATAGAGAGGTAATCTGCCCAGCGTGACAGGCTTCTTGTATAGTTTGATTGGGCGCCCTCTGTCTCAAGATGTGATGAGAGATGAGAGAGTAGTCGTAACAGGAGATCTGTGTCTGCCGGGGACTCCGACTGGACGATTCGAAGGAGGTTGGTACTTCCAAATTCATCGTAAGCGACAGACGCCAGCTTCCGGAAATGCGACCTGGCATCATCAACACGGTTGTCCCCCCACGTGTTGAAGGTGTCCTGCTCCACTGTTAGCCAATCTTTGACGAGACGACGGGTTTGGGCATGGCGAATACCGAGCGCCTTCTTTTTTCGAGGTTCAAACCCACAGATGTTTTCTAATACCTCAGCAACCGACATATCGTTCCTCTGTGCAAATCCTCCGATCCCGCTATAGCCGTGATCACGTATCCATTCCTGAGTAGGTCGAACATCTGGATCGAGACCCTCAGCCAAGCGTTCTTCCCGGACTTTCGCCGGAAATTGTGTTCTTAATTTTTCTTCAGTCCACCGCATACCATGAACTCCCATGCGGGTATTATATACTTTTCCCCGTTTTTGAAATAAACGTTCAATATCAGTACACATAACACAGATATTCAGTTTTTTTGAATGCTCTCCAAAATGACTAAGAGAATAGGTGTTGGTTTTCGTTGCGGATTTTTGTTTTTATGATGGCGACGCTGTCTGTCAGTTGATTCCCAGCGGTTGTTGTCAAACCCGTGAAGTGTATATCAGAACCCCAAGACGGCACAGACTTGGGAGCGACGAAAGACGTACGTCTTTCGTCCGTACTACAACACTGTATTCACAATTTTTAAGAAGGCGAATTATATTAAATAATATAGTCAAATTGTACTAGATCTGCTCTATTGACTCGATAGAAACACTGCTACTCCACGAGAGTGAATCTCTACTTCACGCGCTGGCATCTCGTGACAAAACCATGTACCTCGAGATCGACGTCTCGGCCTGGGCAAAGAATTCGTCGTAGTCCTTCCAGAGAATCGTGCCGTTCGGGACAACGACTTCGAAGCGGTAGCGATACACATAGGGTGTGAGTTCACGGGCGAACTCATGGAGGTGGTCGAAGTCGGCATTGAACTTGTAGTGGCCGTCGACCGTCTCGACAAGACTACGGTCGCGAAACCGCTTGAGGACGCCGTTAACCGTGTTATGGTAGTTGTCGCTCCAGTCGGCGATCTCGGAGACGGTTCGCGGCTGATCGAGATAGTATAGCACCTCGAGTGCCTTGCCGGTCAACAGTTCGGGGAAGTCGATGTGGAAGTACTGGCGGACGAGATCCTGATAGAAGTCAACGGCGCGAGCATCCGATGGGACGATTCGTTTTCCGCGGCCGTCGAGTTCCGTGTAGGCAAGCCCCTTGTCGACGAGGTCGGAGACAGCACGAGAGAGGTAGCTCTCGCTGTGGTCGAGCTTCGTCGCCAGCTCAGATATCGTGTCACCCCGGTCGACGAGAGGGACCGGTACCACCAGATTAACCAACAAAAATATGAATTTGCGAGTTATGTTTGTTAACACGAAACAACCGATGTCCCACGAGCCCCCGACCCCACCGGCGAACCTCCCGACAGAGATCGTCAATACGCTCAATAAATTGTCTCCGGAGCAGCTCCAAGGTATCGCTACGTACGCCGAAGCACTAGCCGAGCATAAGGAACGTGAGACCCGTCTCGAAGAGTCGGCAGATCAAAAGGAAGCGGAGGAGCGACCAGATGACCTCCCGAACGACGTTCCTGCCAAAGCGACGATCACGATCAAGGAGATCAACGATAACCGCTACTACTACTGGCAGTGGCGGGACGGCGGTGAAGCGCCTCGGGGTCAAGCCTCGAGGCTTCCCGTTTCCACGACATGACTTGCAGACACGGACTCGAAGTGAGTCGTGTCCGTAGCGGTCACAGTCTCCACGGGCGTGTCTTCGGGCCATCCCAGCCCTAATTCAGCAAAGCCTCTCTGCAAGACGTTCATCGCCGCATTCGCGTCCCTGTCCGTCTCAAATCCACACGACGGACAGGAGTGTTCCCTGACCCAGATGGGTTTCGCTGCCTCCACACCGCACGACGCGCATTCTTTGCTCGTGCCTCGGGCTTCGACCTGCACGACGTGACTGCCGTACAATTCTGCTTTGTATTCGAGTAGGGTGATGAACTGTCGCCACGCCGCATCCTGCTTGTTTCGAGTGTTGTGCGACTGTTCAAGCATCCCCTTCACGTTCAGGTCTTCGACCAATACGGCGTCGTACTCGCGGACGAGCCACGTCGTTATTTTGTGCTGGTAGTCCAGCACCTTCCGGCGAATCCGACGCTTGACTTTGGCAACTTCGACTCGTTGTTTCTCGTAGTTGTTCG
Source organism: Halorubrum kocurii JCM 14978 (assembly GCF_000337355.1). Lineage (GTDB taxonomy): Archaea > Halobacteriota > Halobacteria > Halobacteriales > Haloferacaceae > Halorubrum > Halorubrum kocurii. The sequence continues at coordinate 47,454 of NZ_AOJH01000001.1, read as the reverse complement.
ACCCCTTCTCCTTCCGAGATAACTTACTCTGTTCGCGTCCGAGTCGCTCGTAGTCGTCTTCGAGGTCGAGCCAATCCACGGTTTTGCCGTTGCTAGTGTGGATGTAATTGAGTATTCCGAGGTCGATGCCGACGCTGTTGCTCGCGTCCAGCGATTCCACGTCGGGTTTCTCGGGGAGATCGGCGTCGTCTGTTTCGAGGCCGAAGGAGACGAACCACTCGCCAGTCGTCTCCTTCTTGAACGTGACCTCTTTGATGGTGGCGTGGTCGGGAATCGGGCGGTGGTAACGAATCTTCACCCAACCGATTTTGCTGAAGCGGACGTAAGCGAACCTGTCTTGGCCCCTCTTTTCATCGAGATCGAAACCAGACTGGTTGTACGTGACGCTTCGATAATCGGTGGGTGCTTGCCGTTTGAGCCGACCAACGTTGTATCCCTTCTCTTTCTTCTTGCGAAGGTTCGAGAGGTTCCGATAGAAGCGTGCGACGGTGGCTTGGGCGGCCTTCGAGTGTAGTTTACTGAAGACGGGCCACTCTCGCTTCCAGTCGGGAAGTTTGTTGTTCTGGTCGTACTCGGTCGGTTTGTCGTCCTCGGGACTATTCGTGTAGTCCCAGCGGACGTGGTTGTAGAGTTGGCGATGAATGTTTAGATGGTGTTCCAGTCCTTCCACTACCTGTTGTGTCGGGTAAGCGTGGTAGCGGTGACTGTATTCCATCGCTGTCTATTGATTAGTGATATGTTCATTTAGTGGTTTGTATCACGAGTTGTCGGCTTCATCCCCGAGGTCAAGCCTCGGGGTATTCGCCTTGTCCGCCGATAAAATCTGCTCCCAGTACAAGGGTCCGGTCAGTTCGAATGAGTAGGATCTGCTAACAAGATATCGGAATTTTTGGGGAAGAAGATTATCGCAGGGCCGGCGTACAAATGTCGCACATCTCGTACACACCCCTAATTGTAAGTGTTCGGCGAGAGGTCGACCCCCCAGATTGTAAGTGTTCACGACCGTAGTACACCCCGAGTTGTAAGTGTTCGACGAGGAGTCGGCCCCCCAGATTGTAAGTGTTTAACCGCTCAGATCACGCACCCCGGCTTGCAAGTGTATCTGTAGTTCACAGCCCCAGCTTTGTTTGAATATCACTGCGTGTGTCAGCCTCGTACGTGTCTAAGAACTCCTCGGCGCTGTCACCAAAGAGATCTTCGAAGCGGTCCATATTGTAGAGTGTCTCGATGACAACCCGTGGCTCATCCACAATCGAGTAGATATATGATCGACCGCCACGACGACCGAGATTCACTTCCTCCGTTTCGAGAAGCCCAAACATATCAAGCGTATCTAGATGATCCCGCACGCGGGACTCAGAAAGCACATCGATATCGAGGCGATCGCAGAGATCCTTATAGAACGAATAGATGGTTTTGACTTTGGCGTCCGCACTCTGATCAACATCAAGAAACGTCGTTGCGACCAAGACAGCCTGCATCTGGACAGTCAAGCGGTTGTTGACGATCCGTTCAGTATTTGCCCGATCGACTTGTGAGCGGGCGAGTCGGACATGCTCCTCAACGACATGATCAGCATCCTCATGACGGGCGATATCGCCAGCAGTCTCCAGAAGGTCAAGTCCCATTCGAGCGTCGCCTGTGTCTTGAGCAGTGAACGCTGCACATAAGGGAACAACATCCTCACTAAGAACGTTCTCATAGAAGACTAGGTCTGCGTAGTAGTCCAGGATCGTTCGGAGTTCATTCGCGTCATACGGCGAGAACTGAATCTCCCGTTCGGTTAGTGTAGATTTGACTCGGGGCGAAAGACTCTCGCGAAATTTGAAATTGTTGCTAATGCCAATGATACCTACCTTAGCATGTTCAAGCTCGCCCATCGCGTTCGCCCGAGGAAACTCGTATAAGAGCTCTTCATGTTCGCCGAGTTTGTCAATCTCGTCAAGAACGACCAGAATACTTCCGCCAAGTTCGTCGAGTGCAGTATAGATATGATCCCAGAGTGTGTCTGGGTGATGGCCTTGCTTGAACGTCTTTTCTGAGTAGAGTTCGTTGGCAAGGTGTGTAATGACTTTGTAGGTCGTGTCTCGCTTATTACAGTTGATACTAAAGACAGTAAGGTTCACGCCTGCCTCTGTGGCGTCGGCCTCAAGATACTCAGTAACTTTGTGAGTCGTAGCAGTCTTCCCGACGCCTGTCTGGCCGTAAATGAACACGTTTGGCGGTCCAAAGCCATCAAGCACGTCTTGTAGAGCCGCAGCAAATGTCTCGATCTCCTCGTCTCGCTCAAGAATCTCGTCAGGATGGTATGCCTCTTCGAAGGGTTCCTTCGTTTGAAAAATATCGTTTGCACCCTTAAATGGCGAGTCCATACCACGTCGTGTAAGCCGATATACTTCAAACCCCACCTTGCAAGTGTTGTAAGTGTTGTAGCTGTTCTCATTGCTTTTGAGCACCCACACCCCGGATTGTAAGTGTTCCACAAGTTGGAACTGTGAGGTCGGTTCTACGCGGGTACTATCTGTTATCTTGGTTGATTTACTGTTCTGTTGTTGTATCTACTTCTGTCTATATTATATATTATATAGTTATGGGTAACGGTAGTATAGTAGGGTACAGTAGAAAGCAGTAATTTGGCACAGAACGTCCTTAAGAAGCAAATATACACTTACAATTAGGGGTGTCTGATAACGTCTCTTTAGTCGTCTTTTAAATAGTCTATCACTGGCCAGTATACTCCATAGGGACCCTAACAGTCGTGAGAACACTTACAATCCGGGGTGGGAGGGAACACACTTCGTCGCGGTTGACCCGAAAAATACACGAAGAAATACACGTCTAGTAGCGTGAGGGTAGACAAACCGCTGTAGGTGCGTGAGCACTTGTGTCCAGCGTGTTGCTCCAAAAAAGGGTTAGGAGCGGGACGCTCCGAATCACCGCCAAGGGGGACTGCGATCCCTACGGGAACACGAGTTCCTGCAAAGTACCCCGTTGACGCAGGAAGCTCACACTCAAGCGCGAGCTATCAGAAGAATGGGAATGTGTGATAGTCCATATTCTCTAGTGAAACTCCGTCACAGCTGCCAGATAGGAAATAGGTTGCCTGCAGATATTTCAACAGGTTTTAGTTATCATACAGAGCAGTTATTCTTGATCGTTCCCCTTCCTCCCCCCTTACCGAGGGGAGCGATCGGCACACGATGTAAGCGAACCACGGCTAAAGCCGTGGGTTTTCGGCTTGAACTTTCTCTAAGACCTCACTGACACACTCAACTTCGAAAGTCTGCTCACTCCTCTGCAGTTAATTCGGGAACCTCGTGCGGGGCGAGTAGCGCTGTGACCTCTGTGAGTGTTCCCTCATCAATGCCACGCCCCCCGGTGAGGTCCCAGGCGAGTCGGATCGGAAACGCATCCGCGTAGTCGGCTCGGATCACCGTCTCTGGTGGTACCGCCTCGATGATTGCTCCAAGCTTGGCAGTTGAAAACGCTGAGCGGACCGACTCAGGCGTCGACGAACTCGTTAGCTGTTCGCGCGAGCATCGATATCGGGTGGTGGCCTCCGGTACGGTTTCGTCCGTCGATACCGCTTCGAGGTAGCACTCATCGTCGATCTCGTCGTATCCAAATGCAACGACGGATGAGTGGTCTGTGAAGTACTCGAGTGCATGAGCGAGGTCGTCACGGGTGTGATATGTGGTCGCACTGTTCGGCGAGTCATCGACGTCCGGACGCTCGACGTCGACATCGACGTCAACGGCTTGGGTGTGGACAAATGACGGGAGCGCTAGTCTCAGCGTTGACTCCTCCGGAGCGTAGCTGAGATGTGCAAGCTCACCATCATCACGCTCAGCAGCAAGAACATCTAGGAGCGCTATAGGATCGAATTCGATGTTCCCTGGTGCGGTTTTGTACTGACTACAGAGACTTTGATGGAGGGAAGTCTCGACAGCCGTGACCATCAGTTCATCAACACTGGTGACCACAAGCGCATCATCAGCGACGGTGAGCTCTGCTTGGCCGTCGACCGCCGTGAACGGTTCGAGTAGTCGACGAAGGTGTGCCTGTGCAACTTCTACATCGAGCTGTGGCGGACTAGGCGAATCAGTTGGGAGCCATGAGCGCATCTAAACAACGGATCACTCAACGCACACGTAATTTTTGATATTCGAGATGATATAGTGCTACTGTTTCAATCGAAATGGACTACAACGGCACGATTGGGCTTTGAAAGTCGAGTCTCCGGATACAGTCACCGACCGCAGAGTCATCAGTCGGCTGAGCCGATATCTGTAATCGGATCGAGACGAAGAACCCGTGTCAACGGCCCTGTTCTGCCCCTAGAGGTATCGTCCCGAATATTTTGATCTTCTAACCTTTATGACGCCTGCCTGTGTGTCCTCGCGCAGGGTGTTCACATGAAACTTGCATTAATCGGGGTTGGGCAAGCGGGTGGGAAGGTGCTTGATGAATTCTTGGCGTACGACGCGCGAACTGGTGCGGATGTCGTTCGTGGGGCAATCGCTGTCAACACAGCGAAGGGAGACCTCAGGGGGCTTGACCATCTTCCTGAGAATCGTCGAATTCTGATCGGCCAGGCTCGCGTGAAGGGGCATGGTGTGGGAGCAGACAACGAGTTAGGCGCGGAGATTGCCGAGGAAGACATCGACGAGATCCAAGGGGCGCTTGACTCGGTGCCAGTCCATGAGATCGACGCGTTCCTGGTCGTTGCAGGGCTCGGCGGCGGGACTGGGTCTGGTGGCGCACCCGTGATCGCCAAGAACCTCCAGCGGATTCACACTGAACCCGTGTACGGGTTGGGGATCTTGCCCGGTAGCGACGAGGGTGGGATCTACACACTGAACGCCGCTCGGTCGCTCAAAACGTTTGTCGATGAAGTGGACAATCTCATGCTGTTCGACAACGACGCCTGGCGCAGCTCAGGCGAATCCGTCGGGGAGGGGTTCGACGCGATCAACAAGGAGTTGGTACGCCGATTTGGTGTGCTCTTCAGCGCGGGTGAGGTGACCAAGGGAAGCGACGTCGCCGAGAGCGTGGTCGACTCCTCGGAAATCATCAACACGCTCAAAGGCGGTGGTATTTCTTCGCTGGGGTATGCCGATGTCGAGGTGGATGAGCCGGAGCGGAACGGGTTGCTCTCGCGGCTCCGCGGCAATTCGGGCGTTGAGGTCGACAGCACCGAGACAACTAACCGAGTCACGAGTCTTGTCCGGAAGGCGACGCTCGGTCGGCTCACGCTGCCGTGTGAGGTGAACGGGACGGAACGGGCGTTGCTCGTTGTCGCCGGCCCGCCAGCGTACCTCAATCGGAAGGGAATCGAGCACGGCCGCAAGTGGCTCGAAGAGCAGACTGGTTCGATGGAGGTCCGCGGCGGCGATTATCCGCGACGCGGGGAGGGGACGGTCGCAGCGCTCGTGCTGCTCGGCGGCGTGACGAACGTCCCACGGGTGAAAGAGCTTCAGCAAATCGCCATCGAAGCGCAAGAGAACATTGATGAGATCACCGACGAAAGCGAAGAGCACTTCTCGGAGCTGATGGATAGCGATGGGGAGTTAGAGTCGCTGTTTTGAATATTTGATCGTGGGTGGCGCTCCATCTCCATGGACTCTACCCCGCTTGTCATTATGAGAGTGGAAAGGACGGTCGGGAGGACCATGATTAGAGTAGGTACCCCTCTACAGGATTGTCTGTTTTCCCTCAACAATATGTTCTGACTGTGACTACGACGATGTTTAACCAACAGTTCACCGATTGATTCATCACGTTGGTTAAGACTGCACCTCTATCATTTAAGATGCTCTCGCTCACGATCGCTGCAGTGAGTCACATCCTTGTGTTACACGCCCTTCAGAACGGATCGCCCACCACGCCTATCCTGCTCACCTCGTACAGTTCCACGGAGGCAATTATGATCGCTGACGATCTCGTCATAGTATGACAGAGACTCTAGACTATCTCGATGATTTCCGATCGAAAGAGCTTCTGGTACCTGGTGGTGGCTTCAAACTCGGTATTGAGTTAACCAACAAAATCCCCGGCCTCAAAAGATTGTTGGTTAATTTGAGTGAGGTAATGCATCCGGTACCTTCGTGGAGTGTCACCGATCGGATAGGTGTTTGCTTGCTGCGTGTCACCCGAACATCTATTATGCACGCGATTATATTACCGTGCACATAATGATCAACAGAGACGGTGAACTGGAGTGGCTCACGTCACATCTCTCACGGGAGGAACGACAGCTCCTCGTCCTCTACGGTCGACGGCGGGTCGGAAAAACTACGCTGGTGACGACTGTACTCGAGGATCTGGAGACAACTTCAGTATACTATCTGTGTGATCAGCGTGGTTCGCGTCATAATGCGCGGCGGTTTGCGGCTCGGTGTGCCGAAACGTTCGATGATGTTCCCCCGGATGTCGACGATTTCGAAGAGGCGTTTCAGTATCTTATACCCCGTGTTGATGGACCGTGTACCATCGCACTGGACGAGTTCTCGTATCTCGTCGCGGATGACGAGACCATCCCGTCGGTGTTTCAGACGATCGTCGACGACGTCCTCGACGAGACGGAGATCTCACTCGTGCTGTTGGGATCGTCGATCTCGATGATGGAAGAGGGTGTATTGAGCTACGAAAGCCCACTGTACGGTCGCCGCACCGGTCAGTGGGAGCTCGCTCCGCTGTCGTTTGCGGATGTTCGCGCCTTCTTCCCGAACAACGATTTACAGACGCAGATCCAGATATACAGTGTTTTGGGCGGTGTTCCCGCGTATCTCGAACAGTTCGACACAGACCGAAGCCTCTTCGAGAACATCGAGGACGCTATCCTCTCGAAAGGGGCGTTCCTCTACGAGGAGCCAGAGTTCCTGCTCCGGCAGGAACTTCGTGAGCCTGCCACGTACATGGCGATGCTTGAAGCCATTGCCGGTGGAGCGACTCGTGTCACCGAAATCGCCAACGAGATCGGCAAGGATGCAAGCAGCCTCTCCCGGTACCTCCAGAACCTCACGCAGTTAGCGATCCTCGAGCAGGAGCACCCAGTCACAGACCCAGACGGTCGCGGGTTGTACCGACTGACAGATGATTTCCTCCGATTTTGGTTCCGGTACGTGGCACCGAATCAGGGAACGCTCGAACAGGGACAAACGGAACCCGTCCGAGCAGCGATTACCGAGACGCTCCCGACGCACACGAGTCGAACCTTCGAGACCGTGTGTCAACAAGCAGTTCAAACATCCGCGTTTCCCGTGCCCTGCTCGCGCGTCGGCCGCTGGTGGTACGACGGCGAGGAGATCGACGTCGTCGGACTCAACCAACACACCGACACGCTGTTGCTCGGCGAATGCAAGTGGACGTCCACACCTCTCGATCGCGCGGTATTCGACGAACTCACAGCACTCGAATCAGAAGTCCGGTGGCATGGAGACGACCGGAACGTGAACTACGTCCTCTTTTCGCGCGCCGGATTCACCGACGAGCTGCAGACAGTCGCTGACGAGCGTCCCGACTTGTACCTGTACGGGCTAGACGAACTCGCTGCCCTGTTCAAGTGAATTACCTCACCCTCCCGCTCGTTTCACGGCTTGCCGTTGAGGGTGTCGCCAGAATTCGAAGAGTTCTGGCTGCTAACTAGATATAGATCCTAGTGGCTCAGTTGAAATCCTCTTCTTCAGACAGGTTCTCGTCCGAAACAGCTGTTCGCTGAAGAGTGCAAATGTATCGCTGTAGATTCTGCCAGATCTCGTTGATGTTCACGCGGCCCTGCTGAATACAACGTGTGAGGCTTGCAACGGCTCGATCAGTTTGAGTTGCTATAATTGGTCGGCGTAGGATACTATTTTTTCGGTGATTTGGCTCTACTGCGAGGTCTATTCCGGCTCGTCGTCAACTACACACATTTGGAGAGCCTGTCGAATATGGAAATCCTTCTCCTCGAGAGTGTCCGTCTCAAGAGCTTTCTCAAGGTGGAATTGATGTCCGTCAGTTCGCCGTGGCATATCTTCGTTTCGCATGGAGCATAGAATAAGTCTTGTCCATTATTATCAATATGAATAATAAACTTCCTGCTCAAAACGCAGTCTTAGCGAACAGCTGTTTCAGACGATAATATGTCTGAAGAAGAGGATTTCAACAGAGCCATACTAGTCTAACTGTTTCTCCCAAATGTCGCAGGTGAACTACCCCACCCTACCGCTCGGGCTGACGCCCTCGCGCTTGAGGGTGGGGCTTCCTGTTTCCACGACGCGCTTTGCATCCACAACCGAGGACACAGGGAGCGCAGTCTCCACAGGCGTTGATTCGGAGTGTCCCGCTCCTAACCGCTTCTTCACACCGCGAGAAAGAATATTCCACGCCGCGTTCGCATCTCTGTCCGCCTCGAACCCACACGCCGGGCAGGAGTGTTCGCGCACCCACAACGGTTTCTCGGTCGAAACGCCGCAGGATGCACACTCTTTCGTCGTTCCGCGCGGATTCACAGCAACGAAGTGCGTTCCTTCGCGTTCGCACTTGTATTTGAGCATCCGCAGGAACGTCCCCCACGCCGCACCTGCCCGGTTCCGCGAGTTGCCCGGTAGTTCGACCAACCCCTTTGCGTCCAAGTCCTCGACGGCCACGAACTCGTACTCCCGAGCGTAGTAGTTCGAGAGCTTGTGAAGGAAGTCGCGGCGCTTGTTCTTCAACTCGGCGTGGCGTTCTGCCACGACCTGACGCTGTTTCTCCCAATTGTCCGACCCGTGCTGTTTCCGCGAGAGGTCGCGCTGTGCGCGTTCCAAACGTTCGCGTTCGTCGGACAGGTCGAGGGATTCGACGGCGGTTCCGTCGGTGTCGTGGGCGTACTTGAGAATCCCCACGTCGATACCGACGCAGTTCTCGGGATTCTCCGGCTTCTCTGGCGGGTCGTCGGGCGTCTCGATCCCGAGAATGGCGTACCACTTCCCGGTAGGTTCTTGCTTGACCGTGACGGTCTTAATGTCGGCGTCGTCGGGGAGGTCGCGGTGGAAGGTGAGCGGGATTTCTCCGAGTTTTGAGAGCCACAGTCGCGTCCGACCGCCCGTGTTCTTGAGCTTGAAGCCGGATTGACTGTAGGTGAAACTGCGGTACTCGTCCGGTGCCTTCCACTTGAGCGTCCCGACGCGGTAGCCGTTCTCTTTGCGCTCTCGTAGTGTCGAGAGGTTGTCGTACAGCCGTTGCACGACCTTCTGTAGTACCTTCGAGTGAACGTCTTTCAGGCCGCTCCACCACTTCTTGAGACTCGGCAGGAGCTTCTGCTCGGAGTATGCCGAGGTGTCGTCGGTGCGGTTGAGTCGGTGGAGAAAGTGGTTGTAGACCTGTCTACAGGTATCGACAGTCCACACTAACTGGTCTTCGAGAGCGTCGGACGGTCGGAGTCGATACCTGTAGTTGTAGTTCACGAGCGTTCTTCGATGAGTTCGTCAAGTTGTCCGCGAACGAACGACGAGAGGTTAAGGTGGTTCTCCTCGACCCACTCGGCTTGGTCTTCGCGGATGGTGATGTTCTTCCGCCTCACTACATACGCACTATGCGTATCTGTGCGCATAGTTGTTTCGATTGCGTGGGCCTGTGGGCCGAGCGTCGAACGTGTTTGAGAACCGTGCGGCGCTGTATCCCCTCCCTACTCACTCGCTTCGCTCGTTCGTTGAGGAAGGGGCCTTAGCGCCTCAATTCAGGTAAATTAATGTTGTTCAGTCCTGTACACACGCCACCTAACTGGCTGTGGAAAGACCACCCGCCAATTAATGTTCAGGGGCCTCAGCCGGTCATTGCAACCAGTCGCATAGCAAGTGCTCACGACGTCGATTCAGCAGCGTCATCGATGAGTGAGTAGGCTTTTTCCCGAAGATCACCAGTCATATGGAGACCATGTGAGTCAATCTGTCTTATGAGATTGTACGCTTCCTCCCGGTCAAGTCCTTCCTCCACAGCCCGGACAACGACACCAACTGTCCCAGTGACTGTCGCCCCGAGACCACGAACCGTGGTACGAACACGCCGGTCATCTGAGACGACGCCGACCGGTAGATCGTCCGCGGTATAGGCTAACACAGCAGCAATCAGAGAGACGTCTCCATTCTGTTCTTCCTCACCAAGGACCTCTTTGGCTTGTTGCACTCGGTCCTGCACAGCTGGATCGGTCGTCTCAACCGCATCCTGATCGATAAACCGACTCAAATTTGTCTGCGCGGGTTCTGTCGTGATTTCATTTTGGACTGTGGGAAGGACAACAAGCTCACCAGTAAAGCTTGTAAGCTGTTCGAGTTCACCGATGGTACCGAGTGCGATGAGCGTCGTTGCATCGAGAAAAATCCGCGTCACAGCTCACGCGCAGCAGCAGCGTCAGATTCGATATCTTCTGGTGAGAGTTGGGTCGTGAGATTGTGTTCACGGGCGATCTCGAGCCATTCTGATAGACTCACTCCGGCGAGTCGGGACGCCTCGTTGACCGAAAGTTCGCCACTCTGGTATCGTTCAATGGCTACACGCCGACGGATGGATGCAAGACCCTCTGAGAGTGCTTTCCGAATGACTGTACTCTTATCTTCATCTAAGAGCTCACTGACTGCTTCAAGCTCGTCTTCGTCATCATCGGGCACTCGGGCACTGATCGAGGGCATGTATACACAGTAGTACGCTGTACTACATAAGCGTGTCTCACGTTGGAAATGATCTCTACGAGTATCCGTGTGCAAATAATTTGGACGGGTAATGGCCTCCGCTAGGAGGCGCTAGTGGCCACCAGAGACCATGCCGCCCCGTTCGGGATCAAAACGGGATACGCTCACGACAAGGTGGTACTCTGTCTCGCTACCTGGGTTACTGTCGCCGGGGTCTACTGGGTACACATCTCCGAGACGGTGCTTGCAGCCGACATCGATTAACTCTCGTCGTAATCGGGAACGAGGGTGTACAGACCGTTGCGTCGCCGACTCGCCTCCGAGCGTGTCGATCACGCACATCCACCAACGCGAGCCGTTGGGTAGGCCCGCGCTGTCCTGCAGGCGGAATCACACGTCGCGACGACTCTCTGCCAGTCCATTCTCCCTGTGTGTCGTGCGACGGAATGGTGGTTCGCAGCGTCGCTGCTCAGGTTGGCTCGTCGTCGGTCAGTAATTCGCTCACCGGCGTGCCTGGCTCATCGGCCGTCCCGCCCCACGTTTCAACGCGCCCAAGATCGCCGTCCGGTACCTCCGGTTCGTCGTCAGTGTCACCTGCTGGTTCGTGTGTCGTACGCTGGTCGGTCGTCTCGTCGATCTTGTCATCCTGTTCGGCTGGTCGGCCACCACGATTGAACTCGTCAAGCGGGAACGCGTACGCCGCTCCGCGGTATTCCTTATGAAACGTGTTCCGGCGGGTAACTCCGAACACGCCCTACAAGGGTTCGTCTATAACCCGGTCGTCGCGGGCCACCGGAGCGAGCGCGTCGAGATCTCAATCCCACAAGGGTTTGTCTGTAACCGCCGCGGCGTGGAGTGGCAGGCCGATGGGCTGGCCGTAGCGATCGGCCACGGGGATGTTACGGCGGATTTTCTGCTTCGTTCAGTCGCACCGTATTGGTGCTTGTACGCCCACCCAGACGGGGACGCGTCGCTCACTCGTCTTCGAGCGCGGCGTAGATCTCTGCGTGACGACGTCCGTCAAGCTTCCCCATCTTGAGGGCGATCTGGTGGCGTTCAGCGTCGCTCTCAGCCGCCTGATACCGCTCGTACAGTCGACGGACTTCTTTGTCGACCGTCGCCGAGGAATCGGTGCTGGACGCCATCTCTGTATTGAACGTACTCATTGTGTCCTTTTATTAATTACGGCGAGCACACGCTCGGAAATGACATCCTCCTCGCCGTGAACGGCGAGGTTTCCTCGCGTTGGGGGTATCGACTACCGGCCCACGGAGGCAACTTGCGGGTTCGTATGCTCCTCGTTGGGACGGGGAGAGCGTGATGACTCTAACCAGTCGTGGTTGTCCCACTTGAGGCATACAGGCCGTGCCATCGACCGTGTTACCGTTGTCTGCCGTTGACGAGACGCTTCGCGTCTCGTTCGCCAGCCAGAACTCGGAGAGTTCTGGTGACGTCTCAAGAACGTCTCTGACGCTACGAGGTCGGCGTGTCCCTCAAAGCCACACGGACACGTCAGCGTGTCGCGGTGGCGCGTCGTGTCCTCTGTCGAACCACAATTCGGACACTCCTGACTCGTCCACGCCTCAGACCGTACTTCCACCGAGATACCGTATTCCTCAGCGGTACACGCCAGCCGGTTCACGAACGCCCGAAACGCCCAGAAGTTGTGCGTCTTCGCGTTCGTCTCTACCGACCAGTGCGTCTCAAGCACATTCGTCAACGCCCCGACGTACACCGTCGAAACGCCTTCGTCGTACAGGCGTTCGATGAGGTCACGGGCGAGTGCGTCTTGAGCGTGGTCACGTCGCTTGGTACGTCGGTCGTACAGGCGTTGAATACGATGACTGCTGTACCGACCTTCCTCCAAGAGCGATTGGAGCCGTGCGATCTCTCGCGTCGTTTCACGGAATCGCTCGAACAACTCGCGTCCTTCGTACAGGTATTGCTGTCCGGTCGTGGTCGTGCAGGCGACGAGGTTGTTCGCACCAATATCCAGAGCGGCTTCTTCCGAAGCCAGTGGGTGTGCCAGTCGAGAATGGTCTTCGCCGATCGTGACTGGCTGAAAGGCCCTGAACGATTGTGCTTGCTCGTCGTAGAACAACTCCAACCGACCCTGCTTGTCGTACTCTTCCCAATTGGGGTCGCCACGAACTTCGAGTCGGAGCCGTTCGCGGTGTCCCAATTCGTACTCGTCTTTCAAGTCTTTGCCGACGAGAATTTCGAGACGGGAGTATTCACCCCACTCGACGGAGTACGACGTGTTACGGATGTACGTGCGAAGTTCACGTCCCTCCTCTGCATTACCCCAGAATCCGGGCTTGCCGTTGGCTTCGCCTTTCTTCCTGAGGCTGAAGAACGACTTCCACGCTTCGCGGTTCTTGCGTTCGATTTGTTGAACCGTGGACGCGCCGAGAACACCGCCGTAGCGACCGCGATACTCGCTGATTTCCCATACGTCTCCGTCTGGGTCGGCGTAGTGTTCGCGGCGCTCGTAGTTGATTTCGTTCCAGAGAGCGGCAGAAGCGTCCAACAGGCGTCGAAGCAATCCCTCGTCTTCGTCAGACTGAGGAACCACGTCAAACGTGTTGGCTCGCTTCATCGACTATTGATTGCACCGTAACGCACATAATTGTTCCGTTCGTGTGATACTGCATGGTCGCAATCCGCATCGAGTTCGATGACGACGAACAATACGAGCGGTTGAAAGCGTTGAAGAAGCACCGTGGATTGACGTGGAAAGGGTTGCTCCTTGAAGGAGAGAAGAAAGTCAGGGAGGATATCCCGGAGTAAGCGTCGAACGTGGTTTGTGAAGCGGAATGTCGGATTCACGCCCGGCCTAAAGGCTGGGACTCTCTCCTTGATTCAGGTAGTCGATGTAGCGAGCGTCGACGGACGCGCTGTTGCCCGTCCGATCTTGGACGTAACACGGGCCTCGACCACCACTGTAGAACACGGGTCCTTCGATGTCGAGATCACCCATCCGGCTTGCTATCGCCGAGAGCCTGTTGTTGACACCTGTTTCTGAGACGAACGCTTGCAGCCGACACTGACGAACACCTCGTCGTAATTGGGAACGAAGGTGCACAGATTGTTGCGTTGACAACCCGCCCACGAGTATTCGATCACGCACACCCATCAGCGCGAGCCGTTGGGTAGGCCCGCGCTGTCCTGCAGGCGGATCCGAACGTCGCGACGACCCTCTACGAGCCCGGTCACACCGTGAATGTGGATGTGGCACTGTCTTGCTTTGTGCAGTCGCTGCTCAGGTCAGCTCGTCGTCGTGCAGCAACTCGCTCACCGGTGTACCTGGCTCATCGGCCGTCCCACCCCATGTCTCAACACGCCCCAGGTCACCGTCCGGTACCTCCGGTTCCTCGTTAGTGTCACTCACTGGTTCCTGTGCCGCACTCGGGTCGGTCGTCTCGTCGACGTCGTCGCTGTCGTCGTCGGGTTCGACTGGGCGACCACCACGATTGAACTCACCGAGCGGGAATGCGTACGCGGCGGCACGGTACTGCTTGTGAAACGTGTTTCGGCGCGTGACACCGAACACTGATCCGACGAGGTCACGGTCACATCCGCGGGCGAGTGCACGCCGCACCAGTTCGTCTTCAGCGCGTTGCAACGCTAACGCGCGGTCATCGGGGACGTGCCCGCGTGCCGACGTCGCAATGTCGTCTGGGAATCCCCACCGTCCTGTCGTCGCATCCTGGTCAACAAGTTGCTCCTCGCGGCCTGTGACCAACTGGTCGAGCCCCATCAACACCCACAGGCGTTCCCGAACGGCGGTTTTTGAGAGGAGGACCTTCATCCGGATGAACACGTCATGGAACGACGCGGGCCCGATCTCATCGAGCACCTGTAGCAATAACACGTCATGCGATAACAACACGTCCATGTCGGCGTCGGTGAGCGGGGCTGGGGCATCCGCAGCGGTGGGACGGTGATGGAACCAGTTGTGACACACGCGGCACGTCACGCCGAGGTTCACCGGATCGTCTTCTGCGACATCACTCGGGTCGCGTTCGATGTGGTGGACGTGTAACGTGCCGGTGCCGCGTGGCGGGCCGCGTACCCCACACCACTGACACCGATGTTCACGATTACTCAACATGAGCGCCCGCGTCGCCGCATCCACCGTCCCCGATCCGTGGCTCTGTCTCATACCCCAGCCCCCGCGGTGTGGTGGATCGGACGTGTACGTGGCTCAGATCGTTGCTGATCGGGGTGTGGATGTCGGCTGTAATTGTGGTCGCTCTCACGGGATTTGGTGGGTGTGCAGTCCTGGTCGAGGCGTGGTGGTGCGGGCCGGGACTGTCGCTCGCTTTCCGGGCGTGTGAGGCCGACGTCGGTTCCGTGATTGGTGTGTGTGACTCTGGTGGGCTTGCCGTCGATTGTGGTGGTGCGTTCGTGTGTCGTCATTCGGTCACCTCGCGGTTTCCGGTAGGTAGTGTTGTCTGGTGGCTGTCCGGTACTACAGGATGATCCGTGGCCGGTGCTGTGCTCGGGTGGCTGGTGGGTCTGCCACGTGACAGACCCGGTCGTGGGTGGATCGACTGGTCGTCGAGCATTCGTGTGGTGTCGAGTGGGAGACATACTGTGTGTCGAAATTTCTGGTGTCTCAGTCGCCAGCGCCAAGCGTGGCCCTCGCTAGCTGGGGTGCGTCTGGTCGGGTGTCGGTGCGTCAACAGCGGCGTCGACGTCTGGTCGTGGTCGGTGCGTGCACAGACGGGTAGCGTGGACGCCACGGGTGGGGCTGTTGGATCCTCGGTGGTCCACCGTCGGTGGCCATCAACGTGGACGGCCGTCACCCGGTCGAGGGCGCGGACGTCGTTCAAGCGACGATCGTAGCTACTCGCGGAGATGTCCGCCCGTTCGATCAGCTCCGAGCGGCCGAGCGGCTGATCCGCTTGGAGGAGCGTGGCGTACAGCTTGGTGGCCGTCGGCGTCAGATCGGGTCGGAACCGCGTTGCGGGGAGTGTGGCCGCTGCGCGCTCGACGTCGGCAGGTGTGGGTGTTTGAGACTCGTTCAGCGCTCGACGGAGGCTTACCACGACATCGTACGGACACGCACTGTCGGTGGTGTCCGACAGGCCGAACGAGCGGAGACACAGCCGCACGAGCCGCTGTCGCTCGCGGGGTGTCCACTGCACGTCGTGTGTCATCGCGACCTCGTCGATCACCCGCCGAATGGCGGGATATGTCGTCCCGTCTCGAACCGGTATTTCGAGCGTTGGTGCGTGTTCGGTACCCTCCGCAATCGCCTTGCGAACGGTTGTGAGTTCCTCAGAGAGAGCCGTGCTAATAGCGTCGTGGAGCGCAGTGACGGTCGGGCCGGCAAGCACCCACGACATCGTGAGATCGAGCTGTGTGTCGGATTCGATCTTGGTGGGGAGTCGCCGGCACAGCTTCTCGGGTCGCTCTTCGAACAACATCCGGTACCCTGAGTGGACGCCGTAGACTGACTGTTTCGGGACCGTTTTCGCGAGAAACGTACAGAGGTCGTTGCGCTGCGTCGTGTTGCGTGCGAGCGCGTCAGTGTCGGGAAGTCTGATCGTCGTCGTTAGATCAACCCCTGCCGCGTGGTACAGGTGGGTAGCTGTCGCGACGAACCCGTGGAGATCCTCGAACAGGTCGCTGCGGGCAGCCGTGTCGTCACTCGTCGTGAGTTCGGCGAGACGGGTGAGAAGCCGGTCTCGAACCGTTGTGATCCGATCGCGCCACGCCTCGTAGGTTGTTTCATCATCGCTGTACCAGCCGAGTTGGTGGCCACGACGAAGGACACGCGGTGCGTCGTGTCCAAAGTCGGTGTCGTGAACCGCTTCGAACGCACGGCCAAGCCGTGATGGCGTCAGGATTGTCGAGAGTGCCTTGTCGCTGAGTAAGGCACTCGCGAGACGTCCCAGGGTGGGCAAGGGCCCACCCCACTGGAGGATGACGAGCGTCTCGTCATCGGTATGGCTGAGGTACGCAACCCGGCCGTCGTCGAACGCGTGTGGCTGATCGTCGACGAGCGTAATCCCCGTCCCGCAAGCTGTAGTAGTGAACCGGCGGTGGAGCGATTGCGGACTGAATCCCCCATCGGGCCCGGTCAGCCATTGGACGTAGTCTGCGCCATTATCTGGGTCACCCGTTGTTGCTATCCACTCATCGATCGTGGTGGGTGTGCCCGCCGTCCGGCCCTCCCGGCGGGACGACACTGTACTTGTGAAAGCGTGAGGGGTGTCAGTAAGACGCCCATCGAGCCGGCACTGATCCGGATGGACAAGTTCGTGGTCGGCGTCGAGAAAACGCTCAACAGCCGTGTCGCCGAGCGTGGAGAGTCGAACCGTATTCTGCTGACCGCGACGGTCAACTGTCACGAGGCCACGCGTTTCAAGATCGAGAACGTACCGGCTGATGGTCCCCGCCTCGAGGTCGATCGCGTGATCCTGTTCAATATCTCGGTAGCTCCGACGTCGGTCGGCATCGAGATTCCCGAGGAGACGCCGTTTCCCTGGGGTGGTGGCGAGTCCATCAAGTGCTGCCCATGCCGGATGGGTATCGTCCGTGGCCGCTGGGTAACTGCGAGTGCGGTGGCTCCCATCCCGGGACCGATCCCGGTCGCCAGTAAGACCGAGGTGAATCTCGCTCCACCGTGGGTAGCGACGAGCCAGCTCCCGTTGGAGCGCTGGCGAGGCGACGACCCGCACGTCGAACCCGTCGCCAAGCACAGCGATCGCCGCAAGTGCTCGGACACCAGTCCGCCGGTCCGTAAGTTCGGTCCACGACTCTCCGTCGAGCAGCAGTGTGAGTGTCTGCGAATGGTCGTCGAGTTCCCGATGGAGCGCAACCGGCCCCTTCATGAGGGCCCCGAGATTCCCGTTGACCGGTCCACGGCCCGTGCCGACGGACTCGACAGTGTCGGTGAGGTCGGCGTCGCGCCGCCGGTGATACGACGAGAGCGTGTCTGGGTCTCCGTCGGTGTAGATAAGCGCGAGCGACGTCATCGCGCGTGTGTACGCGACCGCTTCAGCGGTGTCATCACCCCACGTGTCCGTTGTGGTGTTCCACTCCGGGAGCGTCGTCGAGAGGATCGCCGAGCTTGCCTGCCACGGATCGTCCGTGGTGGTGTACCGGCGGATGGTCTGCTCGCTGTGTGGCCGGAGCGTTGCGAGGAGTTCTGGCACCCACTCAGTCAGACGCGGCGAGACCGCTGGACAGACGATTCCGTTGGTGGATGCGTTCGAGTTGCTGGTGGTGAGACGGACCCCTCGCTCATGGGCCGTGGGCTGGTGTGCCGTCACCAGTGATCACCAACTGGTGTGGCGGCGACCGCACTGGTGCGCAATCACCAGCCCTTCTCGCGTATCACCGTGGTGGGCAGCTGTCGATGTCCAGTCGAGTATGCCTCTCGGCAATATCGCTTCGAGGAGCGAGAGGCCGCTTGGGTGGCGACCTACCTTACTGACCCGCATTAGTCATGCCCTCCGTACGGATTGCCACCGTCAGATCGAGCGTGTTCCCGAACCGCAGTCAAGAGCGGTGTCGGCTCTCGCTGTTTCGGGTGTTTGGGGGTGCGCTCTGTCGGAGCGTCCGGATGGACGTGTGGGTCGGTTGTCGTCGGCGAACTCGTAACGACGACCGTTGGATCGAGCAGGATGTACGCTGTCGATTGTGTTTGGACGTCTGCACACGTTCCGATGTGTCCGGTGACCACGTGTTCGTGAACACCGCGCGTGAAGACGGTCGGATGCGTGTGGCTATCGGCCTCGCACATGATGTAGCCGATTTCGTATGCGGGCTCGCCCGCTGCCCGGTAGGCGTACACGGTGATTTTGTCGCCCTCGTGGAAGGAGTGCCCACAGACCTGACACGCGAGATACTCTGTGTTGAGTGCGATTCGTGCGAGTCGGCGGCTGTCTCCGATCAGCGGGTAGTCGCTGCCGTCGCTCGCCATTAGTTGTGCCCTCCTGCAGTAGTGTAGTCACGATGGCCCGCTTGCCACGCTTGACGTGCAGACAGCGTGCGGCGAGCCGATTCAGTGAGTCGGTAGTCGTTGGTGCGCGCCTGTTTGGCGACCAAGCCGCGATCGACGAGCTCGTCAAGGTTCTGGTAGAGGTGACTTTGTCTGATCGACTCGCCGTAGTAGTCGTCGAGTTCCGCCTTCAACGAGGGCGTCTTCCGGGTGTTCTCGTGGGAGAGTACCCACAGGAGGTCACGCTGAAAGGCGGAACAGTTTGCGAAGCTATTGGCTGCACACTCTGTGCTCATGCGTCGCCCTCCGCACAGTCGAGACAGACAGGGACGCCGCGCTCGGCGTCGAAGCCGTCAGCCCGCGCTGGGCAGAGCGTGCAGGTGCCGTCGGTGTTTTCGTTCGGTTCTTCGGTCGTCTCGCAGGGCTTAAACCCCGCAGTTGCCATCATCAGCATGGTTCTGTGAGTGGACACAGAACCCGCACCGGCCGGGTGTTCTAGCACCGCGGCCGGATTCCTTCACTTTCTCATTCGCCGAGGTTTCATCACTCGGGCTCCGTGATTGACACTACGAATCTGTTGGTACATTAATGTACCGGTAGATTATCAAAGAGCTATTGGTGCTTAAAAAATCTCATCGAGCATAATATGGACGAGGATGTAGGAATTTACCACATGAGATATGCTGGCGGATGGATGACTGCGGCGGATGATCGCATATTGGAGTATCTATCTGAGAACGAAACTGGGTCGCCGGCAAAAATGAAAAGAGAAGGGCCCATTCGATACTCCCGTCAGCAAATTAACCGTCGGTGTAAGCGATTGGCCGAAGAGGATCTTGTACGACATTTGGGGAACGGTGTCTACGTGATCACTGACGACGGCGAGGCATACCTCGAAGGTCGACTCGACACCGAAAACTGGCGCTATATCGATGAGGATGCCGACGAAGTGGCTGGCGACGACAATACTGACAGCGCTCCGAGCGAGAGTTCTAATTGAGATGTCTCCTAGATGCGGGTGTCCGTCCCGTGATAGGTAGCCTCAACGAGCGCGTGCTTGACCGCCTCGCGGATGATGGTGACGACACCTCGTGGGAGATCGTCCTCAAGCCTAGCTCTCCCATGAGCTATAGTTATATATTTGGGCGCTGTTCAGTGTTGGCCGACGCCGAGGCCGTTGAGCGTGAGGATCACGATATCAGATTCGACTACGTCGAGACTCACCGTTCGAACAATTTGACGATGACCCGAACGACATCGGGTGCCTACTGGCCTGATGGCTACTTCCGACACTGATCGCACTGCGCCGCAGCAGACAGTCCCCGCGGAATCGGTCGCCCGCACACACAGCGAGGCCCGTCCTGTGATTCTGACATGCACCTCATTTTGTGTGTGACGGTGATAACACTTCCTCAGCTATTCTGCTTCTGATATAATCGGGTCACTTTTGTCAATCCTCAGACACCGTCTTTATAATGTTGGCACTGAAGAGTCGTACAGCTTCAACACGCTTGTCGACACGACACTTATGCTGACATAACGAAGTTGCGGGATGCGACTGGCTGGGAGCCACAGACTTTGTTCGCCGAGGGTCTGGCGCAGGTATGTGCACCGTATCAGTAGGAACTACCTAACCAGGTGGTTTGGAACCATGGTGGGAGTTGTGTGCTGCTTCAGCTTCCCTGTTGATACTATATCAAATAATTATCTGACATAAGCTCTGTCTCTCCAGTAGCCAGCTGTGTCAGCGTGAGCCTTTCAAAGACCGAAATGGGCCTGCAAGGGTCCGATTCTGTGGGTTCCTCTCCGGCTGGGATAAACTGGTGAAACGCAGTGTTCTCGTTGTTGATTTCTGTAGAGGAAGTTTCATATACGCGGCCGTTAAGAAGTGTATAATTGCAGATTCTGCATAGATGGCATCTACAATACACCAATCATCGGTTGAACAGAATGGAGCGGCTGCTGATCGCGAACTCAATGCTGATGAGTTGCTCGTTGGCTGTGACTCGGAGACTACTCCCCAGCTGTCTGTCGTGATGCCGACACTGAACGAAGAAGCCGGCATCCGAATCTGTATTGAATGGATTAAAACGGCAATCGAAGACCTCCAGGTTCCTACTGAGATCATTATTAGTGATTGTTGTGAGGTGATCGAATGAGTAATAGCAAACTGAGCCGGTCACAACCGTGTTCCCAAGATCGCGAGGCAGAGACCCCCGGAATCGGAATCATTGCGAATGAAGATAACGGTGAGCAGGTCGCACGAACAGTTCTTCGAGCAAACGATCGGGGATACGACGTATTAGTCGCCTCCACAGATGGGTCGGACAGCGAAGCGGTAGAGTTCGCAGATCAGTTGGGTGCAACGGTGGTGTCCACTAAAGAGCCGAAGGATGCTGAGGATCTCAAAAGGGGTTTCGAAGACACCGCGAAATCACTTGGCTTGTCTGGCATCATTCTACAGTCGTCAGCGAAATCACGCATCGATTACGACCGAAGTAGAGATGAACTCGACGACGCAGGATTCAGCGTCGAAGCTGTACCCGTCGACAATTCTGCTACGGAACTACAATCGATCTCGAAGGGACAGTCTATCGCTGCGATCATTCCCGCCTACAACGAAGCCGATAGCCTTCCGGAGGTCATCACCGCAACTGCTCCGTACGTCGACGACGTATTCGTCATTGACGACGCCAGCACAGACGACACCGAGGCGGTGGCCCGAGAGCACGCTGATGAAGTTGTCAGCTTGCCCAAAAACATGGGCGTCGGTGGTGCCGTAGATACGGGCTATCGGGCTGCGATTCGGTCTGGCTATGATATTGTCATCCAGATTGATGGGGACGGCCAACACGATCCGTCCTACATCCCAAAGATGCTCGAAACCATGGAGGACCGCGACGCTGACATGGTGATCGGCAGTCGCTGGTTGAACGACAGCTACCAGGACTACAGTCTCGTGCGTCGGATGGGAATCAAGTTCTTCACTGCGGAGGTGAACGTGTTAGGAGGGGTGGATATCACCGACGTGACGAGTGGGTTCCGAGCGTATCGGGCGTCGATGCTCGACGATCTGGGTCGTCCAGCAAACAGCCACTGGGCACTGGAACAGACGCTGGAGGCTGGACGCAAGGAGTACATCGTTGAGGAGATCTCCGTACCGATGCCACCGGATACCGATGGGTCGCAGTTCGATATCGAAACCTTTGCTAAGTACCCGCCGCGAATGATGCTCACAACGCTGAAAACGCTCCTGCTCCGATGACTCTGATTGGCCTGCGACCGATTCACGTAATCGGGATGGTGCTTGCGCTGACGATGTTCTATCAGAGTTTCCGGCTCGTTCGATCTGGGAAGGGGAGTGTTTTCGAATTTCTCCTCTGGTCCTGTTTCGGAACAATGCTGTTTGCTCTGTCGCTTGGAGACGTGGTGACGCTTCTCCGCGTGTATGAGGCGATGGAAGTGATACTCGCTGTGCTCGGATTTGGTAGTGGTCTTACTGGGCTGCTTGTTCTTTCTAATCTCGCTCTGTTGATGATGTTGTTTTATACGTTCGTTAAAGTCAAGACCAACCGAAAAGAGCTCTACGACTTGAATCAAGAGATTGCGCTCTCACAGTTTGAGAATAATCGAGACTAATTATTCAGAATTCGCGTTTTCTACTCAAAAATAGCGTGTGTTTGATTTATTGAGTGTGGTTCAAGTATATCCAGATCAAAAGAACGTATAGACTGAGTCAGCTCTGTGGAAATCCTATTCTTCAGACACTGAAACAGCTGTATGCTAAAGACTACGTACCGATTAGTATTCTTTATCAGGTGGAAGTAACAGACTCCCTATAATAGTCCTTAGATTCGTCTTTTCGGGCTTAATCGGATTCGTGTTTGTGATGATTCTGCCTATGCTGGGGCGATCTAGGCACTAGAAGTCTACTTCGATCCGGAACAAAACAGCATATTTCTCTCAGACGACTACGAGCTACCGGATAGTCAGTAATCCCACTGTTCTGAGCGATCGAACACGCAAAATCATCAACTACTGAGGATTTCAACAGGGCCACTGAGTCCAATATTACACTGACCATGCCACGTCCTCTGGGCCGCTGTATATTCGATAGATAAATTCTATACTTTTTCCCCTAATCAAAGCATTCTCTGTTCTTATTTTGACACCAGGTTTATCCGATGGTTATATCTTTCTGAAGCCGCAGAGGGTGATATGGGTAGACTTAGTATCATAATGGGGACAACCTAATTATACTATGGACCTTCGAGATAACCGTCGATTGTCTAAAATTTTATTATCGATCTCTAGCTTAGTCTTTACAATTGGCGTACTCAAAGCAACACACTCTCCACCTCAAGGTTACGAATTATCTATCTATTCAGCTACGCCCAGAATATTTTGGATTGGTTGTGCACTAATTATCTTAAGTTCATTAATTGTTGTATTTGTATTAACTGAATATGAGGCTATTGGAGAAATACTGTCCATTAGTGCAACCTTAGCTATAATTGGCTTACCAGTTGTGCGAGGGTACTTTTTCGTTAGTGAAGCAGATGCAATGACTCATTTAGGGGCAATCAAGGATTTAAAAAACACTGTTACGGCTGGTGAGGAGATCTTTTATCCTCTCTCTTATATTTTAACATTATCTATATCTGGCATTACTAGATATAGCATTGAATATAGTATGCAAGTTGTCCTCCTAGTTTTTGTTGGTATATTTATTCTCGGAACTATTGGATTGTTTAATCAAGTTATGTCTAATAATATAAATAGGCATATTGGAATATTTTCAGCATTACTTTTACTTCCTGTAGGGAGAAATGGAGTCCATTTTGCACCAAATACCTTGGCAAGGATGTATTTACCATTCTTGTTATTATTATTGTTGATGCATATATCAACAAGAAAACCCATACGGTACGTTGTTCTTTCACACATTTTTTCACTAGGGCTACTATTCATCCATCCTCAAATATTTTTGCTATATTTAGTAATTTCTATCTCATTCTCGCTTTTAATGTATTTAGATCTTACATCTATACTAAGTGGCCTGTACTTAAATAAAAATACGGTATTAGCTCTTGTTTTATCCAATGGTGTATTATTGGTTTTTTGGATACTTCGTTTCGACACATTTCAAAATGCGTTCCAGAGTTTTGTATTAGGCTTAATAAATCCTTCACCAGGTGCGGAGACCGCTTCAGGGGTCAGTTCTTTATTGCTGGCAGGAGGATCCCCCATCATCGTTTTATTAAAGATATTCTTTACAGAAATAACATATATTGTTATATCTACAGCGGTGATTCTCCTTACTATTAAATATCTATATTATAATGTCCTTTCTTCCAAACCCGTTCATAGTAGTGCCTTAGTTTCCTTGTGCTTTTGGATACTCCCTATTTTCATTCTATTTGCGATAACTCTCGCAGTATCGCAAAACTATACAAGATACTTTACAGCTTCTATGCCCATCGTAACTGTGTTAGGTGGTGTTGGACTTTCTATATTCATAGTAAATAGAGAAAAATATAGGAGCTACTTTTCTATTATATTCATTATTCTTATTCTACTATCTGTTACAACTTTTTTCCCATCTCCATATATTTACCAAGCAAATACACAAGTACCGGAGTCACAATTTTCAGGGTACGAATCTGCATTCAATTATGCTGATCAAGATACAAATTTTGTCCGAGTGCGATCTCCTGTGTTTCGATATATAGACGCCCTTAGGGGTGAGAGAACCAGTAACTTTCGACAATTCACTGGTGACAGGTGGAGAGCAACTGTTCCGTACCATTTTGCAGACCAATCTCTATCGAGCCATTATGATAATAAAACATATTTGGCAGTAACTGCAACTGATAGGAAAAGAGATCCGGTTGCGTACAATGGAATTCGATATTCGTCAGACGACTTTAATTATCTTGAAGAAAGTAATAATATAAATAAAGTGTTAACTAACAACGGGTTTGATTTATATTATGTTAGGTAGATGTTCTTGGACCCTACTTGGGATTTTGCTATAGATACTAGTGATTCCATCAGCAAAGAAACTAAGCACATACATTATTGGTGGTGTCATAGAGATCGGGTATTTTTTCGCTGCCAAAATAGCGTGTTTCCGGCAGTTTGAATATTCTCCTGAAATAGCAGCATATTTTGACAGTGTAATGTATCTTTTTGAATGTGCTTTTCTTTTAAATCTAATCCCAAAATTGTTTAATATATATTCGTGTTTATTTAGAATCTCTCCTTGAGAATCATGTTGCTCTTCCCAGCTTCTATTTGATATCCTTTCAATGTCATTGTCATCATTATACGTTACTAAAGGCTCACTTATGATATAAAAATCACACACCTTTGCAAGTCGTATATACCACTCTAGATCTTGAGAGCTCGATAGACGAATATCGGGTAGTCCAGCATCTTTAATTGCTGATCTTTTGACTAAGATCATAGAAAATCCTCCAATACTATTTTCAGATAAAAGAAAAGACTTCATCAGTTGCTTACCTGATGTCTGTTTAGGTATTATTGTCTCACCACTTTTTGTTCTGTATCCAACTGTAACTACCCCTACAGATGATTCTGAGTGAGTAATAGCTTTAATTTGCTTCTCGATCTTGGTATTATCCCACAAATCATCATCATCAAGAAATGCGAGGTAGTCCCCTTCAGAACTCAATATACCTCTAATCCTTGACCAGTTGGCCCCTTGATTACTGTTATTACTTATTAATTTTATATTTTGTGGATGTTCCCGTAAACAATTTTCTATATTATAATCTGAATCGTCATCAATTATAATTATTTCTATATTATCATAAGTTTGATTGACTACTGAATCGATTGCATCTGCTAATAAATCTTTTCTATTATGCGTTGGAATTACAACTGAAACGAGTGGATTGTGATTTGACATCCAATTGCGATAGAATAGTCCACAGCTAATTATGATTTTGTCGATCGAAGTTGTATAAGAAGAACGCACATTAGTTTCGTATTTATAACCCTTCAAAATCTATCTCAATCACGTCTGGGTCAGGTGACTCAACGTCGTTTCTACGCTGAACGTCAACCGAAATACTCTCACCCGGCCTTGTTTACACGCTCCCGACAATGTGGGTTAGTGTCTGTATCGGCAGAACAGGATCCGTCTGAGAGCCTCTCTGTTCGGTTTTACTCCTCGGGTACGCCGTTTCGTCCGATCTTTACCGCATCTAAATAAGGGCCCTCTCACCCTTTCTGTCTGGTCGTGTAAAGTTAGAGGATGAGGCGTTCGACTTTAGAGTGCTTATGACCGAAATCGAACGCTTCAGCGAAGGTATCGCGTGTTTTGACTTGTCGTTTGTGGAGCGAGGTCGAACACCGCGCTGGGCGATTGAAGAGGGTATTTATTATCACTTAAATGGCACTGTCTAGTTAAGCCAGTTTGAGAAGTGAGCAGTTCGTTGGTTTCGGTGTTCATGCTCAACCAAGAACTGCTCACTGAGACGCTCGAGACGGCGAATCTTGAATTTTGGGAGCGTGAGCGGACGGCGACGCCCGTTAGGGCGTTCGCCGTCCGGCTCCACGTGACCGGTTGTTCTCTCAGAGAAACACAAGAGATTCTTCTCCTCTTCGGCGTTGAACGGTCTCATCAAGCGATCTTTTAGTGGGTACATCGAGTTGCCGATAGCATTGGCGACCCGCCGACGGCAAAGCCGTCAAGGGTCGCTGTTGACGAAACTGCTATCAAAATTAATGGTGAGCTGTCTTGGCTATATGCTGCAATAGACATCGAGACAAAGTTGATTCTCGATATCCAATTGTTTGGACGATATGGCACCGATCCAGCGCTGCGTTCCTCGCTGGTCTCCGTGAGAAACACGATCCCTCCTACGCCACGTTTCTCGTCGATCAATTCAGTTACCGGACTGCCCTCTCTCGATTAAAGTTGAACGGTCAGGTTGACTACACCGACCGAAACCTAATCGAAAAGTGATTTCACACCCTCAAAATGCGAGTTGACCGTTTCCATAACTCGTGGGTGGGCAGTCGGGCAAGCGTCCGCAAATAGCTTGAGCAGTTCGTACACTACTATAATCATCAGCGGCCGCATCAATCACTTGACGATCGAACACCAGCTGAGGAGGTGCTAAACTAGACAGTACCGATATTATAACTTGATCGGTTTTTTGCCAGTTCATATTAGATCTTGTTTCTACATCGACTATAGCCATAGCTACTGTTATATTATGACTATTATATTATAGACTTGATCGAATCAGTAAATCAAAGGTGTTATTATAATTACTCATGAAAGTTCTACTGATGGATATCATGGTTGTCGGCGTCGGTAACAGGCCGACCTATATCAACAATCTTCTCTCTGCTGCAAGAGACGAGGGATTAAGAACAACATACGTTAGTGCGGGCGAGCGTGCGGATGTAAGAATTAATCTTTGGACTGGTTCAGACATTGAGTTCCTGATCCGTTTCACCGTCCTCGTCCTCCTCGGTAGAATCGAGACCGACGTGGACATTATTCACGCACGTCGAATTGTGACGCTATTTCCCTTCATCCAAAAACAGACGGACGCGAAGTTGGTTGCTACCTGTCCCGGGCATCTCACTGATGAACTCAGAATGAATCACTCCAGACCATTCGTTTGGCTTTACGACACCATCGAATCACTTGCGCTCCGAATTACAGACGAGGTAATCGCAATGAGCGATTCGTGCCGAGAGTATCTCTTGGAGAAGCATTCCTATCAGGGCACCCAGATTAGAACCATCCCGGTTGGTGTTGATACTGATGTGTTCCACCCAATGGACCGGAAACAGGTCCGCAACGAGTACGGTGTAGACACAAAAAACGTGCTGCTGTACGCCGGCCGGTTCAGCCGTGTGAAAAACCTCCCACTACTCATTGAGGTGTTCGAGGCCCTCGTCGAAGAGGATGACTGGCTACTCGTCCTAGCTGGTAGGGGCGAGTGTGAGGACGAACTTCGAGAAACAATATCTGAGCGTAGTCTCAGCTCAAACACTGAGTTCGTAGGATACATTGACCATGATCGCCTGAGTGAATTAATGAATGTCGCAGATTGCCTTGCCCTCACCTCTAAGTCGGAAGGATCACCGAACGTCGTTCGAGAGGCACTTGCCTGTGGTCTCCCGGTTGTATCCACCGACGTGGGAGACGTGGACACGATAATCAAAAATGATGAAAACGGATTTATCCTTGAGGAGGGGTCACCACAGAGGTTTGCCCAGTCTATTTTGACGATTGCCGCAGAGCAAAGTTTTCGATCTAATGCGAAATCGACGACAACAGGTTTCCAACACACGTTCGAACAAATACTCGAAGTGTACGACTACGATCGAAGCGCCACGGAACACGGGGGAAATAGATGACCGACGACAATATAAAAGTGTGTCTTGTTTGTGAAGCGGGCGGACCATTTAAACAGCTCCAATTGATCGAGGAGGGATTAATGGACTTTGACCGATTCTATGTCACGTATCGAACGAGGGCGACCGAAAGTATCGAGGGATACCTATTGCCGAAAGTGTACCAGCGCATTGCTGGCGGGTTGGTCAAGCGACGGCTGAACGTCGAGAAGATTGCCGCACCGTTCATCCTTCCAGTTGTGTTCGCCTATCTGTTGTACATTCTTATCAAGGAACGACCTGATGTCGTAGTCTCGACCGGCGATCTCACGATCGCAGGACCAGCCTTTTACTTAACTAAGCTTCTTGGGATACGAACTATATTCGTGGAGAGCATTGGGCAGTTCGAGGGACCATCCACGGCTGGTCGAGTTCTCGCACCTGTCTCAGACAGGGTTCTTGTTCAGAACACTGAAACTCTAGATGATCACGCTGAAGATGCGGAGTACCATGGAGGTGTATTTTGATCTACGTTACCGTCGGAGTCTCCCAAGGATTTGAGCGACTGGTTAGGAAAGCTGATAACATCGCGGCCACGCATCAAGAGGAATTCCTGATTCAAACCGGTGACACAAACTACCAACCGAAATACGCCGACTCAGTCGATATATTACCGCCAAATAGACACGAAAAATTTTTCCGAGATGCGAGTGTAGTCGTGGGACATGCCGGAACAGGCACGTTTCTGACAGCCCTCGATAACGATGTCAGGCTGGTTTTGTTTCCGCGTAACCCAGAACTTGATGAGGTGTATGACGACCACCAGCAAAATCATGTCGACGGATGGTCAAACAGTATCGACCTAACAATAGCAAGTACCACGGAGGAACTTGCAACAATCCTCTCCGCACCGAAGGACGTTCCACAGATCCGGCGAGAAATATCCGGAGAATTGCAAGATAATATTGGCATGATCGTGCAGAAAGAGGCCGAAGAGCGGCAGCTCCCTTTCTCATTCAGATTTTGATAAAATTGCTTTGTTGAATCCGATGATAAGTCGACGGAATAGGGCTTTTACGGTGGTGTAGATCGTCTTCAACAGAAGTCGCAAACTATAGAATCGGGATCCGAAAAGCACTCTTAAATTGGATCTATTCGTCCAATATATCCGCTAACTACTGTCTCCAGAGTGTCTAAATGAGGATCAGTTGGCTTGTTGAACGCAAGACTGCGTCGGGGTAGGGTCACTAATCTGCAATCTCAGGGCGCTAGAGGCAGCTTTTCGATCGCTGAAGACACAGTAGGTGTCGCTCACAGCGGTTGCTGATGAGTCAAAACTATGGTATCTTGCTCCGTTGTTTCGGTGACGACGGCCATGCCTCTTCCGGATACGTCCGGAGAAGGGGAGCAGGCGGCGAGCCCTAAGTCGCCGCCTACATTAGGTTATGCACGATGCACTTGCGTGTTAGCTCCCGGAACTGGCCGTGCCAGATCCGGGAGCGCAGCTTCTCGCCGTCGTCTTACTTCAACTGCGAGAAGCCCGTCTCACCCATCCACCGCTGGTTGTAACCCTCGTTCAGTCGGGCGTTGTATGCCTTCTGTAACGGTGTTTGTTCCCTGTGTTTGATCAACGGTCGCGTCGAGTTGGAACGACACTCCTCACGAAGCTCGCTCCACGAGTAGTTCGCGTCGGCAGATAACACACGCAGGTCTTTCACGGTCCGGCGGAAGACCTGCATCCCAATATGACCGCCCCAAGCCTTCTGCGTCATAAAATGAGCATCCTTGATCGCCAGCGAATTCACATCGGTCAAAATTGCTGTCTTCATATACTGGAACGAGAAATCTGCGCGGTTGCGGTAGTAGTAGCTCGTTCGATCGCGTTGAAATCCGCTTGCGTCAATTACAACTTCACCACTCCAGTTCGCCTGCTCCGCACTCCGGTGGAGCAGGGGACGGAGTTCACGCATTCGGTACTCGTTTTCCCACCGACAAAACGAGCAGTAATACGGTGTTCGTTATGCTCAAACACGGCGAGGACGCCGGGCATCTCGTTGAGGTAGTCCTCGGCCTCACGGAGACTCTTCTCCAGTTTGACGCGGTAAAGAATCAACGCGATCTGCACCCACTCGGCGTACCTGTCTGCGCCATCCGGCGCGGCGGGTACGTCCGGATCCTCAACATACTGTTGACAAGATCTCGACACATCCAAGCAAGCCGTCTGAGCGATGCGATATCGCCAGACAGCGTCCATTTCCGGGTTAATCTGGCGGAATATTGCGGTAAGAGCGTCTGATGCTGTCGTCACTAGGCGAAAAAACAAGGAAGGATCAGTCCCAAAAATGCCAATCATTTCAAAGTATATAAATAGGGCTGACAGAGTTAGAACTACATGCCAGATATGGATATTCTGTATACTGTAAACGAGTTCCCAAATCTTTCTGAGAGTTTTGTCATCAACGAATTATACGAGCTCGAACAGCGCGGACATAATGTCTCTGTTTTTTCATTTGCTCGATCAGGTGAAGAGGTCACGCACGAAGAAATAGACGAACTAGATATTTCAATCCACTATGGGGACCAACCGTCATTTACTTTGTTTCCAGAACTATTTTCTAGGTCAATTCTAAATTCAACGGTCCTCCACCAAGCAGCCTTTATAGATAATCCTCTTCATCACGCCTACTATCTCTATCTTGGAAAGCAAATAATAGAAGCTGTAGAGGAAGAAGGCGGGATAGATTTAATTCATGCACACTTTGCAGCATCAAATAGACTCGCATGTACTTACGCTGCAGCATATCATGAAATTCCATGTACAGTCACAGCACACGCGTATGAACTTTTCTCTCCATCAAATATGAAGCGGTTACAGCGCGTTTGTGCCCGCTTCGATCACGTGATCACCCCTTCGAAGTACAACAAACGGTACCTCTCCGAAAAAATTGGTGTTGATACGGAAATGACTGTAGTGCCGGCAACGACAAATGTTGATAAGTTTGAGCCGTCTGACGACTGTGTGTCTGGACGCATCTTTACGGTTGCGCGACTTGTTGAAAAAAAGGGGCACAAATATGCGATCGACGCAGTTGCCGAACTCATCGATCAGGGTTACGACGTCGAGTACCACATTGTCGGAACCGGAGAGCGCGAAGATTTCCTCCGTGAGCGAGTTCGAGAGCGTGGCATCGACGACCACGTCAAATTCTTAGGACACGTATCGGATGAGCGGTTAAAGTCCGAGCTACACGAAGCAGAACTGTTCGTGCTTCCATGCGTTATCGCTTCGGACGGCGATCGAGATGTCGCACCAGTTGCGTTGAAAGAGGCGATGGCCACCCAAACCGCGTGTGTCTCCACGTCGATCTCTGCTATTCCGGAACTGATCACAGACGGACACGACGGAGTTCTGGTTGAGCCGAATGACTCGGCAGCACTGGCCGACGCATTATCCACTCTACTCAACAACCCGAGTCGTCGGAAGGAGATCGCAGCCAACGGCCGCGAGACTGTCGAGACAAAGTTCGATATCTCACAGGCGGTAGACGAGCTCGTGAGTGTCTTCCAATCCTGTATACGATCTCATGGCGATCACGGGACGAAATCCGTCGATAGCGACTAGGATAGGTACTCGGTGACTATCTTC
This sequence comes from Halorubrum kocurii JCM 14978, assembly GCF_000337355.1. Classification (GTDB taxonomy): domain Archaea; phylum Halobacteriota; class Halobacteria; order Halobacteriales; family Haloferacaceae; genus Halorubrum; species Halorubrum kocurii. The sequence continues at coordinate 15,818 of NZ_AOJH01000001.1, read as the reverse complement.
AAATATGGTCGGGCTGGCTGCGTAGGAATGTACCCGGCAGTAACGTTGATTCCGAGGAACAACCCCAATCCCAGCGGTGGGAACACGAGTAACGACAGCCACGGAGAAAGATCGACGAGCCTGACGAATCCGAGGAACAGTATAGCGAAAACCCCTTGCGTTATTGCGAGCTTTGCAGCCCACCGCAGTGGAACGAAGTCGAACGGTGAATACGACCATAGTGCCACATTCCCGGCGAATATGGCGACGTAAGACACTCCGGTACCGATCCCAGCACCGATGATACCGTATCGAGGAATGAGAAGCGTATTCAACAGGATGTTGAGTACGAGCGCGCCGAAGGTGATGAGTTCCGTATGCCGGACCCAGCCAGTCGCCTGGAACACCGGAACGACGACCCGGGTGATGCCGAAGAAGAACGTTCCGACGATCAACACCTGTAAGGTCGTAGTCGCGCCGACGTAGTCAGGGCCGAAGTAGGCTGTGAGGAACGGTTCCGCGAGGACGAACAGTCCCACACCGAACAGAGTCAACGAGAGGACGGAGTACTTGACACCGGTCTGTATATTCTCGTTAATCTCTTCAATCTCGCCGGAACCCCAGAGGCTCGCAGTGTGTTGGAGGAACGCGAGCTGAATCGCCGACGGTACGAACCAGATCATCTCTGCAGGTGTGATCGCGCTTTGATAGAGCGCCGTGAACGTCCCGCTCTTGAAGAATTCGACGAGCAGGATGTCTGTTCGATACAAAAGCATCGCACTCAAGCCTCCGATCAATTGGTAGCCGCCAAAGGACGCGATTTCTCTTCCGTACGTCGAAACGTCACCCCACCTTGGGAAGCCGAACGAAGAATATCTCGTGAGGACGACGGCTCCCGAGATGCTCAACAGTAAGAACGAGAGCGCGTACGCGGAGAACACGCCGAGTACGTCGTAGCCGATGTATGCAAGCAGCAACCCACCGGCCGTGTATACGAGGCGGCGGACGATATTCAGAACCTCGCCCACAGATTCCTGCTGGAGTCCGTAAAAGGTACCCTTCACGATCCCGAAGACGTTCGTGAAGAGTATCGCTCCCGTGAGAATCCACACGTAAGGGGTGTATCGATCAGGGACAATATTCAACCACAAACTCAGGAGAACGACGCCCGTGGCGACAACCCCGTAAACGACGCTAAGGAATAACGACGTGGAGATAACCGACGAGACCTCTGTGGGATCATCAGTGTGCTCGGCGACCATCTTCCTCGTCGCGTCGAACAGTCCACCCTTGGACAGAAGCGTGACGATGCTGAAGCCGGCCAGTATACTCGCATACAAGCCATACTGGGCTTGGGAGATAACCCGAACGAGAATCGGCGTGAACGCCAAGCCAATCAGTATTCCAGCGACTTTCCCGGAGAAGATGGAGAGTATTGACCGGAGAAGCGAAGCCATCAGATTTGACTTAGCATTACTTTGTTCGCATTTAATTCGTCCGATAAGTCGGAGCGGCTAGTAGACCACTAAAAAGAATTTGCCGACGATCTAACGCGAAGTCGGGGGATCAAACTTCTACTTCCTTCCCTTTCAACCGCGCCTCCGCCTCCTCTCGATCCTCTGGATACCCGACATCGACGCGCCACCCATCGAGCGGGATCGCGTCGATCGTCCGCCCACTTTGGATCAACAGGTCGATCGCGTCCGAGATCTCGTACTCGCCGCGGTCGGAGGGCTGCACGAGGTGACACGCGTGGAAGATCGCAGGACTGAACGTGTAAAAGCCGGTCATCACCAGATTACTTGGAGGGTCATCGGGCTTCTCGACCACGTCGGTGATCTCGCCGTACTGGTTGGTGTCACACACGCCGTATCGTGATGCCTCTTCCCACGGCACCTCCTCGACGAGGAACGCGGCGTCGGCCCGCTCCTCGCGCTGGCGCCGCACCACATCTTGGAGGTTCGCCTCGAAGACGTTGTCACCGAGGATGAGCATGAAGTCGTCATCGATGTGCTCCTCAACGGTCAACAGAGCGTGGGCCAGCCCGTTCTGCTCGCGCTGGTGGGCGTAGGTGATGGGGACGCCCTCGTACGCGTCGCCGTAGTGGTCGATGATCACCTCCTTCAGGTAGCCGACGACGACGACGAGCTCGTCGGCGCCCAACTCGATCAGCTGGTCAAAACAATGGGTAAGCAGTGGTTCGTCTGCTACCTCTACCATTCCCTTGGGCTTGTCCTCGGTAAGGGGGCGGAGTCGTGTCCCTTCGCCGGCAGCGAGTACAACGGCTTTCATGTCATTAGCGGAGATGATGCTCCGTCATAGCCCTTTTCACTTAATTGAATTCGTCAATAAGCCTCCGAAACCGGAGGTTTGATCGTCAATTTCTAATCTACCCTCATCTTTATGTTCGATCGGTCATTTTATTTCTTCGATTTCTAAGGCTTACCCCCGTACAGTCAGGGAATTTCTCTTCGATGGCTTTTTGATGTGATAGAATTACTCATTCCTTGAGTAACTATGACTATCCTCATCACCGGTGCCGACGGCTACGTCGGCTGGCCGACCGCACTCCGAATTGCCTCTAGAACCGACGATCGCGTCCTCCTCGTTGACAACTTCGCGCGCCGCGAGTGGGTCGACGAGGTTGGCTCCACCTCCGCAACCACCGTCGCACCGATCAAAACGCGCCTCGACGCCGCTGAAGAAACCCACGGCCTCACGAACCTCTCGTTCGTCGAGGGCGACCTTACGAACAAGGACTTCGTCGACGAACTCCTCGCCGTCCACGAACCAGACACGATCATCCACACCGCGGCCCAGCCCTCAGCGCCCTACTCGCAGATCAATGGTGAGCGCGCTAACTACACCCAGCACAACAACCTCCAAGCAACTCGCAACCTCCTGTGGGGTCTCGAAGAACACGATCTCACTGACACCCACTTTATCGAGACCACCACCACTGGTGTCTACGGCGCGCCCGAGTTCCCCATCCCTGAAGGCGGCGCCACCATGGAGAACGAAGGTGAACAGGACGAAGTGCCGTTCCCAGCAATGGCCGGCAGCTGGTATCACCTCACAAAAAGCCACGACGCGGCCAACATGCGGCTGGCCCACCAGCAGTTCAACATTCCGATCAGCGACGTCCGAACCGCGATCGTCTACGGCACCCAAACCGAGGAGACGCGCGCAGACGACCGCCTCAACACGCGCTTCGACTTTGATTACTACTTCGGGACTGTCGCCCACCGCTTCGCCGCCCAAGCGGTCGCTGGCTACCCCGTCACCGTCTACGGCAAAGGTGAACAGCGCAAACCCTTCATCAGCCTCGAAGACACAGTCGAAGGGCTCGCGCAGCTCGCACTCATCGATCCCGACGAGCGTCCGGACAACCACGTCGTCTACAATCAGACCACGCGTGCGATCAGCATCGTCGAGATCGCGAACACAATTGCCGACGTCGGCACTGAGCACGGGCTCGATGTCGCGGTGGAACACTTCGAGAATCCGCGTGACGAGGACGAAACCCACAAGATGGAGATCGAACACGGCCAGTATGACGACCTTATTGGCGAGCAAGCCCAAGACTTCGAAGCAGGCATTGGGGACGTCTTCGAGACGCTCACCAACCACGCCGACGTAATCGAAGCCCACGAAGACCGCTTCCTCCCCGGTGTCCTCGAAGATCGCCTCGAGGATTAACGAGGAAGCCGGTATCGAATGGTTTACCCCTCGCTTTCGTAAATATACTGAGTATATGAACGTCTTAATAACCGGAGGCTGTGGCTATATCGGAAGTGCACTCCTCCCCAAATTACTCGAAGACGAGACCGTCGATTCGGTCACCGTTCTCGACAACCTGGCTGCGTCCACGCCTCGGAACCTCATGGGATTAGGCGTTGGGACACCCGATCACGTGACGTTTCAGCGGGGAGATGTCCGCGAGTACGGTGACGTCGAGAAAGCAATGGGTGACACGGACACAGTGATTCACCTCGCTGCGATCACGGGCGCAGACAGTACCCATGAGCGGCGTGCAGAAACCTTCGATGTGAACTACGAAGGAACTGAAAACGTTGTTCGAGCTGCCGGGAAGCTCGATGTCGGCAACGTCGTATTCGCGTCGTCATGTAACCTCTATGGGCGCGCATCCAGCACAGACATTGACGAGACCACCGAGCCTGATCCCCTGAATCCGTACGCAGAAGCAAAGTATGAGGCTGAAACTCTCATCAGAGACACACAAACGAAGTACGGATTTGACGCGACAGCGCTCAGAATGAGTACGAACTACGGGTACTCGCCAGGTGTCCGATTCAATCTCGTGGTCAACTACTTCGTGTTCCGTGCACTGACAAACCGACCACTGACCATCTACGGCGACGGCAGCAACTGGCGGCCGTTCATCCACGTCCAAGACGCCGCCCGTGCGTACAAACACGCTGCTCTACATCCTGGCTCGTGGCCACAGGACATCTACAACGTCGGTGCCAACAATCAAAACTACCAGGTTGAGACGATCGCCGAAATCATCCAAGACGAACTCAATCACGATCTCGAGATCACGTACCTCCGTGACGAACACCCTGGACCATCCTACCACGTGAACTTCGATAGACTCGCTGAGACCGAGTTCAGTACCGAGTACACACTTCGAGAGGGTGTTCGAGAGCTCGCGGACCAGTTCACAAACACACACCAACTGACTGCACCACTACCACAATGACAGACACACCCACAGCAACAGAGACCCCACAGATTGCGATCACCGGCGCCGCTGGCTACATCGGGAGTCGCGTCGTGAAGCTACTGACCGACCAATATCCCGATTGGGAGTACGTCGCCCTTGACAACTTCTATTTGGGCGATGTCCGCCGCATTGGCGATGTCGAGGTCTCTCACGTCGACATCCGAAATCGGAGCGAACTCGAAGCCGCACTCGCCGGGTCAGACATTGTCCTTCATCTCGCGGCGATCAGCGGTGTTGATGACTGTGAGCAACAGCAAGACCTCGCATACGATGTGAACGTCACCGGGACGAACAATGTGGCGTGGTTCTGCCGGAAAACCGGTGCTGGGCTCGTGTTCCCGTTCAGTATGGCAGTCCTCGGCGACCCACAAACATTTCCGATAACCGTTGATGATCCACGTGACCCATTCAACTGGTACGGCCGCACGAAACTACTCGGAGAGAGAGCTATCGAAGCATACGCTGAAGATGCCTTCCCGGCGCACCTCTACTTGAAGTCGAATCTCTATGGCCAACACACCATCGACGGTCAGCGTGTCTCGAAAGGGACGGTCATCAACTTCTTCGTGAATCGGGCACTCAACGGAGAGCCGCTCACCGTGTACGGACCTGGAACGCAGTCGCGGAACTATGTCCACGTGGATGATGTCGCCCGTGCGTACGTCCACAGCACGGAACGACTCCTCGAGCAACTCGACGCTGGCGAGACGGGTGTCGAAAAGTACGAAATCGCCTCGGACGAAGATCCGAGCGTCCAAGCTGTCGCCGAACTCGTCCAACAGATAACGGCTGAGGAACGCGGGGACGATATCGATGTTGAACTCGTTGAGAATCCACGCGGTGACGACGAAACGCTTGTTAAGGATTTCACCGTCGACACCACCAACACACAATCTGAACTTGGATGGGAACCGACACACTCGGTTGCAGACAGCATTCGTGGTCTCCTTCGTGACACCGCAGCCGAAAACTGATTTTTCCAGACGTCGAAATCGCCACTCATCTATTCGAATTCGTTCTCTTGCGGCCCAAGAGTTTAGCCACGCCTAGCGAGGCTAAGTGTCGGTGGTTTCGTACGTCCAGGTAAGATTGAAGTAGCGTTCGAGGCCAGCGACAAACGAGCCGTTATCGGTGACAGCAGCTTGGCGCTTGTGTAGTGGAATATTTTTCTCTTCAACGAGAAAAATCGCAGAACCTTGGTCATAGTCCATACTCGGGTCAGTGATTGTCCCCCGCCACGGGAGCTGATTGTCACTAAACCGTGTCTCGATGCTGGGATGCGAGTCGTGGATATAATCGACGATCGCGCGTTGGATCTGCTGATTTGTCGTCGAAAGGTGCTTGGGATGGAGAAAGAGAATACGGATAGTACAGCCGTCGTCGACAGCCTGTGTGAGTGTTGGCTCGACTGCATCAAAATATTCGAAACTTTTTGTGATGATATCGATCTGGTTGGCTGCGTTGCGGTAGAGTTGGCGAGTTTCTTCCTCGCTTGAGTCACCAACGTTAACTACATAAAATAGATTCTCGGTCGGTGAAACATCCGAACTTGCGGATTCATAAAGCGGCTGCAGTGTTTCGATAAACTCGGTACGAATGTCTTCAAGCGTCTGTTGGTAGGTTTCGAACGCTTGACGACGTGTTTCGATAGCGCGATCGAGAATCTCTGAGGGTGGTTTGGGCTGGTACATTTTTGGGCGACCAGGGATAATTTTGATGTACCCCGCATCACCGAGCGTATCTAGCACACCATAGATTCGCGCTTTGGGGATTCCTGTCGCTTCAGACAGATCAGGAGCAGACGTTTTTCCCAGTATGAGGAGCGTTTCAAGCGCTTCTTCCTCGTATTCGGTGAGATCAAGTGTTTCAAGAAGATCCGATGGATTCTCAGTCATGAGCGGTCTTCGTTTGCGGATATGAATAAAACGTTGTACTACGCAAAGAGACCTGTTTACTGAAGGCTGCAGATACTCTAAGTAATCTTCAGGGTCTATTTGACGGTCTAGTTGGATACACTAGGGAAAGTCTCCGATGCATTAATATAATCAGGTCTTAACTGGTTACTCACGTAATGAGTAACACAAACGAGGATGAACACGACCACCTTGATGGTTTAGAAGATGGGGCAGGCTGTACCGAGATCTGGGAAAAGCTTAGTGAAAACCGCATGGAAGCGGCCGACGACTAATTCTGCGAGCGATACTGGGTCGTTCTTCACTCCTAACTAGAATCAAGAATGGACACGCGTTAGTATCAGACTACTCGCTGATTTGACGATGCCGCATCGGTGGGAGAATATTCACTGCGACAGCTGGGGCAGACGAGTACGAACGATTCACCAGTAAGTTTCACTGCACCATGCACTTGCTCTTCACACCATGGGCATCTCTCACTCATAGAGTAGTGTACGGTTGTCACAGGCTTTGTTATCTGGATACTAATTCAGACATTCTCATTAGAGATCCTATGATACTGATACCCCACTACCACCAGTATCACAAGTCTTTCACTCAATCACCGAACAGATATGTGTATGGAAGATCAACGCGTCCTCGTCACGGGCGGTGCTGGGTTTATCGGCTCGAATCTCGCGAACCATCTGGCGGACCACAATGATGTGATCGCCGTCGATGACTGCTATCTTGGAACACCTGAAAATCTTGCTGACCAAGTCGAATTTATCAACGCCTCCGTCGTCGACGATGATTTCCCCACCGACGTCGACGTTGTGTTCCACTTCGCGGCCCTCTCCTCGTACAAGATGCACGAAGAAAACCCTGCACAAGGCGCTCGCGTCAACGTGGAGGGGTTCGTGAACACCATCGAACAAGCACGGCAAGACGGGTGTGACACTGTCGTGTACGCGACCACCTCGTCGATCTACGGCGATCGCACCGACCCCTCACCAGAGACAATGGACGTGCAAGCCCGCACTGGGTATGAAGCCTCCAAACTCGCCCGTGGGCGCTACGCGGAGTACTTCCACAGCTTCCACGAGATGACCCTGGCTGGCATGCGCTTTTTCTCAGTGTACCAGGGCTTTGGCGGTGCCGAGAAACACAAAGGACAGTTTGCAAACACCGTCGCGCAGTTCACCGACAAAATTGCGAATGAGGAACGGCCAGAACTGTTCGGCGATGGCACCCAGACACGCGACTTCACGCACGTCGACGATGTCGTTCGTGCGTGTGAACTCGCTGCCGATCATGAACTCCAGGGTATCTACAACGTTGGTACCGAAGAGAGCTACTCGTTCAATACAATGATCGAACTGATCAACGATGAGCTCGGAACCGACATCGAGCCGAAGTATATCGAGAATCCACTTGAAGAGTACGTTCACGACACGATGGCTGACTACTCGAAACTCCATGAGGCCACTGGATGGGAGCCAACGATTGGGTTTGAGAAGGGCGTTTCGCGGGTCTGTGAACCGTATCAAAATTGAATTAGCCAAAGAAAGAACGCAACCACCCATTATTATGGTTTCTTGTTAGGATTATGTCATCTAGTATGCTTTGCATCCAAATTTGTGGGAATTACCTTAGATTATCTAAATACTTTTTTCTCTCTTTCCGCTGATCCCGTAGCCGCCTCGCCTCCCTCAATCTCCCTCACAAGTCGCGCCTCGACTCCTTCATGATCTTCAGGATACTCAACGTCCACGAGCCAGCCCTCGATCCCGATCGCGTAGTGACGCACCCCACCGCTTCCGCTGTTAGATGGGGCAGACACCACTGTCACCAGAGTACCCGGGACGCCTGATTTACGCCGACTCCAACAAGGTCGATACCCCGCTCCGGACCGCCGAAACAGACTTCGACAACCGATGTTCGTTGTATTTTCTACCGTCTTTCCCTCGATTGTGTTCTGTCGCCCTCGTGATTCCCAACTGTGCCAACTCACCCAGATAGTCACGCACCGAACGCTCCGAGACCGGACTCATACCTTTCGAGTGAGCCACGGTCCGGTACGTATCGACGACTTCACGCGTCCGCACCGGCGTTTCACCACGTTCGTGGAGCCGTGTTAGTGCGTACAACACGAGTTTTCCGTGCTGAGAGTGGTTCTGTATCCCCTCTACTTCTTCGACTTTCTCCCATGCGTCGGAGTAGACACAATCGAAGTAGGTCCGCGCGAGTGACTGCGCTGTCGGTTCCATATACACGGTGTTACTAGAGTGAGATATCCACCTTGCGAGATTACTTTCATATTGGATATTTAGAACGGGATGCATTCAATCCTCGCCGTCGTTGTGTTCGTGAGACTCCGGGTGCGCCAGTACTGAATGGCCTCTCCGCACTAAAGTCGGAAAGATGACTGCCGAATTGAATGTCACCAACACGTCATAAATCAGGTGATATGTCTATAAGGTTGGAACTAACTTATTAACCAACAAAGAACAGGTAGTTTCATGACTGTTGGTTAATCGAGGATCTCGTGTGTGTACGGGCTATTGATTGACACAGTACTACCGGTGAATCTTTACCCGACACTGACGGACCAATACCTAGATGGCTACTGCTGTCGGGTATCGCATGGGTGCCCTTGGAGTCTGTGTCGTACTCCTTGTCGGACTCTTTGTGCTTGCTGGCGCGGGGTACCCAGCACCGCCAGACTCGGGCCCGAACCTCGCTGATCCTGACGTATCGCCTAAAAATTTTGCCGGTGAACACGTTGAGACCGGTGGTGAGGTCATCGCGACTGATCCCGTCACCATTGAGATTGAGGACGGCACCAGCACCCAACGACTTCCCGTTAAGAATGCGCCGGATGTACGTGTTGGGCAAGGGATCATTGTCGATGGCACGCTCACCACGGACGGGACACTCGTCGTGAACCGGGACCGTGCAGTCGTCCGTGAGCCGTGGGAGACAACGTACATGTACGCGATCTCAGTGCTTGGGGCGCTATTCGTTGCTGTTCGTATCTTCGATGGGTGGCGGTTTGATCTGAATGAGATCGCCTTCTCACCGCGGGACACACCGCTTCATACCCGCTATTTGTCGGAGGAAGATACGGATGGCTGATCTCTTCACCCACATTTTGTTTGGATACGTTCTCGGGATCGTGCTTTCGTGGCGGTACGAGTGGATCTCGTACCCATTCATCACAGCGGTGATGATCGGCTCAACGCTCCCAGATCTCAACCGGATCGATCTTGTGCTCCCCAGCGATCTGATTACTATACTCCTGGGAGTGCCCTTCACGTGGGGTCCACTCCATCGGGTTGGCGGCACGCTCCTTGTTGTGTGTATTGGCGCACTCCTCGTCCCGAACGCGTATCGACGTATCGTGTTCGCACTCTTGTGTACCGGTGCCGGGTCCCACTACGCGCTCGATTTACTATTGTATAAACCGTCTGGGATAACGAGCCCGCTCCTGTGGCCGTTCATTACACATGGGATTGCCGTCAATGGATTCTACCTGAGCAGCGACCGGTGGCCAGTAGTTGCTGCGATGGCGCTTGCTGGGCTTGTGTGGCTCATCGATCGACGGGTGATGCTCACTGATTCCCCGGGCCAATAATCGATCGCAGAATGTGTAGTTCGACAGAGCGGGCCGGTCGGGTCTTCTGAACGAGGCTCAGAGTCGGGTCACTCCACCGTTACACTCTTCGCTAGATTCCGTGGCTTATCGATTGGTCGGCCTTTCTCGTTAGCAACGTGGTACGCGAACAACTGCAAGTACACGTTGGCAACCAGCGGCTCAACGATACCCACATCGGGCACGGGAAAGTCGACATCAAGTGTGTCATACTCCGCATCAGCAGAGACACACCCCAGCGCGGGCGCGCCACGCGTCTGCGCTTCGGTGACGTTGTTCATCGTTTCGTTGGCCCGCGACCCCTCCGTCAACACCGCTAGCACGGGTGTCTCTGGCGTCACTAATGCCAATGGCCCATGCTTCAATTCACCCGCGGCAAACCCTTCAGCGTGGTCGTAGGAGATCTCTTTGAGCTTCAACGCACCCTCTAAGGCCACCGGAACACCAAGCGCACGTCCGACGAAAAAGAACGCCTCGCTATCTTGGTACGTTTGGGCTGCCTCCCGAACTCGTGACTCCTTATCAAGCACCTGTTGAACCGCTCCAGGTAGCCCCTGTAGATCTTCTAATACAGCACGCGCGTCGGCGGCTGCGAGCGCACCACGATCCCGCCCGATACTCACCGCAAGCATCGCAAGCGTCGCCACCTGCGAAGCGAACGTCTTCGTCGCCGCCACGCCAATTTCCGGGCCAGCCCGGATGAACGCGGTCCCATCAACTTCCCGCGTCACTGTACTCCCCAAGGTGTTCGTCACGGCGAACGTCCGCGCGCCCGCCTCATTCGCACGCCGCACCGCACCAAGCGTGTCGGCCGTCTCGCCGCTCTGGGTGACCGCAACCACGAGCGTCCGATCTGGGGTTCGTCCGGCACCGAACTCGTACTCGCTGGCAATTTCGACGGTCGCGCGCACACCGGCAAGCTCCTCAAACAGCTGCGCGGCATACCGACCGGCGTAGTAGGAGGTCCCGCAGGCAACAACCCGAATTTCCTCGACATCCGCCAGAAACCCCGGCGGGAACGAGACATCAAGATCGACGTCCCCAGCGTCAACATCTAAGCGGCCGGTGATGGTCTGTCGGAGTGCTTCAGGCTGCTCGTGAATCTCCTTGCGCATGTAGTGTTCATACCCGCCCTTTTCTGCGGCATCAGCGTCCCACGTCACCGTTTCAATATCGCGCTCAACCCGTTCACCGCTTGCGAAGATTTCGACGCCATCCTCCGACAGCGCCGCCACGTCACCATCCTCCAGATAAGTCACGTCGCGCGTATGTTCTAAGAACGCGGTCACGTCGCTCGCGACGAACGACGCGTCTTCGCTACGTCCCAACACGAGCGGACTCCCACGTCGCGCAACAATAATCCGATCGTCGTCCTCACGAACTGCACAGATTGCGTAGCTGCCCTCTAGTCGATCCTCAACGCGTCGGACTGCAGCCAGCAGATCGGCATCGGGGTCGGCTGTGAGCTCCTCCTCGATCAGATGCGGAATGACTTCAGTATCCGTGTCGCTCGTGAACTCGTGATCTGCCAACTCCGCTTTGAGCGTCTCATAATTCTCAACAATCCCATTATGGACGACCGCGACGTCGCCCACACAATCAGTGTGTGGGTGTGCGTTCGCGTCCGTCGGCGGGCCATGCGTGCTCCAGCGTGTGTGACCAACGCCGTGCGTCGCATCCGCCACGTCAGGAATCTCCAACCCATCGACTGCACCTGACTGCTTCGCCACGGTGAGCCCACTCGACGCGCCCACAAGCGCCACTCCCGCAGAATCGTACCCACGATACTCGAGATTCCGAAGCCCCTCGTGGATGATCTCACCAGTATCGTACGTTACACCGCCGTCCCTCGCAACTGTCGGTGTCCCGCCACCACTTGCTTGCACGTACCCAATAATGCCACACATGATTATCCCCTCCGTACCGTTGTACCCGCCGCAACCCGACTGTCGATCGTCACGCCCGCATCAGTGTCGACATCATCGCCAACAATCGCGCCCGTCGTGAGTATCGCGCCGGGACCGATCGTGGCATTATCACCAACCACGCCACCAAACTCGATATTGTGATGGACACTCTCCTCGATGACCATCGTCGACGGTGTTCCCTCAATTGTCACATTCGGTCCAATTCGTGCGTTGTTGGCGACAACGGCATCGCGCACCACTGCGCCAGCCCCGATCACCGCATCGGGGAAGACAATCGCATTCTCGAGGACCGCATTCGATCCGATCGTCACGTTCCGACCAACAGCGGTGTTCCCCCCAATTGTCACTGTCGGCCCCACGCGAATGCCGTCTGCCAGCACGACGTCATCAGCAATACTCACTGACGCGCTCTCGACACGACTCTCGTTCGAGGCCGTTGCTTCAGCGCCGATCAGGCCGGCATTGACCGTCAGTAGGTCCCAGAGGTTCGAGACATCGAGCCACCGACCGGTGTATGTGATCCCGTTGACGCCATCGGTCTCATCGGCGAGCTCATTAAGGGTCGCTGTCAGCGCTAACTCGCCGTGTGTGTTTGTGTTCCGGATTGCATCGAAGATTGCAGGTGAAAAGCCGTAGACGCCAGCGTTGATTCGATTCGTCTCAACCGGCCTTTCAGGTTTTTCCACGATCTCTGTCACGCGCTCCTCATCAAACGCCACCACACCGTAGTCACGCGGTGTCTCAACTGCCGTAATTGCCATCGTGGGACGGGTGCCGTCACGCGTGGCATCGGCAACACGCTCGACCAGTGCCGCATCGACAACTCGATCGCCGTTGAGCACGACAAATGGCCCGTCAACCACTGGTTCGGCTTGGAGCACAGCGTGGCCGGTTCCGAGCTGGGTCGATTGCTCGACGTACTCGATCGTCACGTCCCACTCGTCGCCGTCACCGAAGTGGTTCCGGATGCGCTCTTGGTGGTATCCGACAACGAGTGTAATGTGATCGAGGCCTGCCTCGGCGACCGCCTCAACAACATACTCGAGGAGTGGTCGGTTTGCCACGGGGATCATCGGTTTTGGCCGCCGATTTGTCAGCGGTTCTAAACGATGTCCCTCGCCGGCGGCGAGAATCACCGCCGTGACTGGTGCGTCGCTCATGTCAACTGCGTCACTCTCCGACACGGTAAAGGACATCGCTCTAGGATCCGTAACTGATTCTGAGAGTCCGATACAGATTCAGTCGTTTTGTCCAGGTGAACGAATATCAGTCAGAGAGCCGATCGCGCGTCAGAACCTCGCCGGGGCCTGTCGTTTCACCCGCGCCGATCCGGAGGCCGGCATTCAGCGACGTGTTGATTCCGGTCTTGGCCCCGTTGCCGACGATCACTCCGAGCTTCCGCCGGCCGGTGTCCACGCGGTTCCCCTTCACCGTCAGCCGGACGTTCGCGTCGTCGTGCCGGAGGTTGGCGACGTTTGTTCCCGCACCGAAGTTCACGCCGCGCCCGAGCACGGAGTCACCAACGTACGAAAGATGGCCCACCGACGCGTCGTCCATCAACACACTATTTTTGATCTCGACGCCGTGACCAACATGGGCGTCCGGACCAATCACCGTCGACCCGCGGATGTATGCGTTTGGGCCGACCTCCGCCCCCTCACGGATGACTGCTGGCCCTTCGACGTACGTGCCAGACTGCAGTCTGGCCCCCGCCTCGACAACGACCGGCCCGTGCAGATGAACGCCTTCTTCGACGGTACCGGCGACGGCTTCGTCCGATTCCTCGAACTCTGCAAGCGCGAGCCCGTTGGCTTCGAGCAGCTCCCACGGGCGACCGACGTCGAGCCACGTGCCCTCGTAGGGGGCCACATCGATTCGGTAGTTGTTGTCGAGCAGGAGCTCGATCGTTGTCGTAATCTCGTACTCACCCCGCTCGCTCTTAGGCGTTCTGTCGATGTATTCGAACACCGCAGGCTCAAACGCGTAACAGCCGACGTTCGCGAGATTCGTCGGTGGGTCGTCGGGCTTCTCGACGATCCCCGCGAGCGAGCCATCGTCGGTCGTCGAGAGCACGCCGTACGCCCGCGGGTCTGGGACCTCAGTCGCTGCGACCGCCATCCCCTCGGCCTCAGCGAGCGCGCGCGGCAGCGATGCGTCCACAACCACGTCGCCGTTGAGCACCAAGAAGTCATCATCGATGACCGGCTCGGCCTGTGCCACGGCGTGAGCCGTCCCCAGTGCCTCCACCTGCTCAACGTAGTGGACCGGGCGGTCTCGGTACGACTCGCCGATCTTCTCGCGGATCGCCTCGCCGCGGTACCCGGTCACAACGACAAACTCGTCGACGATGTCGACCGTGGTGTCGAACACGCGTTCGAGCAGCGACCGGTCGCCAACCGGCAGGAGCGGTTTCGGGCGACGATCTGTCAAGGGTCGCATCCGGGTCCCACGGCCGGCCGCTAGCACGACTCCGTACATGCCTAGTGGCGATGGGAGACTGGGGTTTAGCCGCTACGGTACTACCTGAATAGCTGGACGTACTCGACGTTAAGTCCGAGTCTTCGTCTATTGTTCTCTAATGTATCACACATCCTCATCGAGGCCGAGCACAAAGCTTTCACAACATTACGCGAGATTCTACTTGTGTCATTAGCGATCACCCATTTTGCTGTTGGAGGGATCTGTACGGCCCTCATCGCGCTCTATTTGCTGCCGCCGACACGGTACGCACGCACTCTTGTGCTCCTCGGTGGTGGCTGGGGCATGCTGCCAGACGTCCACTGGGTCGCGCCGTTCTACGCCCCCGAGCTCAAAGCTCTCCACTCGTCAGTCTTCACGAACGTCTTCTGGTTCCACCAGACGCTCGATGTCGTCGATCCCACGGATTCGTACACGGTGGCGGCGCTCGCACTCGGTGCATTCATCCTCGTAGTGAGTCTCGGCGATCACTGGGCATACCGGACTCACGAACGCACCACGACGACAACCGACCCAGGACCACTCACGGCAGTCCGATCGCTTGACACACTCGTTCGGAGCGCTGGCCTCTTGGCGCTCATCAGCGGCGTCGGGTTGGTTGCCGTTGGGAGTGTCCACGTGGGTGTTGGCGGGCTGCAAGGGCTGTATCTCGGTGTTGGAACGGCTCTTGCCGGTACTGGGGGACTCGCACTCGGCGGCCAACTCGCTGTCGCGCCATGGGTCACCACCCGGCTCTCACAATCAGTGATGCGTGGCCTCGTTGTCCTTGGGAGTCTCATCCTGACAATCGGTGGTGGAACACTGGTTGGCAGTCTACTCCGACACGGCCTGACAGCACAGTCAGTCGTCATGGGGGGTATCGGCGCGCTACTGCTCGTGTTGGCCGTAGTAAGTGCCCGAGTTCGGCTCCAACTCTGAGGGTTTTGCGAAGGGGCTTTTCTCAGTCACCGTTCTCTCTAGTATATCTGGGCGCTCGTCATTACGTGGTCGTATCCGGCTGACTCTTAACCAACACTAGCGAACAAAGGCATCGGCTTGTTGGTTAAGACGCCACGCTCTTATGTAGAAACGCGGAAAGACCGTATAATTACACTAAGTCGCCGGTAATCGGGAGGTATGACCTCCACTGAGCCAGCGTT